>CALUJF010000012.1 GCA_944320855.1 uncultured Phocaeicola sp.
GCATCGCCATAGGTAAGAGTATGAAAAGTGAACGGATATCACCGTTTTGGGTGAACGGATATCAACCGTTTTCAGCAATAAAAGCTTACCTATGTTTGATGATAATAGCACCATTAATGAATTTATACGTAGAAAAAACATCTGAGAAACAATTACGTCATATTATAATATATTTCTATATTTTTCAAACTATATACGGATGGTTGACACATTCGGCAGTTTTTTTTAATGATGGTTATTCTACGTTATCTTTTATGGGAATATATTTATTATCACGATACATACATTTATACCCCAATAAATTAACAACACTATCCAAGAAAAATGATATAATAATATTCATATCAATAATTTTATTACAAGCTATTATTGCTTACTTTATACCTTCTATTGGAGGATACATTATGCATTATCTAAGTCCTCTAGTTATTATTTCTACAATTTATCTCTTTTTGTTCTTTAGTAAATTGAATTTTACAAATGTATTTATTAATGAAATTGCTTTATCTTCATTTGCAGTTTTTTTATTGCATACAAATCCTAACTTATGTAATCAATACTTCAAACCGCTAGTTATTTATATATTTGAGTCATATAATGGTATTGAATGTTTAATATACATATTTATTTTTTTACTTGTTATATTTGCAGCATCAGTTATTATTGACAGAATGAGGTTATCCCTTTGGAAAATTTCATGGAGTAATATTTTTGAAAAATTATATGATAAGTATAATAGATAAACATAATTGTTGTGGGTGTTCTGCATGTGTTCAGAAATGTCCTAAAAATTGTATTGCAATGATTGAGGATGATGAAGGTTTTAAGTATCCTCAGATTGATACCTCACTGTGTATAAAATGTGGATTATGTGAAAAAGTTTGTCCATATCTCAACTTGAATGATATAAGAAATCCAAGAATAGTATATGCAGCCCAAAATATAGATTACAATAAGAAGTACAACAGTTCTTCTGGAGGAGTATTTGTATCTTTGGCAGAATCCATTTTAAACAAAGGTGGAGTTGTATTTGGAGCAGCATTTAATAGTAATCTTGTAGTTGAACATTTTTGTGTAGAGTCAATAGATAATTTACACCTTATTATGGGTAGTAAATATGTACAGAGTGATATAAATACTACATATATAAAATGTCGTAATTTTCTTGAAAAAAATAGGCTTGTATTATTCTCGGGGACATCATGTCAGATAATGGGATTAAATTTATTTCTAAATAAAAAATATGATAATTTACTTACAGTCGATATAATTTGTCATGGGGTACCAAGTCCTGGAGTATGGAGAAAATATATAAATTTTGAATTGAGAAAAATAGGTTTTACTCCTAAACAAACATTCATTAAATTCAGAGATAAAAATACAGGATGGGAAAAATTTAGTTTTTCAATATATGACAAAACTAAAAATAACTCATTACCTATAAAAACTAGTATTTTTTATAAAAATATTTATATGAATGGATTTCTTTCAAATATAATTCTACGGCCATCCTGTTATAATTGTCCTGCTAAGAATGGTAAGTCCAAAAGTGACATTACATTAGCAGATTTTTGGGGCATTAAAAATTGCCATTCTGAATTCTATGATAATCTAGGAGTAAGTTTGGTTTTAGTTCATTCAGAAAAAGGTCATTCTTTTATAGACAAAAGCAATATCGAATTAATAAAAGTAGATTTTGAAGAAGCTATTAAGTATAATCCGTCATACATGAAATCTGTAAATGAGCCAAATAAAAGAGAGATGTTCTTTTCTTTATACAAAAAAGATATTCCTGTTGAGGTTATATTAAAGAAAATATTACATGTTTCTTTAATAAGAAGAGTTATTAATAAATTCAAACGACTAACGCATCATGCAAGAAAATAAAAGAAATATTACATTCGACATGATGAAAGGTATAGGTATTATACTTGTTATAATTGGCCATTTAGCACATGGGTTTGGTTGGTTAGTTCCTGCTATATATACTTTTCACATGCCATTATTTTTCATTCTTTCTGGTTATTTTTACAAGGAGAAAAAAATTACAGAATTATTATACAGAGACTTTAGATCATTGCTAGTACCTTATTTGTTTGTTGTAGTTATAACCACTATTTATGGAATATTAGTATCTACATGGCAAAATGCTCCAGAAAAGGCTTGGTATTGGATTAATTCATTTTTTTATGCCGGACTTAAAGAAGTGGTATAGGTCCTTTGTGGTTTCTGCTTGCTATGTTTTGGTGTAGAATGTTTTATAACTTACTTTACAAAGTGATAAAGCAGATCCCTGGATTAATTGAACTATATTTGGTCATTACTTCATTTGTCATGTTTGCGATTATAAATTCATTTCCTGAATTTATGCAATCTGCTAATTTTCAATGCTTTATAAACGGCATATATTCCATGTTCTATTTTTCATTAGGACATCTAGCTAATATGTTAATTAAGAAAAGCCATGTTTTTCCTGTTAACAGATTACTTATTAACTCTGTTACAATTGTTTTAGCTATAATATGCATCACGTTATGTATGGGAGAAAGTGATATGAGTACATTCAGACAACATATTGTGTACAATGTGCTAGCTTCAGTTACTGTAACCTATCTACTTTACTGTTTATGTAATAGAATAAGAGTTAATGGTGATAGATTCCTTTCTTGGTATGGATGCTTGTCATTAGTTGTATTTTGTATTCATACAGTGATGTTTCGTATTCTGCCTATTGATAGAGTATTCGAAATATTATTTCATACAACAAATCATTACATAGTGAATTCATTCACTGTTATATTCCATATTTGTGTCACAATTTTGTTCTGTAAAATCAGTGAAAAAATCAAAGTGTTGCGTTATTTATTCTATTTAAAATAATAAATTTATATTATGTTTTTATCAGTAATAATTCCCGTATATAACGTTGAAAAATATATATCAAGGTGTATAGAAAGTGTTATATCACAACAATTAGATAATGAAATTGAATTACTGTTAGTTGACGATGGAAGTAAAGATTCATCAGGATTGATTTGTGATGAATACGCATCAAGATATTCATGGATAAAAGTTTACCATATTCCTAATGGTGGAGTTGGTAATGCAAGAAATCTTGGATTGAAGCATGCATCAGGTGAATACTTTACCTTTATAGACTCTGATGATTTTTTAGATAAAGGTATTTATATAGAAATATTCAATTTGCATAAAGAATATAATGCAGATGCATATGTTTTTGGATATAAAGATTATCCACAAAATGAAATGTCTAAATCACATATCCTTAAACAGGATTATTGTAATAGTTTATCTACACTATCTGAAAAATATCTTGAAATGAAGAAAGATTACTTGATGTTTTCTGTAATTAATAAAGTTTTTAGGAGAAGCATTTGTAATGATATTTATTTTAATACAGAAGTACACTATTTCGAGGATTATTTGTTTGCTTTAACATGTTTAAATAAAGTAAAGTCTTTATGTACAATAGATAAAGCAGCATATAATTATGTTCACCATGAAGGAGAACATTTGGGTGGTAAATATACAAAACCTGAAATAATAGTCAATGTAGCAAAAGAAATTAAATCTTTAAGTTTCTCACTTCCTCAAAATAATGAGTTAAGAAATTATACTATACTTGAATATTACAACAATTTATTGCACGCAATAGACAGTAGTAAAGGATTTCTTCAGAGATTAAAATATACCAGGATTCTAACTGCTGAGATAAAAAAGAATGGGCTTTTGCAAGAGTTCAGAAGCTTTTTAGGTAGAAGAAGACCACTTATGTCAATACCAAACACATTTGGAATTATAATGATGTCTTATTTAAGAAGTTTAATTTTAAAACTAAGATAATATGTATAAAAATTACAAGATAGTAGTTAATACAGCAGCAGGAAGACGTAGATATATGCAATATCTGGTTCCTCCTATTATTGAAGCAGATATAGTTGACAGGTATGATATATGGGTAAATACTCATAACATGGTAGATATAGAGTTCTTCAAACAATTAGCTGAAAAATATCCAAAGGTCAATCTTGTTTGGCAACCAGACGGAATAGTTAATGGCATTGCAAGTATAAATGCCTTCTATCGGGATTGTTGCGATGAAGATACAATATACATGAAATTGGATGATGATGTTGTATGGTTTGAACCGGAGCTTTTTGAAAAGATGGTGAAATTCCGTGTAGATAACCCTGAATATTTTTTAGTATCCCCATTAGTTATAAATAATGCATTATCAACATATCTACTTCAAGTACATGATAAGATAAAGCTTGATAAGTATTACATGAGTATGTGCACAGAACGTACTATTTGTCATGATGGATGGTTTGCAGCTGATTTACACAATTGGTTTATGGAAAACTATTTGAAAACCAATCAATATGAAAAATTATATGTTGGAAAACATCCAATGGGAATGGCACGATTTTCGATAAATTGTGTTTTATGGTTTGGTAAAGATATGGCAGAATTTAAAGGAATAGTACCAGGTGATGATGAAGAATTCTTGAGTTGTATAAAACCGACACAATTGGGTAAATGTAATTGCTTTAATGGTGATGCCTTAATCTCTCATTTTGCTTTTGGTACACAAAGAGAAGGCTTAGATAAAATGGACATACTTAATAGATATGGTTATATATTGCATGAAATGTGGAGTAAAATTCCAAAAATGAAAGAAATAGATGATACTGTTCAAAATATAATTAAGTATGTAGAATCTAAATCTGTTGAGTTAGAAAAACTTCAATCTCCATACAGATCTGTTCCTAAAAAGAAAGTACCATTCTATATATCAATAGTTAAGAAACTTCCTTTAAAGGTTAGATTGGCATTACATGAATTAACAAGAAAACAGAAATATTCTTTTATAGAGAAATGACATATGAAAAAATACGATTATTTAATAGTAGGTTCAGGACTTTTTGGAGCTACTTTCGCTTACAGAGCAAAACAAGCCGGAAAGAAATGTCTGGTTATTGACAAACGCCAACACTTAGGCGGCAATGTCTATTGTGAAAACATAGAAGGAATAAACGTGCACAAGTACGGTGCACATATATTCCATACTTCAAATAAGGAAGTCTGGAATTTCGTAAACTCAATAGTAGAGTTCAACAGATATACCAACTCGCCTGTAGCCAATTACAAGGGTAAATTGTACAACCTGCCGTTCAATATGAATACTTTCTACCAGATGTGGGGAGTAATAACTCCACAACAGGCAAAAGAAAAGATTGAAGAGCAGAAAGCTGCAGCCGTAGAATCAATGAAAAAGTCTGGTATAACTGAACCGCGAAATTTGGAGGAACAGGCAATATCACTTATAGGAACAGATATATATGAAGCTCTGATCAAAGGATATACAGAAAAACAGTGGGGTAGAAAGTGTACTGAACTACCTGCTTTCATTATCAAACGTTTGCCTGTAAGGTTTGTATATGACAACAATTATTTCAATGACAAGTATCAGGGAATACCTGTCGGCGGATATAACAAACTGATTGATGGATTGTTGGAAGGTATTGAGGTGAAAACCGGAGTTGATTTCTTTGAAGACAGAAGCTATTGGGAAAATATCGCCGAGAGAATTGTCTTTACGGGAAAAATAGATGAATTCTATGATTACCGTTTCGGTAAATTGGAATACAGAACAGTAAGGTTTGAGGAAGAAATTCATGACTGCAGTAACTATCAGGGCAATGCGGTAGTGAATTACACAGAAAAGGATGTTCCATACACCAGAATTATCGAGCACAAGCACTTCGAAATGTTTGGTGCCGAAGTAGACAACTGTCCTAAAACAGTTATTTCAAAAGAATACTCTACAGAATGGAAGGATGGTATGGAACCGTATTACCCTGTAAATGACGAGAAAAACAATACTCTGTATGCTAAGTATAAGGTACTGGCAGACAGAGAAGAGAATGTAATATTCGGTGGCAGACTTGCTGAATACAAGTATTATGATATGGCTCCGATTATTGAAAAAGTATTGAAATTCCAAATACAATGAAAAAGATAATTCTAAATATTAATATTATAGATAAGATTAAAGGTCAAACTATGTCAGGTGGAGCATCATATAAGGCTCCACATGACATTCTTGAAATATCTTTAAGAAATGGATATGTAGAACATAATATATCTGTTTATAATTACAAATTTAAGATTCTCACTCAGTTTTTCATTGTAATTAAATTCTTAAGAATTATATTTCTTTATCCTAAACAGACTTATTTATTGATTCAATATCCTTGTATTAATCCTCAAATATTAAGTATTTTCTTACCTTTATTTAGAAAATATCATCTGCAAACAATAATTCATGATATAAATTCAATTAGAGTTAACGGAGAACTCTCTACTATGGAGAATAAAGCATTATCTTCATTTGATGAAATTATTGTACATTCATCAAATATGAAAGAATACTTGAAAAACAAATTAAAGAACTATAATATAGAATATAAAATATTAGGTTGTTTTCCATATATTGCAGAACCTGATGCAACAGATAGGGAATTGAGTAAAAATATTTGTTTTGCAGGTAATATAGATAAAAGTTTATTCATAAAAAAGTTTATACAGGAAAATAAAGAATTAAATATATATTTATACGGTGCATTAAAGGACAAATCAATTAATAATGAAAACGTTGAATATAAAGGTGTTTTTTCACCAAATAATGTCCATAATTTAGAAGGAAGTTGGGGATTAGTTTGGGATGGCGATAGTACAAAGACCTGTAATGGGAATTTTGGAAAATACCTAAGAATTATTGCGCCACATAAATTTTCTTTATATATATTAGCAGGTTTACCATTAATTGTTTGGAAAGGTTCAGCTATGGCTTCTTTAGTAAATGAAAAAAAAATTGGAATAGTTATAAACTCTCTTTCAGATATTGTTGAGATTATTAATCAAGTTTCTTCCGAAGAATATAAAGAACTTTGTAAAAACATAAAAGATATGCAAAAGATTCTTATAAATGGTTCTAACTATTTTGATTTATTGTAATAATATGATATCTGTATTAAAAACAATCAAAAACGAATTCATATATTATTTCATTGCATTTTGTTTAATAAGTAATGCAATAGTGTTTATTCCCAATCGTATGGTATTCTATATGATTGGAATATCTTTATTGGCATTATATTCAATAAAAAATAATAAATCATCTAATAATGGAAACATTTTTCTAATGTTTTATGGTGCATGTCTATTATCATCTATTATTAATTTTGTTTTCGATTATAGATTATTCTTATTTGCAATTATAATACTATTTACAACTCCTGTTACTATTTCCTCTAAAATAATGAGATTTAGAGAAAAATTCATTTACAGTTCATTGATGTTATTCCCGATATTGTCTATTGCTTCGCTATACTGCTATTATGCCGGAATTAACATAATGTCCAGAGAAGAAGGTGATGTAAGTTGGGACTTCTCTGCTTTCTTTCCACATTCCATGTGGTTGGCTGCTGCTATAGGTATAGCAAATACAACTTTAATGTGGCTGATACTAAATCAGAAGAATATTATATTAAAAAGCTTGTTTATAGTTATATTATTATCTTCAATCTTTCTATCTGTCGTTTCTGCATCAAGGACAGCATTGATAGCTTCTTCGGTTTCGATGATATACTTATTATTTATGCAATCTAAAAACATAAAAATATTGTTGCTATATATTATCATTAGTATAACAATATTATCTTTTGCTTACCCATATTATATTGAGTCATCCACAAGGATTCAAGCAAAAATTGAGTATGCTGAAGGGGATATATTTAAATCAAGAAATGAACACTTTTCAGAGGGATTCAAGCATTTGAAAGAATCACCATTAGTAGGTGCAGGTTTTGCTACAGCCTATTTTCATAATAGGAAAATAACAGGACGACTGGAAAGTGGTTCAGGATGGTTGTCAGTCTTGTTTCAGACTGGGATAATAGGTTTCGGGATTTTATTGAATATTGTATTTAGATTAAGAAAATCCATTGCTATTATAAAAAAAGAAAAAAAATTACTTTTGTTCTCTTCCGTTTTCGTTTTTCTATGTTTACATTCTTGTTTTGAAGGATATATCTTAACATCTGGATATTATTTGTGTATATTATTCTGGAGTCTTCTTGGATATTTATATTATGCACCACATTTTTACAAGGAAAAAAAGTTTAATTAAACTGTTTAATTATGAAAACTATAGTTCTAATAACAAACATTCTAACTCCATATCGTTCTCATTTCTATTCTCAATATTACGATGCTTGTAAAAAATATGGAATAAATTTTCATGTTTTATGTATGGCCGAAACTGAACCAGAAAGGAATTGGTATTACAATGAATATGCTTCAGAGTTTACAACTTTAATGGAGGGTAAAACTTTTAAAATATTTGGAGTAATGACTCATTATAATCCTAATGTCTTAAAATATTTAAAACAGTTATCTCCGGATTTGCTATTAATGGCAGGAAGCTATATGTTTTTATCAAATTGGATAGCTGTATTCAATAAATCTACTCTACATTGTCCTATAATATATTGGAATGAATCTCATAAGAACTCTGTAAGGAATTATAACAGTATATCTCTAAGAATTAGGGAAGTAATTAGAAAAATGATATTGAAACGTATGGATGGTTTTTGGTATGGTGGAAAAATGTCATTAGATTTAGTCAAGGATTATGCTTCAGAGAATGCTAAATTTTATTTTATGCCAAATTTGATTGATAATGATATTTACGAAAAAGTTTCCGTTATATCTGAAACAGAAAGGCAACAAAGAAGAGAAAATCTGCAAATAGGTAGTGATAAAATCGTATTTATTTGTCCTGCAAGACTTACATTCGTAAAAGGAATCCATACTTTTATAGACTTATTCAAAAAAACAAGTAATAATGATAAGTGTACAATATTAATCCCTGGTGATGGAGATATGGAACTTGAATTAAAGGAGATGGCCAAACACTCACTGCTTGATATTCGTTTTTTAGGATATAAAGAACAAGACGAGATGATAGATTTATATAAAGTCGCAGATATTTTTCTTATGCCTTCTCTTTCAGATCCAAATCCTTTAACATGTATAGAAGCTTTATGGTGTGGGTTACCACTGTTGATTTCAACACATGTAGGAAATTATCCAGAAGTTGTAAAAGAAGGATTAAATGGTTTTGTATTTGATTATGATAATGAGAAAGAAGCTATTAGTAAAATTGAGACAATTATCGATAAACCTAAAGAATGGAGAGATAATGCAAAGATAATATCAAAAAGTATTGCAGATGATATATATAATCCTCAAAAGGTCATAAATAACTCAATACAAGAATTTATTAAAGATTGGAGTAACAAATAATATGAGCATATCTAATAGAATTGAATGGATTGATATTTGTAAAGGATTATGTATTTTCTTAGTTGTAATTGGTCATACAGGGATATCAAAGATTTCTACTTTTACCTATGATTGGATTTATTCTTTCCACATGCCTTTATTTTACATGTTGTCAGGACTTGTTTTTAATGAAGTAAAATATGACACTTTCAACAAGTATATAAAAAGAAGGATTAAAACATTAGTTTTTCCGTTTTTAATCTTAAACTTTATTCTGTTTTGTTTATGCAAAGTATTAAACTTAGATAATATACAGCCTTCAAATCATACACTTCTTACTGGTGTATTGGCCATGTATTTTTTACGTGTCTTATTTATTTCCGAAATATATTATTTTTTTATAAACAAGTTCTGCAAGTTTAATTGTTTAAAATTACTTGCAATAATAAGTTTGATATACGTTGGCTTTTTAATAAGTAACAAATATAATTTAGAGTACATAAAATACATTATACCAGGAATGCCTTTCTTTTATTATAGTTTAGGGAATATATTAAAAAGTATAATTAAGAAATATACTAATAATATAAGTATAGCTAATCTGTTTCTATTATTACTTATATCAATTATTTTTTCTGTTTGTGTAATTATTGGAGTAAAGAGAAATATTGTAATAGATGTATTATTAGCTTTTTTAGGTATTATTACATTAATGTCAATAAGTCTATTATTATCTAAAATTCCTTTTAATAAAATAAAGGACGGAATTACATATATAGGTATGAATACTTTGACTATAGTTGCATTTCATCAAATTATATATAATGGTTTGACTATTATAACAAAGAAGTTTCAATTTTCACTCATGACAGATAGTATTATTAGAATTATTGTTGTATGGATTATATTAATATTCTTATGTAGATTATTAAATAGATATTTTCCATGGGTCATTGGGAAAAAATAAGTTTTCCTTCTATACAAAATATTATACGGCATTTATCATTTTAACAATTAATTTATTATATCTTAATATAGCTCATACTATTTAATTTACTTTTCTGTTTAAATTTAAAAGATATATATGTTATTAAAGATTCTACATTACATACCAAGCATAGACCGTTCATCTGGTGGTGTAGGTGCCTATATGCAGTTATTGGCAAAAGAATTAGGGAAGTTAAGCGATTTATATATAGTAACTTCAGCATCAGAAAATCCATTGCTTATAGAAAATGCTAAAATTATTACTATTCCATCTAAGTTAACAGAATTCCGAAAAATGAAAAAGGAATGGTGTAACTTGCTAAATAAAATTAAGCCTGACATTGTTCACGTGAACTGCTGCTGGATGCCGCAGAGTGCTTTTACTCAGAAGTGGGCTCAGAAATTAGGGTATAAAGTTATTCTTTCCCCACACGGTATGCTTGAACCTTGGATAATATCACGTCACTATTGGACTAAGAAAGTACCGGCTCTCCTACTCTATCAGAAAGCTGCCGTAGTGAACGCAGACTGTATTCATGCAACAGCAGAAAGCGAAAAGGAAAATCTTCTGAAGTTAGGATATAACAATAAAATTGAAGTTGTAGCCAATGGTATAGATGTGGACAGTATAGTAATGAAGGATAATTGGGAAAGGAAAAAGAATATCCTATTCCTATCCAGAGTGCATGTGAAAAAAGGTATAGAGTTTCTGCTTGAAGCCGTTGCTATGATTAAAGACAAAATAGAAGGCTATACTATATATATTGCTGGTGAAGGAGAATCTGAATATATTCTATCTCTTAAGAATAAAGCTAAAGAATTAGGTCTCTGCGATATGGTTAATTTTTGCGGTGGTGTATATGGAGAAATAAAGTGGAAACTATTTAGAGAAGCTGATGTATTTGTTCTTCCTACCTATTCTGAAAATTTTGGTATAGTGGTAGGCGAAGCTCTTGCTTGCGGAACTCCGGTAATTACAACAAAAGGTACTCCATGGGAGGAACTGAACACAGAACATTGCGGATGGTGGACTGAAATTGGAGCAGAAGCTACTAAAGAAGCATTATTGAGTTTCTTAACTTTATCTGGTGATGAACTGAAAGAGATGGGAAATAATGGCAGAAAACTTGTAGAAAATAAATATTCTACAAAGAAGATAGCAATAGATATGTATAACTTGTATAAGAAAATTATTCATAATGAGCAATAATATCGAGTTCAAATCGCCATATACAACCACAAATAGAATAAAAAGAATGTTGTGGAGTATTTGTTGGACTGTATTGGCAAGACCTTTTCCAAAAAGTCTTGCTAATACATGGAAAGTTTTTATACTTAGATGTTTTGGAGCAAAAATAGCAAAAAATGCATATGTGTACTCATCGGCTAATATATTTATGCCTTGGAATCTAATAATGGAGGAGAATTCATGTTTAGCTTCCGGTGTCGATTGTTATAATGCAGCTCCAGTTATAATAAAAAAATATGCGACTGTTTCTCAAAGAGCATACTTGTGTACAGCATCGCATAATATTTCTTCATCAAAACATGAGCAAACAGAAAAGCCAATTATTATAGAATCAAGAGCCTGGATAGCAGCAGAAGCTTTTGTTGGGCCAGGTGTTACCATTGGTGAAGGTGCTGTAGTCGGTGCAAGAGCTGTTGTTTTTAAAGATGTAGCTCCATGGACTGTTGTAGGTGGAAATCCGGCAAAATACATTAAGGATAGAATAATAAAAGATTAAAATATATGCAAGATATTTCAGCTTTTATAATAACTTATAATGAAGAAATTCATATTGAAAGAGCTATAAAGAATGCTCAGAAATATGCAAAAGAAGTTTATGTGTTAGATTCATATAGTACAGATAGAACTGTTGAAATTGCAAGAGAATTAGGGGCAAATGTCTATCAACATGAATTTAAATATCATGCCGACCAACTAAACTGGGGGCTTAAAAATATTCCTTTTAAAACCGAATGGATATGGAGACAGGATGCCGATGAATATCTTACAGATGAACTTATTGAGGAGATAAATAATACTTTACCTAATACACCTTCAAATGTAAATGCTTATACTGCTCCTTGCTTAAGAAAGTTCTTGGGCAGATATATAAAACATGGTATAATACCGCTTATTCTATTAAGACTATTCAGAAAAGGACATGCACAGTGGGAAGATAAAAAAATGGATGAGCATATTTATGTAACGGACGGAGAAATAGGAAATCTAAAAAATGCTTTTTTTGATGATAATCTTAATAGTTTGACTTGGTGGACTGAAAAACATAACAGATATGCATCAAAAGAGGCTATTGACCTGCTAATGACCGAATATGGTTTATATGAAAATACCGTTGTAAATTCTGGTGAACATTCTGCTGCTGTAAGAAAGAAAAAACTGAAATATATCAAAATGCCATTGTTTTGGCGAGCTTTTGCTTTCTTTGTTTTAAGGTATTTCTTCAAACTTGGATTCTTAGACGGAAAAGAGGGTTTTCTTTGGCATTTCCTTCAGGGATGGTGGTACAGAACACTTGCAGATGCAAAGGTGTATGAAATTAAGAAACGTTTTAATCATAATCCGGAGAAAATAAAACAATTTCTGATAGAGAATTACAAATTGTGATTATTTCTAATGATTTCCAATAAAAATTCAGTCGATACTTTTTTCTATATAATTAGGTTAGGATTGGGTACTGAAGAATATTCAGACTTTCCCAATCTGACGGATGAACAGTGGAGAGAGTTTATAAGATTAAGCAAGAACCAGTCTTTAACAGGATTCCTGGTTTCCGGCATTGAGAAACTGCCTGCTGAGAAAAGGCCTCAGAAAATGATTCTTCTGCCTCTGCTGAAACAGTGTCTGGATATAGAGGAAATGAACAGGAGGCTTAATATAGCTACGGCAAAGGCATACGAACAGTATGCGGAGAGTGGTTATGCTCCTATGGTGATGAAGGGACAGGGTAACTGCCTGATGTATGAGAACGGAATGAGGAGAATGCCGGGGGATATAGACTTGTGGCTCAGAAAGCCGTGTATGGACGACGGTATGGAGGAGCACGGAAAGGAGTTTCCGGAGAATGGTATCAAAGTGGAACTGCACAGGTCGCTGTCGTTTATATATAATCCTTTGCTGAACAGGAAGCTGAGAAAGCTTTATAATGAATGGAAAGGCTCCGGAAAGATGGTGCTACTGCCTGATACGAATACGCAGATATGTGTGCCGTCGGACGAGATGAACTTGGTGTATCTGCTGCTACATAAATACAGGCATTTCCTGAAAAGTGGTATAGGGATGAAGCAGATGACGGACTATATGATGTTGCTGAGAAAGGGATTCACTGATGAAGAGAAGGAGAAATGTGTCAGTACATTGGGGAGTCTTCACCTCACGGGATTCTGCAGGGCAGTGATGTATGTGCTGAAGGAGAAATTAGGACTGGAGGACAGGTATCTGCTGATGGAGCCTGATGCAAGGCTTGGGGTTTTTCTGTTCAATGAGATTATGGCTACAGGGAACTTCGGATTTCATGACAGCAGATATGATGACTCGAAATCTTTTATGGATAAATACAGGATAAAAAGGAAGTTCTTTATGATATGGAAATTTCCGTATGACTTGATGTGGTATCCGTACTGGAAGATTGAGAAAATATTAAAAAGATAAAGAATGAAAGTTTCAATTATAACATCGTGCTTCAATCGTGAAGCGACTATAATATAGTAAGTGATAACTTCCCATATGTGGAATTAATGAGATTAAAAATATTTGTTTATCTTTGCATACGGTATAAGAGGTAAAATTACACGCAAATGGAAAGAATAAGAATAAAAATAAACAGATTAGGCAGAATTAGGAATTCTGAGGTTTCTTTCTCTCAAATGGTAATTTTTTCTGGCGAATCGGGATTGGGAAAGAGTTATCTTGCACTGTTATGTCACTATTTTTTTGAGGTTCTTATAAATACAAAGAGATTTGAGAATTTCTTCAAGACGAATAATATCATATATGACAGGACTGTTCTGAGAAACCAAGGGATAGCAACTACGATTTATAAGAAGGACTTGGAAGTATGGCTGGCTGAAGATGCTTTGGCTTATATCGGTTATATGCTGAACCATAATGTGGATGGAGATATAGAAGTGAAACTTCCTGAAGCATTTCCGGAGATGATAGAAATAAAATTTGAGGAGCAGATGATGGGGCTGGTGGATAATGAAGATACATATATCGTGCTGAAAACTGAACATCTGACTTATAAAATCAAGGATAATACTTCTTTTGAGGAGTTGCCATACGCTTTTCTGCTGAGACATGAATTGATAAATATCTTGTTCGGCAATTTCAAGGCTCTGAAAAATACCTTTGTATTGCCTCCCTCAAGAGGACCTTTACTGACTGAAAATATCATTCCTGTGACAGGACTGTATAAGGAATATAAGAATGCGCTGGATGAACTGAATTCTGCCAACAATATTCAGGAAGAATCGGATGATTATCTGCTGTCGTTGATAAATGATATATTGGAAGGTAATGTGACTGTTAATGACAATAAATATATCTATTACATGAACGATGGTGGACCACTGCCTATTTCTGCAGCGGCGGCTTCGGTAAAGGAAATTGTTCCTTTAGAACTTATTGCTGAAAAAACGAACGTAGCGAATGATGCTATACTGATAGAAGAACCGGAGGCGCACCTGCATCCGCAAAAACAAAGAATGGCGGCGGATATTATTGCTGCTTTCTTTAATGCAGGGGCTCATCTGCAAATTACTACACATAGTGATTATTTTATAGGACGCATAAACGAGCTGATGATGTTAGGGAGGGTGAAGAATAGGGTTGAAAAAGATAGATTTGAGGATATCTGTAAAAAAACGGGAATCTATGAGGGACTGGCATTGAACAGGGAGAATATTTCCGCTTATCTGCTGAAACGTAATGATGATGGAAATTCTGTTATCGACCGGCTGTCAATGGTGGATGGTATTCCTTTTGCTTCGTTTACGGATACGATAAGAAAAAGTATGCAAATCAATAACTTCCTCGAGGATATTATAAATGATGATAACTGATTCTTTTTTACAGGTTTTTGACAAAATAGCAAACTCTGTTACTGACAATTGTTGCAATGTATATGAAAAACAAGCAGGTGCAACAATGAACAGAGTGATTATTGTGGACAAAGGTGCAAGAATGGTTTGCTATGACGAAAATGCAGTGAAAGACATGAAACCTTTTACTATTCACAGAAGTTCTTTTTTGAGAGATAAAGAATGTGACGGTATCGTGTTGGTGGAAAAGAATTATCCTGAAACTTATAAGATTATCCTTACTGACCTGAAATCCGGTTTTGATTTATCCAATATTGAAAAGGCATACAAGCAGATGTTTTTTTCTTTTCTTAAACTTCATGCTATGTTGTCACTGTGTGAAGGGTATGATGTAAACTCGCATGAAATAGAAATGATTACTGCTTGTAAGTGCATGAGAGATAAAGTTCAAGAGGATAATGTCTACAAAATACTGAATGACAGACTGAAAACTGACGCTAAAACAGCAAGGACTTTCTTTAAATTAATTAATGAAGGTACGGCGTGTGTGAAATTAGCGGACTTTCCTATAGAAAATATGCCTCCTTTAAATAAGGATATTTACAATAAGGAAATACGTCTGTTTCTGTCTGTCACTCAGACACCAAACGATTCTATGGTTTTACATATAGGGTAAATTAATGCTATAATGAAAGTTTCAATTATAACATCGTGCTTCAATCGTGAAGCGACTATAGGACAGGCGATAGAGAGCGTCTTGGCACAGGATTATCCGGACATAGAGTATATAGTGGTGGACGGGGCGAGCAAGGACAGGTCGCTGGAGGTGATAAACAGATATAAGGACCGTATAGCGACTATTATATCGGAACCGGACCGCGGTATGTATGAGGGCATAAACAAGGGTATAAGGGCTGCCACGGGGGATATAGTGGGGCTGCTGCACAGTGATGACTTCCTCTACTCTACTGACATCATATCGAAAATTGTAAAAAGGTTTGAACAGACTGGAGCGGACTTTCTGTATGGCGACGGGCTGTTCGTGGATTTCAATAACACTGACCGGGTGGTAAGGAACTGGATTGGGGGAAGCTACTCTAAATGGAAGGTGCGCAACGGATGGCTGCCTCTCCACCCTACCTGCTACATCAAGCGGTCGGCAATAGAGCAGAACGGGCTGTATGACGAGAGTTACAAGATTGCGGCGGACTCGGATTTTCTGTTCCGCTATCTGTATGAGGCGGACCTGAAGGTGGAGTATATGAAGGAGTATATAGTGAGGATGCGCATGGGGGGATTATCTACGGACAGCAAACGGCGCAGGCAGATGTGGGAGGAGGATATAAGGATGTATCGCTCGCATGGGCTGAACCCTACTATAACAAAACTGGAGAAAATGGCATGGAAGGTGCCGCAGTTTATATCGGCTAAACTGAAGAGGTTCTGATGATGAGGGATTTGTTTTATAAGATTTTAAATAAAGGCCTTTGGGGTGGCGGAAGTCGCTCTAAGGGCTTTTCTGTGTCTGACAATGAGAGGAGGACTCTTTATGAAATGGGAAGGCTGCAGGCTGTGAGCGGAGTATTGGCAATGGGGATGGATGAGTGTGGCGCGGACCTTGGAAGTGACGGAATGAGCTGGGTAAAGACGCTGATGTATATCGAAAAAAGGGGGAAGAAGATTGACTTGTTGGCAAGGAGAATTGTGGAGAGGCTGGCCGATGAGGGTATGACTGCAGAGGTGTTCAAGGGGCCGTCGGTAGCGAAATGGTACAGGAAGCCGGAAGCGAGGAGCTTCGGGGATATAGACATTGTGGTGATGAAGGGTGCGGAAAGGATTGAGGAGGTGCTGCGGAAATGGGGCATAAAGTATAAAAGACTGTATGAGGATGTAGATTGTTCTATTGAGGGGGTAAGTGTGGAGTTTCATCAGAGAAGGGATTTTGCGTATTGCCCGAAGGACAACAGGGTGCTGCAGAGGCTTGTGAAGGAGCATCCTGAGAGTGCGGAGGTATATCTTGTGTGTGTGATGGTGCATCTGAGGAGGCATATACTGACGTATGGCATGGGGATGAAGCAGGTGTGCGACGTGGCGGTGATGCTGAGGAATGCGGAGTTGGATATGGAGTTTCTGTCTAAAATAATCAGGGAGCTGCATATGGAGAGGTTTTGTGCGGCTCTGTTCGGTTTCCTGAAGAGGTGTTTAGAGGTGGAAATCTTCCCTATCAAAGCGGACTGTGGCAGGAACAGTGTGTTCATAGAGGAAACTGTATGGAGGGACGGATATATGCTGAAAATGGAGAGGGAGAAACGGAGCAAGGGGCTGCCGGCTCTGAGGAGAGTGGCAGGTAATGTCTGGTTCTGGGTGAAGAGGTGCATAAGGATGTCGGCAGTAATGCCGAGGGAAGCGGCATGGTTTATTCCGTATATGGTGAAAAGAAGGGTGACTGTATTGAAATCATAAGAAAAAATCATATCTTTGTAACTGATAATATTTTATCTTTATACTCGATAAATTAATAAATATGAATAATATATTATCAGTATTGGAGAACTATACTTTTGATAATGCGGATGACATTGC
Source organism: uncultured Phocaeicola sp. (assembly GCA_944320855.1). Taxonomy (GTDB): domain Bacteria; phylum Bacteroidota; class Bacteroidia; order Bacteroidales; family Bacteroidaceae; genus Phocaeicola. Next base: position 18,010 of record CALUJF010000012.1, read on the forward strand.
AAGGGTATTGGCTGATGACTTCAGAAAACGAAGAATAGAGAAGAATCTGACAAGGGAACAGGTGGCGGAACGTTCGGGAGTGGCTGTAAGTAATATAGTAAGGTTTGAACAGAAGGGGCTTATCTCGCTGAAGAACCTGATTGCTTTAGCCATGGCCATGGATTATACTTCGGAGATTAAGAATGTGTTCAGCCAGCCTAAGTATTCTACAATGGAAGAGCTGACGCAAATCCGTAAAAACACAGGGAGAAGCAGGGCTTATAAAACGGGAACAGGGAAAAAGGAAAGGAAGGATTTATGACGGACAAGCTTACAGTGAAATATCACGGCGAAAAGGTGGGAACTCTGTCACTGACTCCGGATAACAGACTTTGTGCATTCGAATATGACAGGGAATGGCTGGCAGAAGGATTCAGCGTGTCGCCTCTTGAACTGCCACTGAAACCGGGGCTGTTTATCGCAAAACCAAAACCGTTTTATGGAAACTTCGGTATCTTTGAGGACAGCCTGCCCGACGGATATGGAAGGTATCTTCTTCACAGGGCTTTGATGCGTGAAGGTATTGATGACAGAAAGCTGACTTCGATTGACAGACTTAGCTTTGTGGGCAACAGCGGTATGGGGGCTCTCTGTTATGAACCGGAAACTATAATAGCCAAAGGTGAGGAGGTATCGGACTTTGATTTATTGCAGGAGAAGGCTCTGGAGGTGCTGAAGGAACAACAGGATACGGATGCGGGATTGTTGCTCTACAACAGCGGAAACAGCGGGGGGTGCAGACCTAAAGCTGTCTTTTCTGACAATGAGGGACACTGGCTGGTTAAGTTCAGGCATACTTATGACCCTATGGATATGGGACTGCAGGAGTTTCACTATAATGAAGTAGCGAAAAGATGCGGAATAAATGTCACTGACTTCAAACTTACTGCAGGAAAGTATTTTACTACGAGGCGGTTCGATATTACAGAAGATGGTGAACGTATTCATACTGCTACGGCGGGAGGACTGCTTTGTGTGTCACTGTCTGAACCGGTTCTTGACTATTCTAATCTGATGGCTCTTACGGGGTATCTGACTCAGAATCCGAAGGATGTGGAGGAAATGTATAGAAGGATGGTGTTCAACTATCTGACTGACAACAAGGATGATCACTGCAAGAATTTCAGTTTCCTGGTAAGGAAAGATGATGCAGGGAAATGGAAATGGCATTTGGCTCCTGCGTATGACCTTACACTATGTGCAGAAGGGTACAACGGGCAACATGCTACATCTGTGAACCAAACGGGGTTCCCTACCCTAACGGATTTTATAGCTGTGGGGACCAAAACGAAAATGAGCGAGAAAAGGTGTCGTGAAATTTTTGATGAGGTTTACGGAAATTGTGGGGACCTGTTGTTGAATGATATTCGGTAATATTGTGTAACTTTGTATAAAAATCGAAATAATACGGAATATGAAGAAATTGCTTTCATTGCCACCGAATCTGGTGGAGTGTTTTCATGATATAGAGAATGTGAGCCATGAGGAATGGTTCTGCACTTCGGACCCGATAGGTAAGAAACTTGGGTCGGGAGGGGGAACGACTTGGCTCCTGGATGCTTGCAGACGAGAAGAGGCGGATGGTGTGGACCTGATGACGTGGCTGGGCAGGGAGAAGAGAATTCTGCTTCACGCCGGAGGACAGAGCAGACGACTGCCGGCTTATGCGCCGTCGGGAAAGATTCTGACGCCGGTACCGGTGTTCAGATGGGCGCGAGGACAGAAGCTGACTCAGAACTTGCTGGACTTGCAACTGCCGCTGTATGAGGAGATAATGGAGAAGGCTCCTAAGGGACTGAACACGCTGATAGCGAGCGGCGACGTGTATATAAGGGCAAAGGAGCAGCTGCAGGAGATACCGGAGGCGGACGTGGTGTGCTACGGATTGTGGGAGGACCCGCAACTGATGAAGAACCACGGGGTGTTCGTGGCTTCGAGAAGGACACCGGAGAAACTGGAGTTCATGATGCAGAAACCGGCTGTGGAGGAAATGGCAGCGATGATGAAGGATTATCTGTGTATGATGGATATAGGTATCTGGCTGCTGAGCGACTGGGCGATAAAGCTGATGGCGGAACGCTCCATGGACAGCGATGGTAACGTGAAATTCTATGATATGTACTCGGAGTTCGGGCTTGCATTAGGAGAGAAACCGAGGATAGAGGACGAGGAGCTGAACGGCCTGAAGGTGGTGGTACTGCCGTTGCCGGGTGGGGAATTCCATCATTACGGGACGAGCAGGGAGATGATTTCGTCTACTCTGGCGGTGCAGAACTGTGTGATGGACCAGAGGGCGATAATGCATCATAAGGTGAAACCGCATCCGGCTGTGTTCGTGCAGAACGCGATAATGAACGTGGGACTGACGGAAAGGAATGCGGAGATATGGATAGAGAACAGTTTTATAGGCAGCAAATGGTGTCTGTCGAGCAAGAATATAGTGACGGGAGTACCGGAGAATGACTGGGAGATTTCACTTTCTGAGGGGCTGTGTATAGACGTGGTGCCGATGGGTGATTCTGCTTATGTGGTACGTCCGTACGGATTTGAGGATAAGTTCAAGGGTAGCTTAGAGGATGCCTCTACCCTATTCTTAGGACGACCGGTGACGGAATGGCTGAAACAGAGGGGGCTGAGGGCTGAGGATATATCTGGCAACGGGGATTTGCAGAGTGCGGAGATTTTCCCTGTAGTAGACAGCATCGCGGATATGGGTGCTGTGCTTGCCTGGATGACTGACAGGGCGGATGATACTGCAGGAAGGAAGATATGGATGGAGGCCAAAAGGGTGTCGGCTGACGAGATTTCGGCTTATGCGAACCTGAGAAGGCTGACGGCTCAGCGTGAGTCTTTCAGAATGAAGAATCTGAGTACGTTGGCAAGAAACCATGAGAGGAGTGTCTTCTATCAGACGGACCTGGAGGTGACGGCAAGGGAGTTTGCCAAGGGTGGCATCGTATTGCCGGAGGAATTGCCGGAGGATGCGGGACTGCTGAAGAGGATTAGCGACGGGATGTTCAGGGCAAGGGTGATGGAGCTGACGGGTAATCCTGAGGCGAAAGTGATGGAGGAAAGGGCTTTCGGACTGATGAGAAAGGGACTTACGGGGGTCATGGACCTGAAACAGAGGCCGGTGATGGCGGTGTATGCGGACCAGATAGTCTGGGGAAGAAGCCCGGTGAGAATTGACCTGGCTGGGGGATGGACGGATACTCCGCCGTACAGCCTGATGGAGGGCGGTAATGTGGTGAACATGGCTATAGAGCTGAACGGACAGCCGCCGCTGCAGGTGTATGTAAAACCGTCGGACAGATATAGTATTACTCTGAGCTCGATTGACCTTGGGGCTGCGGAGGTGATTTCTTCGTATGACGAACTGAGGGATTTCCGCAAGGTGGGTTTGCCGTTCTCTATTCCTAAGGCGGCTCTGGCTCTGTCGGGTTTTCTGCCTGAGTTCTGCACAGAGAGGCATGCCACTCTGGAGGAACAGTTGAAAGAGTTCGGAAAGGGACTGGAGGTGACTTTGCTGTCGGCAATACCGGCAGGCTCGGGACTGGGTACAAGCTCGATTCTTGCGGCTACGGTGCTGGGTGCGCTGAATGATTTCTGCGGACTGAACCGGGACAGACAGGGTATCTGCAACAGGACTCTGGTGCTTGAACAGCTGCTGACTACGGGTGGCGGATGGCAGGACCAGTACGGCGGCGTGCTGCAGGGAGTGAAACTGCTGCAGACTATGCCGGGATGGAGGCAGGAACCGGGGGTGAAATGGATGCCTGACTATATATTCAACGACAGTGAGTATGCGAAATGTCATCTGCTGTACTACACTGGTATAACACGTACGGCGAAAGGGATACTGGCAGAGATAGTGAAGGGTATGTTCCTGAACTCGGAGAAGCATCTGAGGATTCTTGAACAGATGAAGGGACATGCTATAGATATGTACGAAGCGATAATAAGAAATGACTTTGAAACGATGGGACGCTTAGTGGGCAAGACCTGGGAGCAGAACCAGAGATTGGATAGCGGCACGAACCCTGAGGCGGTAAGGGCCATGACGGAGATGATAGATGACCTGTGCCTGGGATATAAACTGCCGGGAGCAGGCGGCGGAGGATTCCTGTATATGGTGGCGAAGGACCCGGAAGCGGCAGTGAGAATAAAGAGAATTCTGAATGAAAACAGAATGAACGACAGGGCGAGATTTGTGGAGATGAAGCTTTCGGACAGGGGGCTGGAGGTGAGCAGGAGCTGATAATAATTAAGAATGAATAATTAATAATTAAAAATTAAGAATGAATAATTAAGAATTAAAAATTAAGAACTTAAAAACTCATAAACTTAAAAACTTAAAAACTCATAACATGAATATTGCGGTAGCGGGAACAGGATATGTAGGGTTGTCTATTGCGACTCTATTGGCACAGCATAACAGGGTTATGGCTGTGGACGTGATAGCTGAAAAGGTGGAGAAGATAAATAAACGGGTATCTCCTATTCAGGATGATTATATTGAAAAGTATCTGGCTGAAAAGGAACTGGACCTGAAGGCTACTCTCGACGGGGAGGCGGCTTACAGGGATGCGGAGCTTGTGGTGATAGCGGCTCCTACGAACTATGACCCGGTGAAGAACTATTTTGACACGAGTCATGTGGAGGAGGTTATCGACCTGGTGAGAAGCGTGAACCCTAAGGCGGTGATGGTGATTAAGAGTACTATTCCTGTGGGGTACTGCGAGGGACTGTACAGGAAGTACGGAAGGGACCTGAAGCTGCTGTTCTCGCCGGAGTTTCTGAGGGAGAGCAAGGCTCTGTATGACAACCTTTACCCGAGCCGTATCATAGTGGGACGTCCGGACGAAAAGCTGACTGACCATGCGGAGGAACTGGCAGAGGCGGCAAGGACTTTTGCGGAGCTGCTGAAGGAGGGTGCCCTGAAGGAGAATATTGACACTCTGTTCATGGGACTGACTGAGGCAGAGGCGGTGAAGCTGTTTGCAAACACTTATCTGGCACTGAGGGTTTCGTACTTCAACGAGCTTGACACGTATGCGGAAATGAAGGGTCTGAACACTGTGGATATAATAAACGGTATAAGCCTTGATCCGAGAATAGGAAACCATTATAACAATCCGTCGTTCGGATATGGGGGCTACTGTCTGCCGAAGGATACGAAGCAGCTGCTGGCCAACTATGCGGATGTGCCGGAGAACCTGATTCATGCCATTGTGGAATCGAACAGGACAAGAAAGGATTTCATTGCGGACCAGGTGCTGAAGATGGCGGGATATTATGACTACTTCAACAAGGGTGACTTCAGACCGGAGAACGAGAAGGAATGTGTGATAGGTGTGTACAGGCTGACGATGAAATCGAACAGCGACAACTTCCGCCAGAGCTCCATCCAGGGGGTGATGAAGCGTATAAAGGCGAAGGGGGCTACGGTGATAATATACGAGCCTACACTTGAGGACGGTTCGACTTTCTTCGGCTCGAGAGTTGTGAACAATATGGAGGAATTCAAGAGAATGTCGGGGGCTATCATAGCCAACAGGTATGATGCATGCCTGGACGATGTGAAAGATAAGGTGTATACAAGGGATATTTTCAAAAGGGATTAAATAAATAATCTGATTTTTTCATTTTATCGGAAAGATTTTGTATCTTTGTAAGAAAGATTAAAAAGAGGATATTATGAAAAAGGTGATTTTAACAATAATGGTTGCGGCTCTGGCAGGGTTTGCAGTGGCACAGGAAAAGGTTACTGTAGGTAACAAGTTCTTCGACAACTGGTATTTCGGCGTGAACGGTGCTTGGGAGCATCAGTTGGGAGAAAAATATATGAATTCTGACGGAAACGGAGGTGTAGTGGGTTTTGAATTGGGCAAGCAGGCTACACCGGCATTGGGTGTTTCATTCCAGACACTGACAGGTATAAACACTACATCGAGTGTGAATGCGCTTGACGAGATACAGTTTATATTGAACGGTAAGTTGAACTTCACCAATCTGATATCAGGAGCCAATGAACGACCGAGATTGTTTGAAATTGAAGGTATAGCCGGACTTGGAGGAGGTCGTGAATTCTTCGCTTCAAGGCAGTGTGATGACAAGAATTTCTTTCTGTATAAAGGGGGACTGAGCTTTAACTTCAATCTTGGCAAGGAGAAGCAGTGGACTTTCAGCATGAGGCCGGCCTTGGTGGCAAAACTCGGTGACGGAGCACCAAGAAATACTTCATTCGAACTGATGGCGGGACTGCTGTATCACTTCAAGAATTCCAACGGAAAGCGTTACCCTACTGTCATGATGGCATACAGCCAGGCTGAGGTGGACAGACTGAACGAGGAAATAAACGATATGAGGAGAAGGGTCAATGCTTTGGAAGATGATGTCAGAAAGAAGGATAATGAAAACAAGAATCTGATGACATCGCTCAATGAATGTGCTGAGAAGGCAGAAAAGGCTGAGGAAAAGGCTGTGGATTCGTTTATAGAACCGGTTGTGGCATTCAGAAAATCTGTTGCCGATGTGGATATGACGCAGCTGTCGAATATAGAAAGCATTGTGGCTTATATGAACAAATATCCTGAGCTGAAGGTTGAACTGAAAGGTTATGCTTCGCCTGAAGGTAATGCAAAATTCAACCAGAAGCTGTCAGAAAGACGTGCATTTAAGGTTAAGGAAATTTTGGTCAACAGATACGGAATAGAGGCTGAAAGAATAGATGCCAAAGGTATGGGTGTAGGCGAAAACTTCTCGAAACCGGAGATGAACAGGGCGGTGATAGTAAATTTCAAGAAATAGTTTTTACGATAATATAAATAGAGGGCTATATCGGAGGTATAACCCTCTTTTTTTGTATTTTTTAAATAACCACCTTGGCTATAAAATAAAAAATAATTACTTTTGCACGGTATTATATATAGCAAAATAAGTTAGATTATTAATAAAGGTAAACTCATTTTACATGTTTAATAAATTGAAACTGGTGGCGTTGCTTATGATACCGGCCATGGCAGCCGGGGCAAAGGACGGACCACAAAGCGGATTCAGGGAGAACCTGAAAGAATGTATTACAGTGAAAAAGGCCAATGAGGGATGGTTTATAGGGCCGGCAATAGGTACACAACTGTACGTCGGGGATTCGGATAACCTGCATCCATTGGGATACAGACTGACGACAGCACTCGAAGGACATTTAGGGAAATGGATTACGCCGGCAATTGCGCTCAGACTAAGGGGAACGGGAGCAAGAATTACAGGGGGAAATCTGTCCAGCAATAGAAATGCAATGAATATGGCATTTATAAGTGCAGACTGTATGTTTGACGCTCTGAGCTTATTGGCAGGGATGAATGAAGAGAGAAAAGTCACTGTCTTGCCTTTTATTGGTGTTGGAGCAGGAATGAATATCGATATCAGGGAGGTGTCCCCTTCACTTACTGTGGGAGCACAGGTCCTGTTCAGGGTAAGCGAGAGAATAAACATGTTTACAGAGCTTAAAGGTACGCTGCTGAATGACAAAACGGACGGCAGTGCTACAGGATTTCCATATGACGGTTCTGCTGTGCTGAACGCAGGATTCCAGTTTAAATTTTAATCGGTGATTTATATGGGTATAAAGGATTACGCTAAAAGAATGATAATATGCTGGGGAATGACGGTGGCTTGCACCGGAATTGTCATGGCACAGGAAAATACTGAAGGAAAACTGCCTACTGACTCAGCAGCTGCGGCAAAACTGCAGGAACTGAAAAAAAGAAAAGAGGCTAAAGTGACCAAGCTGACTGTGAAGGAAAGACTTGCCTTCAGGGCAAATATGGTGGGATGGGTATTCGCTACCCCGAGTGTGGGTGTGCAATATGACCTGACACCATGGGACTATAACAAATGGACATTGGGGGCTGATGTGAAATGGAATCCGGGGTCGAACCAGACTTTTGTTCCAGGGATTGAATATAAGATATTGGATGCAAAAATCGAGGCAAGAAAGTATTTCAGGGAGAGCCTGACTATAAAGCCGGGACAGAAGAGAATGCCGAAATACTGGAGGGCATATTACTGGGGGGTATATGCAGGATATACTGACTATACGCTATTCCTTAGAGAAGGGTATACAGGAAGGCATTTCGGAATTGGAGGTAGTGCAGGATGGGAAATCCCATTGATTACTTTTGCTACCGGAGGGCTTGACCTGGATTTGGGACTGAGCGCAGGATGGATATATGGGGAGAGCAAAAAGAGGATTGATGACAACGGATACAAGTTTACGAATGTAAAGGACCGGCACTTTACTCCATACCCTATTATATCGGAAGTAAGAGTGGCATTGGTGTACAGATTCAAGTCGGTAAAGGAAAAATATAACAGGTCGAAAAGATAATAACAATGAAGGTAAAGAGTTTTATTTTTAAAATATTCGTATTGGCCGTTATGGCTCTGCAATGCAATGATGCGGCGGCACAGCTGCTGGCAGTAAAGACTAATGCATTGCTTTGGGGTAACCTCACTCCCAACCTTTCGATGGAACTGGTAACTACAAAAAAGACAAGTCTGGAGGGAACGGTGTTCTATTCGCTGGATAATACTCCATTCAATACACAGCTGATGGGTGCTCAGGCTGAAATGAGATACTGGATTTCGGGTAGACCTATGAACAGACTGTTTGTGGGGGTATCTCTTTCCGCATTGAGGTATGACACCACATTGGGGATCGGGAATAGACATCAGGGGGATGCTATCGCTCCGGGTATAGTATATGGTTATGCACTGCCTGTAGGTAACAGATGGAATATTGAGTTTGCCGCAGGTGTGGGGTATTTTTGGTATAACGAAAGAAGATATAATAAAAAGAATGATAATATCTGGGCAGAGCCGTATAATGAGCATGGGGGCAGAATGATACCTACAAAGCTGTGTGTATCATGCGCTTATTTATTCTAAATGTATAGCTGTATGGGAAATATGAATTTTAAAAATATGATATTGAGACTGTCGATAGCTGTATGCATGGCATTGCTGTTTGCAGCTACGGCCACTGCACAGAGAATGATAAGGGTTTCGGGTACTGTATATAATGCAGCGGAAACAAAAAAGAAGGTGCCGGTGACTGAGGCGGAAGTGATAGTGTACAGCTGTAAGACTGTAGCAGAAGGTGAAAAGCTGAAAAAGGAACTGGATGCGGATAACCTGGATGTGGCAATATTCCTGGATCCGGAAACGGTGACAAAAATAGACCATAACGGTTATTATGAGATTCTTGTACCGGACAACGGGTCGCTGGTGTTCAAGGCGGAAATGTCGAAGGCGGTGATGGTGAGGGTGAACAATATGATGAAGATAGATGTCAGCATCGACCTTGGACTGCAGTTGGAAGAAGTGGTGGTGACAGGTATAAGGACCGAGCTGCAGCCTGAACCGGCAATCGGGGGACTGATGGGCGATATGTTTATAGTGTCGAACACATTCCAGCTGCCACAGCAGATGGGCAGTGACTACTCGAGATTGGTGATACAGCCTTATACGGTGATGTGCGACGGACTGAACAATGATACAATAGCTTTCAATAAACCGATTGTGGTGGACGGTAAGGAATTCAGAAATGCACAATACAGAAAGATGGGCTATGTTTTTCAGAGAGACCCGTTGGAGAACTATGTAAGAAAAGACATGACACTGACTGACGAGAAACTCGATATAGTGTGGAACGACACTGTGAGGGTGCCGAACCCGGGGGTGAACTACAGCTGCTATGCCGACTTCATAGTGGAAAACATGAACGCATTGGGATATAACAAGAATTTCCAGATAGTTTCTTGTAAGAACAAGAGGCCTATGCAGTTCCTGGAATATTCTCTGATATACAAGGAAATGGATTTCAACTCCAAATTCAACAGGGAAAAAGCTCAAATAGAAAAGAGAAATTCGGCGGACAGGGTGTCTCTAACTTTCGAAGTAAGCTCGGACAAGCTTGTGGATACTCCGGAGAACATGCAGAACATGAACAAGATAAAGCAGAAGCTGCAGGATATACTGAACGAACCGGGAGCTACGCTGAAGGAACTGTATATCACGGGATATTCATCGCCGGAAGGTTCGTATGCATCGAATATGGTATTGGCGGAGAAACGTACAAAAAAGGTACTGGATGATGTGGTATCTATATTGCCAGGAAGCGTGAACAGAATGCTCTACAAGGTGCCTAAGGCTGTGGTAAAACCATGGACAGAGGTGGTGGACCTGCTGGAAAAGGACAGCCTGTATAAAGAGGCTGAGGGGATAAAGGAGATATTAGAGAAGTATCCGGAAAATATGGACAGGCAGAGTATTGCAATAGCAAGACTCCCCTACTACAGACCTACGATAGTGAATTATCTGGAGAACCTGAGACAGGTGGAATACAGCATAAAGTTTGATATGTACCGCGAACCGACTGACGAGGAGGTATGGGAGGCATATCAGAAGAAGGGTATGGACGGTATATATACAAGGTATGAGTACTGGAAACTCTTCCAGATGATAAAGGACGACAAGGAGCTTGAAAGATTCGCGATGAAGGCTTATAAGGAATCGGGAGAGAATCCGTGGCCGCTTGCGGCAAACATTGTGGCTGTGCAGTATCTGAAAAGAGATACGTTCGATGTGAAACTGCTGGAACCGCTTGTGGACAAGACAGTGTATGTGACCAACTACGAGAGAAAGAACATAGACACAAAGAGAATGGAGCTGATAAATCCGGCAGAGATAGTGAACAACCAGCTGTGTATGTATATAAAGGCATACAACTATATGGATGCGAGCGTAATGGCGCAGATGTTGCCGGACGACAGCCAGTATGACCTGGTGAAGGCGTTCGCATGGGCACTGGGAGGATACTATAAAGGCGGAAGAAACAAGGAAGAGGTGGAAAGATGCAGAAAGACTTTTGAAACGGTGAAGAATTCGTCGAAAAGAAATGCCGTGATAATGTATCTGGCTCTGGAAACCAAGGCGGGTAACAATATGGCGGAAAAGGCTATAGCGGAACTGCCGCAGGAGGAAGCGATGACATGGTATCTGAAATCGATAGTGACGGCAAGAAGAGGTGACGCGGGATTTGCCGACACGATGATGAACCTGTATCAGTGCTTTATGATAGACAAGGCTTTTATAGCTACGGCAAAGAACGACGGAGAATTTACGGATGAAGTGGTGGAAGAGGCTGAAAATATGTTAATGTTTTAAGGAAACAGATATAAATGAAACTGAACGGAATTATTAAGGCTTTATGCTGTGCGGCATTGGCTTCCGCACCGGGAATGGCAATGGCGCAGCAGGACAGCTCGGCTGTAAAGAAATATTTTGACGCTAAGGACTATCTTCTGCAGGACAGATATGTGCCGGAAGGTATTAAATTCGACAGAAAGGCAAAAGGCAGAAACTTCAGCCTTGGTGGTTTTGTGGGAATGAGCAAGCTGCAGGGAGCAGGTTCGGTGTCGCCGGTACTGAACGAGTTCGGTATATTCACAGTAAAGGATGTGAGCAGCTTCAATTCTTTCAGACTGTCGCTGACAGGAGGAAAGAATATTGCATACGGAAGAATGGGAGCCGAACTGGACCATATATTCAGAATAACCGACTATCTGAAGGGATGGGACCTGGACAGAAACTTCTATATAGAAACGGTATGGGGAGCAGGAGCCTACGGGGTTATGCCGAAGGATGAGAAGATGAAGTTCGCTTGGGGACTGCACGGAGGCCTGATACTGACAAGAAGGATGAGCAGCAAACTTGACTTCTATATAGAACCGAGGCTGAACATATTCTCGGATATGATAGACGGACATGATATCCCGAGAAACTATGATATAGGATTTCAGGCAATGGCGGGATTCAGATACAGACTGACTCCTTACAAATATACACAGTATCCGAATGTGGACCTTCTGGACAATTTCTTCTACGAAATGTATGCAGGTACTTCAGGGGACTTCCACAGCAGGGTGTGGGACTATATGGGGATGAAGACTTTAGGGCCTACTGCAGGTATAGCCATAGGTAAATGGCTTTATCCTCTCGGTATAAAGGGTACATTCTACGGAGGATGGAGATATACGCCGAATGACAGAAGGACAGCAATAAGCGAGGAACCTTATTTGGGGCTGAGATTGGAAGGTATGCTGAATCTGAATACCTTCTTCCTGAGAGAGATAACAGACCCGAGATTTGAGCTGAACCTGACGGGAGGTTATCAGATAGGGTATCTGGCACATAAGGGTACGGGAGTCTATAAGAAGAAAATAAAGCTTTACCACGGCCCTACCCTTGCGCTACAGGCTCTGTATTTCGTAAGACCGGACCTCGGACTGTTCGCACAGGCAAGATGGGGCGAGGAGAAATACAATCAGGACATGACCGACAATACGATAGAGAAAAGGGTTATGAGAAACTTGGGACTGGAATTAGGTGTGCAGTACAGAAGAAGATATGAGACTATAGAGAAGAAGCAGAGCAGATTTGCATTCAGTCCTTATAACTTTGTATCGGCACAGATAGGTACAAACTTCCCTCTGCATACTCAAGGTGTAACTAAAGGTGTGTTCCTGAATGAATTGGGACAGCAGTTCTCCATAAGCTACGGAAGAAGATACAGCAGAGTGGCGGCAGTGAGAGGTACGCTGGAGGCCGGAAGATTCGGATATGACAACGGTGAAGGCACATATCCGCTGACGTTGGCAGGAGACCTTATGATAGACGCGCTCTCATTAGCCGGAGGATATAATCCGGAAAGGCTTATCGGGGTGATGCCGTTTTTAGGACTTGTATTTACACACAACGAGCTGTGTGAGGAAAACAATTTCGGAGTGCAGGGAGGTGTAAGTTTGCAGTTCAGGGTGAATGACGAATGGTGCATATTGGGCGAAGGAGGTCTGAGACTATACAAGGGACAGATTACTCCAAGCTCGAGAGTTTATACGACAGCGAGATTCTCGTTCGTACCGAATATTTCGGTGGGTGCTGCGTACAGATTCTGAATAAACTTATAAATAGAATTTTTGCTAATGAAAGTATTTACAAACAATTACAACAGCTTTATATCGAGCGTACTTATAGGTACGGAAACATTGATATGCGGCATACTGTTCTGGTGTATTACACAGTATGCTGAAGGTACAAGGTGGGCAAAACTGATATTAGCATCGGACATACAGATAGTATTCACCGTCATGCTGATATTTGCACTGTGTGACACGGCTGTTGGAATTGTATTGTTCAAGAGAAAGGTGTTCGCCTTCGAAATCATCAGCAAAATTTCGCAAACAATGTTTCTGTTCAGTATCGCTTCGTTCGTGATACTGCAGATAGGACATTTCATGGATGCATGGTCGTATCTGTATGCACTGTTCCTGATAGTATTAGGGCTGACACTGTCGGTGGAAAGACTGATACTGAGGTATTTGGTGAAGAGATACAGGACGAAGGGAAGGAACCTGAGGTTTGTGGTGCTTGTGGGTTCAAGCAGAAGCATGAACGAACTGTATCACGAAATGACGGAACAGGACTGGTCGGGATACAGGGTGATGGGGTATTTCGACTATGAAAAGAATTTCGACATGCCGGAGGAGTGTAAGTATTTGGGAACTCCGGGGAATGTGGAGGAATATATAAAGCAGAACAGGCATGTGAACTTTCTGTATTGCGGACTGAGGGATATATACAGGAATGATATAATAAAGATAATCAGTTTCTGCGAAAACAATCTTGTGAGATTCTACAGTGTGCCCAACCTGCATAACTATGTGCAGAACATGGTGTATCTGGATGCGGTGGGAAGTGTGCCTATACTGAAGCTGAGAAACGAGAATATGTCAAGATTAGGCAACAAGTTTGTGAAAAGGGCATTCGACATTGTATTCTCAAGCCTGTTCCTCTGTACGATTTTCCCTTTTGTGCTGATTATAGTGACTATAGTGACAAAAATCACAATGCCGGGACCGGTGTTCTTCAGACAGAAAAGAAACGGACTGAACGACAAGGAGTTCTACTGTCTGAAATTCAGAAGCATGAAGGTAAATGCGGATGCGGACAGGCTGCAGGCTACAAAGGATGACCCGAGAAAGACAAAATGGGGCAACATAATGAGAAAGACAAACATAGACGAGCTGCCTCAGTTCATCAACGTGTTTCTTGGGGATATGAGCGTGGTGGGACCGAGACCGCACATGCTGAAACATACGGAGGAATATTCGAAGCTGATAGACAAGTATATGGTGAGACATCTGGTGAAACCGGGAGTAACGGGATGGAGCCAGGTGACAGGATACAGAGGCGAAACGAAGGAACTGAACGAAATGGCAGGAAGAATCAGAGGAGATATATGGTATATAGAACACTGGTCGTTCTGGCTGGACATATACATCATATACAAGACCATAGCGAATGTGTTCAAAGGTGAAGAAAAGGCTTACTGACAAGAGGTTGAACGAGATTTTTTATAGAAAATAATGTGAAAAAGTGCCCTACAGTTATGTAAAGGCACTTTTTTTTATTATCTTTGCAACTCATATAGAACATGTTTTTGTAATAATATTGTAATTTCATGAGAATTTTCTTTATCAGCGTAGCAGTAGCGCTTCTTTTTATGGGTAGTACGGGGGCATATGCCCAGCCGGGTATGACCGACTCGCAGGTGATTCAATATGTACAGGATGGATTGAAACAGGGCAAGAGCCAGCAGCAGCTTATGATGGAGCTGTCGGCAAAAGGTGTGACACAGGAGCAGGCTCTGAGACTGAAACAGATGTACGACAGCGGACAGATAAGTGCAGAAACGGAACAGAAGCCTACTGTGACGGATACCAGCAGGGCAAGGGATAATGCCGAAGCAGAAAAGAAGGCTGAGGAAGCTGCAAAGCAGGAAAATGTACAGCCACAGGCACCGGCTGAAAAAAACATGGCAGACATGGTGTTCGGAAGAAACATATTCACTAACAACAAGCTGTCGTTCGAACCGAATACGAACGTGGCGACTCCGGAAAACTACAGATTAGGACCGGGCGACGAAATTATAATCGACATCTGGGGAGCCAGTGAGGATATAATCAGAAAGGAAATATCGCCGGAAGGAACCATCAATGTGCCGGGACTTGGTATCATATCGCTGAACGGTATGAACATAGCGGATGCAAAGGTGTATCTCAAAAGCGAACTGAGCAGAATATATGCCGACGAAGGAAACAAGATACAGGTGACTTTGGGAAAGACCAGAAGCATCAAAATAAACGTGATGGGTGAAGTGATGGTGCCGGGCACCTATACCCTATCGGCCTTTGCTTCGGTGTTTCATGCCCTGTACAGCGCAGGAGGTGTGACTGACCTGGGTAGCCTGAGAAATATCATGGTGACAAGAAACGGAAAGACTGTAGCCATGGTGGACGTGTATGAATATATTCTGCAGGGAAAGACTCAGGACGACATAAATCTCCAGGAGGGTGATGTGGTGATTGTACCTACTTACGAGGCCATAGTGAAGGTGGAAGGTAAGGTGAAACGCCCGATGAAATATGAAATGAAGGAAGACGAAACGGTTTCTACACTGCTGAAATATGCCGGATTCTTCGCTCCTAATGCCTACAAGAACAGTGTGAGGGTGATAAGACAGGAAGGCAGAGAGTATTCTGTGGCAACTGTGGAAAGGGAGGACTTCGGAGCATTCAAGGTAATGGATGGCGACGTGGTGAGCGCAGACTCGACCATAAACAGATTCTCAAACAAACTGGAAATAAAGGGTGCGGTGTACAGACCGGGTATCTATGAGTACTGTGAGGAGATAAACACTGTGGGCAAACTGCTGAAACAGGCGGACGGACTCCTTGGAGATGCGTTTACAAACCGTGCGGTGCTGTACAGACAGAGGGAGAACCTGACAAGCGAGGTGCTGCCTATTGACGTGAAAGGTATCCTGGACGGTACGGCGCAGGATGTAGAACTGAGAAAGAACGATGTGCTGTATGTGCCGAGCATATATGACATAAAGACTATCGGAGATGTGTATATCTCAGGAGAGGTGATGAAACCGGGTACTTATCCGTATGCTGACAATATGACTCTGGAAGATATCGTTATCACTGCAGGAGGACTGAAGGACGCGGCATCGCTGGTCAGAGTGGATGTGTCGAGAAGAATGAAGGACAATAAGGGTACGCACGCCATAGATACAGTGGGACAGAATTTCTCGTTCGGACTGAAAGACGGGTTTATTGTGGACGGCGAGCCGGGATTCGTACTGGAACCTTATGACCAGGTGTTCGTGAGAAGAAGTCCTGGATACAGCGAACAGAAGAATGTGACTGTGAACGGAGAGGTGTTGTACGAAGGTGAATACAGCCTGAACTACAAGAACGAAAGACTGAGCAGCCTGATACAGAGAGCAGGAGGACTGACTGCCTTCGGATATGCCAAAGGGGCGAAACTGACGAGAGTGGCGAACGAGCATGAAATAGAACGTATGAGAAACGTGATAAACATGATGAAGAGAGAATTGGGCGAAAGTCTTGCCAACTCGCTGATGATGGAATTAGACAGTGTGTTTACTGTGGGTATCGACCTGGAAAAGGCTTTGGAAAACCCGGGCGGAAACAATGATATAGTACTGAGAGAGGGCGACGTGATAAGTGTGCCGGAAATGACAAGCACAGTGAAGATTAACGGAGCGGTGATGATGCCTAACACTGTGACTTACATAAAAGGCAAGAAAGTGGGTTACTATCTGGACCAGGCGGGAGGATACTCGCAGAATGCTAAAAAAACCAAGAAATTCATTATCTACATGAACGGTGAGGTGACCAAGGTGAAGAGCAGAAGCAAGAAGGTGGAACCGGGATGTGAGATTGTGGTGCCTAACAAGGTTAAGCAGAACAGAATAGGTGAAGTGATAGGTTATGCTACTTCGTTTGCATCGCTGGCTACAATGATTGCTTCGTTGGCTAATCTGTTGAAGTAGTCTTTAGGTGTTAGTTCTTAGTTGTTAGTTTTTAGTTAAATTGATATTTATGGAAGAACAGGAAATAGATTTGGTGGAATTGGCCAGAAAGTTGTGGAATGAGAGAAAGCTGATTCTGAAATGGTGCGGATGGGCTGCACTGATTGGTCTTGTGGTGGGATTCAGCATACCGAAAGAATATACCACAACGGTGACTTTAGCTCCTGAATCGGGAACAAGCAAGTCGATGAGCGGAGGACTTTCGGCATTGGCAGGGCTTGCAGGTATAAGCCTCGGGGATATGCAGAGTGCTGATGCGCTCTCGCCTACCCTATATCCGGATATCGTGAAGTCAATACCTTTCTCTATAGAGATGTTTGACGTGAAGGTGACGGACAAGAAGGGCGAACTGAACACTACAGTATATGACTATCTGAAAGAGCATCAGAAGAAGGCATGGTGGAGCTATGTGATATCTGCTCCGTTCAAAGCTTTGGGATGGGTGATGAAGACAGTCAAGGGTGAGGAACCTAATGATACGACACGTGTGGTAGACCCGTTCAGACTTACACGTGACCAGAACGAAATAATAATGGCATTGGGGAAAAAGATAGAAGTGGAAGAGGACAAAAAGACTTCTGTCATAAAAATATCGGTGACAATGCAGGACCCTCTGATATCGGCTACACTGACAAATACAGTGATGGAAAAGCTGCAGGATTATATCACCGCATACAGAACAAACAAGGCGAGAATAGACTTAGAATATACGGAAAGACTGTACAAGGAAAGTATGGAAAACTACTATAAGGCACAGCAGGAATATGCCGTATATATGGACAGAAACCAGAATATATCGCTGAGAAGCGCACAGACACAACAGGAAAGACTGAAAAACGAGATGGAATTAGCTTTCAACGTATATAACCAGACTGCACAGCAGCTGCAGGTGGCTAAGGCTAAGGTGCAGGAAGATACTCCGGTGTATACTGTGGTAGAAGCAGCAACGGTGCCTCTGAGGGCTTCAAAACCGTCGAAACCGCTTATTCTGATAGGATTCGTATTCCTGGCAGGTGTGGGTTCATGCGGATGGGTTCTCTTCGGAAGGGACCTGAAAAAGGAAATAAAAGGCAAGGAATAGTCTTTATATCGTAACTTATATAAAAAGAAAAGAATGAGAAAAGTAGCATTGATTACGGGTATAACAGGCCAGGACGGATCTTATCTGGCTGAACTGCTTCTGGAAAAAGGATATGATGTGCATGGTACAATCAGACGTTCGTCTGTGGACTATAGAGAAAGAATTGCACACCTCGAGGGAAAACCAAACTTTCACTTACATTATGCAGACCTCGGCGACTCTATGAGCATCATGCAAGTGGTGAGCAAGGTACGCCCTACCGAGGTTTATAACTTAGCGGCACAGAGCCACGTACAGGTGTCGTTCGACTCGCCTGAGTTTACTGCAAATGTGGATGCAACAGGTGTGTTGAGAGTATTGGAGGCTGTACGTCTGTGCGGACTGACTGAAACTTGCCGCATATATCAGGCATCGACTTCGGAACTTTACGGAAAGGTGGAGGAAGTGCCTCAGAACGAAAACACTCCGTTCCACCCCTACTCGCCATATGCTGTGGCAAAGCTGTACGGTTTCTGGATAGTAAAGGAATATCGCGAGGCTTACAATATGTTCTGCTGCTCGGGTATACTGTTCAACCACGAGAGCGAAAGACGTGGAGAAACTTTCGTGACAAGAAAGATTACTCTGGCTGCTGCACGTATAGCTCAGGGAAAACAGGAGAAACTGTATTTAGGTAATCTGGATTCTCTGCGTGACTGGGGTTATGCAAAGGACTATGTGGAATGTATGTGGCTGATTCTGCAGAACGATACTCCTGAGGATTTTGTTATTGCAACAGGCGAACAGCACAGCGTAAGGGAATTCTGCTATCATGCTTTCAAACGTGCAGGTATAGAATTGGAATTCAAGGGTGAAGGTATCGACGAAAAAGGTTATGACAAGGCTACAGGCAAGTGCCTGGTGGAAGTGAGCGAAGACTTCTATCGCCCTACTGACGTGGTGAACCTGTGGGGTGACCCAACCAAGGCTAAAGCCAAACTGGGATGGAACCCGACAAAGACAAGCTTCCAGGAATTGGTGAACATCATGGTGGATGCGGATATGGCCAAGGTGGCTGTGGAAAGACACAGCGAGCATGTGAGAACTAATCTGGCTGAGTATCTGGAGAAGGGAATAGTGAAGTAATTAATAATTAAGAGTTAATAATTAAGAATTAAGGGTGGGTGCTCTCATTTTTAATTTTTAATTATTAATTTTTCATTGAGTAACATGTTGGACAAAAACAGTAAAATATACGTGGCAGGACATCGCGGATTAGTGGGTTCTGCCATATGGAATAACCTGATGCAAAGAGGTTATACCAACCTTGTGGGAAGGACTCACAAGGAACTGGACCTGCTGGACGGGGTGGCTGTGAAGAAATTCTTCGATGAAGAGAAGCCGGATGCTGTGATTTTAGCTGCGGCTCATGTGGGGGGAATCATGGCTAACTCTATATACAGGGCCGATTTCATATACAACAATCTGCAGATTCAGCAGAACGTGATAGGCGAAAGCTTCAGACACGGGGTGAAGAAACTGCTCTTCTTAGGAAGTACATGTATCTATCCGCGTGACGCTGAACAGCCTATGAAGGAGGAAGTGCTCCTCACCTCTCCTTTGGAATATACCAACGAACCGTATGCGATAGCAAAGATAGCTGGACTGAAGATGTGTGAAAGCTTCAACCTGCAGTATGGCACAAACTATATAGCTGTGATGCCGACTAACCTGTACGGACCGAATGACAATTTCGACTTGGAAAGAAGTCACGTATTGCCGGCGATGATAAGAAAGATTCACCTGGCAAAATGTCTTATGGATGGCGATATGGAGGCTGTAAGGGCTGACTTGAACAAACGTCCGGTGGAAGGTGTGAACGGTGAATCGGCTGAGAAGGAAATACTAGATATACTGGCAAAATACGGTATACACAACGACCACGTTATGCTGTGGGGTACGGGTAAGCCGATGAGAGAGTTTCTGTGGAGCGAGGAAATGGCGGATGCAAGTGTTCATGTGCTGCTGAATGTGGATTTCAAGGACACATACAAGGACGGCGACAAGGATATCAGAAACTGTCATATCAACGTGGGTACAGGAAAGGAACTGAGCATATTCGATGTGGCTATGCTGATAAAGAAGGAAATAGGTTTCGAAGGTGAGATAAGATGGGATGCATCGAAGCCGGACGGAACTATGAGAAAGCTGACAGACGTAACAAAACTGCATAACTTGGGATGGCACCACAAAGTTGAGATAGACGAGGGTGTGCACAGAATGTATAAATGGTACACCGGGAAATAATGCAAAAATAAAGAAGGAAATATAAGGTATGGCGTGTGTAGAGAGAAGGATTTTCTATGCACGTCTTTTTTTAATCATATTTTAATGCTCAAAATTTAAATTCTGTAATATTTTTCGTATATTTGTTGGAAGAAGCAACTTAAAACGTTACAGTTTTGGTTGATATGTGAATTTTGGCAAAATAATTAAGTTAAATATATTAATTAATAGATATAGGTATGAACAAGAGAATTATGAATTATGCTGCAATTGGAGCATATGCATTAGGGTTGTTCGGTCTGAACTCGTGTCTGAAAGTTGATGACACTTATGATTTGGACAAGGACATAGACATGACTATTACCGTGGGTGGAGACCTTATTCTGCCTGGTAGCAGTACAGAAAAAATGTTATTGGGAGATCTTCTTGAACTGGAAGACGACGGAATTATCAAGGCTAATGAGGCTACGGGGGATTATGCGTTGATACAGAAGGGGGAAAGTACTTCGACTAACATTAATGTGAATAAGGTGGAGATAGAAAACTTGATTTTTACAGGATTTGATAAAAACCAAAATATAGGGTCTGCTACAAATATTTCTGAAATAACAGTACCTATTGAAAATCAATACATAGAAATAAACATCAAAGAAGAAAATATTACTGATGAGATTCTGAATGTTGAGAAGGCATTTACACTGGCAACAAACGGAAAATTCACAATCAAGCTAAGTAATAATATTCAAGGTAGAATAAAAGAAGGTTATACCATTACTTTCCCTGAATACATGACAGTAACATCAATAGAAGAGTTCTGTACAGTAGAGAATGGGAATGTACTAAAAATTATTCAAGATGTGGATTTTACATCGCAACAAGATATAAATATAAATATAACAGCCATTACTTTTGGGAAACCTGGAGCTGAGTTCAGTTATGAAAACCATGCAATAGAACTAAGCGGTAATATTGTGGTTAATGGTAATATTACTTTACCTGGGCAACAGATTACTTCTGGAGTTACTCCTATTAGCATGAATACAAATGTTAGTTGTGAGAAACTCTCATTAAATAGTGTTTGTGGAACCGTAAAACCTAAAGAAAACAAGAATTCAATAGAAATAGGCGAACTTCCAGATTTCCTGAACGGTGATGACGTAACAATAGATGTAACAGACCCAAGAATTTATCTGACAGTATCAAATTCAACTGATGCAGATATTACTTTAAATGCTACACTTACTCCTACAATTAACGGGAAAAATGGTGATATTGTAAACATAGACGGTCTTACAGTTCCAGCAAATCAGACAAACTACAAAATATGCATTCATCAGAATCGTAATTTCCAAGTGGATGGACATGAAGTTATAGTTGAAAATCTCAACTCACTGATAGAAAAAATCCCTGATGTAATAGACTTTGAAATTCAGCAGATAGTAGCTTCTGAAGGTGGTATAACTTTAGGTAGTCAGATAGAAATACAGACAGACTACGAGCTTAACACCCCTCTGATGTTCGGCAGCAAAACCAACATCAAATATGAAGAGGTTATAGACGGATGGACAACAGACCTTGAAGATGCTGAATTTGAAACAGTAGAGGTTCTTATGACAGTAATAAATGAAATTCCTCTCGGATTAAATATGCAAGCTATTGCCATTGACAAGAATGGTAATAAACTGGACAATGTCAATATCGAATCAAATATTGATATCGAAGCCGGAACTACAGAAAATGCAAAAACAAAAGAAGCAAAACTTGCTATCACAGCTTTAGATGGCAGTATTAAGGGACTGGACGGTATAAAACTAATAATTACAGCCACTGCAAGTGAAAGTACTGCCGGAACTGCCCTGAATGAAAATCAGACTTTAAAGTTTGATGAAATTAAATTAAGACTCAAAGGCGGTATAACAATGGATTTGAACTAACGGTAAACTTAAAGAACAATGAAAGGAATTAAGAAATATATAGCAGCTGTAGCCCTGATGGGAACAGCAACAGGAGTTTCGGCACAGGCTCTTAGCTCCGGATATTTTACAGACGGGTATCTGTTCAAACATCAGCTGAACCCGGCCTTGGAAA
This sequence comes from uncultured Phocaeicola sp., assembly GCA_944320855.1. Classification (GTDB taxonomy): domain Bacteria; phylum Bacteroidota; class Bacteroidia; order Bacteroidales; family Bacteroidaceae; genus Phocaeicola. The sequence goes on from CALUJF010000012.1 coordinate 40,509, forward strand.
GTGACAAGTCATACTTCAGCATCCCTATGTTGGGTAACGTGAATATGGGTGTGAAAGGTAATGTGGGACTCGCAAACTTCCTCTACCCTACCAGCGACAACAAACTGACTACTTTCATGAACAGCAGTGTAAGTGCTGATGACTTCCTGGGAGGACTGAGAAAAGTCAACCGTATGGGATTGGATATGAACATGTCTATTCTGTCGATGGGATTCAGGGCATGGGGAGGATTCAACACTTTAGACATAGGACTGAGATCGAATGCTTCGCTCTACATTCCTAAAGATTTCTTCAAATTCATGAAGATGGGACAGAGCGGACCTAACACGGTGTATGACCTTGGAACAATGGGTATCACTTCTACAGCTTTCGTGGAAGTAGCATTAGGACACTCCCGCCAGATAAACGACAAACTGAGAGTAGGTGCAAAGGTTAAGGCCCTGTTGGGAGGTGCATATGCAAACATGAACTTCAGCAATACTAAAATAGAAATGAATGAGGATATGTGGAAAGTGTCTGCAAACGGAGAAATGAATGTGGCTGTGGCAGGACTGAATATCCCTACAAAAGCGGAAAGCGGAGCTGAATATGGTGAAGGCGAAGGTACCTTGGTGGATTTTGAAAACATGGAAATGGGAACACCGGGACTTGGAGGATTCGGACTTGCATTGGATTTGGGTGCTACTTATGAGGTGATAGACAATCTGACTGTATCGGCTGCCATCAGGGATTTAGGATTCATGAGCTGGAACAACAATATATATGCATCGACAAGCAATGAGCCATGGATATTTGAAGGTTTCAATGATTTGTCTATTGACGGTGACAGTCCTAACTCATTAGACAACCAGCTGGACCAGCTTACTGATGACTTTGAAAGCTATACAAACCTGCACAGAAGAAGTGCCGGAGGAAAACTGAGCAAGGCTTTGGCTGCTACATTGGTGATTGGAGCAGAATATGAAATGCCTTTCTACAACAAGCTGTCGGCAGGTTTCCTTTCTACTACAAAGATAAACGGCCCTTATTCGTGGAGTGAAGGAAGATTTGCTGCAAATATCTCTCCACTGAGCTGGTTTGAGGCAGGTATCAACTATGGTATCTCGTCATACGGAAGCACAATGGGATGGATTGTAAACTTCCACCCTAAAGTGTTGAGTCTGTTTGTGGGTATGGATTATATTGTAGGCAAAGTGAGCAAGCAGTATATTCCGCTTAACAATATGAATATGAACCTGAGCATGGGATTGAGCGTAACTTTCTGATGACTGTATACAATAACGGAAAAGGCTTCCTATGGCATGTGAAATGCTTCGGAAGCCTTTTTCTGTGTGTATAAATAAGAATAAATGTTTATTCGACGTAAAGTACGAGTCCCTTGAGGTATTCTCCTTCAGGATGGTAGATATTGACAGGATGGTCGGCCGGCTGGGTGAGCTGGTGCATGATGCGTACGCTGCGACCGCTCTGGGCTGCTGCCGTGAAGACGGCATTGCGGAAATCCTGTTTGCTTACCACCTGAGAGCATGAGAATGTGAAAAGGATGCCACCCGGACGTATCTTCTCGAAAGCTTTGGCATTGAGCTTGGTATATCCGCGAAGGGCATTACGCAAGGCTCCGCGATGCTTGGCAAAGGCAGGCGGGTCGAGGATTATGAGGTCGTACTCCCCTCCCATTCTGTCAAGATACTTGAAGGCATCTTCGGCAAAGGCATCATGACGTGTGTCGCCGGGAAAATTGAGCTCTACATTGGCACGGGTAAGGTCGATGGCCTTGGCTGAACTGTCGACTGAATGTACAAGACGTGCTCCACCACGCATGGCATAGAAGGAGAATCCTCCTGTATAGCAGAACATATTGAGGACGTTACGACCGAGAGCGTAATGCTCGAGAAGGGCACGGTTGTCACGCTGGTCGACAAAGAAACCTGTCTTCTGTCCCTTGAGCCAGTCTACATGGAAGAGCAGTCCGTTCTCCATGGCTACATTCTCTGTGCTTCCGCCAAGAAGGAATCCGTTCTCGGTAGATTCGAGGTCGGCCTTGAACGGCAGTGTGGTTTCACTCTTATAATAGATATTGCGGATGGTATCGCCCATAACTTCCTTGAGTGCGGATGCTATCTCATGACGGTAGACGTGCATACCGGCCGAGTGTGCCTGCATTACGGCTGTATGGTCGTAGAGGTCGATTATAAGCCCGGGGAGGTTATCGCCTTCGCCATGCACAAGACGGCAGGCATTGTTGGTTTCTGTTCCGATAAGGCGGAGTGCCTGACGGAGATTTCGGGCTACAGTAAGACGGCGTACCCAGAAATCGTGGTTTATCTCCTCTTTTCGGAATGTAAGTACACGTACTGCTATGCTGCCTATCTGATAGTGGCCGGCAGCTATGTATTTCTTGTCGGAAGTATAGACTTCCACCACTTCACCTTCTTCCGGATTTCCTTCTACCCTTGCTATGGCTCCTGAGAATACCCATGGGTGGAAACGGAGAAGCGATTCTTCTTTTTTAGGTTTGAGATATACTTTATTCATGATATTCAATTAAAAATTAAGAAGTAAAAATTAAAAATGAAAGATCCATCAACATATTGATTATAATCAGTATCAATTATTAATTCTTAATTATTCATTATTAATTATTATTCAGTTTCTGATAAATCCGAAGTGTAGCCCAGGCATCTGTAGCCGCATACTGCTGCTGTGCTTCGGTCAGCACATCGGCCTCCCAGTTGGAAAGGCGCTGGCTCTTGGATATCTTCTGTCCGAAGAGTATAGCGTAGATTTTCTGAAGGCTTTTCTCTTCGATGCCGAAACGGGATACATAGTCCTGAAGCTCAATCCAGTTGCCCACCTTCGGGTCCTTGTCGTTGCTACGGCGAAGCATGCTGAAATCGTCGCGTAGTGAAAGACCTATCTTCAGCACATCGTTCTGAAGGAATTCCTCAAGGAAATCGGGTATGCCTATGTAGTTAAGGCGGAAGAGGAAACAGGTGTCGGCAGTGGATATCTGAAGCAGAGCTACCTTGTTTATTTTTCCTTTCTTGAACGAAGGACGTGTCTCGGTATCAACACCTACTACATCGCAGCTGTTGAGATAGGACACAGCCTTGCGGGCGTCTTCCTCTGTATAAATTATGATTATCCGCCCGGGGAATGTCGCTTTGGACATTTCGGAAATAAGTTTCTTATCTATTGTTGATTGGTAATTTGCCATGTTCTATATGTGAGTGTTTACAGGTCTGTTTCTTCGCCGTGGTATTTTACATTGTGTAAAGCTCGCATGACATTGACAAGCGTTCGTCCCCAGTATGAGGCGAACTGTTCGCGGCAACGCCAGAGTGCGTCATTCATTGTCCTGTCGAGTCCAAGACTATAAACACATACAAAGTCTTTCAGCGGCTGGTATATGTCTGCCAGACCTTCGGAAATGTTTTGTTTGATAGGCGTGTCGCTATACGCCATTTCATCAAGAAAAACCTCAAGATAGTCGTCGTCAGAACCAAGCTGTGATGCTATAAGGCTGCGGAGATGCTCGTAATCCGGTTCGGTGACGAATGTCTCAGGTTCGATGTCGTCGAGGGGTTCGCAATCAGGAAGCAATGATGCTTTCAGATAGAGCAGCGGAAGGAGCTTGAGAGTACGGTCGACAAACTCGAACGGCTGCATTTCGGGAGTACGTTCCAGAAAGCCGCAAAATTCGGCTGCCACGGTAACGAACTCGACTGTATTAGCATCGAAAATGGATTGATTTGATGATTTCATTTGTCTTATAATGTATGTTATATCAAAAAATATATGTGCAAAGGTAGGAATTTTTTCTGTTTTATCGTTTTTTGTTTACATATTTCGTCCAGTTTGTATTATCTTTGCATGACAAAATTCTATTGTAGAAACCAATTTATGAATGATATGAGCAGTAAAAAAGACAACAATAAAAAATCAGATATAAAGCACAACGAAAATGCACAAAAAATAAAATCGGCACTGAACGGGGAAACAGGACACTTTGTCGGGGGACTGATTTGCCTTATGTTCGGAGTATATATGTTCCTTGCCTTTACTTCATTCCTTTCGGCCGGAGGTGCTGACCAGAGTGCTATGGGAGTGAATTCGGTGGGCGAAGCTGAGGTGGTACAGAACCATACGGGACCGGCAGGAGCAAAATTAGCCGAATTCCTGATTAACGGATGTTTCGGTATTCCGGCATATTTCATTGTGATTGTTCTGCTCATTGCAGGAACAAAGCTTATGAAAGCATATAATTTCACTGTATGGAAGTGGTTCTTAGGATGCATGAGCATCATGTACTGGATGTCTGTCACCTTAGGTTTCGTTTTCGGAGATGTAAATTCGTTCATTTATCCGGGAGGACTGCACGGATATAATGTTTCGCTATGGATAGAATCGTATATCGGTGTGCCGGGACTTATTCTGCTGCTTCTGTTCTGCGGTATCATTATCGGTATTGCCATAAGAAGACAAACCATGGAGGTGGTAAGACATATACTGCATCCGAACTTCAAAAAGAATGGAGAAGAAAACAAAGACAATACAGTAATATCCGACGAGGTTGCTACAAATGCGGACGACACTGTAATAAGTGCAGAAGAAACTCCGGAGGAAGTGAGCGATGATACCAATGAGGAAACTGAAAATGAAGAGAATGAGGCTCCAAAGGTTAAATGGTATCAGAAACTGATGCCGGGAGGTATCTTAGGCAGACTGTTCGGAAAAAAGAATAAAGAAGAAGAAGAAGAACAGCAGGATGAGGAAGCGGTGGAGGACACGGCAGACGAGGAAGAGGAAAATCCTGCAGACCATAAAAGAGAGGAGAGAATCAGGACTCAGATAAAGGAAGAAGAGTTATATAACGAATTCAAGCATGAGAATGAGCCTGAAATATATGCCGAGGAAGTTTACAGCAATGATGTGAACTATACGGACAACAGCATAGAACTTCCTATAGATGATGTGCCTGTGAACGCAAGAAGAATTATTGAAGCCGAGAATATGGCACACAATAATGAAAAAGATGAGGAACCGGCTTTCGAAATAGAGGAAACAAAGGAAGAGGAAACTGTAAGGGGTGACCTGAGTGTGCCTTATAACCCAAGACTCGACCTCGAACTGTATAAGTTCCCTACACTGGATTTGCTGAAAACGTACCCTGACGACGGACCAAGCATCGACATGGAGGAACAGAATGCTAACAAGAACAGAATCATACAGGTACTGAGAAGCTTCGGTATAGAAATATCATCAATCAAGGCCAATGTAGGACCTACGGTGACTCTGTATGAGATTACTCCGGCTGAGGGCGTGAGAATCTCAAAAATCAGAAATCTGGAAGACGATATAGCACTGAGTCTTTCGGCTTTGGGAATACGAATCATTGCACCTATTCCGGGTAAGGGTACTATAGGTATCGAGGTACCTAACGCAAGTCCTAAGATTGTGCCTATGAGCTCGGTATTGGCAAGCAAGAAATTCCAGGAAAGTACTTTCGAGCTTCCTATCGCCTTAGGAAAGACTATCACGAATGAGGTGTTTATGGTGGACCTGGCAAAGGCTCCGCATATGCTGGTGGCCGGTGCTACAGGACAGGGTAAGTCTGTGGGACTGAATGCTATCGTGACCTCACTTTTATACAAGAAACATCCAAGCGAGCTGAAATTTGTAATCATCGACCCTAAGAAGGTGGAATTTGCAATCTATGCTCCTATAGAAAGACATTTCCTGGCAAAACTGCCTGATGCGGAAGATGCCATTATCACGGACGTGACCAAAGTGGTCCAGACCCTTAACTCGCTCTGTGTGGAAATGGATACAAGATATGACCTGCTGAAGAAGGCCGGATGCAGAAACATAAAGGAATATAATGCGAAGTTCATCAACAGACAGCTGAATCCGGCTAACGGACATAAGTTCATGCCGTATATAGTAATCATAATAGATGAGTTCGGCGACCTGATTATGACTGCGGGCAAGGAAGTGGAACTGCCGATTTGCCGTATAGCACAGCTGGCACGTGCGGTGGGTATTCATGCCATAATCGCTACACAAAGACCGACAACGAATATCATTACGGGTACTATCAAGGCGAACTTCCCGGCTCGTGTGGCCTTCAGAGTGGCTTCTATGATGGACTCAAGAACGATTCTCGACCGTCCGGGAGCACAGCAGCTTATAGGTAAGGGTGATATGCTTTATCTGCAGGGAAATGATCCGGTACGTGTGCAGTGTGCTTTCGTCGATACTCCTGAAGTAGAGAAGATTTCGGAATATATCAGCAAGCAGCAGGGCTACCCTACCGCATTCGAACTGCCTGAATATGTGGACGAGAATGCCGAACCAAGCGGAGCAGCGGATGTGGATATGAACAAACTGGACCCAATGTTTGAGGAAGCTGCAAGACTGATTATTTATCATCAGCAGGGTTCGACATCGCTTATACAGAGAAAACTGTCGTTGGGATATAACAGAGCCGGACGAATAATGGACCAGCTGGAAAGAGCAGGAATAGTGGGACCGGCTAACGGCAGTAAGGCAAGAGATGTGTTGTGCATAGACGAGAATGACTTGCAGATGCGACTTAATCAATTAAAAATGAATAATTAAGAAACTCAATATGAAACGTTCTATTATAATATGCTTATTCTCGGCATTAACGCTGCAGGTTTCTGCACAGAAGGATGTCAAGGCCAAGGAGGTGCTGGATGCTGTAGCGGCGAATTATGAGAAATCGACAGGTACGGAGATTATCTTCGGAGGAACGATGGACGGCAGCATAATACTGAAAGGTGAGAAATTCGTACTCGACTGCGGAGGAATAAAAAGCTGGTTTGACGGCAAAACGCTATGGAGCTATGTAGAGGATAACGCGGAGGTGAATGTTTCATCGCCGACAGATGACGAGTTACAGGCTATCAATCCGTATATGATGTTGGGTATGTACAGACATGGATTCAATTATGTATATGCAGGAACAAAAAACAGAAATGGAATAGCTTGTAAAGAGGTGGTCATGACACCCGAGAAGAATCAGGACGTGAAAAGGATTGTGATAGATGTCAATTCCAAGATGGAGCCTGTATATATCTGCATAGAGGGCAACAACGGAGAAAAGCAAGAAATAGAAATCAGAAAATGTATGCCGAAGAAGACGGACGACAGCATGTTCGTGTTCGACAAGGCAAAATACCCTAAAGTGGAAATAATAGATTTAAGATAAGAGAGAAATATTAATGTAATCAAAAAGAAGTTTTTATGGCAACAGAACATGTAAAATGTCTGATCATCGGATCAGGACCGGCAGGATATACTGCCGCTATATATACAGGAAGAGCAAACCTGAGTCCTGTCCTTTACGAAGGATTACAGCCGGGAGGACAGCTGACTACAACTACGGAAGTTGAGAATTTCCCGGGATATCCTGACGGTGTGACAGGGCCTGTACTGATGGATGACCTGAGAAAACAGGCTGAGAAATTCGGTGCGGACATCAGACACGGTATCGTGACAAAAGCTGACTTAAGCAAAGCTCCTTATACATTTGAGGTGGACGGGGAGAAAGAAATTACTGCTGACGCGGTGATTATCTCTACAGGTGCTACAGCCAAATATCTGGGTTTGGAAGATGAAAAGAAATATGCCGGTATGGGTGTGAGCGCATGTGCTACCTGCGACGGTTTCTTCTACAGAAAGAAGAAGGTGGCAGTAGTAGGTGGTGGAGATACTGCTTGCGAAGAAGCTATCTATCTGGCAAGTCTGGCAAGCGAAGTATATCTCGTAGTGAGAAAACCATACCTGAGAGCATCGCAGATTATGCAGGAAAGAGTGATGAACCATCCCAAAATTAAAGTGCTGTTCGAGCATAACGCAGTAGGACTGTATGGCGACAACGGTGTGGAAGGTATGCATGTGGTGAAAAGAATGGGTGAAGCTGACGAAGAAAGATACGACATCGCCATCGACGGATTCTTCCTTGCCATAGGCCATAAGCCTAACTCTGATATATTCAAGCCATGGCTTAAGACTGACGAAGTGGGATACATCATCACTGGAGGCAACACACCATGCACAGGAGTTCCAGGAGTATTTGCTGCAGGCGACGTGGCAGACCCACATTACAGACAGGCTATTACAGCTGCAGGAAGCGGATGTAAAGCTGCTATTGAGGCGGAGAGATTCTTGAACAAGTGAATAATTAATAATTAAAAATTAAAAACGGGTGCATGTCATCAATTTTAATTTTTAATTCGTCTCTGGTTCTAAATTATTAATTGTTAATTATTAATTTTTAATTGAACAAAATGAATTTATTGAAACGTTCTGCCGCTATGATAATATTCATAGGCGGTGTGGCATCAGGCTTTGCACAACAGCAGATGCCGCCTGTTCCGACAGACCCAAACGTTAGGGTTGGGAAACTGGAAAACGGGCTTACTTATTACATCAGACACAACGAACTGCCGGAAAACCAGGCTGATTTCTATATCGCCCAGAAGGTAGGTTCAATATTGGAAGAGGACAATCAGAGAGGATTGGCTCACTTCCTGGAACATATGTGTTTCAACGGAACAACAAACTATCCTGACAACAAGTTGAGAGAGTATCTGGAAACTATAGGAGTGAAGTTCGGTGTGAACCTGAATGCTTACACTTCGGTGGACGAAACTGTGTACAACATCTCTAACGTGCCGGTAGTAAGAGAAACAGTTGTCGACTCATGTCTGCTCATACTGCACGACTGGGCAAATGACCTGACTCTGGACCATGAAGAGATAGACAAGGAGCGCAAAGTGATACACGAAGAATGGAGAACCCGTACAGGAGCCATGATGCGTATGTATGAAAAGGTGTTCCCTATCATGTACAAGGACAGCAAGTATGCTTACCGTCTGCCTATAGGTACTATGGAAGTGGTGGATAACTTCCCATACCAGGCTCTGAAAGACTATTACGAAAAATGGTACAGACCGGACCAGCAGGGTATCATCGTTGTGGGCGACATTGACGTGGATAAAGTGGAAGAGAAAATCAAGAAGATGTTCTCCCCTATCGAAATGCCTGAAAATGCTGCGGAGAGAGTCTACTTCCCTGTGCCTGACAATGATGAACCTATTATAGCAATAGCCAAAGATAAGGAACAGCAGGTGCCTTTGATTTATCTGTTCCACAAGCATGACGTAGTGCCTAACGAACAGAAAAACAGTATGGCCTATCTGGCGATGAACTATATGACTTCAATGATAGGCAACATGCTGAATGCACGTCTGGACGAACTGACACAGCAACCTCAGCCTCCATTCATTCAGGCTATGGCTGAAGACGGTAATTTCCTTGTTGCAAAGACTAAGGGTGCTTTCATCGGATTTGCTGTGGCTAAGGAAGATGGCATACTGACATCTACAGAGGCTCTGATGACAGAAATTGAGAGAGCCAGACAGTTCGGATTTACGGCAAGCGAATATGCCAGAGCAAAGGCTGACTATCTGAGAGCTTTGGAATCGGCTTACAACGAAAAGGACAAGATGAAAAACTCACAGTATGTGAACGAATATGTAAGACATTTCATCGACAATGAGCCTATACCGGGAATAGAGAATGAATATGCTATAATGAACCAGATTGTTCCTAATATCCCTGTAGAAGCCATCAACCAGGTGGTGAAGCAGATTATCGGAGAAAAGAACATCGTTCTCAGCGTATTCTGTCCTGAGAAAGAGGGTATGAAATATCCTACTGAAGAGGAACTCAAGGCTGTGGTAAACAAAGTAAGAGCTGCCAAGCTTGAAGCATATGTAGACAAGGTATCGGACGAACCTCTGATGAAGGAACTGCCTGCAGGCGGTAAGGTGGTTAAGACTGAAGAAGGTCCTTTCGGCAGCAAAGTACTGACACTGAGCAACGGTGTGAAGGTGGTACTGAAGAAAACAGACTTCAAGGCTGACGAAGTGAGAATGCAGGCTTTCAGTGCCGGTGGTAACTCTATGTTCGACGATAAGGATGCTGTACAGTTCAAACTGATGAATCAGGTAGTGAGCCTCGGTGGTCTTGGAAACTTCAGTGCAGTAGACCTGGAAAAGGTACTTGCCGGAAAAATGGCTTCTGCATCAGCATATGTAAACAGTCTTACAGAAGGTATCAGCGGTGGATGCTCGCCTAAGGATATGGAAACTATGCTGCAGCTTACTTATCTGAGATTTACTGCTCCGAGAATGGATATGAATGCGTTCGAATCGTTCATCAACAGAAACAAGGCTGCACTGGCAAACGCAGAAGCTGACCCTAATACTGCTTTCAGCGATTCTATAAGCGTGGCTCTGTATAACCGTCATCCGAGAACTATCTCTGTAAAGGCAGAAACTCTGGACAAGATAGACTACAATAAGGTGATGGAACTCTACAAGAACCGTTTTGCCGATGCAAGCGACTTTACATTCGTAATGGTGGGCAACATAGACGAAGCTACTGCTACTCCGCTGATAGAGAAGTATCTGGGAAGTCTTCCGTCAATGAAACGCAACGAGAAGTTCCGCGATGTAACTCCTGATATCAGAAAAGGTATCTACGAGAATAACTTCACAAGAGAAATGGAAACAGCAAAATCATCTGTTCTTATGGTGGCAAGCGGCAAATGCAAGTACGACCAGAAGAATGTGATTATGATGAGCATGTTGGGACAGTTGCTGAACATTCTGTACATACAGACTGTGAGAGAAGAAGCTGGAGGTACATACGGTGTGTCATGCAACGGTTCGATAAGCAAATATCCTGAAGCGGAAGGTGTGTTCCAGATATACTTCGATACTGACCCTCAGCGCAGACCGCAGATGGTAGAACTGATAAATAAGGGTATCAGCGACTTTATTGCACAAGGTCCTAAGACTGAAGACCTGAACAAGGTGAAAGAGTATATGCTGAAGACATTCCAGCAGAACCAGAAAGAGAACTCATACTGGATGGGAATAATCAACACAATGTTGTGGGAAAAGGTGGATATGAATACCGGATACCAGAACACAGTGAACAGCATCACAGTAAATGACCTGAAAAAGTTTGCAAAGAGTTTCTTCGGACAGAAAAACATGATTGAAGTAAGCATGAACTCGCCGGTGAAATAACAGGAGAAAACGAACAAATACAAAGGCGGGAAACGATTATCCGGAAATGGAGAAATCGTTTCCCGTCTTTTTTTATTTACCGGATTCGGAATAATGTTAAATAGTAACTAAATTGTGCAAACAGGAAACTTGTAGTAATAAACTATTAATTACATTTGTGGTACAACGATAAACCATAGGCAGATGAAGATTGAATTGTTTCACAGAATAACCCTATATGCAGTGATACTCACAGCCATGCTTTCTTTCTCCTCGTGCGGCACAAGAAGACTCAACTATGATTTCAGAGATCTTGCAGCAGCCGCAATAAGACTGGACATGGACATCGACATGAAAGACAATCACAGGCTCTACCTTGAAGCAGCCGACTGGATTGGCACTCCGTACAAATACGGAGGTACGACAAAGAAAGGTGTGGACTGTTCGGGGCTGACAATGTCGATATATAGGACTGTGTACAGAAAGAAACTCTGCCGCAACTCGGAAGAACAGAGGGACAAGGACTGCCAGAGGGTTCTGAAAAGAAATCTGAAGGAAGGCGACCTGGTGTTTTTCCACAACGGCAAGAAAAAAAGAAGGGCATCGCATGTGGGAATATATCTGAAGGACGGCAGATTCATACATGCTTCTACAAGTGTGGGAGTAGTGGTGAGCAGCCTTAACGAAAGGTATTACAGCAGTCATTGGCTGCAGGGTGGTAGAGTAAAATGACAATAGACGTAAGAGATGGAGAGTGATTCTATAATTAACAGGACTCTGATGATTGCCGGGATGGTGGTGATGACAAACAGTGCATGGGCACAACATCTGAATACGGACTTTAAGGATGATTTCAGAAAGAAAAACAATAATGACAGCGAGCTGCAACTGAACGAGGATGCGATAAAGCTGATAAAATTTGATTTCATGCCGGAAATGTCGGACGAGATAAACAAGCCCATTGAAGCCCCATTGGAAAAATCGTGGATGAAGTTCAAGAGCGACCTAACAGTACCGAAAAGTCTGACGGACACGACCAAAGTAAGGAAACCGAAAGGATACATCAGAATGCTCCCCTACTCTATATGGACTAAATTCGGAGAAGATCCGGTATACGACGTGATGGTGTTCGGAAATAAGAAAAAATATAATATCTCGTGGACCATAAATCCTTTTGACAAAGATAGTGAGAACTACGGAAAGAGTATAGCACCATCGGCAGGCGTGATAAGCGACGGAATGAGGATAAGAGGAGCAGGAATAGCCATAGGAGGACTTGACATAATGGGATTCTTCTATTATAACCTCACTCCGAAGGGAAGAATGCTGCAACATAACATGAAGCATGCCAACGCATGGAAAATATACGAGAAATATCAGCCAACGCTGGCGGACAGCCTGAAATTTCCGACTTTCTATGATGGAGTGACAACACCGATATTTGATTATGGAAAGAACGGTAGCGGAATTGCATTGACGGGATATTTCCCGGTAATGACGGATTCGATGAAAGCGGAAGCAAACAGGATTATTTCCGAGAAAAAAGACTCTCTAAGAACAATATATCTGGATAATGCGAATAAAGAGGCTGACAAAGAGAGAAATCCGGACAGGGTGAAAAGGAACTTCAAATGGGACGTTAGAAAAGCCAGACAGGCAAAAAAGGAGAAAGACAAGGAGGATGAACTGAAGGCAAAAGAGGAGAAGATGATTGAAGAATTGCCGGGAAGTATGGACAGCATCTACATATATATGAGAAGAAAAGAGGCACGCGAGGCCGAGAAAAGAGCTGAACAGGAAAAGATGAGAAAATTACGGTTCGGAATCGAATAAAATCGAACAAAATTAAAACGACGAAGCATTTGGAACAGAACGCTTCGTCGTTTTAACTTTAATGAAAGCACGTTTATTTCTTGAATATGAAATACACTGCAAGAATAAGGCAGCAGAATGCAGCAAGGTGATTCCATTTAAGCTCCATCTTGAAAGCTATTACGGAGAAAACGGTAAACACCACCAGAGTGATAACTTCCTGAATAACCTTTAGCTGCATAATGTCGAAAGGTCCCCCACTCTCACGGAAGCCGAGGCGGTTGGCCGGAACCTGCAGACAGTACTCGAAAAATGCTATGGCCCAGCTGAAGGCTATCACTCCTATCAGAGGCAATGATTCAAACCAGCTGTATTCGCGCATCTTCAGATGCCCATACCATGCGAATGTCATGAAAATGTTTGATAAAATCAGCAGTAATACTGAGAAAATTCCATGTGATAACATATTGTTTATTAGTTTTTTAGTTTGTCAGTTTATAAGTTGTCAGTTATTGGTTGTTAGTTGCGTCCGCATGGCTCTAGCAACTAAAAACAAACAACAGGTAACTCTTAATTATTAATTATCTTCGGCAGCATATCCTCCTGTATATTGTTCATACTGTTCCACAGGCTGTATCTTGCCTCAGGATTCATCTCTTCCAGGCGACGCAGCACCTCTTTCATATCCGAGCGATGTGAATCCTTCTCATACGGACAGTTCTTTATCTGCTTGCGATATCCGCGTATGCGTGCCATCTCTATCAGGTCGGATTCATGAAGCAGACACATGGGACGGATAATTGTCATGTCGAACTTACGCATCACCAATAATGGAGGCATGGTGCCGACGGCTCCCTGGAACGTCATGTTCATCAGCAGAGTTTCAAGAATATCATCCATGTGATGTCCTAAGGCTATCTTGTTGCATCCGTGTTCCTTTGCTACAGTAAACAATGCTTTACGGCGGTTCCATGAACAGAGGAAACACGGCGACTTGCGTGTATCCGTCGTAGGGTCGAAAGATGTGGTGTAAGTATAAAACGGTACTCCAAGCGATTCTGCAAACTTTGAGAGATATTCTGTGTCGGACTTGTATTCAATGTTGGACATCTCAACATGAACTGCAATGACAGAAAAACGCGGCTTGTAGATACGAGAGCGGAGAGCAAGGAGTTCAAGAAGAGCCATAGAGTCCTTTCCTCCGGACAGGCCTACAAGTATCTTGTCGCCATCGCTGATGAGTCCGTAATCGACTATCCCCTTAAGGAAACGTTTGTTGATACGATATATAATTTTGTCTTCTTCTGTCTGTTTAGCCATAATATCTTTTAAAATGCGAGTGCAAAAGTACAAGAAAAGAATGATTTACGGAAGAAAATAAAAAATTGAATAAGCAAAAAAGGATATTTCTGAAGTTTTTTGTATTTTTGATAACTAAAACGATTTTATATTAAGGCTGAATAATACAAAACTTAGAATATGACAAGACTAAAAATAAAAATAGCTGCAATAGCTCTGTCGATGATTGCTTCAGGAGCTATGGCACAAACACTGAGCCAGGCACAAAGATGGTTCACACAGGGAGAATTCGAAAAAGCAAAACCTGTGTTCAAGAAACTGGTGAAACAATCACCGTCGAACGCCAGCTACAATTTCTGGTACGGCGCATGCTGCTACGAAACGGGCGAGATGATGGAAGGTCTGCCCTATCTGGAGAAAAGTGCAGCCAGAAAGGTGATAAACGCTTATCTCTATGTGAGCAAGGCTTATTACGATATGTACAGGTATGACGACGCTATAAAGAATCTGGAACAGCACATCTACTGGCTGGAACAGAAAAAAAGAGATACCACGGAAGCTGAAGAACTTATGACCAAATACAGAAAGGGAGAACGTCTGATAAGGAGCGTGGAGAATATAGCCGTACTGGACAGTTTCGTAGTAGACAAGAAGTCTTTCCTCGAAGCATACAAATTGGGGACTCAGGCAGGAACATTGGCTGTTTCGGGCGACAACACAAATGATGATGATATCTGCATGGAATTCGTGAACGAAATGGGCGACAAAAAGCTATTGTCGGCAAAAGATGAAAATGGCAACAAGAAGCTATATTCAAGCGTAAAACTTATTGACAGCTGGAGCAAGCCGCAAAGATTGAGAGGTATCAATGACGACATGACGGAACTGAACTTCCCCTTCCTTGACTCGGACGGAATTACCCTCTATTTCGCAGCCAAAGGTGAAGACAGCTTGGGAGGATATGACATATATGTAACAAGAGCCGACTCGGACGAAAACTCATATTTCAAACCGGACAATATGGGATATCCGTTCAACTCGGAATTCAATGACTATATGTTTGCGATAGATGACTACAACAATCTGGGATGGTTTGCATCGGACAGATATCAGCCTGAAGGCAAGGTGTGTGTATATGTGTTCATTCCTAACGATTCGAAAATCATATACAACTATGATGCCATGGAACCGGAGAAAATGATATCATTGGCCAAACTTGACAATATAGCTCTGACGCAATCCGACAGGAATGAGGTGATAAAGGCAAGACAAAGACTTGCAAAGGTGACATATTCCAATCCGGGAGAGAAATCTAAAAAGGCGGATTTCACTTTTATAGTGAACGACAACAGGGTATATACATCGCTGAAAGATTTCAGGAAAGCTGAAGCCAGGAAGCTGTTCCAGGAAATGAGGGAAAAACAAAAGGACCTTGATGTGCTGGAAAAAGAACTGGAGAACCTGAGGGAGAAATATTCGAAAGCCAACAATGGCGTACGCAAATCTATGTCGCCGGGTATTCTGGATAAAGAAAAGAGAGTGGATGAACTGAGAACGGAAATCGGAAAGACAGAAAAGGAAATAAGAAACATAGAATTAAGATAAATGCCTATGAAAGAATATTTTGCCCCTTCGGAACTGATAATAAACGAGGACGGTTCTGTGTTTCATCTGCATCTGAAACCGGAACAGCTGGCCGACAAGGTGATATTGGTGGGCGACCCGGGAAGAGTTGCCTTAGTGGCATCGCATTTCGACACGAAAGAATGCGAAGTGGAAAGCCGTGAGTTTAAGACCATCACCGGTTCGTACAAAGGAAAACGCATAACGGTAACATCTACAGGAATAGGATGCGACAATATCGACATCGTGATGAACGAACTGGATGCCTTGGCCAATATAGATTTCGGCACAAGATATGAAAAGGAGAATCTGAAATCGCTTGAGATAGTAAGAATAGGAACATGCGGAGGACTGCAACCATATACACCGGTCGGAACATTTATCTGTTCGGAAATCTCTGTAGGATTCGACGGACTGCTGAACTTCTACGAAGGACGAAACGCTGTGTGCGACCTGCCATTGGAACGTGCGTTGCTTAATCACCTCGGATGGACAGGAAATATGTGTGCTCCTGCTCCATACGCCATACATGCAGACAGCGAGATGGTGGAGCGCATAGCCGCAAAAGATATGGTAAGAGGAATAACCGTGGCATGCGGAGGATTTTTCGGTCCTCAGGGAAGAAAGCTCAGAATACCTCTGGCCGACCCGCATCAGAATGAGAAAATAGAGAGTTTCGAATATCAGGGACGGAGAATTACGAACTTCGAGATGGAAAGCTCTGCACTGGCCGGTCTGGCAAGGCTGCAAGGACATAAGGCTACGACAGTGTGCTTGGTGATAGCAAACCGTGTAGCCAAGGAAGCAAACACCGGATATAAAAACCAGATAGACGATTTGATAAAATCAGTATTGGAAAGAATTTAAAGATGGAAGCAAGTTTCAGACAGGAAAATATCAGCGACAAGGCTGAAAAATATTTACATTTCATTGAGCAGTACGGACCACTGATAGAGGGCGAGAAGAATATCATCAGCGTATTGGCCAATACTACAGCAGCACTGAACGAGGCTTTCGGATTCTTCTGGACAGGATTCTATCTGGTCGAGAACGGTGAGTTGCAATTAGGACCGTTTCAGGGCAGTGTGGCGTGTTATCGAATCAAAAAAGGCAGAGGGGTATGCGGTACAGCCTGGGCAGAAGCCCGTACGCAGGTAGTGGCAGACGTCGATGCCTTTCCGGGACACATAGCATGCAGCTCGCTGTCACGCTCGGAAATTGTAGTACCGATGATAAGTGGCGGAGAAGTCGTGGGAGTGCTTGACATAGACAGCGACAAGCTTAACACCTTCGATGAAACAGACCGCATATATCTGGAGAAGATAGTAGAAATGATAGTAAAAAATCTATACTGATTAAGGACTGATGAATATTTTATATACAGACGATACAATATGTGCCATAGCCACGGCACAAGGAGGCGCGATAGGAACAATAAGAGTTTCCGGCAAAGAAGCCATATCAATAACAGACAAAATATTTACACCGGTGAATGGTGCTCCCCTATCCGAGCGCAAGCCATATACACTGACATTCGGATATATCACCAATGAGGGAGGCGAAATAGTGGACGAAGTATTGGTGAGCCTGTTCCGTGGACCACACTCCTACACTGGTGAGGATTCTACTGAAATATCATGTCACGGCTCATCGTACATTCTGCAACAGGTGATGCAACTCCTGATAAAAAATGGTTGCCGTGCAGCAGGACCGGGAGAATTCACGCAGAGAGCATTCCTGAACGGCAAAATGGACCTCAGCCAGGCAGAAGCTGTGGCGGACCTTATAGCATCCACATCGGCATCCACACACCGTATGGCCATGAACCAGATGCGCGGAGGATTCAGCCGTGAGCTGTCAGCTCTGAGAGAAAAGCTGTTGCACCTCACATCCCTTATGGAACTGGAACTCGATTTCAGCGACCACGAGGAATTGGAATTTGCCGACCGCTCTGAACTTTCTGAGATAGCATCGCAGGTGGAAACGGTAATAAAAGGACTTGTAAATTCATTCAGCGTAGGAAACGCAATAAAGAACGGTATCCCGGTAGCCATAATAGGCGAAACGAATGCAGGTAAGTCTACCCTACTCAATGCCCTCCTGAACGAGGAACGCGCCATAGTAAGCGACATACACGGCACAACCCGCGACGTGATAGAGGACACAATGAACATCAACGGCATTCTTTTCAGATTTATAGATACAGCAGGCATCCGCGAAACGACAGACACAATAGAAAGCTTAGGCATAGAACGCAGTTTCCAGAAACTTGACCAGGCCTCAATAGTGCTGTGGGTGATAGACAGTACAGAAGCCAAGGTGCAGATTGACGCACTCAAGGACAAGGTAATTCCACGCTGTGAAGGAAAGAAACTCATCCTTGTGATGAACAAATGCGATATAGCTAATGATGCTACCCGGTCTGAATGTCTGAAAGACTTGCCCGGTGCAACTATCATAAACCCTGTATCGACATTAGAAGGTTCCGGCATGAATTACGAAGTGATTTCCATTGCTGCAAAACAGCGCAAAGGAATAGCTGAATTACAGAAACTCCTTACCAAAGCCGCCGCCCTACCGGAAGTGACTCAAAACGATGTCGTAGTAAGCAACGTCCGTCACTACGAGGCTCTCTCCCACGCCCTTGAAGCTATCCATCGCGTTCAAGACGGCATGTCAATGGGCCTATCCGGTGACTTGGTAAGCCAGGATTTAAGGGAATGCCTCTTCCACTTAGCGGAAATCGTAGGTGGAGATATTACGAATGATGAGGTGCTGGGGAATATATTTAAGCACTTTTGCATCGGCAAGTAAATACTACTTAATAAAGTAATAAAATCCACTATAAAGCCGTTATAATACACTATATTATAGCGGTTTTTATTTTTTTCTATTTTATCGTTACTTTGTTTTATTATCCGTTTATTTATCGTATATTTGTACCACTTATGTACCATGCAGGAAAAACAATGGTTATTTGTACCACATTAAACAGTATTTTATCTCCTGAATGGACTAACATAGAATAATATAAAATCTCCATTTTAGACTAATATAGACTTACTTAGACTAAGATGGGCTTAAATGGTAAAGACATGAGAGCAAAAGAACCGATAAAAAAGATATGTGAGTATTGCGGATGCGAGTTTGATGCGTATTCACAAAACGCTCGTTATTGTTCCCACGACTGTAATAGGAAAGCATACCGGGAAATCAAGCGTAAAGAGGTGGTATTTCTTACCGCTTCGATGGCTGAGCAAACCAAAAGAGAGCGAGCCAAATCGGATTTGTCGGAACGTGAGTACATCAGCATATCAGAGGCGGCAAGTTTGTTAGGCTGGTGCAAACAAACTGTTTACAACTATTGTCACAAAGGTATCATTCCGGCAAAGCGTCTATCACAGCGCACGACATTGATACGCAAAAAGGATATAGAGGCATTATTTGACGTTATCGAGCCTTACGAAATCTTGACTACTGGAGTGCGTAAACCTATTGATGAGTGGTACACCATCGACGAGGTTACAGAGAAATACGGTTTGCTTCGGCATCGGATAAGGAAGATTATCAATGCAGAGAGCATACCTACCAAGAAAGCAGGGACACGTACACTGATAGCAAAAAACAGAATAGATGCGTATTTCAAAAAAAGAGGCTTTGATACTACCCTATCCAATCTTGCGGACTGGATAACGACACCCGAAGTCATGGAAATTTATAACATGACGGAACACGGTGTAAGAGTATTTGTTTCCCGGTATGCCATTCCAAAGAAACGGCTTAAAGGAAAGCTCTATTACAGTAAGCAACATATCGACAAACTTAAAAATAAGGAATCATGAGGAAATCAAAGACAACGAAAGTAACGCTACGCTTCCGGATGCTCAACACCGGGAAGGAAACGCTTTACCTTGATTATTATCCCGGCATTCCTAACCCCAAGACAGGTGAAACGATGCGCCGGGAATATTTAGGCATGTATGTAGTTCCCTTGAAGAAAAGGAACGGAGAGCTACAAACCAACAAAGACGGATCACACAAGTACAATGCAGAAGATGAAGAAACTATACGCCTTGCGGAAATCATCCGTGCCAATAGACAAAACGAATTAAGCAAAGCGGAAATCTATACAGAGGCAGAAACAGAACTACTCAAAGCAAAAGAACGCAGTAAAGGGGATTTTATTGCCTATTTCCGTGATTTGGCAAAGGATAAGAAAGAATCCAATTATAATAACTGGATGAGTGCGCTAAAACACCTGCAGGACTATACCAAGAAATCGGACAACGCTACAATAAAGCGTTTTTGTGATATTGATTTACTTTGGTGCGAGCGTTTTAGAGACTACCTGCTTAATGTAAGGACACATAGAAGCGACAAGGTTGTGTTATCCAATAACACAGCAGCAGCTTATTTCTTGAAGTTCAAAATAGCACTGAAAACAGCTTTCAAATATGGTTATTTGTCCAAGAATATCAATGAAGATTTAAAAGGCATTAAGGAAAAGGAAACACGCAGAGAGTTTCTAAGCCTTGATGAACTTAAAAGACTGGTTGAAACCCCATGTACTAACCCCGTACTTAAACGTGCAGCTCTATTTTCGGCTCTCACAGGTCTAAGACATTCAGACATACGCAAAATGAAGTGGGGAGAAATTGAAGAAAAGGACGGTAAGTTTACATTGAAATATACCATCCAAAAGACAAACAAATATGATGAATTGCCCATATCTGAACAAGCCATGCAATTATGTGGAGAAAGGCGCAAGCCAGATGACCTTGTTTTCGAGGGCTTGGTTTACTCCGCATACGCTAACAAGGCTTTGGCTCAATGGCTTGGGGCGGCAGGTATTACAAGAGACGTGACATTTCACTGCTTCCGGCACACCTTTGCAACCTTGCAACTTGCAAGCGGGACACAAATAACCACCATACAGAAGATGTTAGGACACAAGAACATCGGTACGACTTTGGTGTATGCAAAGACATTAGAGGAAGCGAAAAGAGAAGCGGCAGAAAAAATAAAAATCCTATAAACGACAATAAAATGAAAAAGCAACTATTTGATTTGACAATAGAAGAGTTTACAAGTGTACTGCTTGATTATCAGCCTACACTTGAATTATCTTTTTGCTGTTACGATGAAAAAGGGAATTTTATCAATAAGCAAATAACTGATAGCAAGGATGAAGAAGTTACAGTACGAGGAACATATTCAGACTTCTATAACGCATTTCTGAAAGAACCTTGTAACAATGGCATAAAGGAAGCTGTGAAAGAATTCCTTGATTCTCATTTTGATTATGACATACAACTTAACAGACTTGATGTTTACAACTATCTCGAACATATCACGTTAAATTTTCATGAAGAACGGGTACGCATTGTGCTTAATGAGATGGACTGCTTTTATCACATGGTATATCTTGAAGATATAGACAGTAATGTTCAAAAGCAATATATTGAAAAAGGTTGGGAAATACCTACTACTGAAATCAAGTTGAATAAGATTGGTGCAAAAGTAGATGGAAAAGAGGCTGTTACAGTCCCGGATTATAAAGCAATGAGAGAAAAAATATACCCATGTAGGGGATTTATGTACCATAATGCAATAGGATTATTAAAAAGAAAGTTGCAATCAGATGAACCCACAAGTCCAATATATTTCACGACAAGAAAGGGAGAGAAAACGGATTTTATTCGCATTATCAATGCAATGTATGAACTTGGTTTCTTTACTGACAAAGATGGAACTAATATATCCAAGAAATGCGTATTTGAAGAGTTCGGCAAACTTGTAAACCTTAACCTCACAGACTATCAGAACCTCTTGTCCAAAGCAAACAAAGGATACAATGCTGACGGGAACAGCCAACAAAACAGGATTTTTGAACGCTTAAAAGAGGTATCTATGAAAAAAGAGAAATAATAACTTACAGTGTAATTACAATGTAAATTAATCAATTGATAAATAGTTATTTATACTAATATTTACTATTTTCTTTGTAGTCGCAATCTTCGATGAGGGTTGCGACTTTCTTTTTCTATCATGGCGGAAGCTGAAAGCCTAAACGAAGCCAGCAGGATAATACAATGAACGAAGCAATAACTTTCGAGACCATGCCTAAAGCGATGGCATACCTCATCAATAAAGTAGAGGCTTTAGAGAAAGCATTATTGGAGAAGAACGAAACACCAGCAACACCCGTTGATAGATGGCTCAATATTGACGAACTGAAAGCCTATTTGCCCGACCATCCGGCAAAAGCTACTATTTACGGCTGGGTAAGCAAACGAGAAATTCCCTATCACAAAGGAAGTAAGAAATTACGTTTTCTTCAGTCTGATATTGATAAGTGGTTATCCAATGGAAAACATAGAAGTGAAAACGAGTTGAAAGATGAGGCTAACAAATATTGTGAAACACGCAAAATCGGATAAATATGGATATAAGAAAAAAGGTAGCCTCATCGACTACCAATCCTCTAAATGACAATGACAAAAGTATTAAGATTCTATATCAATACCAAATCATTCAAGAGGATTTAAACAAAGTGAAAGGAGGTTGAGCAATGGAAGGTTTAAATATATTTCAAGCCATAGGCGCAGAACTCCAGAAAGCCGACCAGTTAGCAGCAGCCGTACCGGAACAGATAGGAATGTTTACCGTAAAGACAGCAAACAGGACTATTAAGGAAGCTGCATTAAGGCCCAACCCAGATTCGCTTTGGCTCTCACTATGGTATGAAGGTGAGGTATGTTGCTTATTTTCCGATTCCAATTTAGGAAAGTCCATCTATGCAGTACAGATAGCGACAAGCATAGCGGAGAAACAACGGGTTTTGTATTTTGACTTTGAGCTTTCAGATAAACAATTCCAGTTGAGATATAGCGATGAGAAAGGCAACCTTAACCAGTTCCCGGATAATCTTTATAGGGTGGAAATAAATCGTGAATCTTTAGATACTACGAACTTTGAGGAGGTTGTGATAGAGAATATCGAACAAACAGCACTGCAAACAGGTGCAAGGGTGCTTATCATTGATAATCTAACTTATTTGTGCATAGCATCCGAAAAAGGAGATGCTGCAGGTTTGCTCATGTTTCGGCTCATGGCTCTTAAAAAGAAATACGGCTTATCAATACTCGTTCTGGCTCACACCCCTAAAAGGTGCTTGTCAAATCCAATCACACAAAACGATCTTGCCGGAAGTAAAAAACTATACAACTTCTTCGATAGTGTATTTGCTATCGGCAAGAGCGCAAAAGATAGCGATCTAAGGTATATCAAGCAGCTTAAAGTAAGGTATGGTAATTATACATACGATGCCGATAACGTGATAGTGTCGGCTATTGAGAAAACTGGCTCGTTCTTGCAGTTTGTAAACATAGGATATGCCACAGAGAAGGAGCACCTGAAAGAGCCATCCGACAAAGATTTGTCCCAGGAAACAGAGAACATAAAACAGTTGGCGGGACAGGGTAAGTCTATAAGAGAAATTGCTAAAGAGCTGAATATCAGCAAATCAAAAGTCGGAAGAATTTTAAAAATGTGATGGTGTCCCACGTCCCACGCCTGAGACACTTGGGACAGTGGGACACTTGGGACACTTGGGACAGTGGGACAGATAGATTTAAATATTAACGATATGAATAATTATAACCAACCATATTTAGAGAAATACACGGGGCGAGCTTCACGGCACAAATGCCCGAAATGTGGCGACCCTCATTCATTCGCTTATTACTTGGATGGAAACACCGGGCTACCAATAGATAAAACGGTAGGCAGGTGCAACCATGAAAGCGGATGCGGCTACCATTACACACCTAAACAGTTCTTTATTGATAATCCAGTAAAGAAGGAATGTTTTGTAAACCCAGTGCAACAGAAACCAATACAGAAGCCTCAGCGAGAAATCAGTTATATTCCTTTTCAGTACGTAGAAAAGTCTGCAAGCTATAACAGTTCCTTTGTATGTTTTCTTTGCGGATTGTTTGACCGCTATTCTTTGGAATCTCCTACTATTGAAAGGCTAATGCAGGATTACGCTTTAGGAGCGACCAAAAACGGTAGTATCATCTACTGGCAGATAGACACCAAAGGAAAGGTAAGGACTGGTAAGATTATGAAATACGACCCCGATACAGGTCACAGGGTAAAGGATGGAGGCGGTATAAATTGGATCCATGCCATTATGAAAAAACAGGGACTATTGCCGGATGACTATCATTTAGTGCAATGCCTTTTTGGTGAACACCTGCTAAAGATGTACCCTACTAAAGTGGTTGCTTTGGTTGAATCCGAAAAGAGTGCTTTAATCGCTTCCGCTGTTTATCCTGATTACATTTGGCTGGCTACTGGCGGCAAATCTCAACTATCCATTGATAAGCTGAAAGTCTTGCAAGGCAGAACGGTTGTCATGTTCCCGGATGTGGACGGTTTCGAGTACTGGAGCAATAAGGCTAAAGAGGTTGAGGCTATCGGATGCAAAGTAGTAGTTTCCGACCTGCTGGAGAAGAACGCCACCGATGAGGATAGGGCCAACAAAATAGATATTGCCGACTGGCTGATACGTTGTTTGTCTGAAAGTACCGTTACGGAAGTTAAAACAGCAATCACAGAAACGGAAAAGATATTACAGGCAATGATTGAAGCTAACCCGGCCCTACAACTACTTATTGATACATTTGATTTAGAACTGGTTGCATGATGGAAATAGAAACAATATACGGTCAGGTTATCGCAAAGGCTAACCATTACCAAGCTGTACCGGGAAAGTTTGGTACAAAGCGGATTATCAAGGATGAAAAGATAAGAACGTATGAGCGTTCTTTTGCCCAACAATGCAAGATATACCGAAATAGGGGCATTTCAAGCCGTTTCCGCCTGTTTGTACGTGTATTTCATAGTTCGGTACGTTTCGACCTTGATAATAGCTTAAAAACGCTTTTGGACTGTTTGCAGATGGTAGGTGCTATAACTGACGACAAACTATGTTTCCAGATTGAAGCAGAAAAGAAAATAGACAGATACCACCCCCGGATAGAGTTTGCTATTCTGGAGGTGAACGAGCAGAAACAATTATTTACTAACATTTAAATTTTTGAGGTATGAGAAAAGATTTATTACGCGCCATTGCAAATCTGGCAAGTACACAGGGTTACAAGAAAGCTAAAGAAGCTATCGAAAAATGGGATAAGGAAACAGATGTGGATAGATATTGGGCCATGCGTATTGCCAACATTGCAGCAGATGAAAAATTGGGAATCCAGGCTGCAAGACATGCTATTGATAACCCTGATCAATGGGATAATAGAACTGAATCCGAAAAGATGGCAGATTCGATTTTGGGATATAACGCCCACTTTGACCCGGATTACAGAGATAATCCGTATGATGATGGGATTATACACACAAGCGGCGGCTGTTATAGGAAGAGTGCTCCGGCAACTGAGAAGGAATGTAGCAATATTGCTGATATGATTAACGCAGACACGAGGGCTATTTTAAAACACCCGGAAATGGGAGAATACCAAGCAATCGAGCATGAGCGTTTTATGAAAGGAAATTAATTCATTCCGGGCAGGTTTGCCTCATCGGAGAATCTGCCCGGTTTCTAAAGTAGATTTGTTTAGAAATGGTAGGAAGAAGAAAGGGAACGGAAAAGACAGGTGGGCGCAAAGCCGGAACGCCTAATAAGATATCTGGAACGGTTAAAGAGTGGATAGTTTCTATTATTGACGGGAACAGAAAGCAGTTTGAGGACGATCTGGAAAAGCTGGAACCGGGTGAACGTGTTCGGGTAATATCCAATCTCCTGCAGTATGTCACTCCAAAGATGCAAAGTTCATCACCTGCAGAAATGCTAGAGGCTGAATATAAAAAGTTAGAAGAACTGTTAGAGAATGCTCCAGATGAGGCTATTAATAAGATTGTAGAACGCATAGAAGGACTGAAATATGAATCAGGAAGAACGGAAACAAAAGATTGATTCTATACTGGAAGAAGTCAAACGACACGGGCGAATGTCCGGCAACGGTATCCCTATTGAGTTGTGGATAGATGCGCAGGACGGTAAGCCGGGCGACCCTGCATTTGAAGAATGGCTAAAGTGTTGTACTGAAGCTGTGGACGATTACGAAGCCATGACAGGAAAGAAAGACCGTGATTCTGTATTTGCCGAATATGTACGCAAATATGGGCGGAGAGAAAAGAATATTCAATAAAAACAAAAGACTAAATATTATGAATAGAGTATTTATTATCGGTGGACGGTCATACAATGTTTCTGACCCCACAATAGAGAAATTAAGTTTAGCAGGGAAACACCTGGAAAAAGAGATTGATAAAGCAAGCGGTAAAGATACATTCGAAGAAATATTCAATAACATGTCCAAAGAAACGCTTTGTAAAGCCCTGTCGTGCTTAATTTACGGTGATTTATCTTTAGTTGATGAATTATCCATCGGAGAAAAGAATGAGCTTGTAGAGGCTCTAAGTTTAATTTATACTGGACTTGAAAATAGTTGTGTAAAGCTATTTAAGATAGCAGATTCGATATGTAGATTAGCAGCAAAACCTAAAGAATGAAAGTTGATACAGATTTTTCAGGTTTAGATAAGTTCTTAGAAGAAGCTGAGAATGAAATCAAGCAGGGTATGATTGAAGCGGCACATGAGGGAGTTGATTACGCAAAAAAACACGGAGAATACAAGAATCATACTCACAACTTACGCAGCGCACCCGGTGCAGCGGTAGTGATGGATGGTGAGATAGTTGATATGTATATTCCATCCGAAAGCGGACATCAGAAAGCCAAGGAGAAAACGGAAAACCTTCTGCTTTATGGCAAACGCCCGAAAAACGGGATAATACTTGCAGATGGTATGGAGTACGCCTCCTTCGTTGAGTCCAAGGGGTACGATGTGCTTTCCGGTGGTGCTCTTCATGCAGAGGCTGAGGCACAAAAGAAGTTCAGTAAATAAAATAAAATTTATTCAGGATGGCAGGATTAAGGTTTAATATTGACGCTGACCTTACGAGGTTTGGCCAACTAGTTAAAAAGATACAGGAAACAAGAAAAGAACTGGAGAAGCTTTCTAAGTCATCTCCTAAGTATGATAAACTATACTCAGAATTTAAACAGATAAAGTCTGAGTTGGAATCCATGCAGAAAAAGTTTGCTGAGATTCAGACGGCTTTAGCTCAGGTGGATTTGGCGAAGGGAGTTGTAGAAAGTTCCAAAGAAATAAGAAAGCAGACCGACGAAACAAATGAAACCTTAAAACATTATACTGATTCATTAAGCGGATTGAAGGAACAGCTTAAACAGGTTACCAACGATATAAACTCCATGTCTGAGGCTCAAAGAAAATCATCATCCGGTGAAAATGCGGTAAAACAGTATGCCGGTCTGAAAGCACAACTTAAAGTTGCAGCAGATGAAATGAGGGGTTTTGCCAAAGAACAAGAGAATATCATCAAGATACAGCAAGCTTCGGACGGGTCATTGACACAACTTCGCAGACAGCTCTCTTTGCTTACCGGCCAATATGACAACCTTTCACGGGATTTGCGCTCTGGGGTTACTGGAAAAGAGCTTATAGTCCAAATCCAGGCAGTAACCAAGGAACTGAGCGAAGCGGAACAGGCTTCAGGAAGATTCTACCGAAATGTAGGTAATTATGCCTCTGGCTGGAACGGGTTAAACGTACAGGTACAGCAGCTGGCGAGGGAACTTCCATCTTTGGCGGTAAGTATGAATACTTTCTTCTTGGCTATTTCAAACAACTTGCCTATGTTGATTGATGAAATCAAACTGGCAAAGGACAGACTGGCCGAGTTAAAAGCAGAAGGTAAGGAAGGTACTCCGGTATGGAAACAGTTAACCAAATCATTATTAAGTTGGCAAACAGCCTTAGTTGTTGGCATAACTTTACTTTCATCTTATGGCTCAGAAATTGCTGACTGGGTGAAGGAACTGTTTAAGGCGAAAGAAAACATTGATGTCCTTAAAGAATCTTTAAAAGCTTATAATGAGACCATTCTTGAGGGTAGAAAGGCGGCTCAAGACCAATTAACAGAGTTACAATTACTCTATGATGCTGCTGTAGATGCAGCTAAAGGTACCGATGAACGCACTAAAGCTGTAAAGAAGTTGAAAGATGAATACCCTGATTATTTCAAAAGTCTGGATAATGAAGCTATTTTAGCCGGGAAAGCGAAATCGGCTTATGATCAATTAACTCAATCTATCATAGCAAATGCCAAAGCACGTGCTTCGATGGATGCCATGACGGAGAATTATTCAAAGATTATAGACCTGGAGCCACAAATTAATGCTGAATATTCTCAAATAGAGTTGCTAAGAAAAGAATATGCAAAGCTACAGGAAACCATAAAGAAGGTAGAAACCCAGACTGCAGACCCTATCGCATTAAAAGGAAATCAGCAGTTAACCGCTTTGAGAGCTGAGGCCACCGGCATAATGGATGATATAGTAGAACGTGAGGAAAAAATAGCAAAGATTCGTTCTGAAATATACGCTCTTAATAAACGTAATGCAGAGATAGAAAACGATATCAACATTTCAGATTTACTTTTTAACCCCAATCGAGAATCATCGAAGAAAGGCAAAGATAATAAGAGCGTGCAATATCTGGATTCTTACCAGCAGAAGAAGGCCATTCAAAAGGCGGAACAGGATATACAAGATTCAATAACCGAAAGTCAGCTCAACGCACAGAAGGCGGTTATAGCCCTCATGGAGGACGGCAACGCCAAGGAATTGGCTCAGATTAATGCCAATTATGATGCAAAGGTTAATGAAATCCGTAAACGTGAAAGAGAACTTTTACAGACACTTCAAAATGCTGAGTATGAGCAATGGAAGCAAGCTAACCCCGGCTATAAGAAGAAGGGACTACAGTTCGTCCCCACTGTGACAACCCTTCCGGCGGATCAGCAGGCTGGATTTGATAAGGAATACTCAAATGCCTACCAACAACAGCAGAATGATACAGCTAAATTACTCTCCAATGTACTCGCCAAATATCGTGATTTTGCAGCCCAAAGAGAAGCGATAGAACAGCAGATGAATGATGATATATCTTTCCTGCAAAAACAACGCACAGAAGCCAATTCTGATGAAATAGACCGTGCTATACAGGTTGCAAAGGATAAAGCTAAAGAGGCTATCCAGGCAGTGACTGATGAAGAAAACAAAGCTCTTGCAGGACAGGACAACACGTTTCTTAAGATGCTTTTCGGTGATATTTCTCAGATGGGTTTTTCAGAGTTGTCCGGCCTTATAAAACAGGCTAAACAATTAAGAGATTATCTTTCCGGGAATGGAAACAAAGAAGGAATAACATTCATTTCTTCCGAACAACTGAAAGCTATTGAGGAAAGCCCTGCAGAACTTGAAAAATTAAAGAAAGCACTGGATCATTTGTTGGGAACCAGCAAGAAAAGTGACTTCGAGAAGATATTTGACACATTCAAAAAAGGCTTTGCAGATTTGCAAAGCGCAAAAGGTTTTAAAGGCATATCTGGAGCGATAGGAACCATATCAGGAGCTGCAGGCGATGCAGCAGGAAAACTTTCAGAAATGTTTGATACGATGGGAAATACAGCCGTAGCGGATGCTTTGAGCGGAGTTCAGCAGGTCATGAATGCTGTATCAAACATAGGCCAAGGATTCGCCAAAGGGGGTATAGTTGGCGGTATAGCAGCAGCTGTAGGAGAAGCTGTAAATTTCATAGGACAGGCATTTTCAGCCAACCAACGACATAAGGAGGCTCTTAAAGAAATAATGAATGAAACAATTTCCCAACAAAGGGAGTATAATCTTCTTTTATTGGAGCAGAATCTTCTTTATGAAAAGGCAAGTACTATATTTGGAACTGATTCTTATTCTAAAGCCAAAAATGCAGTCAATGTCCTAAAAGATGCTATTGCTGATTTGAATAGCGAAATAGCAGGAACCATAGATCAGCAAAATAAGTTTTCATACAAGGACACAGGAAGTTTATCTTGGAATAAGATACTGAACAACTCATATACCCAACTAAAAGATAGTTATTCCGGTCTCGCTGATATTGAAATAAAAACTGGACATAAGAAAACCGGTCTTTTCGGTTGGGGTAAAGGCAAAGATATTTACAGTTCTATTTTAGACGTTTATCCTGATTTGATTAACGCCAACGGAGAATTTAACAAGGAGCTGGCCGAAACGGTTATAAATACCCGTGAAATGTCAGAAGAAGATAAGGCCGCCTTACAGAATATGATTGATTTGGCTGAGACTGCGGAAGAAGCGTTTGAATCACTGAATGACTATATGACTGATATTTTCGGAGATTTGGGGAATAGCATGTCAAATGCTTTAGTAGATGCTTTTAAAAATGGAACAGATGCTGCAGAAGCTTTTTCTCAGTCTGTGTCGGATATGTTAGAGATAATGGCCGAACAGATGGTTTATTCAGTAACACTGGCACCACTATTGGAAGAGGCTCAAAACGAAATGATGGAAGTAATGAAGAATACGAATCTTACTGATGAACAAAGGTTCAAGCAATGGACAAATATTCTTAACGGCCTTGTAGGTGATGCGGTGGAACAACAACAGGTAGCTAATAGTTTGTATGAAGCTTACCAGCAGGCAGCAGAACAGCAAGGATTTGAAATTTTTCAGACTGACAGCACTCAACAGCAACAAGCATCTGGTAAAAGCTTTACAACCATGTCGCAGGATACGGCCGACGAGTTGAATGGTAGGTTTACAGCCTTGTATGAGTCAAATTTGAGGATTGAGGCAACCGGACAACAACAAGCCGAGGTTGTAAACCAGCTTTGCAGTTACATAAGCTCTCTGAACATTCAATCAACAGGAATATACAACATTGCTGATGAATCACGTACCATACTGGCTAACTCCTATCTGGAACTTCAACAGATAAGGGAGAACACTGGAGAAATTGTCAAACCGATAAAGGACATATCCAGTAAATTAGACAATATAGAGCGCAAAGTACAAAATTTATAATGAGAAAGAAACCTCAAACCTCGTTTGAAACAAACAAGCCTTTTTCGCTCCGTGTTCTTTATTTCGGACATGGAGCGTATGAGGCTGTTTTCTCATATCAGGAAATAAGCCTTTTTCAGCCACTTTCAGACCAGCAGTATAGAGAATATAGGAAACTATGCTATTTGCGTCCTGCAGGGGCTAAAAACTACCTTTTGGACTTGATATGCTTTGAACGCACCCCATACCAAAGGAGCGATTTTGAATTTTTTGGTAAGGATGAGGCTCCCACAAAAGAAATGATATCACTTTGGCAGGAGATAGAAAAAGGTTTATAGGCTGATTTATACGCCCTAAAACCATATTAGGCCAATTCCTGCCGGTTTAACAGGAAGTAGTATTTCTTACTTCGCTATGATGTAAGTCCGCCTTACTCCATTTGATGGGGTTTCCAAAATAGTAACCCCCTTACATGGTGTCCGTCAAATGGACATCATCAAAGGAGTCTTTGTTTTGCCAACCCCTGTAATATATCGGTCAGGTACGAAAATTGTTCGTACCAATAAATTTCAAAATATAGCAAAAAAGTTATGTTTTTATTTGGAAGATTATAGCGAAAACGCTATCTTTGCAATGTCTTAATAAACAAGCGGTCTTTTAAATTATGAAGTACAATCAGTTTTTTGCGGAATTAACCGCAGCAGGTTGTTACGTTCTCAGACACGGGGCTAACCACGATATTTGGTACAGTCCCAAGACGGGTAACAAGTTTGCTTTGTCAAGGCACGGCAAACAAGAAGTACCTACGGGGATGGAACGTAAAGCAAGAAAGGTTCTTTTGGGGGATTAGTTCCCCCACCTTTTTGCACTTCATGATTGAAAGATGTTTTTTGTTGAGGCAATGGGGTCGGCATATTGCCGTACCCCTTTTATTAAAAAGAGGAAGTATGAAAGTTACAGCAATTATGGAAAAGGCAAAAGACGGGTATTATTCTTGCTACGTGGAAGAAGATTTGCCCGGTTTCGGATTATCCGGCTTTGGAAAAACCGCAGAAGCAGCCAAAGAGGATATGATGAAAGCATATCAGGAAATAAAAGAAATGCAGGAGGAAGAAGGCAAGGAAGTGCCGGAATTGGAATTTACCTACAAGTATGATATGCAATCATTCTTTGATTATTTCTCATTCCTGAACGTAACGAAAGTGGCTGAACTGGCTGGTATCAATCCGTCTTTGATGCGTCAATACACATCAGGCGTAACCAATGCCGGACAAAAGCAGTATGACAAGATACGTGTAGCGGTGGAAAGGATTTCAAAGGAGCTTTCCGCAGCCACATTCTAAAGATAGTGTACCGCCGTGAGGCGAGACCGTTTATTAAGACAATCAAGCCCTGTTCCGCATTTTGATGGAGCAGGGCTTTTTAT
>CALUJF010000013.1 GCA_944320855.1 uncultured Phocaeicola sp.
AGGGATAAGTATAATAGAGTCAACTTGAATCAGTGGTAATGACATGATAACAG
This sequence comes from uncultured Phocaeicola sp., assembly GCA_944320855.1. Taxonomy (GTDB): domain Bacteria; phylum Bacteroidota; class Bacteroidia; order Bacteroidales; family Bacteroidaceae; genus Phocaeicola. Next base: position 54 of record CALUJF010000013.1, read on the forward strand.
TCAACCAAAATCAGGAAAAGACAGACAATTGAATAATTCAACGCATTTTAGTTTTATACGTCCAATTCTTTCCTTCTAAGTAATTTTAAATATTTTCGTCATCATAGTGATGAGGCATTATATGACACTTCAAATGGCGTTCGAACGGTATTATAACACTGTTCGAACGCCATTTGAAGTAATAATCTTTATCTTGTTACGATATTTACATCATTTGTTACACCTTTAATCCATCACAAAATGCTTTATTGATACTTTTGTAATCGGAAAAACATGAATTATGGAAAATACAAGTATCATATCCCAGGAAGAAATCGGTAAATTGGTTTCCGAAACTTATGAACATGATAAAGACACAGTGCTTTATTATGTCTATAAGCATATAGGTAATTACGAAGATGCACAGGATATTACGCAGGATGTTTTCCTCCGCATGATGGAATATGGCAAGATGCTAAGAAGTGATACGGTGAGAAGCTTTATGTTTACCGTAGCAAGAAATCTCGTTACAGACTATATGCGCAGGCAGATTAGCAAACAAGAGGTTGGCGTTTATTCAATGGAGGGACTTGACATGACTTACGATGATGTGGAATGTAAAGTATTTGCCAAGGAGATATCCAAGTTGGAGATAATGAAAGCTAACAGTCTTCCCGAACAGCGTCGGGTGATATATATGAAAAGCAGATTCGAATGTCTTTCCACAGAAGAAATAGCAGCTGAAATGTCACTTTCCAAACGTACAGTTGAGGGGCATCTGCTGATGGGAAGAAAACAAGTGAGAGAATTTATAAAACAATGTATATAACAAAACTAAAATCGTATGAAAGATAGAATTTATGGTTCTTCACCCAGAAAAGGGTTACTGGCAGTCCTTATCGCCTCTTCTATGATGGCAGGAGGGATAGGTCAGGTTTATGCGGAATCGGCAGGAGTATCTTCTGTCACCCAGTCTGTATCAGTACAAGGTTCTGTGCTCGATCCTGACGGATTTCCGGTGATTGGTGCAAGTATTCTTGAAAAGGGAACAACAAATGGTGTCATCACTGACATTGACGGTAATTTCGTTCTGAATGTATCATCATCAAAAGCTGTTGTCGTAATATCTTATATTGGTTTTAAAACAATAGAAATATCTGCATCGAATAAACAGGCATTACAGAAGATTGTGCTTAAAGAGGATTCTGAAATGCTGGAAGAGGTCGTTGTAGTAGGTTATGGTACTCAGAAGAAAGCTACCCTGACAGGTTCTATCGAACAGGTTAGCGGAAAAGCCCTCGAAAGCCGTGCAGTAACCAATGTGGGTCTTGCATTGCAGGGACAGACTCCCGGTCTGACGGTTACACGTTCATCTCCACGTCCGGGTAATGAAGATATCAGTTTCCAGATTCGTGGTGCTACTTCTATCAATGGTGGTTCGCCACTTATCATTATAGACGGTGTTCCTGCACTTAATGCACAATCTTTCCAGAATATGAACTCCGACGATATTGCCAGCATTTCTGTCTTGAAGGACGGTGCTGCATCTATCTATGGTGCAAAAGCGGCTAACGGTGTTATCCTGGTAACAACAAAGAAAGGTAAGGGAAAACTTACTGTTGATTATAACTTCAACATGCGTTTCAGCACTCTTGGTATTACTGACTATTCTGCAACAATGCAGCAGTATGCACAGATGTGGCTCGATGCGAACGACCAGGAAGAAGTGGAAGACTGGTGGGTATGGGTATCAAGAGAGAATATGGAAAAGATGGCTGCCGGATATGAAGGTATATACGAAACACGCGACTATGGAGATATCTTCATTGGTAATGCCAACCGTATAGACGAAATGTTTGCTACAAGATTCTCGTATCAGCATAACTTGAGTTTGTCCGGAGCTACAGACAAGTCTGATTATCGTATCTCATTAGCTTACGCTGACAACCAGGGTAACCTTTCTACTGCATACGACGGACAGAAGCAGCTGAACTTCCGTCTGAACTATGGTAACCAGCTTACAAAATGGTTAAAGTTGGAAACAGGTGCCAGCATGTTGCAGACTATTACAGAAGGGCCTTCTGTGGGTCTTGACGCTTCACTGTATGCACAGGAAATGCCACTCTTCCCGGCAAAGAACCCTTACGGACAGTGGTATGCCGATTATGGTACAATAGGTGACCGTCAGCCAGCTGCCGCTACTGCCGATGGTGGACGCGATAAGAAAAAATCGCTGACAAGCCGTATCGACATAAAAGCGATTGTGGATATATGGGATGGAATATCATTCGAAGGTATGGCATCATTCCAGAATGAAGAGTACAGAAGAGAAAGATATGTGACACCGGTACAGACTTATGACTGGTTCGGAAATCCTGCAGAGCAGCAGGTAGCCGTTACAGTTCCTACGTTAAGTCTTACAAATCCATCCAACTTAGGACAAAACAACCCGGGATATCTTTCTGAAGCAAATAACTATTTTTACCAGTATTATTCTGCTTTGCTTAAATATGCCAAGAAATTTGGTGACCATAATGTTTCTGCCATGGTAGGTATAAATGCGGAAAAATATAACACAACAAAAACCGCTGCTGCCAGACTGAACTTTGTTGACGACGGGGTTTATGACCTTAATGTTGCCGAAAGTGACATGCTTGCCAATAACGGTGGAAAATCACACAATGGTACATATTCTTATATTGCAAAAGCAAATTATGACTATAAGGAAAGATATTTGTTGGAACTTATGGGACGACGTGACGGTAATTCAAAATTTGCAAAAGGATACAGATTCAAGAATTACGGTTCTTTCTCTTTGGGATGGGTTTTCACTCAGGAAAAATTCCTCGAACCTGTAACTAAATTTATAGGCCTTGATTTCGGTAAAGTACGTCTGAGCTATGGTGAATCAGGTAATGACGTTGGGCTTGGAAACTATGATTATGTTTCCACAATATCTCAAGGAACTACAGTGCTCGGCTCGCCTGCAAACTCAGTAATCTCGACAGGACTGAACAACTCCGGTTTGATAAGCTTGACACGTACTTGGGAAAAAGTTACACAGAAAAATATCGGTGTGGACCTGAATTTCCTTAATAACAGACTTGTTTTCAACTGGGACTACTTTATAAAGGAAAACATTGGTATGCTTTCATCGGTGTCATATCCGGCCGTACTTGGTGGAACTGCTCCAAAGACAAACAGTGGTTATCTTAGAGTAAGAGGATGGGAAGTTTCTTTGACATGGAGAGACAGCTTTAAAGACTTCTCATACTTCATTACAGGAAACCTGAGCGACTCAAGAAGCAAGCTTATGGACCTCGAAGGGGCTGATACTTTTAAAGCTGGAAAAAATAACTTGAACGGCTATCCTCTTAATTCATGGTTCCTGTTCAAGACTGACGGAGTATTTAAAGACCAGGCTGAAGTGGATGATTATTATGAAAAATATGGTAATCAGGGCGGTGCAATGTCTTTATTGCCATACGGTAGCCAGACAGAATTGAGACCAGGTGATACCAAACGTCTTGATTTAAGTGGTGATGGATGTATAAATGCCGACGGAAGTGCATCAAGCGACCTGATATATATGGGAGATGCCAATCCTCACTATATGTTCGGTGTAACTATTGGAGCCAACTGGAAAGGATTTGATTTCAATGCAATGTTTCAGGGGGTAGGTAAACAATATATCATGCGTCAGGGATGGATGGCTTATCCGTTCTCTGCAGGATACACTAACCAGAACCCGAGCTTTATAGGAAAAACATGGACAGAAGAAAATCCTAATGCTGAATATCCGCGTCTGACTGTTTACAAGGACAGAGCTGCATGGAACTATGCAAACAATGACTTTATGCTTCAGAACAACAGATATGTGAGATTGAAATCATTGGTATTCGGATATACACTTCCTAAAGAATGGACTACTAAAGTAAAATTACAGAAAGTAAGAGTTTATTTCTCAGGTAATGACCTGTGGGAAGCAACAAACATAAAAGACGGATTCGACCCTGAAATGGGAGAAATGGCACAGAACTCAGGTTATCCTTTCTCCAGAACATGGTCTTTCGGTCTGAATGTCACACTTTAATAAAGATACTTTAAAACAAGAACTTATATGAAAAAGAAATATATATCAATATTTGCCGGTCTGATGCTTGGATTGACAAGTTGCGTAAATACATTCCTCGACCTCGATCCATTGGATCAGAGAACGGATGCCATTTACTTTAAGAAAGCTGAAGATTTCAAAAACTATTCTGCTTCTTTCTATGGACAACTCTTAGGATGGAGAACGCCATACGGAAGTTTCTCAATATACAACTTTATGGATGCCTCTACAGACCTTGCCGCTAACTTTATGGCATCAAGTGATGTGGGTAGAGGAACTATAATGGTACCTACAAATGATGACAGATGGACAAAATGTTATAACTATATCCGTACGGTAAATATCCTGCTGCAAAAAGCGGAAGATTACTCTGGAGATAAATCTGAAATAGCTCAATACATAGCTGAAGCTTATTTCTTTAGAGCCTACAACATGTTTATGCTGCTTAAAACATTTGGAGGTGTACCTATTGTAACTAAGGTATTGGATACTGACTCGCCGGAACTTTTGGCTCCACGTAACAGCAGATATGAGGTAACAGACCAGATTCTGGCCGACCTGACTAAAGCTATTCCTGACCTTCCTATTGAACAGAGTATTCCTGCTGAGGAGAAAGGTCGTGTTAGTCAATGGGCAGCTAAAGCTTTTAAAGCAAGAGTATTGCTTTATGAGGCAACTTGGAGAAAATACAACGGAACATCTACTGACTTTGAAGGTTCAAAAGGACCTGAAAAGGACCAGATAAATGAATTTCTTGATGAGGCAATTCTTCTTTCGGAAGACGTAATAAATAATGGTGGCTACAGAATATGGAATCAGAACAGTAACGGTAGCATACCTAACCAGAGCAGTTATTATCTATTCAATCTTGAAGATGCGGGAAGTAATCCTGCCGGACTGACAAAAGAATCGAATAAAGAGTTTATTCTTTATGGGGTATATGATATTATATTACGCAAAGGCAATATTAATTTGAGCCATACAGTAGGACAGATGTATCCAAGCCGTAAAATGATTGATATGTATCTGTGTAGAGACGGTTTACCGATTGAGTACTCAGAAAATTTTAAAGGATATCATAATACAGGTGATGAGTACATTTACCGCGATTACAGATTGAAGAATTATACTAACGCCGGAAAGGATATTACAGCTGGTTCTGTGAAACTGACAACAGGTAAGCCTGGATATGGATGTACAAAATTTGCCGCTTATAATTATCCTGAATACAGAAGGGAAAAAGAAGAATCGGCCAATTATCCTGTACTTAGACTTGCAGAAGTGTATCTGAATTATGCAGAGGCTTGTTATGAAAGATATGGCAAAGTTACGAATGCTCAACTTAACGGTATAAACGAATTGCGTTCAAGAGGTGGTGTTGCGCCATTGACCAACGAGTTTATTGCGGAATGTCAGGCAAAAGAATTTGATATGGATATGCTTTCCGAAATCAGAAGAGAAAGAGCTGTAGAACTGTATATGGAAGGTTTCCGTTTTGATGACTTGAAAAGATGGGGTATAGCTGAAACTGCTCTTAATGCTTCACGATGCGGTATGGTAGTAGGCGGTGACGGCTATGAAACAGAATTTATGGAAGCTGATGGTACTGTAAAACAGGATGCCGATGGAAATGATATGTTCAAGAAAGGTACTTATCCGTGGGGGTTGGAAAAAGTTAAGACAGGTCACGATGAGTTGACATGTGTCGTAATAAGCAAGAAAAGTAATCATACTTTCCAGAAGAAACATTATCTTTGGCCTATACCTCAGAAACAGATAGAACTCAACCCGAACTTGAAACAGAATCCGGGATATTAATAAGATTTTTAATATAAATTCTTAAGAAGATATGAGAAATTTATTTAATAACAGTATAAAAGGTTTGCTCTTGGGGGCACTGACACTTTTAGTTTTCGGATGCGAACCGGAAGCCAACATAAAAGAATATGTTTATCCAGCTCCTGTTATAACAGAGGTAAGCCCATTGGAGGGCTATGAAGGCGACCAGGTGATTATACTTGGTGAGGATTTCGGTGATAGAGTAGAAGCTGTTTCAGTGAATTTTGGCGGAATACCTGTAGAGAATATCTACTCATGTAAAAATAATATGATTGTAGTGCAAGTACCTGAAGGAGCACAAAACGGTAAAGTAGGTGTAAAGGTATGGACAAAAGAAACAAACTCAGAATCAGACTTCAAAGTAATACCTACTCCTTCTATTATCAGTATGACTTCATCAAATCCTGCCGGAAATCTGTTTGCTACAGCTGGTGATATGATTACTGTAAGAGGTACAAATTTCGGTGAGGATACTTCCAATTTCAAGGCTTACGTAAATGAAACTGAAGTACAGATTATTTCTGCTTCGGACACAGAGATAGTCATTGAATTTCCAGAAGGAATCCAGTCTGGTATAGTAAATCTTGATCTGAACGGATATAAACTTGAAGGTTCGGCGTTTATTGATTCAACTATTGAAGGCGATGTAACAAGCCTGTTCCTCAAGAACTATAAACAGCCGTTCCTCAGAAGTGATTTGGGTGACGGAGAATGGGGTACAGCTATGTACTGGAATATGTCATCAGGATTCGGAAGTAATCTTAATTTCCCGATGGCTGATACAGATGGTTATATCACTATTCAGACAGGAAACGGACAGGGTAAAAAGGAAAATGCATGTATGTATCAATCAACTTCATTGCCAAGCGGTAGTTATAAAATTACAGTTTCTGTAAGTGAATGTTCGTTTACCAGTGGCCGATTCGGTTGTGCTTTCGTTGTTGCTGCCGGAGAAATACCTAATTTCGATAAAGAGCAGAACGGTCTTTATGGTTTCAAACAGTGGACTTATGCAACACCGGAAGAAATGGAAAACCTGGTTGGATTCGAACATGTTACAACAAACTACGAGGCTCCTTATGAGGTATCCTTTGAATTTACATTAGAAGATACTAAATCAGTGAACATGGGCTTTATGGCGATGATGAACAATACGTCGTATGTGAAAATTTCAGAGATAAAAATAGAAAGAAGTATTAATCAATAAAATGAATTACAATGAAGATATATAGTCTAATAGGTGTAATGGCTCTTTCTTCTGTATTCTATTCATGCGAAAGCGAAATAGATGATAAGATAGTCAATTTGGAAAATCCGAGTTCTGTCAACGTGTCTGTTACGGGAATTACCCCTGAGTATGGATGGACCGGGGATCAGTTTAATGTAGTAGGAGAGAATTTTGGTGGAGCTACGAGCTTTTTTAAAGTTTATATAGGAAAAAATGAAACTGAAATACTTTCATGCAGCGACAAGCAAGTGAAAGTTGTAGTCCCAGATGACGCTACCAGCGGAAAAGTATATGTAGAGTTTATGGGAGATACTATTTCATCAAGTTTCTTTTATAAAGTAATGGGACAACCATCTGTAGAAGCTATGTTCCCATTATTCGGTGAAGATGAAAATACAAAATGTTGGGCTATGCCGGGCAATGAGATTACGCTTATGGGTGAAATGCTTGGTGGAGCAGAAGATGATATCTCACTTAAATTTAACAAATCAGCAATGGATGCCGAAGTTACCTCATGGTCTGAAAATGAGATTAAGGTAAAAGTTCCTGAAGATACACAAAGTGGGGCTATTACACTTAAAGTAGGTAGTCAGGAAGTCAATACTCCATTCGAATTTCTGCTTGTGAATCCATTGACTATAGAATCTGTAACTCCGGAAGATGGATATGCCGGATGTGAAGTAAAAATAATCGGTAAAGGATTTGGAGATACTTCTACTTTGGAGGGAACCAAAGTTTGGTTTGGTGACAAGGCTGGAACTGTGAAAGATGTGAATGATGAAACAATAACGGTTTTAGCACCTCAAAACCTGTCAGAAGATGAATATGCGATAAAAGTCCTTACTCCGTTCGAGGAAAAGACTTCAGAACTTGAATATAAAGTCAGTCCCGATCCTACCGGACTCACAGCAACAGGAATTGAAGAAGGTTCAGGTTATCTTGGTAACATTATTACCGTTACAGGAAATAATCTTCCGGAAACTGTAGAAGATATTATAGTTAATGTCGGTGGTATTGATACAGAAGTTATTGAAAAAATTGATAATGGATTTAAGGTTAGAATACCTGCTGAGGCTACTACAGGAAATGGAAATCTGTTATTCAAGTATGCCGGAAGAGTATTTACGATAGATACCGACTTTAAGGTAAAGGCTGCTCCTATAGTAAATAAGTATGACGTTATTACTGTAAGTGGTGAAACATTTACTATTGGCGGAACTAATCTTAATGAGTTAAAGGATAATCTTACTATAAAATTTAATGGAACAGACATAGATTCACCTAATATTAATGAAAGTGAGATTACATTTACTGTTCCTACAACAGATGCATATCAGGAATCGGTTGAAGTTGAGCTTTCGTATGGAGAGAACCTTATAGAAGCTATAAAATTCAATGTTGCCGTTATTCCGGGAACTTCGGGAAATAATGATATCACTTCTTATGTACTCAAGAATGCAGGTCCAACATTTGAAAATGAAGGTGGAAATGCAAATTATTGGGAAAAGAACTCCAAGTTCTATGGAAATTCGTTGATTACAGTGGAAAATGAAAGTACTTATCTGTCGATGAATGGCGGTAGCAGTAGTTATTACGATGGAGCATTATACCAGAATACAATGCTTCCAAAAGGAGACTATACAATTACAATAACAGTTGCCGGTGATGATAATGCAGGAGGTCGTGACGGTGTGGTATTTGGTATAATGGATGGGAATGATGTTGATTTCCCTACTCTAACAGATTCAGGAAGTCCTTGGCATTTTAGTGATAAAACAAATGTTTTGGCTGAAAAGAATATTACAGAAGGAAATAATACAGTTCCTAATAATCATACTGTAACTTTCTCGCTAAGCGAATCAAAAGAAGTAAGAATCGGTTTTGCAACGATGCTTAACCCTGGTAATTATCTATATATCTCAGAAATAAAAATTGAACGTACAAATAATTGATGATTATGAAAACTAAAAATATGCTTTTATTAGGATTGTTGTTTTTGGCTTCATCATGCGGTGACGACATCGATCCGATAGAAAGAGACTGGCAGACTCCATCTGATGGGAATGAGGAGGAAGTACAGCATAGTATAGAACTAAAGGATAATAATGTACCTTTTAAAGATCATCCAAGTGCTTTGCATTCAAAAAGTGATATAGAATATGCAAAAGAAAAAGTCAGGGCAGGTGAATCACCATGGATAGATGGTTATAATCAGATTCTTAAGAGTAATCATTTTAATCAGGACACAAAATTACCAGCATTACAACCAAATCCTACAGAAAAAATAGTTCGAGGTGGTAAAACTGTTTGGGAACCAGATCCGGACAACTATAATAATGCAGCCAATCAGGCTCATGCAGCATATCAGTATGCTTTAATCTGGAAAATGACAGATAATACTGAATATGCACAAGCCGCAATCAATATTCTTAATGCTTGGGCTGAAACATGCAAATCGCTTAATGGTGACTCTAATGTTTCTTTGGCTGCAGGATTGTACGGTTATCAGTTCGCAAATGCAGGTGAATTGATGAGAGACTATGTTGGTTGGGAAGCAGATGATTTTGCTGCTTACCAAAAGTGGATGGTAGATGTATTCTATAAAGTAAACAATGACTTCCTGACAAGACATCATGGAGCAGAAATTATGAATTATTGGGCAAACTGGGACTTGGCAAACCTGGCTTCAATGCTTTCTATAGGTATTCTCGCAGACAGAAGAGACATTTACAATCAGGCTGTGGAATATTTATTGGATGGAGAAGGGAACGGATGTCTTAAAAATACAATAGTACATGTATTCGATGGAGAAAACGAAGGCTTGGCTCAGATTCAGGAATCAGGGCGTGACCAGGGACACTCAACTCTTGTTATTGGCTTATTGGGGGTAATAGGACAGATTACATGGAATCAGGAAGATGACTTCTTCGGTTATAATGACAATGTAATATTGAAAGCTGCTGAATATGTGGCAAAATATAATGTGGCAATGCTTGATGTTCCTTTTGTATATTATAACAACCCTGTACATGGTTTGCATACAGCTGTATCAGATATTTCAAGAGGCTCAAACAGGCCTATGTGGGAAGTTATTTACGCACATTACTCTACTGTTAAGAATGTTTCTCCAAAATGGACACAATATACATATATGGGGGTAAATACCCAACGTCCGGAAACAGCTACACAAACTGGTAACTCTGGTGGATTGTATGACTTACTTGGTTGCGGAACAATGATGTTTGCTCGCCAAGCTACTGTAGAAAGCGAACCGGAAGAAGGGACAGAATCAACTACAGAATAAGATTTTTATAAAACTTTAAACCATGAAGAACAAGAATATATACATGGCTATTGCGCTGTCGCTACTGACAGCCAATAGCTCTTTTATGGCTAAAGAAAATGTCATGACTGTACATGCCAACAAAATAATATCTGACGTAAGTCCAACAATGTACGGACTATTCTTTGAGGATATAAATTTTGGGGCAGACGGAGGTTTATATGCGGAATTAGTGAAAAACAGATCATTTGAGTTTACGCAGAATCTGATGGGATGGAACATATTCGGAAATGTAACTCTTATGAATGACGGACCGTTCAACCGTAATCCTCACTATGTACGCTTAGGCAAATCCGCTCATCCACATAAACATTCCGGAATAGAAAATGAAGGATTCTTCGGAATGGGACTTAAAGCCGGTAATGAATATCGTTTCTCTGTTTGGGCAAGAGGTAAAGGACAAAGAATCAGAGTTGAACTTATTGATAATGACAGCATGGGTGAAACTCAGGTTATCACTTCGCAGAAACTGGAAATTAATTCTGACGACTGGAAGAAATATCAGATTATCCTGAAACCGGAAGTGGAAGAAAAGAAAGCTCACCTTCGTATATTCCTCGAAACAGAAGGTAATGTTGATTTGGAACACATTTCTTTGTTCCCTACTGATACATGGAAAGGCAGAGAAAACGGATTAAGAAAGGATTTGGTACAGGCTTTAGCTGATTTGTCGCCGGACGTATTCAGATTTCCGGGAGGATGTATAGTAGAAGGTACGGATATTGGAAACAGGTATCAGTGGAAAGAAACTGTAGGACAGGTTGAAAACAGACCTACAAACGAAAACAGATGGCACTATACTTTCCCTCACAGATTCTTTCCGGACTACTTTCAATCATACGGTTTGGGATTCTATGAGTATTTTCAGTTATCAGAAGATATAGGTGCAGAACCTTTGCCTATACTGAATTGTGGACTATTGTGTCAATATCAAAATAATGATGATTGTCAGATTCCGGCAGACAGCCTTGATTTATTTGTACAAGATGCATTGGATCTGATAGAATTTGCCAATGGGGATATAGATACCAAGTGGGGAAAACTTAGGGCTGAAATGGGGCATCCTGAACCATTTAACCTTAAGTATCTTGGTATTGGTAACGAACAATGGGGACAGATATATGTAGACAGATTGAAAGTATTCGTGGATGTACTAAGAAAGCAACATCCGGAAATCAAGATTGTAGGTTCTTCCGGACCATATCCTGAAGGTGAAGAGTTCGAACATCTATGGAAAGGGATGAAAGAACTGAAGGTAGACTTGGTAGATGAACACTTCTATCGTCCTGACAACTGGTTTATCTCGCAGGGGAAACGATATGACAATTATGACAGAAAAGGCCCTAAAGTATTTGCAGGGGAATATGCATGTCATGTGCCGGGAAAGAAATGGAATCATTTCCGTGCTGCATTACTTGAAGCTGCATTCATGACAGGACTGGAAAGAAATGCAGATATGGTAAGGATGGCAACCTATGCTCCTCTGCTTGCACATATCGACGGATGGCAATGGCGTCCTGACTTAATATGGTTCGACAATCTGTCGGTAATGAAGACTTGCAGCTATTATGTCCAGCAGCTTTATGCAACAAATAAAGGAACACACTCGCTGAAACTTACTATGGACGGTAATACTGTATGTGGAGATAAAGAACAGAATGGACTATTTGCAAGTGCTGTATGGGATGAAAACAATAAAACATATATTGTTAAGGTAATAAATACATCAGAAAACGCACAAGATATCAAGATTGACTTCAAAGGACTAAAGAAAAAACTTCAAACTAAAGGTGAGTGTATATTGCTGCATTCTGAAAAGATGGAAGCTGAAAATACACTTGAGAACCCTAATCTGATAGTTCCTAAGAAAGCGGATGTAATGGTAGAAAAGAATGCAATAAACGACGTTCTGCCGCCTATGTCATTTATGGTATATAAACTGTCATCCATCTGATGTATGATCTTATAATTGAATATTAATATGATGAAGAATAGATTTATTGTAATGATATGCTTATTGCTTACCGTTACATTTACAATTAATGCGCAACTTTATACTTATCCGGAAGGACTCAGAACAGGAATACCTCATAATGATGACTTTACCGTAAGAGTAAGGACCAAAGGAGGAGAATGGAAGGAAACTTTCGAGTATAGAGTGCATGTAGATATGGATAGAGTACAGGAAGCGTCTATGGTGCAGTTCGACATGGACGAGCCTGTGGAGATAATGGTAAAGAAAAACAACGGGATTATCCAGACTGTGGATATCAGACCAAAATCGAAAGGTATTGAGTATAAACAGGTGGAAAACTGTATTCTGTTTACTCTTGACAAGCCTCAGTATCTTTCTGTAGAATTCAATGGTGACCGTCTGCACAATCTACATTTGTTTGCAAATCCTGTAGAGAAAGAAGTTTATACAGAAAGTAAGGAAGGGGTAATGTATTTCGGTCCGGGAACTCACAGACCAAAAGACCTTCCTAACAATCAGATAAGTATTCCAAGCAATACTACAGTGTATCTTGCTCCGGGAGCTGTTGTTGAGGCTAAACTTCTGGTAGACCATGCTGAAAATGTAAGAATTATAGGTCGTGGTATTATCTACAAAGGTATTAGGGGTATTGAGGTTACAGATTCTAAGAATGTTTATATTGATGGCATCACTGTTGTTAACCCGGACCATTATTCAATATTCGGAGGTGGTTCCAAAGATATTACAGTAAGAAATTTCAAGGCTTTCAGCTGTCGTGGATGGTCAGACGGTATAGATATGATGAGCTGTCAGAATATTGATATTGAGAATATCTTTATGCGTAACAGTGACGACTGTATGGCTTTCTATAATCACCGCTGGAACTGGTGGGGTGGTACAAACAATGTGAATGTGCGTCGTGCTGTGCTTTGGGCTGATATCGCTCATCCTATAAACATTGGTGGTCATGGTGACCCGGAAGCTGAGATAGGTGAGAATATAGAGAACCTTACATTCAAGGATATCGACATATTGGAACACGATGAGGATGATTATCCTTATCAGGGATGTATGGCTGTGGTTTGCGGCGACAAAAATCTGGCAAGGAACATCCTGTTTGAGGATATACGCATAGAAAGCATTCAAGAGGGTATGATGTTCAATATCCGTGTAAACTATAATCCTAAATACGACAAGGCTCCCGGACGAGGAATAGACGGACTTACTTTCAGAAACATCAGATTCAACGGCATAGGTGAGAACCGTCCTGTGATTTACGGATTCGATAAAGACAGAATGGCAAGGAATATCACTTTTGAGGATATATGGATTAACGGAAAGAAACTCAAAGGGCTTGATTATTTCCTGATGAATGAGTTTGTGGAGAATGTTGTTGTAAAATAATTGTATTGTTACAAGTTAGTCATAGATTGATACATTTTTTATATACACAACCAATATACGAGTATAATTTTGCTACATAAATTTTAAGAGTTATACTTATGAAAAAGATATGTGCAATTTTTATTATCATATTATTAGGATTTCCTATAATATCGGTGGCTTCTTCATTGAAAACTTACAATGCTCCTAAAGGTGCTACAATGAATGATAAATTCAATGTATATGTAAGAAGTGAATCCGATAAAGACTGGATGCAAATCCCATCGTATATGATATATGTGGACGAAGTGGTCAATGCAAAACATTGTGTAAAAAACTCGTCCATGGCAACATTTGATTTTGAAGGTAGTGTAGAGGTAAAGATTGTATGCAGGACAGAGAATATTAATAAGGCAAAGGTTCGTCCTTTGTCTTATTCAATATCTCATTCTATTGTGAATGACAGTACACTTGTGTTCAAATTATACAAACCCGCCAATCTTTCTGTAGAGGTGAACGATGATATTTTCGGGAATCTGCATCTGTTTGCCAATCCTATAGACAAATATAATATATCCGAAAGTTCCAGGAACGTGGTTTATTTCGGTCCGGGCATTCATGAGTTCAAGGATGGCGTATATAGAATAGAATCAGGAAAGACTGTCTATATAGCAGGTGGAGCGGTGATGAAAGGTCAGATGCTCATAGAAAATGCGCACGATGTCAAACTGATAGGTAGGGGAATAATCGACCCTAAAGTGAAAATGGGTATCAGAATAGCAAATTCCAGGAATGTTTATGTGGAAGGATTATTCGCTACCCAATGTGCCACGGGAGGTTCAGAGAATGTTACAATCAGGAATGTAAAGGTTATAAGCTATTATGGATGGGGTGACGGAATGAATGTGTTTTCAAGCAGGAACGTTACTTTCGACGGGGTATTCTGTCGTAACTCGGACGACTGTACTACAGTTTATGGAACTCGTTTGGGCTTTGAGGGGCCAAGCAGTAATGTTACAATGAAAAATTCAATTCTTTGGGCTGATGTCGCTCATCCTATATTCATCGGCATTCATGGCAATCCAGACGAACCGGAAGTACTGGAAAATCTGAATTACATCAATATAGATATACTCGACCATAAGGAAAAACAGATTAATTATCAGGGATGTATGGCTATAAACGCCGGTGATGATAATCTGATACGCAATGTTCGTTTTGAGGATATAAGGATTGAGAATTTCAGACAGGGGCAGCTGCTTAATCTGCGCATCTTCTATAACAAGAAATATTGCAAATCGCCGGGTAGGGGAATAGAGAATGTTCTCTTCAGGAATATCTCATATAACGGAGATAATGCAGAGCTTTCTATCATTGAAGGATATAATGAAGAACGTGGAATAAAGAATATAAGGTTTGAGAATCTGAAAATCAATGGAGAACTTATATATGACGAAATGCCGGGAAAACCGAAGTGGTATCATACCGGTGATATGGGAGGTATATATATAGGTCCTCATGTGGAAAGTGTAAGTTTTGTTAAGTCAGATTAAGGCTCATTAGGTTACACATAAATGTGTTATCAGATAACTTATTGTCTAAATTTATAGGATTTGACTAAAAAATATTATATTTTTTTCTATATTTGCTCTGAAATTTACATTGTTAACAACTGCATGTATAATGAAGAGCATTTAGAGATACATATTACTCCTATATTTATCATTAGCCATATTGCCACAGCTGTATGCTTTTCAGGAAACATTCAGAAGTCTGTCTATACCTGAAGGGATGACGGATCTCGTAGTAAACTCCATATATAAGGATTCACGTGGTTTTGTATGGTTCGGTACAAACTCATCATTGGAGAGATTCGACGGAGTACGTCTTAAAAAATATGATTTCAGTCAGCCGGACTATAACAGGAAACGTGTTTATACTATGACTGAAAATTCCCGGTACGGGATATTGTGCGGCACTGGCGGAGGGTTGTTCCGTTTGGACTGCCAGACAGACAAGTTTGTTCCTTTCCTTCAAAAAGAGATTTCAGTAAAGGTAAATGCCATATCTTATTTTTCGTCCGACACTCTTATTATAGCAACGGACGAAGGACTCTTTGTCAGCACTCCGGAAGGTGTAAAGAAAACATTGCTGAATAACAATCTGTTCTCTCCGGAAAATAAGCTGACAGGTATAGTTTTATCTAATGATTCGTCGTATGTATGGCTGTCGTCCATGAACGGTGTGGTGCGTTTCAAGCCTTCTACCGGTAAATGTGAAAGATTTGAATGTAAAACGACAGGACTTTCTAACTCTTTTTATAATATAGCTTCCATTGGAGATTATCTGTACCTCGGTACAATGGACCGCGGACTTATGCGTTTCAACATGCGTACATATTCTTTCGAGGGGTATGTCGATGTGGGATGCAGTGTGGTTTCGTCGCTGTCTACTGATGGCGAGGACTTGCTCTATGTGGGTACTGACGGAAACGGTGTGCATTTTGTGTCTGTTTCACAGCAGAAGATTATAAAATCCTATCGTCATGTTCCGGGCAGAAAAGACGGTATACGTTCTAACTCGGTGTATTCCGTACTGGTGGACCGCGACGGATTGATGTGGATAGGATTGTATCAGTCAGGTGTAGATTATACCTTATATCAGAGTGGGCTTTTCGGAGTATATAGATGGAAAGATAAATTTACTACGAGGGATATGCCGGTAAGGACTGTGGCTTTCCACGGGAATCAAAGGCTCATAGGTTCGAGAGACGGTCTTGTATTCATCGATGAGGACAGGGATATTGTAAAACAGTTCAATATGCCTGCGTTAAGAGCCAATATGATTATTTCCACATGTTATTTCGACGGTATGTTCTATGCCGGCACTTACGGTGGAGGTATGTATATGCTTAATCCGAACACTCTTTCCGTATCAGATTTCCCAGCTGAAGATGATACGTTCAGAAACGGTCATATATTTGCCATACGCCCCGACAGTAAAGGAAATCTGTGGATAGGTACGTCATCGGGCCTTTATTGCTTCAATAATGGTAAGCAAATCTATCATTTCACATCTTCACATTCAAAAATACCTGAAGGAAACGTTTATGAAATATATTTCGATTCATCCGGAAAGGGATGGATATGTACAGAGAATGGGGTGTGCCTATGGGAACCTTCTGTTGGAGCTATCAGGAACAATGTTTTCCCGGATGGATATATAAACGATGCGAAGATAAGGACTGTGTATGAATCTCATGACAGAAGTCTGTATTTCTTTCCTGAGAAGGGGGATGTGTTCCGTACAAACATATTTATGGATGAATACTCTTTCATGGATATTGCCCAGATATTCGATAACAAGCAACTTTTGTCGGCTGTGGAAGATAATGTGGGAGGAGTCTTTGTTACCACTAACAACGGATTGTACAGAGTGGACAGTTGCGATAATGTGATTCCATATAATTTTACTGACGGAATTCCGGACCCGATATTCACTAACTGTATCTCAATCAGGGATTCATCAGGTGTATTCTGGTTCGGCAATACCAAAGGACTTGTCTATCTCGATTCCAACGGTATAAACAGCCTGCACAAACATCCATACAGGATTGAAATCACAGATATTACGGTAAACGGGAAATCACAGACTAATAAAATGATAAAAATTTCTCAGGATACATACAATCTTGAGATAGACAATAGTGCCAATAATCTGAGGATATTGTTCTCCGGACTTATTTACAGCGACCCTGCATATATGATTTATGAATATTGCATTGACGATACGCACGGATGGAAGCCTATGCATGGTGTGTCGGAAATTTCATTGTACAATATAAAGAAAAATACGGTATTGAAAATTCGTAGGGCGGGGTATCCTGAATCGCAAGTTGCCCTGAATATCAGTGTTAAGGATAACAATAGTATGATAATAGCGGCTTGCGTAATAGTGATTTGCCTGCTATCAGTATATATCTATAGAAAAAGAATGGTGAAACCTGATGCGGCAGATGCTGTTGAAGATGATACTGAGGAACAGGGCAATGACGAACAGACAGAAGCAGAAGCTGAAACAGAACATCTTCAGGAAACGAATGAAGATAAGTACAAGAATTATAAATTGTCTGATGAGGAATGTAAGCGATTGATTAAGATTTTAGACAAGGAGATGACGAAAAACAAACTTTACACGAACAAGTCGCTGAAGATTGCCGACCTGGCAAATGTCGCAAATACTTCTTCGCATGCATTGTCGTACGTGTTTAACCAATATATGCAGAAGACTTACTATGACTATATCAACGAGTATAGAGTAGAGGAGTTCAAATCGGCCATACAGAAAGAGAAGTACTCAAAATATACTCTCGAAGCATTGTCTGAACATTGCGGATTCAGTTCGCGTGCATCATTCTTCAGGTCGTTCAAGAAGGTAACGGGTATAACTCCAAACGAGTATATCAAGAACATAAAATCAGGCGGCAGGAACGGTAAAGCATAATATTGTGTCAGTCTCAATTTATTTTGTGATACTATTATTTTAATATATATAACTCGCTGATATACAACAATATAATTAACTCCACTGTCTAACCGCATTATCAGAGATTAATCAGCATATCAAAAATTTCCGGAATGTGTATTTCTTCCATAATTTTGCGTCAGTAACATGAACGTAAAACCATAAAATTAAATAGTATGGAAGGCAGTATCGATAAATCTTACAATCTGGTGGCGGAGGCGTTTCAGACTCACCATTCTCATCTGATAGCATATGTGAGCTACAGAATAGGCAACAGTGATGATGCCGAAGATTTGGTGCAGGATGTTTTTGTTCGCCTTATGGAGTATGGCAAACTTTTGCATGAAGATACTATTAAGAGTTTTGTCTTTACAATAACCAACAATCTTATTACAGACTATTTACGTCGTTACTACAAGAAGCAGGAAATCTGTTCCTATATGATGGAATCGGCTGCTAATGTAGTGCGTTCGCCGGAGAGTGCAATAATAGCCGAAGACCTGGAAAAACACGAAAAGGCTATAATGCGCATGCTTCCACCTCAAAGAGAACGTATATACTATATGAACAGGTTTATGGATATGTCGTCAGAAGATATATCCAAGGAGCTTTGTCTGTCAAAGCGTACTGTTGAGAATCACCTTTTCATAGGTAGGAAAGAAATCAGAGAACACATAAAAAAATGTATTTAATAAAACAGATATTTGGTATGAAGAAAATTTTTCGGATGGTCTCGTCCAGGACTTTTTTTTCAGCATTGATTGCTTCGGCATGCTGCAGCGTTTCTGCTGTTCCTGCGATTGCAGAGAATCATGATGCGTATGGCGTAATGCAGTCGGTAGCTGTAAAAGGTACTATCGTGGATGCCTACGGCATTCCTGTTATCGGTGCAAGTATCCTTGAAAAAGGAACTACTAATGGTGTGATTACTGATATTGACGGTAATTTTACGTTGAATGTTTCATCGAAAGATGCAGTATTGGTGATTTCTTATATCGGATATAAGACTTTAGAACTGAAAGCATCTGACCCTACTCTTGCAAACATAGTGATGCAGGAGGATACTGAGGTACTGGAAGAAGTTGTAGTTGTCGGTTACGGTGCGCAGAAGAAAGAAACACTGACAGGTGCAGTGACTGTGGTAACTGACAAGATGATTCAGGGCAAAGGCTCGCTTTCATCTCCTCTTCAGGCTATGCAGGGACAGGTGCCTGGTGTGACTATTACACGTAACTCTTCAGCTCCCGGTGATGAAAGCTGGGGTATGAAACTTCGTGGTGCCGTGTCGGCAAACAGTGCCGATCCGCTTATTGTGATTGACGGTGTGGCATACGAAGGTACAAATGCTTTGAGAAACCTTAACCCGTCGGACATACAGTCCATCAACTTCCTGAAGGATGCTTCGGCAGCTATCTATGGTTCGCGTGCTGCGGGTGGTGTTGTGCTCATTACAACAAAACAGGCCAAGGAAGGTAAGACACGTATCGAATATAACGCATCGTATACAGGCAAGTTCGTGGGACTGCAGCCGGAGCTGATGACAATGAATGAATGGGCGAATGCGGTACTTCAGACACTTGAGAACGATGGCGATACGAAGAATGAAAACTGGAGAAAATATGCCCAACTTGCTTTGGCAAACGAAGGCAAATATATAGACCTCGATACTACCCCGAATCCTATAGTGGGAGGATATACTGATGTAATGGATTATGTGTTTATGGATACTGACTGGAATGATATGTTGTTTGGCAACGCGGGCTCTACACAGCATGACCTGTCATTGTCAGGTGGTACGGAGAAAAACTTGTATCGTTTGTCGTTGGGATACATGTATGACGGCAGTAACCTTAAATGGGGTAATAACAATAACCAGCGTTACAATATACGTCTGACCAACAAGATACAGCTTTTCGACTGGTTCAAACTGGAATCTGTGATAGCTTATAACCGTCAGGACCAGGTGGCTCCTTCAAGACTGAACGAAACTCTTACAGGTTCATATCCTCAGCCGGGACTTCCTGCCACTACCATAGACGGCAAACCTTATTCATGGGGTACATGGCTGTCGCCTGTATGGTACGCCGAATTAGGTGGCGACAATCGTCTGAAGGTTTCGGAAGTAAACATAAGCGAGAAATTCACTTTCAATCTTACTAAGGGACTTGACCTTGTGGCAAATGTGGGCTATAATACCTCAAATGCCAGCCGAGACATAAAGAAGATGGCTATTACATCTTATAACTATGCCGGAACAAAGGTTAATACATCGCCTACTGTTTCAAAACAGGAAGAATCGTCATACGAAAAGACTTCTTCGCGTCGCGACTTCTATTCCTTCTCGGGATATCTGAATTACGACAAGCAGTTCGATGGCGGACATAATACTACTTTCATGGTCGGTACACAATACGAACTGACACAATACGATTATTATGGTATGAAGGTTAAGGATATACAGAATTCATTGGAAACCATAAACGGGGCAGGACAGATTTCGCTTACAGATAGTAAAGGAACAAGATGGCATGAAGCTATTCTGTCATACTATTCACGTATCAACTATAACTACAATTCAAAATATCTGGCAGAAGTGAACTTCCGTTATGACGGTTCTTCCAAGTTTAAGGAAGGAAGATGGGCACCTTTCTATGGCGTATCTGCCGGATGGCGTATTTCTGAGGAAAACTTTATGGACGGTGCAGATTGGCTTGATGAATTGAAGCTTCGTCTGTCGTATGGTGTTGTAGGTAACCAGAGTGGTATCGACCGTTACGAAGGCTCTCAGTACTATAACTTCAAATCGTTGAGCGGTGTTCTTCTCGGTCCAAACAAAGCTACAATTATCGATACTAACGGTAAGATAGCATCGACTTCACGCCAGTGGGAAAGAATCCACAATTATAACGTCGGTTTGGACTTCAGAATGTTCAACGGACGTTTCTCTGGTACTTTGGAAGGTTATCTGAAACGCAACAACAATATGCTTATCACTGTTACTTATCCTGGAGTGCTTGGCGATAATGCCGGATATTCCAACTCAGGTAAGTTCGAGGCTAAAGGTTTCGAAGCCCAGGGTACATGGTCTGACAAAATAGGAGAAGTAAGCTATCATATCGGTGGTACATTCTCATACAATACAAACAAACTTATCGATATAGGTGGTGTGACTGTTCTTTCAAGCGGTTTCAAAGACAAACAGCAGGGCTATCCTCTGAACAGTGTATTCGGTTTGCGCTACATAGGAAAGATTCAGAACGAAGAACAGCGTATGAAATACCTCTACCGCTATCTGGCTGGTAATACTATCGGTTTGACTAACGATATCCGTGTGGGTGACAATATGTTTGAAGATGTGAACAAGGACGGTAAGTTGGACTATAACGATTATGTTTACCTTGGTTCAAACGACCCTAAGATTTCATTCTCTTTCAACGGAGGTATAGAATGGAATAATTTCGACCTTTCATGTGTATTCCAGGGTGTGGCTCAGCGTACTATCTTCCGTACAGGCGAGAACAACGGAAACCTTACATGGCGTATTCCTATGCGTGCGCTTTATATGAATACATCAAACGTATCTGTAGGCAACGTATGGAGCCCTGAAACACCAAATGCGCATTATCCTACTTACACTAACAAGGATGTAATAAACGATTATAACTATCAGGCTTCATCATGGGCTGTGGAAGATGGTTCATACATCCGTTTGAAGAGCGTTACGCTTGGTTATAATTTCCCTGAAACTATGCTTGCCAAGACCAAGGTTATCAATGCAGCGCGACTGTATGTAACTGGTTCCGACTTGTGGGAATACTCAAAAATCACCGACGGATGGGACCCTGAAGCAAGTATGAATGTAAGCGGTACAGGACGTTATCCATTCGTTCGTACAGTGACAGTGGGAGTAAACCTTACATTCTAATAGTTAACAAGGCTTCAGTTACAAGTTGACTAGATACTAGGAACCAGATACTAGGAGACCTCGTCAACTTGTCAACTCGTCAACTTGTAACTAAAAAACTCATAAACTTACAAACTCAAAAACTCAAAAATATGAAACTATATAAACAACTATTCATATTGGCCGCAGTTGGCATAAGCTTTACTTCTTGTCTTGACCTTGACTCGCAAGATCAGCTTTCGGATGGCAATATGTGGCAAACGGCAAGCGACTATGAGTATTTTGCCAATAATTTTTATGGATGGACACGCGATTTCACATCATCTGTAAGCGACGGTCCTCATTCAGACTGGCGTTCAGACCTGATGACATCTTCTTCGTTCAACGACTATAGCCACGGAAATAATGCTGTACCTACATCAGATGGCAACTATACAGGAGCATATGAGCATATACGCCGTACAAACCTGTTACTGCAAAATGCAGAAACATATACCGGGGCGGAATCTATCAGCAGATATGTAGCAGAAGCGAAATTCTTCCGTGCATATTGCTATTTCGAACTGCTTCAGCTGTACGGCGACGCTATTATCACAAAGAAACCACTTGACATCGACTCACCTGAAATGAACGCAAAACGTAATGACCGCAGCGAGGTGGCGGATTTCATTATCCAAGACCTTCAGGAAGCTGCTCCGGATCTGCCGGAAACTGTAAGCACCGAAGAAGATGGTAAACTTACAAAATATGCTGCTTATGCATTCCTTTCGAGAGTAGCCCTTTATGAAGGAACATGGCAGAAATCACGCAATAATGAAGAAAGAGGAAAGCAGCTGCTTGGCATCGCTGCAGAAGCTGCAAAGAAGGTTATCGACAGCAAACGTTACAAGTTATTCAGTTCTCCGGCATTGGGAGAAGACTCTTACAGGTATATGTTCATACTTGAGAATGTACAGTGCAATCCTGCAGGACTTACAAAAGCTGACAATAAGGAATATATTTTCTATCGCCGTCATGACGAAACTTTGTCGCCTATTGGAACCAATATCACTCACGGATGTCTTGCTAACGTACAGTACATTAACCGTAAGTTCGTGAATATGTATCTTTGCAGCGACGGGCTGCCTATAGGAAAGTCAAAATACACTGTCAGCTATAATACAACAACTTCTGAGTTCGAGAACCGTGACAACAGAATGAAAAACTGCCTTCTAAAACACGGGGAGAAGTTTTGGGACAATGAAAACAATACCTGCAGGATTTCATGGACCGATGCAGACCTTACCAGGGCAAGGACATGTAACGCAGCTACCGGCAGCGGCTACCAAAACAGGAAATGGGGAACGGAACGTGGAGTCAAGGATAATATGGAAGGTTATGACTATCCTATAATCCGTTATGCGGAAGTTCTTCTTAACTATGCCGAGGCCGTATATGAGCGCGATGAGGGTATCAGCAATGAAGATTTGGATATCTCGCTAAATCTTGTACGTTTGCGTGTAAATCCTGAGATGCCGAAACTGTCAAACGAGTTTGTTACTGAACACGAACTGAATATGCGGGATGAAATCCGCCGCGAACGTACTGTGGAACTCTACAACGAAGGCTTCCGTATAGACGACCTGAAACGCTGGAAAACAGCCGAAACGGAAATGCCTAAGGATATACTTGGAATTCAGTGGATAGGAGGATTTAGGACAGAATGGGCTGATGCTGAATCTTATCAGAAAGACAAGGATGGATGTCTGATAATTGAAACAGGACGTACATGGTCATCAAAGAATTACCTTTATCCATTGCCTTCTGACCAGCTTCAGCTTAACCCAAATTTGGGACAGAATCCGGGATGGGATGAATAATATATTTTATAACAAAAAACTAATAGGATATGAATAATAAATATATGAGATTTGCAGGTCTTGTCCTTATTGCCGCATCGCTCGGTTTTGCGTCTTGCGATAAGGATAATGATGTTGACGGAACTCTTGAAAAGGTGGATCTTCTTTCTGAGATTACCATCGAAAAGACTATCTATCACACAGGCGATCAGTCTATGTCTATGCTTCCGGGACAGGAAATACAGATGAACTGCGTAGTAGGCTCGCCTGATGCTCTGAATAAAAACTATGTGTGGACATCGTCTGATGAAACAGTAGCATCCATTACTCCTATGGGCTATCTTATAACAAAGAAGGCAGGTGAAACGGTAATCTCCGTTACTCCTGAAATAGGGTTCGGTTCGCAGGGTGCTACACCGGCAGTCGTGCTTAAGGTGGTTGATAGCTTCATGTATATTGATGAGATAGAAATGGATGAAGATGTAAAGAATTACTTGTATGAAGAAAACAACGAAGGAAGCGGTATCTGGCAGAACCAGTCATATCAGGTAACAGTTTCAGCTCTGCCTAAGGATGCGACATTCAAGCGTTATAAATGGGAAGTTGTGGGTGGTTCATCTGATATTGTAACTGTCAATCAGGAAGGTGTTATCACCGGTGTAGGTGCTGGAACAGCTACTATCAAAGTGACAGCTGATGATTTCAGTATCAATCCTGCTACATATACATTCCAGGTTAAGGTTAAACCTATTGTAGAGATAAAAAGCTTTGAATTTAATGAAGATGGTGATGATATAAAAGAACTTTCTGCATTAGGATATGGTCAGGAAATAGATATGAACACTGCCGATGTAATAAGCTTTAATCCGGGGAATGCAACTCCTTACCTGCTTAAATGGAGCAGCAGCAACAGCAATGTAGTGTCAATTACAGAAGATGGAAAGCTTAAGGTAAATACTACTACAGGCGGTACTGCAGAACTTACTGCTACTTATAATGGCATTACACGAACTAAGACTGTTACTGTTGCCGAAGGACGTTTGTGGTATTCATTTGGTAATGGAATAACACCTTGGAGTCTGGAATCTAACGATAAATCGTCTGTTTCCGAATTGAAGGATGGAAAAACTACCATAAAAATGGGACAAACAGACAAAGGTAAATGCAGAGGTGACTTGGTATTTGTTCGCAATGGAGTTTCCCAGACAAAGATAACCCCGTCTGTGTATCAATACTTGGCTGTCAAGATTAATATAAATGCAAATCTTACAGCCGGTTCCAATGCAAACGGCTGTATAAAATTGGAATTATGGAATAATTCGGATCCAAGGATAATCGGAGACCAGTATCTTGGGAAAGGTGATAAGTTGGATGCAAATAATGCATTCAAGGTTTTGAATAAAGAAAGTTTTCAGGCTGGAATCAATGTCATATATTATGATTTGCAAGCCAATTATAATAAGACTACTCCAAAAGACTGGAACCAGACATTTACTTTAGACCAGCTCAAGTTTGTCATAGCAGACTATCCATCTACAGTCGATCAATACGACATCTATTGGGTACGTTCATTCAAAACCCTTGATGAACTTGAAGCTTATGTAGCAAGCGAAAATGCCACAGATGAAGCTGAATAAGTTTATCAAACCATATCAACTTATTAGCTCGTTACCTAACTAATTAACTCAAAAAAAACATATTATATGAAACAATTATATAACTACATAGGAACAGGGCTTCTTGCCCTATCCTTCTCAAGCTTTATTTCATGCACGGAAATAGAGCATGGAGTAAACGATATTGATTCATGGGAAGAGGTGAAAGACTATACCGAAAAACTCAATCACCCATGTATGCTCCACACTCAGGCTGATTTCGACTTTGTGAAATCAAAAATAGAAGAAGGAAAAGCTCCTTGGGCTGACGCATACAAGCATCTTCAGCAGAGCAACTATGCACAAACTTATCAGCTTCAAAGTTCAAAACCTGTTAAGAAGTTGGCACGTCTTGATGCAAATAACTGGGGAACGAAAAACGAACGTTGGCAGCAAGCCGGAGTAGCCGATGAATGGTATGAAGGTATTCATAACAACTATACCAACCTTATGAGTGATGCTGCGGCTGTATATCAGTTAGCCTTGCGCTGGAAACTGAGTGATGACAGACAGTTTGCAGATGCGGCTGTAGGAATATTAAACGGATGGGTCAATACATGCCAAGGATATTTGGTCAACTCTGCAAATGAACTTCTCGACCCGAACCAGTACCTTATCGCAATGCAGATATATCAGTTGGCAAATGCCGGAGAATTACTTCGTGACTATGAAGGGTGGAGTTCTGACGATTTCACAAAGTTTAAAAACTGGATGGTAGATGTGTTCTATTCTACTGCGTCAAACTTCCTGGTATTCCATAACGATAATGTTGACTGTCCGCTCCACTACTGGCTAAACTGGGATTTGGCACAGATGACAGCCATCCTTTCCATCGGTATCCTGACCGACGACAGCTTCAAGATAAACGAAGCCATACAGTACTTTAAGTTCGGTACAGGAGGTGGAAACATCTACAATGCGGTACCTTTCGTATATGCAGACCCTAACCCGGAAAACCAAGGTGCTTTGATAGGCCAGTGTATGGAGTCAGGACGTGACCAAGGACATGCCACACTATGCGTAAGCCTTCTCGCAGCCTTCTGCCAGATGGCCAAAAACGTTGGTGAAGATGTGTTTACTTTCGACAATAACCGTGCATGGGCTATGTGCGAGTATGTGGCTAAATATAATTATGGAACAGTAGAAACAGGTTCAAACAGCAACGGATGGAATCTTTCATCATTCAAATATGATGTTTCAGACCTTCCATATACCAACTACGAAAACTGTACAGGCAACAGCTGGCCAACTATGTCGTACGAGGAACACCAGTCAGGTAATGAGACACGCGGTACAGTGCGTCCTACATGGGAATTAGTTCGCCGTCTGTCTGCCGATTACGGTCTTACAAGCTATTATTCAAATATGTGGGTAGAAACTATGCGTGAGAATACTGCACGTGGCAACAGCGATGGAGGTGCAGGCGACTATGGACCAAACAGTGGCGGTTTTGACCAGCTTGGATACGGAACTTTGATGTTTGCAAAAGATTAACCTGAAAAAAAATATCGTTCCCGATTGAGTAAATCGGGAACGTTATCCGAATTATATGATAAACTAACAAATTATGTCTATGAAAATTACAAAGTATTTATGTTTGGCTTTCTCCTTTCTGCTCTTTTCGTGCGATAAGGTAGAAACCGGCGGTACAGACAATGTGAATGAAGATGCGATATCTTTCACAGCTTCTATCACAGCCGTAAACAATGGAGCCACACGCCTGACTACAAACAATTCCTGGGCAGGGCTTACAGACAACAGCATTGCAGTAAAAATTGGTGATGTAGTGAAGAAGTACACAGTCAGTGCTACTGGCGAGATGACATCCGATGCTCCTTTCTTCTGGAATGAGATTTCAGCACAAGACGCTACAGTCAGTGCATGGTATCCTTACAATGAAGGAGTGAAACCGGAAGTAGTAGTCTATGCAGACCAGAGTATTGCCGAAAACTTTCAGAAAAGCGATTTCCTGGAATGCGAAACGACAATCAGCAAAGAAAATTCCGTTCTTACTTTCACTCATGCCGGAGCTAAGATTATCTGCAAGGTGGAACTTGATGAAGAAGTTGATGCTTCACTGAATGCTTCAAAGGTTATGCTGTCCGGCTTTACCGGTATAGCAGATGGAGAAATCATTACCACAAACGGGGCACGCGAAGCCTTGGTTGCACCTCAGTCGGTTGCTGCTAATCAGGTTAAAGTAATGATAGAATTAAGCGATGGCAGATATACAGAAGGCGATCCTAACCCTGTTGTTCGCGAAGGAACAATAGAAGACCCTTTCAAGATAGAGAAAGGCTACTATTATACATTTAATGCAACTGTATATGCATCGAAAATGACAGTAGTATGTACAGGTTCTTCAGCCTGGACAGGCGATTCTTCAGATGTTGATGCTGAAACTCCTGAAGTAGGTCCGGATGCAGAAGGAGACAGTTGGGAACAGAATGGAGAAGATGCTAATGTGGATGGTGAAACAAGCACTGTTTCTCCGGGCAACGGTAATGGTTCTGCATGGACTGGTAGTACTGATAATGTTGAGGCTGGAACAAGAGAATAACAATTTGGCTCAGAATCAATAGAAGAATAAAAAATAAATATGAATAATAACTTAAAAACACAATAATAATTATGAAAACAAACATTTTTAAATCGTCAATTATGGCTCTTGCCATGGTTGCTTCATTCTCTGCATGTACTCAGGACGAGTTAGGCACAGAAGCTACAACAAGCGAAGACGCTCTTAACGTAATAGCTTATTCAAACGATTTCGTTTCGTCTGATGCTGAGTCACGAGTAACAAATACAGAATATACAACTTCTTTCGATGAAGGAGATGCTATCGGTATATTTGTTGTCCGCGATGGTCAGGCATTGGTTAGTAATATGAAAATGACTCTTGGTAGTGAAAACACATGGATAGGTGAAAACAATTCTCCTCTTTACTACTATAAAGATGCAGACTATATCGCTTACTATCCTTACACAGAAGGCTTGACTGCTACTTCTGAAAGTGATATTGTAAAAACATTTACAGAAAAACTGACTGCAGATCAAGGAACAGCAGAAGCATATCGTAATGCGGATTTGATGTCTGTTACAGTTCCTGCTGCAAGTGTTGTACGTGGAGGAAATATTAGCTTCAATATGGCTCACAAAATGTCAATGATAGAGCTTAAGATTCCTGTACGCAGATATACTACTGCCCAAGAAAATGGATATGAATATTCAGTTCCTACTAAAATAGAATTGGAAATTAATGATACTAAATTTACTCCATATACATTTGCAGATGGCGTTTATCGTTGTATTGTTGCTGCTTCTGCAACTGAAGATATAACTGTAAATGGTTGTTTCTACGATGGCGATACTCCTGTATATTTCCCAAAGGCAACAGCCGAAAATGCAGACCCTTCTGAATCTGTTACACCAAATGAAGGAACATATAAGTGTTTGAATATTAAGTATAGCGGTATTTCTGAAAATGTTGTAGTAAGACCAATAGAAGTAGGTGACTATTTCTACGAAGATGGAAACATTTATCCATATGGAAATCAAGATGAAAATGACCTTTCAACTCCTCCGAGTGCTGGATGTGTAGGAGTGGTATTCAGTACAACAACAAGTAAAACAGACCAGGGGAAAGGATGGAAATTTGGTTATGTAATGGCTTTGAATAATACCGGAACATCTCCTATTAAATGGAAAAATGCAAATACAGCAGATGCTGATTATGATTCATTTGATATTACTACAACCTCAAATGAAACAAAAGACGCTTCTTTCCTAAAAATGATAAATAATCTCGACGGATATACATTATCCAATGAAATAACTAATAATAGTAACAATAATGAAACAACACATCCGGCATTTTTTGCTGCAAAAAACTATAATGTAACAATTCCGGAAACTACAAGTGGTTGGTATCTGCCTTCGATGGGACAGTTTGCAGCATTTGTAAACAATATTGGAGTAACTGACCAAAGCAAGGCATTCACTGAAAAGAACTGCTCAGAACAAGCTTCCAGCCCTAAGTTTGACGAAAATGGCGAGGATGCTCCTGCTGTTATAGAAAGGATAAATGCAACATTTGTAAGAGTTGGTGGTAGTTTAAGATCTGAAATGGCTATAACAGAAAAAGAATGGAATCTACGTTGGTGGGGATGTGAACAGACAAGCTTTGATGCAAAAACTACAAATGTAAAGGCGTGGTGTATTGATATGAATTATGGAACTAATACCAGCAATAATCAATATGCTAAATTCCTTTTCCTTTCTCGTGATAAAACAGATAACACAAGTTATAATCGTGTCCGCCCAGTCTTCGCATTCTAATAGACTTTTCACAATAGGACAAACTATATAATTTCCCAGGCAGCTGCTTTAGCTTTTTAGCTTAAAGGCAGCTGCCTTTTTTATTACTTTATTAATGAACGCCAAATGAACGCTAAATGAACATAAAATGAATCCCCAATGAACCGTTTATGGTTTCAAGCATCCTACAGGTACGACGTAAGTTCCATCCTCAGGGCGACGATAGGCAAAATATAGCGATATTTTGTAAATTCGGTAATTTGGCGTTAATTTTTTCGGTAATTTGGCGATTACAAAAAAAAATCTATTTCCCATTGAGTGTATTCCACTCCTCATTCGTACTATTAATAAAAAACATACAATAAAATGATAAAGAAAGGATTACTACTACCATTGATGGCATTTGCCGTGACTGCGGCTTCGTATGCCGAGAAAAGCACACAGTTGGAACTGACTTCTCCGGGTGGCGTGCATAAAGTGAAGTTTTATGGCAAGACATACGTTTCGGGTGCCAACGGACTATATTATACTGTCGATTTCAAGGATAAGAGCATCCTGAAAGAATCGAAGGCCGGACTTCATGTAGACAACTATGTGTGGGAAATGGCTCTTGGAAAGAGAACCCTGCAGCAGCCGGAGTGCTGGATGGACAATATGGTGATTGACTCCGTTTCATATTCCAGACATAACGGCGAATGGACACCGGTGTATGGCGAACGCAGCTTAGTGAAGGACAATTATAATGCCGGAGTGGTATATATGTCGAAAAAAGACAAGTCAAAATACCGTCTGAACGTAGAAGTAAGAGCATACGATGAGGGTGTGGCCTTCCGCTATTTCTTCCCAGAGCATCCGGACGCAATATTCCATAAAGTGACGGGCGACCTTACTGAGTATTCTTTTGCCGACGGGACTATGGCATGGAGCGAGCAGTGGGCACAGGGATGGTTTGAGCATCTTGATGTAAATGCCCTTACAAAACCGGTGGAAAGAGCTTTGACTCTTGAATTGCCAAACGGTCTTTGGGCTGCACTGACAGATGCCGATGTAGACGACTGGTGTCTTACCAAGTATCAGGCTTCTGCAGAAAAACGCAGCACACTGAAATCGGTGATGTACAGCCCTGTGGATATAGTTACATACTATGCTACTCCATGGAAGATTGTGATGGCTGCCGAAAAACCGGGACAGCTCCTTGAGCATAACTATATAATAGAAAACCTTAATCCTCCATGCGAGATAAAAGATACTTCATGGATTAAGCCGGGAAAGATTATGCGTTCTGCCATCTCTACAGAGTCGGGACTTGCCACTATTGATTTCTGCGCCGAACATAACATACCTTATATGCTTTTCGATTGGCAGTGGTATATGCCATGTACTTCGCACGACGGTGATGCTACAAAGGTGGTTCCTCACGTAGACATGAAAAAGGTAATCGAATATGGAAAAGAAAAAGGTGTAGGCGTATGGCTTTATGTAAACCAGCACGCTCTTCAGAAACAGATGCGCGAACTCTTCCCTCTGCTTAAGGAATGGGGTGTAGTAGGAGTGAAGTCCGGTTTCGTACAGTACGCCAGCCATCGCTGGGCTGTATGGTTGCACGATATGGTTCGTCTGGCTGCCGAAAATAATCTGATGATGAACATCCACGACGAATTCCGTCCGTCAGGTTTCAGCCGTACATATCCTAACCTGCTCACTCAGGAAGGTATTCACGGCAACGAGGAGTTCCCGGATGCCACTCACAACACTATTCTGCCTTTCACACGTATGATTAACGGTGCGGCCGATTATACTATCTGCTACTACGACCGCCGTCTGAAAAATACTCACGCACACCAGTTGGCTTTGTCGCTGATTATGTATAGTCCGCTTCAGACCATCTTCTGGTATGACAAACCTGCACTTTACGGTGGCGAACAGGAGATAGAGTGGTTTGAGAACCTTAAGACCGTGTTCGACGAATCGAAGGTGCTCGATGGTACTCCGGGAAAGAATATCACAATGGCACGCCGCAACGGCGAGGAATGGTTTGTGGGTATGATTACCAACAACGACGGCTCGGACGAAGTGCTCGACCTCTCTTTCCTTGACAAGGACAAGACATATTTAGCTTGCATCTACACTGACGGAGGCGAAGCTGTGAAGACAAAAACACACGTGAAATGCTCGTATTTCCTTGTAAATTCTTCGCAGGACATAAAGTTCGGACTCAAGCCTAAAGGTGGTGCTGCCGTAAGACTGTATCCTGTAGATAAAGCTGCACAGAAAGGCTATAAGAAATACAACGGAAAAAAATTATAAAAAAACATGATTTTAGGTTAGGTATAAGAGCTTTCTCATTCGTATTAATATCAGAAAACTGTTAGTAAAGTAAGTCCTTTAATAAATGATTGTAGGATAATTGGTTAATGTATTAGTTTTATTTTTCTTCAGGTAAAAGGATTGTTTTTCATTTCGACGGACTTACACATAAAAAAGATATTATTACGATGAGAAAGTTTATTT
Source organism: uncultured Phocaeicola sp. (assembly GCA_944320855.1). Lineage (GTDB taxonomy): Bacteria > Bacteroidota > Bacteroidia > Bacteroidales > Bacteroidaceae > Phocaeicola. Next base: position 32,664 of record CALUJF010000013.1, read on the forward strand.
TATTTATAGGTTTTATTTCATTAGCCGTGTTGTCGCATGCCCAGTATAAATCTCAAGTCTGGGTGTCCGACCAGGGCGACGGGACTTATGTAAACCCGGTTATTCATGCTGACTATTCAGACCCGGATGCATGCGCTGTAGATGGCAATTTCTATATGACTGCCTCCAGTTTCAACTGCACACCGGGACTTCCGATACTCCACTCTACAGACCTGGTAAACTGGAGAATCATCAACTACGCCATAAAGGATGTCGAACCTGCCGACTATTATGCATCTCCGCGTCACGGCAAAGGGGTATGGGCACCTTCAATACGTCATCACAACGGTGAATTCTATATCTACTGGGGCGACCCTGATTTCGGTATCTTTATGGTAAAGACAAAAGATATTTACGGCGAATGGAAAAAGCCTGTTCTTGTCAAGGCCGGAAAAGGTATGATTGACCCGTGTCCGCTTTGGGATGAGGATGGCAAAGTCTATCTTGCACATGCCTGGGCCGGAAGCAGGGCCGGATTCAACAGCATAATCACCGTGTGCGAGATGAACAGCGAAGGAACAGCTATAGTCTCAGCTCCGGTAATGGTGTTCGACGGCAACGACGGTACAAATCACACCATCGAGGGAGCAAAATTCTATAAACGCAATGGGTATTACTACATATTCGCACCTGCAGGAGGAGTTGCCACAGGATGGCAGCTCGTACTGAGGTCCAAAAGTCTTTACGGTCCGTACGAGCCGCGTATCGTTATGGCTCAGGGCAAGACAGATATAAACGGTCCGCACCAGGGGGCATGGGTAGACACTCCGTCCGGTGAATCATGGTTCCTGCATTTTCAGGACAAGGGAGCCTACGGAAGAGTGCTGCACCTTAACCCGATGGAATGGAAATCCGACTGGCCTGTTATCGGTATTGATAATGACGGCGACGGATGCGGCGACCCTGTGACTGCCTACAGAAAGCCTCGCACAGAAGGGAAAAACGTAATTGAAACTCCTGCCGAGAGCGATGAGTTCAACTCCCGCCATCTCGGTCTGCAATGGCAGTGGCATGCCAACTATCACGATTTCTTCGGATTCACTACCGACCTCGGATATATCCGACTTTATGGATATCAGTTGTCCGAAGACTTCAAGAATTTCTGGGAAGTGCCCAATCTTCTTCTTCAGAAGTTCCCGGCAGAGGAATTTACCGCCACAACCAAACTGAAAGTATCGGCAAAGGCGGACGGACAGATGTCAGGACTCATAGTCATGGGATGGGATTATGCCTACCTGGGAGTAGAAAAGTCGGGCGAGAAATTCCTGCTTAAATACGTTACTTGCCACGATGCCGAACAGGGTTCTCCGGAATCTGTTTCCGTAGCAGGAATATTAGACAGCAGCAATATCTTCGAAGCCGGACTGTATCCCAACTATGAAAGAGAGATTTATCTGAGAGTGCAGGTAGACAAAGGCGGAATCTGTACATTCTCCTACAGCACCGACGGACGCCGTTTCCACAAGGCAGGCAGTGCGTTTACAGCACGCCAGGGCAAGTGGATAGGAGCAAAGGTTGGTCTGTTCAGCGTCACTCCTCACGGAAAAGAACGCGGATGGGCAGATGCTGACTGGTTCAGAATAGATTAAAAAAGATGACAAGGCTTCAGTTACGAGGCGACAAGCCTCTCCATCCGGATGCTGACCTTGTCAACTTGTAAACTCGTAAATTTTAAAAAAACATAAAGATGAAAGTGAACAAGATTATCGCAGGCTTAGGATTGATGATGCTTTCTGCCTGTGCATCCACACCTGCATCACAGATAGATGTGGACAAGACATTAGACTATTGTGATGTGCAGATACACAAAACACTCAGCAGCCTCCATCAGGCAGACAGTATGGACTATACAATGATGCCACGCAATATCCTTCAGGGAGAAACCAAATGGAATCTTCGCAAGGCAACAAAGGAGGAATGGACAGCCGGATTCTGGCCGGGAGTACTGTGGTATGACTACGAGGCTACAGGCAATGACAGCATAAAGAAAGAAGCAGACAAGTTTACACGTTCGCTCGGCTTCCTTGCAGAAATACCGGCCTACGACCATGACCTCGGTTTCCTAGTGTTCTGCAGCTATGGAAACGGCTATCGTCTGACAGGAAACGAAGAATACAAGAAAGTGATTCTTGCAGTGTCCGACACACTTGCCACTCTCTACAAGCCTGCCGTAGGAGCAATCCTTTCATGGCCACGCAACGTAGAAATGTTCGGCGGACATAACACTATCATGGACAATATGATAAACCTCGAGATGCTGTTCTGGGCTGCCAAGAACGGAGGCAACAAGAATCTGTACGACATAGCAGTGGCACACGCCGACAAGACTATGGAGAATCAGTTCCGCGAAGACTATACATCATATCACGTGGCTGTTTACGATACTATCACAGGTGAATGCATCAACCGCTGCACTCATCAGGGATATGCCGACAACAGTATGTGGGCACGTGGTCAGGCATGGGCTATTTATGGCTATACAGTGGTTTATCGCGAAACCCGCGAGCCTAAGTATCTCGACTTTGCAGAAAAGGTAGCCCAGGTTTACCTCGACCGTCTGCCGGAAGATTATATCCCTTATTGGGATTTCAGCGCACCGGGCATTCCTAATGCTCCACGCGATGCTTCTGCCGCTTGTGTAGTAGCCTCAGCTCTCTTGGAACTGTCTACATTCTATACAGGCGAACAGGCAGAGAAATATAAAAATGCGGCAGAGAAAATGCTTGCAAGTCTTGACTCTGATAAATACAGAGCGGGTGAAACAAACCATTCACTATTGCTTCACTCTACAGGCCACTGGCCTGCCGGCTCAGAGATAGATGCTTCTATCATCTATGCAGACTATTATTATATGGAAGCATTGCTGAGATTGAAGAAAATCAACGAAGGCAAGTCTATCTATTAATTAGCAAGACGATAATTACTACAGTATAATAAATTCAGTTCCGGCGGGCATCCGCCGGTTCTTATATACACATGTAATACGCTAATTATAAGAAACTTAATCAAAAAGTTGGTCAAACATTAAAAAATATATACTTTTGAAACCCAAATTAAAATCATATTATGAAGACATTAAAAAATAATTTTGACTCAATCCGCGAAAATAAGGAAAATTACCTCTCACCAAGTTGCAAAGTCTATGATTTGGAAATGGAAGGGATGGTTTGTATCGGTAGTCCGACTACAGACGTTGGAGCAACAGGAGAAACAGATGAAATTACATACGGAGAAGGATTTCCCGGAACATCTTTTTGGAATAGTAACAATTAAATAGACAGACTATGATAAAACAAAGTTATATATCAATAATTTGCATGTCTGCATTATCATTTATCGCTGCATCATGTTCCACAGAAAATATTGATTCATCTGACAATACGCAGAAACCTGGAGATTCCAATAAAGAAGGATATTACATCTCACTATCGGCAGAGATGGAGGAAAATAAATCGCGTGCGCACTGGGATATTGCAAATGATGAACTCAATACACTTACATACACTTGGGATGCCTCAACAAATGAAATGAAATCTTTCGTAAAAAGAGGTGAAGGACTGATTAGTTTCACAGATGGTGAGCTTTATTCATCGACTGAAGTTACTCCTCACGAAACAGAAAAGAGAAAAACATCGCTTGAAATAACCACAGGTTTATCAGATAAATATCAGAATGATGATATTATCTGGGCTGTATCACCTGTCAGTGATACACATATCAAAACTACAGAAAGTTCTACATCTGTAGAATTTACTCTTCCTGACGGATATGTACAGACTGCACTGTCTACCACAGAACATCTTAAACCGTATGTCTTTATGACAGGTTCTGGAACTGTAAACAATAATACAGCAAATCTGAAATTTGCAGTTCTCCCTGCCGTATACAGATTTAAAATCACGAATAATGACACGGAAGAGTTTACATTAAGCGAAGTAGGTATAACAGGGCCATTCTGTAATAAGGTTGTAGTAGGAGTAGACGGAACACCTGAATATAGTGTATCACCAGAAAATCAGAATTATACAATAAAAGTTACTGCAAAAGACGAAAGTGAAGCAACAACAACAAACGGTATAAATATAGAAAGTGGCAAGACTGCATATATGTATGCCATGGTATTCCCTACTAAGACATCAACTATTGAAGACAACGTAACTATATTTATTAAAGGTACATATGGTAATTTGCCTATTGATTATAGTGCTACACTCCCTTGTAAACAAGCTCATGGAACATTAAATATAGAATCAAACAAATACTATGATATGCCTGTATCTGTAGCACGTCAGAATATCAATTTCGGTGGAGTAACAATATCAGGTTTCCAAGATGGTGGTTCCTTAGATGTAACAATAGAAAAATAACAACATTCATCAGCTAATTTAAATGGCATTTAAACGGTGTTTAATCACTGCTTAAATGCCATTTAAATTATTCATTTTATGTTCACAAGGCGTTCATTTACCGTTCACTGCATTTCATGTGATGAGAAATCAACATCTAAAGGTGAGAAGTGTGAGATAATCTCAGAAGTTTTCTGAAAAAACATTATAAAGTATATTGGTAAGTACGTTATTCCATTTCTTTTGATTACTTCTCTATCGTTTGATAAGACATAAGCCCTTTTTACATTGTAGTCTTTGTTAGAAATGAACCTGTCCAATGAGGTATGATTTGTAAAATCTTTTCCGGATTTCACTTCAATAGGCATGGATGTCAAATCTTTTATGTCATCTACGAGAAAATCAACCTCTCCCAACTTTTTATTGTCATAATAGAACAATGGGAATCCATGCGCTTTAAGTTCCTGTGCTACCACAGTCTCATATACAGAACCCAAATTTATACTCTTGGAATCTTTGGTTATCGCATCAATATTCATTCCATAATAAATATATGAAAGCATACCTACATCATTTAGATATAATTTAAGAAGGTTTTTTCCAGCAGATTCTATCATGGGAAACGTAGGTTGACTTACAGCCTGTACATTCAGAGCAATACCGGACGAAATAAGATATTCGAATTCCTCGATATAGTCGTCATATCTTTTCCAACTTTTGTTTTCTATATCCTTGAAAATGATTCTTTTCTTCTTATTTTCAAGATTAGATGGAATCATATCATAGATTCGTCTGATTTGCAACCTTTTAGAATTATCTTCTTCATACTTGGCCGCATCGATTTTATATAAAGTATGAACATTCTGATGTATTTTTCTTACACTCACAATATTCAATGTATTTACGAAAGTTTCTACAGCCTCCGGTAAACCTCCAACAATAAGATATTTCTTAAATAAATCAAGAAGTTTATTATGCATTGATACACTCAAAGACTTTTCCTCATTAAAATGTTCTCTGAATGAGTTGATAGCTTCTTGACCTACGCCGCAGGCTATAAGGAATTCCTCAAAGTCCATCGGGTACATTTGTTCTATCAACAAACTTCCTACCGGCACCGATGATGTCATTTTTAAAGCTACACCAAGCAATGAACCGCTTGCTATATATGTGTATCTTCCATCTTCCTTCAAGAATTTCACCAAAGTAAGAAACTGTCCATATGCCTGTATCTCATCTATAAAGATAAGGGTCTTACTTTTTTCTTTAAGTTTATTTCCTGCTATGGCACTAAGTGCTATGTAGAAATCCTCAACGGTATTTACATTGGCAAACAGTCTGTCACCCTGTTTGTCTTTCTCAAAATTAATCTCAATGTAGTTCTCAAACATTGACTTACCTACGTGTCTGACAATATAAGATTTGCCTATCTGTCTTGCACCCTCGATAAGCATTACTTCTTTGATGTTTGAAGCAAAATAGTCACGTATTTTCGACTCTATCTTCCTAAAAAGCATAATTCATTGATTTAGTGATACAAAGATACTATTTTTCAGATAAAAAGGTGCGTTTTTCCTAAAAAATAGTACCTAAAAAGGTGCGTTTTCCTAAAAAATCACCCCCTATTTTGGTGCGTTTTTCCATTATCTGAACCTCTCCACTATCTCCATTATATCATCGCCGTACTTCTCTATAGTCTTCTTGCCTATACACTTTATGCGGAGAAGCTCACGCTCGTTCTTAGGCAGGTGGTTCGACAATCCTATGATAGCCGTCTGCTGGAGCACGGTATATGCCGGAAGTCCAAGCTCTGCAGCCTTCTTTCTGCGCCATTCCACCAATGCACGATAAAGTTCCATATTTCCAATATCGCTGCTCTCCTGTGCGATTTTCTTATCCGGTTTCTCAGTTCTCTCACGTTTCTTGCTTTTCACCGCCTTGTCTTCCTCCATGCTGAGTATGGCACGCTTACGGAGAAAATCCTGCACGTGAACCCCCCGGTCGTGTACATGTTCCATCAGAGCGGATTTTATTCTCACGGCATCTGTCAGCTCGTCGAAGGCTGTTTCTAATCTTTTTCTTATTTCTTTATTGTCGGACGTAATGTCAGTAGCGTCCAACAGGTCCTGAAGCGGCCTAAGCATTTCGGCAAAATATTGGGATGCACTGAATATACGGTCCTGCAAGGCAGTGTCTGTATCGCAATCGGCAGCCTGTGATGCGATACGCATATACTGGTTTTCAAATTTTGCACTGACCTCAGTTATCGACTTTTTGAAACGCTCTGCCTCACGTTTGTACATCTCCAACTGCTTGGGATAGGTTCTGTACAGATGCTCATCCACCAATCGGATATAATGATTCAGAGATATATCCATTTGCCTGAATCCGAAAAGCTGTTTCAGCAAATCGGTGAAATATGCTTTATGCATGGCCGAACACTGCTCTATGGTAGGCGATAATTTACGCTGTTCTTCAGTGAAAGCATCAATCAACCTGTCGCTTATCACTGCACCGGCAGAGATGGGAGAACTGAGAATCAGTCCTTCGAGGGTACGGCATCGGCTCAGTGCCACGTACGCCTGTCCGTGGGCAAAGGATGACGATACGTCTATTATGGCCTTGTCGAATGTCAGTCCCTGGCTTTTGTGAACCGTTATCGCCCATGCCAGCTTCAGAGGATACTGTTTGAATGTTCCCTCCACTTCCTCTACTATCTCTTTTGTTTCTTCATCCAGACGATATTTGGCATTTGCCCATTCTGCCTCCTCAAGACTTACTCTCGTGCCGGTTTCGTTTACCATAACTTCTATCCCTTCGTTCGAGATATTGGTTATACGTCCTATAGAACCGTTGGCATAACGGTGCATACCCGAAATGTCGTTTTTCACAAACATCACCTGCGCACCCTTCTTCAGTTCCAGTTCAAGCTCTGTAGGGTATGAATAGTCAGGGAAATCGCCTTCTATAGTTGCCTTGAATCTGTAACTCCGCGAAGGGAGTTCATCCAATTTCTTCTGATTGATTCTCTGTGCCTGAATATTATGTGTGGTGAGGCGGATATAACCTTCGTCATCGCCCGGATTTATACGAGGGGTGTATCTGCTGTTCAAGGTGTTTATTATCTCGTTTGTACAGCGGTTCTCTCTTATGGCATTCAGAAGCGAGAGGAATCGTGCGTCACTCTGGCGGTAGACTTGCTTCAGTTCTATAGTGCAGAAAGATGTTTCGCGCAGGGCATGGCTTGAAAAGAAATAAGGCGAGTCATAATATTCCGAAAGCATCTGCCACTCATCGCTTTTTGCAACGGGAGGAAGCTGCTGTATGTCGCCTATAAGGAGAAGCTGAACGCCGCCGAAAGGCTTGCTGTTACGTCTGAAACGGCGAAGCACATCGTCTATGGCATCCAGCAGGTCGGCACGTACCATACTAATCTCGTCTATCACCAGCAGGTCTATGCTCCGCATGATGTTCAGTTTCTCTTTCCCGAATCGGAAACGGTATTTTGCATCTCCTCCGAAAGCCGTACCCGGTATATATGGAGCAAACGGAAGCTGGAAGAAAGAGTGTATGGTCATTCCTCCGGCATTAATGGCGGCAATACCTGTCGGCGCAAGGATAATCATCCTCTTGGGTGACTTCTCGACCAAGGAACGCAGAAACGTAGTCTTACCTGTTCCGGCTTTCCCTGTAAGGAATATATTGGTACCGGTCTGTGCTATCAGGGTGTTGGCGAGTTCAAGTTCGGGATTTGTATTCATTTGCTGTAAATATTAGTTGATTATATGGATGCTTCCCTCGTATATGGCAAATGTAGCTTTTTTCACCGATACTTTTGGTTTATCGGCTTAAAAAGTTCAATATACTCTGTTGAAAAGATGAAAATGCCTGTTCATATTCTATAAATACAATCTATGTTTTTATAAATACAAGTTATATATATAAATATACAAGTTGTATTTACATATATATAAGTTGTATTTACAGAATATTTAAAGGTGTTTATATTTTTATAATCGCTTATATATAAGTTCTTAAACCATCAAGAAATTTAATAGCATACAATTATCATAGATAAAATTAAAATGAATATCTTTGTAACTATCACTCAGATATATGCGTATTAAAACCACTATAATCTTTTATAAATGAAAAAACAAATTATCCACATAGATAATGCAGAAATATCTCTTCTTTCACAAGGACAAGAAGATTATATCTCGTTAACAGATATGGCTCATAGTCAAATGCAAGAACATATAATATTCCGTTGGATGAGCCTTAAAAGCACTATTGAATATATTGGCGAATGGGAAGCTTTATATAATCCTAATTTTAATTATACCGAATTCGGTACAATTAAAAATGCTGCCGGCAGTAATAATTTTGTACTATCGGTAAAAACATGGATTGAACGTACTAATGCTATCGGAATAGTTGCAAAAGCAGGTAGATATGGAGGTACATACGCCCATAAAGATATAGCGTATCATTTCGGAATGTGGATTAGTCCACGTTTTCAATTATTATTAGTAAAGGAATACCAACGCCTACAAGAGGAAAAGCAGAAATTATTTGGATGGACAGCAAAAAGAGAATTATCCAAGATTAACTACCACATTCATACTGATGCAATAAAACATAACCTTATACCACAAGAATTAAGTCAACAGCAAATTTCATTTGTATATGCCAACGAGGCTGATGTTCTTAATGTTGCACTATTCGGACAAACAGCTAAACAATGGAGAGATTCACATCCGGAATTAAAAGGAAACATAAGAGATTATGCAACCATAAATGAATTAATATGTCTATCAAACATGGAAAATTTAAATGCTGTATTTATAAATGAAGGTATTCCTCAATCAGAAAGACTTATAAAACTAAATCGAATTGCAATCCAGCAAATGAAAGTTTTAGAGGAGGCAAATCATAGAAATTTATTAAAATAACATTATTAACCACTTCCGACATCATAATTCATTTATCATACATATATTTGCACCCGAATTATAAATCCAAACAACAATGCTATACTTTTACACAGACTATATGGAAGGGGCACACCCGGAAGTGATGCGCCGACTGGTGGAAACAAATCTTGAACATACCACAGGATATGGCTCGGACCAGTATACACAGAGAGCAAAACAGCTTATCAGAGAGGCTTGCGGACAACAGGAGGCTGCCGTACATTTCCTCGTGGGAGGAACACAGACCAATGCTACGGTGATAGATGCGCTGCTAAGACATCACGAAGGAGTACTGGCTGCCGAAAGCGCACATATCAACGTTCACGAATCGGGAGCTATAGAAGCTACCGGACATAAGGTTCTTACTCTGCCTCAATACGAAGGCAAAATCAAGGCTGAGGACATAGAGAAATATATATCCGATTTCTACCGCGACGAGACTTACGAACATATGGTTGCTCCGGGAATGGTTTATATCTCTCATCCTACGGAATACGGAACACTATACACACTCGAAGAGCTTGAAAACATCAGCCGTGTATGCCGTAAGGCGGATATTCCACTGTATATGGACGGGGCAAGACTTGGCTACGGACTGGCAGCAGAGGGAACTGATGTCACTCTGAAAGATATTGCAAGGCTGTGTGATGTGTTCTACATAGGGGGAACAAAGGTGGGTGCCCTCTTTGGCGAGGCCGTAGTGGCTGCAAATCCTAAACGCTTGCCTCATTTCTTCCCTCTGATAAAACAGCATGGAGCACTGTTGGCAAAAGGAAGATTGCAGGGTGTTCAGTTCGAGACTCTGTTCACCGACGGACTGTATGAGAAAATAGCCGGACATGCTGTCCGCATGGCAATGAAGCTGAAGCAGGCCTTCAAGGACAAAGGATATAAGATTTTTATCGACTCGCCTACAAACCAGCAGTTCGTATGTATGCCAAACACAGAGATTGACAGACTTTCTCCACACGTAGGATTCGAACTTTGGGGACCGCGTGGCGAGAAGGAAACTGTGGTGAGATTCGTCACTAATTGGGCCACTCGCGAAGAAGACGTGGACGCTTTTATAGAATTATTATAAGAAACACCGCTAAAACATTGATTAAGCGGCTGAAATTACGTAATTTTGTACCCTAAAACAAAATTACGTAATTTTTTTTCAAACATGAATCAAGAATTCGAGCTTATCGCCAAAACATTCCAGGGGCTGGAAGAAGTATTGGCACAAGAACTCACAGAATTGGGAGCCGGCAACATCGAAATCGGTCGCCGTATGGTTTCCTTCACCGGTGATAAGGCAATGATGTACAAGGCAAACTTCTGCCTTCGTACTGCAATCCGCATCCTTAAGCCTATCAAACACTTCACTGCCAACTCGGCCGACGAGGTTTACGATGCAGTAAAGGCTATCGAATGGAGCGAGTATATCGACAATACATGCAGCTTCAGCGTAGATGCTGTAGTATTCTCGGAAGAATTCCGCCACTCTAAGTTCGTTGCATACAAGGTGAAAGATGCCATTGTAGACTATTTCCGCGAGAAGACAGGAAGCCGTCCGTCGGTACGCATCAACAATCCTGACTTGGGTATCAACATCCACATCGCAGAAAACCAGTGTACTTTGTCACTCGACAGTTCGGGCGAATCTCTACACCGCCGCGGCTACCGTCAGGAACAGGTGGAAGCTCCGCTTAACGAAGTTCTCGCTGCCGGAATGATATTGATGACAGGTTGGAGAGGCGAATGCGACCTTATTGACCCTATGTGCGGTTCGGGTACTATTCCTATCGAGGCTGCACTGATAGCACGCAACATCGCTCCGGGTGTGTTCCGCAAAGAATTCGGATTCGAGAAATGGAAAGATTTCGACCGCGAGCTTCTCGATTCAATCTATAACGACGACTCGCAGGAAAAAGAATTCAACCACAAGATATACGGTTACGACAACAATCCTAAGGCAAACGAAATTGCCACTCACAACGTAAAGGCTGCCGGTCTGAGCAGAGATATAGTACTGAAGATACAGCCGTTCCAGCAGTTCGAACAGCCTAAGGAAAAGAGCATCATCATAACAAATCCTCCTTACGGTGAGAGAATCTCATCGGACGACCTGCTTGGTCTGTACAAGATGATTGGTGAAAGACTGAAACATGCTTTCACAGGCAACGATGCGTGGATATTGAGCTACCGCGATGAGTGTTTCGACCAGATAGGACTTAAGCCAAGCGTGAAAATACGCCTGATAAACGGTGCTTTGGAGTGTCAGTTCCGCCAGTATCAGCTGTTCGACGGCAAGTTCAAGGCATTCAGAAGCGGTGAGGAAGGCAAGAACTTCAAGCCCAAGAGCGAAGAAAGAAGCGAAAGACCAAGAAGAAGGAGTGAGAAGCCTGAGTTCGGAAAAGACGACCGCAAGGACAGAAAACCTTTCGGTAACGACAAAGGTGAAAGAATGGAGCGTAAAGACGGTGATGCCAAACCTGCATTCAGAGGAAGAAGAGCGGGCGACGGCAAAGAATTCACACGCGAGAGAAAGAGCGAATTCAAATACCGCGACGAAAGCAAGCCACGCACTCCGCGTCCTTCGACAGACGACGGACGTCCTAAAGCTGCGCCTGCACCAAGATATATGCACAGCAGACGCAAGCCGGAAGATTTGTTGGCTACGGAAGAAAACAACGTTGATTAATACATATCCTTGCAGGGTAAAATACTTACCCTGCAAGGTTTCATATTTTTAAAACGATTCTATAAAGTAACAGGAAAAACATGATTCTCAAGAACAAAATCATAACCCTATTGAGCATAATGGCACTTAATATCCCTACTACAGGAATCCTGGCACAGGAAAAGACATCGTTCACCCTACAGGATGTAATACCGGGAGGTGACAACTATTTCAACCTCATTCCGAAAAGAATGTCAGGCTTGAAATGGTGGGGCGACGTATGTATCCGCACAGGAGTGGAAGAGATAGTATCTATCGACAAAAAGAACGGCAAGGAAAAGACTATCATTACCTTAGAAGAGTTGAACTCTGCACTTCAGGCTGACGAAAAGACCAAGGGTATCAAGCAGATACGTTCGCTCATGGGGGCTTCAATGCCATGGGGAGAGGAAAAGGAAATACTTCTCTCACACGACGGTAATATCATAGTCTATGACTTTGAAGATAAGGCTGTCAAATCGGTTATCAAAATAAACAAGGGAGCTGCAAATATTGATTTCTGCAAGGAAAGCATGACTGTTGCATATACAGTGGGCGACAATCTGCATATAGCCTCCGAGAAGATTGCTGACAAGCAGGTTAATCCTGACATCGACATTGAGAAAGCTGCATGTGGCGGTAACGATATCCACGACATCGTTTACGGACAGGCTGTCCACCGTAATGAATTCGGTATTTATAAAGGTACATTCTGGAGCCCAGAAGGTAAATATCTTGCTTTCTATCGCATGGACCAGAGCATGGTGACAGACTATCCGCAGGTAAACACTACCACACGTATAGCAACTCTCGAACCAGACAAATATCCTATGGCAGGTATGACAAGCCATAAGGTAACCGTAGGTATCTACAACCCTGAAAGCGGAAAAACAGTCTATCTGGATGCAGGCGACCCGACTGACAGATATTTCACAAACATATCATGGGCTCCGGACGAGGAAAGCATCTATGTGATAGAAGTGAACCGCGACCAGAACTATGCCCAACTTGTCAAGTACAATGCCGAAACAGGTAAGAAAATCGGTGTACTGTACGAAGAATCTCATCCTAAATATGTTGAACCTCAGCATCCTCTGACATTCCTTCCATGGGATGAAACAAAATTCATCTACCAGAGCCAGAGAGACGGATTCAACCATCTGTATCTGTTCGACACTAAGAAACCTCGTCCGGTCACATTGGAGCTGATAGAAGGTATGAACAAATACAAGGAATATGTAGAGGTGAAACAACTCACCAAAGGCGACTGGCTGGTACAGGACATTCTCGGTTTCAACGAAGCTAAGAAGGAAGTCATTATCGCATCTACTGAAGTGTCACCTCTGCAGACAAATGTCTATAGCCTGAACATAAAGAGCGGCAAACGTACTCTGATTGGTAAGGAGGACGGTAATCACAGAGCACAACTCTCTGCCGGTGGTACTTATATCATCGACAACATGACTTCATTCAGCGTAGCAGGCGAAACAAGCATATTGCCTACCAACGGCAAGAAAGGTGTTACTATCTTCACATCGAGCGACCCTATGCCTGAGAAATTCAATATGCCTGAGATAACTTTGGGAACAATCAAGGCTGCAGACGGTAAGACTGACCTTTACTACAGACTTATCAAGCCTGTTGATTTCGACCCGAACAAGAAATATCCTGCTATTATCTACGTGTATGGCGGTCCTCACGCACAGATGATACACAACACTCGTTTCTACGACGCTCGCGGATGGGACCTGTATATGGCTCAGAAAGGATATGTAATGCTTACTGTGGACAGCCGTGGCAGCGACAACCGCGGACTTGAATTCGAAAACTGTACTTTCCGTCAGCTTGGTGTGGAAGAGATGAAAGACCAGGTGGAAGGAGCAAAGATGCTGCAGTCGCTCCCATACGTTGATGCCAACAGGATAGGGGTACACGGATGGAGCTTCGGAGGATTCATGACTACAAACCTTATGCTTACTTATCCTGAGATATTCAAGGTTGGTGTAGCCGGCGGTCCGGTTATCGACTGGAAATACTACGAAGTAATGTACGGTGAAAGATACATGGACACACCGGAAACAAACCCTGAAGGATACAAGAACTCAAATCTGAACCTGAAGGCAGGAAACCTGAAAGGACGACTGCTGATTATAATCGGTGGTGAAGACCCTACATGCGTTCCTCAACACAGCTACACCTTCCTGCGTTCATGCATTGATGCAGGAACACATCCTGACTTCTTCGTTTATCCGGAATCAGGACATAACATGATTGGAACAGAAAGAGTCCATCTGCATGAACACATTTCGAGATACTTTGACGACTTTTTAAAATGAAGGTAACAAGGTATCAGTTACAAGTTGACAAGGTTCTCCATCCGAATTGAAGCCTCGTTAACTTGTCAACTAATTAAGAACTTTAAAACTTAAAAACTCAAAATATGAAACTCTTACTACTTGGCTCAGGCGGCCGCGAACATGCTCTGGCATGGAAAATTGCACAAAGCTCAAAAGTTGAGAAATTGTACATCGCTCCGGGAAATGCCGGAACACGCGAAGTTGGTGAAAATGTAGCTATCAAGGCTGACGACTTTAATGCCATCAAACAGTTTGTCGTTGAAAACAAGGTTGACATGGTGGTAGTAGGTCCGGAAGATCCATTGGTAAAGGGTGTATATGACTTTTTCCGCGACGATGAAGCATTGAAATCAATCCCTGTTATAGGCCCTTCTAAAGCCGGTGCAGTGCTTGAGGGAAGCAAGGAATTTGCAAAAGGATTTATGCAGCGTCACAATATCCCTACAGCAGGCTACAAGAGCATTACAGCCGAAAACCTTGAAGAAGGATTGGCTTTCCTTGAGACTCTTGAAGCTCCATACGTACTTAAGGCTGACGGATTGTGTGCCGGAAAAGGTGTATTGATTCTCCCTACACTGGAAGAAGCTAAGAAGGAACTGAAGGAAATGCTTGGCGGTATGTTCGGAAGTGCTTCTGCCACAGTTGTTATCGAAGAATTCCTTAGCGGTATAGAATGTTCTGTTTTCGTTCTTACAGACGGAAAGAACTACAAGATATTGCCTGAAGCAAAAGACTACAAACGTATCGGCGAAGGCGACAAAGGTCTTAACACAGGAGGTATGGGTTCTGTTTCACCTGTTCCGTTTGCAAATGCAGAATGGATGAAGAAGGTGGAAGACCGTATCATACGTCCTACAGTAGAAGGTCTTGCAGAAGAAGGTATCGACTATAAGGGATTCATCTTCTTCGGACTTATCAACGTGAAGGGCGAACCGATGGTGATAGAATACAACGTACGTATGGGTGACCCTGAAACAGAAAGTGTGATGCTTCGTATTAAGAGCGACCTGGTTGACCTGCTCGAAGGTGTTGCAGAAGGCAACCTCGACCAGCGTGTTCTTGAGATAGACCCTCGCTCGGCTGTATGCGTTATGCTGGTATCAGGAGGTTATCCTGAAGCATACGACAAAGGTTTCCCAATGAGCGGTATCGAAGATGCAAAGGCTGGTGGAAGTATTGTATTCCATGCCGGAACAGCTGTTAAGGACGGACAGGTCGTTACAGCCGGAGGACGTGTCATCGCTGTAAGCTCTTACGGCGCGAACAAGGAAGAAGCCCTGGCTATGTCGTTCCAGAATGCCGGCAAGATACAGTTCGAGAAGAAATATTTCCGTTCAGACATAGGTTTCGACTTATAATATATCATGCGTAACCGCTTTCAATATCATATAGCTACCGGAAGACTGACACTTCCGGTAGCTATCATATTATCTGTAATTCTGTGGATAATTGGTTTCAATGACAAGATGGAAGCCGTATCCTTCCTCATAGGAGGTCTGGTAACATACCTGCTGGTAGAGCTAAACACATCGTTTGCCCTCATAAGAAGCCGCTCATCATTGCCCTCTGCCTTATTTGCCGTAATATATTCGGCATCATTGTTCCTTCATGAATATGGCAAAGGGGAATGCTGGATTCTGCTGCTTTTCATGGGAAGCCTTTACTGCCTTCTTAGAAGTTACGAATCGAAAAACGCTTCTGCATACATATTCCATGCGTTCCTGTGGCTGGCAATAGCAAGTCTTATAAAGCCAGGAATAATACTTTCTGCTCCATTGTTGTTCATAACGATGTCACAACTGAGGGCATTCAGTATACGGACATTCTTTGCAGGAATAATAGGGTTGTGTACTCCATATTGGGTTATAACCGGATATGAAATCTATTCAGGCAGCAGTCTGATGATTTCCACATGGTTTGACAATATTCTGAAATGGAATATCGACGATTACAGAAATATACCGTTACAGCATCTGATAACTACCGGATGCATCCTGCTGCTATCAGCCGTAAGCGGTATATACAGTATAATAACATCACAGAGCGACAAGGTAAAAAACAGAATCATAATAAGTGCAATAAACACTATAGGGATATACGAAACAGTACTGATAATGGCACAGCCTGTAATGCTGAAATCAGTCCTGCCTATAATAATAACCATGTGTACCTTGCTGTACGGATACATAATGATACAGAAGGGCAACAGATTCACCTATATCTTTATGATAGTGTCGTTTGTTGTAACAGCATTGATGGCTGCATATAATATAATGAGTCACTTTGCTTTTAATTTTGGATTTTAAAGAATATGGATACAGTACTTCAGTTTCTTACGGAATGGGGTTATTGGGGAATGTTCATATCGGCATTCCTGGCGGGAACAGTGTTGCCGTTCAGCTCTGAAGCTGTACTCTTGGCATGCATAGGACTTGGACTGGACCCGATACTGTCCACACTCTCGACTACAGCCGGAAATGCCTTAGGCGGATTGACCTGCTATTGGATAGGACATTTGGGTAAGACGGAATGGATAGAAAAGTATCTGGGAGTCAGCAGAAAGCAGATGGACAAAGCCGAAAGGTTTATCAAGGGGAGGGGTTCGTGGATAGCATTCCTGTCGTTCCTGCCGGTAATAGGTGATGCCATCTTAGTGGTCCTCGGGCTTATGAGGGCCAATGCCGTCATAGTGGCCATATCCATGACTATAGGCAAGCTGGCCAGATATGCCATCTTGGTAGCTACAACCCTCAAACTGATATCCTTATAACAAAATATGACAGTTATGGAAATAGAAAAGACAGCTGACGGAAGCTATACCCTGTTCGTTCCGGAACTGGACGAACATTACCACTCTGTGAAAGGAGCGCTTACCGAATCGGAACACATATTCATCAATATGGGACTGAAGCATTCATCAGCCCCGACACCACGCATACTCGAAATAGGGTTCGGAACAGGACTGAATGCTTTCCTGACATCGCTTGAAGCTAAAAAAGACAACAGAAGCATATTCTATACCACAATAGAAAAATATCCTTTAGATATGGAAACTATAAAGCTTCTTGACTATCCTGAGCTAATAGCACCCGAGGAGAGCGAGCTGTTTTACTCTATCCACAACGCCGGATGGAACTCACCGCAAACCATATCCGGAAATTTCACTATCGAAAAGATAGAAGGCGATTTTACGGAATACCGTTTCAGAAATGGCTACGACATTATCTACTTTGATGCCTTCGCTCCGGAAAAACAACCGGAAATGTGGAGCCAGACACTGTTCAACAATCTGTATGAAGTATTGAATGATGACGGAATACTGACCACATATTGCGCAAAAGGAGTAGTCAGACGCATGCTTCAGGAAGCCGGTTTCATAGTAGAACGTCTGCTTGGTCCTCCGGGAGGCAAAAGAGAGATACTGAGAGGAACAAAGAAGACATCCGATGAATAATTTCAGTATGTAATCCAAAACGAAATGTATATGTTTTTGATTCATTAACACAAAACGAAATGTGTATAATCAGAAATAAATATTCTAAAAATACAATTATCAAACAAACTGTAACATGAAAACATTATTACCTATAATATGTCTGCTTTTAGCTCTATCGTCATGCCGGAACGCCGAGAAGAATGACAAGCCTACAATAACTGTCACCATCGAACCGCTAAGGTACTTTACAGAAGCGATTGCAGGCGACAAGTTCAACGTAGTAAGCATCGTGCCCGAAGGCAGCAGTCCAGAGACTTATGACCCTACACCACAGCAAATGGTGAATCTGAACAAAAGCATCGCCTATCTTCGCATAGGATACATCGGATTCGAACAGTCGTGGATAAGCAAACTGCAGGAAAACTTTCCGGAACTGCCTTTCTACGACACTTCTGCCGGAGTGAACCTGATTCATCAGCAATGTTCTCACTCTCATGGCAATAATGGAGAGGAGAAACATGCGCACGGCATCGAACCGCACATCTGGAACTCTACGGAGAATGCCAAAATAATAGCCAACAATATCTGCAATGCATTGGAGGAAATAGACAGCCGGAATTCTGACTATTATCAGCATAAGCTTGACAGTATTACGGAGATTATTGAAAGGACCGACAATAAGATAAGAAACATAATAGCCGAAGCCGAGAAAACCTTCCTTATCTACCATCCTGCACTGACATACTTTGCAAGGGATTATGGTCTGGAGCAGATAAGCATAGAAGAAGGCGGAAAAGAACCCTCGCCGGCACATCTGCAGTCGCTGATAAAACTGTGCAGGGAGAAGAACGCTAAAGTGATATTCGTACAGCAGGAATTCGATATGCGCAATGCAGAAACAATAGCCAAGGAGCTTGGTGTGAAAGTCATTCCGGTAAACCCTCTGAATTATAACTGGACAGAAGAAATGACAAACACCGCCAAGGCACTGTGTACAAAATAGAATACAACCGGAAATAAATGAACAACAGCATAATTAAGATAGAAAACCTGTCTGCCGGTTACGACCGGAAGACCGTCCTTCACGACATAAACCTCGAAATATCCGAGAAGGATTTCTTAGGCATCATAGGGCCGAACGGTGGTGGAAAGACTACTCTCATGAAGGTCATATTAGGACTTCTGAAACCATCGGAAGGGAAAATCACATTCTATGACAATGAAATGCCTGTCGAACAGTTGGAAATAGGCTATCTGCCACAATATAACTCGATAGACAAGAAGTTCCCTATATCAGTCTACGAAGTTATACTTTCGGGACTGAACAGACAGAAATCACTGTTCAGCAGATTCACCAAAGAGCACCATGAGAGAGTGAAGGAAACCATTTCAATGATGGGACTTGAAGGTATGGAAAACAAGCCAATAGGGCAACTGAGCGGCGGACAGATGCAAAGAGCCTTATTGGGCAGAGCTATCGTTTCTAATCCCAAAGCCATCATCCTGGACGAGCCAAACACATACATAGACAAGCGTTTCGAGGCCAGACTATACTCACTGCTTGAAGAGATAAACAAACAAAGGACTGTCATTCTCGTAAGTCATGACATAGGTTCTGTACTTCAAACCGTCAAGAGTATAGCCTGCGTAAACGGCACTTTAGACTATCATCCACAAAGCGAAGTTTCAGCCGAATGGATAGAGGAGAAACTCCAATGCCCAATCGAACTTTTAGGACATGGGGAACTGCCACACAGGGTGCTTAAGAAGCATAATCATGATATGCTGTAATACTATGTGATTTTTACTTTCACATCTTTCACAGGAAATAAAAAAGAATAAGCTAATCTAACAATGATGAGATTTTTTTCTTTAAATTTAATCGTACCAAATCTTCTTTCTCAAGTTCGAGTTCTACTACAATTTTAGCTTTATTAATCTTCTTTTCATTATTTCCTGTTGTATCCAAATTTGTCTGTTCTTTTTTTATAGAATAGAGTTGAGCAAAGTCATAATCCAAAGCTACCGATACATTATATAATGTGTCGGTATCAATACTTTTTCTACCTAACAGGTAGTCTACACTTTGTGGCCGTATATTTAGTCTTCGTGCAAGTTCTGCCTTAGTTATTTTCTTTTCAGACATTACGTCCGATATAATTTCACCAATATAGATATTACTTTTTTCCATAAAAGTAAAATTAGCCGTTTTTTTCCACTTAAATACCTTTTAAAATCCTATTATATCTGTTTTTATTATAATTTTTATCCTATTTTATTTGATTTATCAGTTATATTTTGATATTTTTGCTGGCAAGTTTTTTATAAGATATTAGTTTATTTTAAAATTTTGATAAACGTAAAAGCAAAAACATATCATACATCTGAAAACAATAATATAAACCTTTTAAAATTTTAATTATGAACAAAGTTTTTATTTTTACGTGCAGCATTTGCCTACTATTATGTTTAGGATTTTCATCTTGTGGAGGTTCTAAGGTAGCGGTAGCTACTTATCCTGAATATACCGGTAAAGGTAATACAGGAACAAAAAAAGTAACTAAGGTAAAAGAAGAAATCGATGAATGCGAAGAACAATCACTAAATGCTCCTGCCGGTGAATTAAGAGCATACGCCTCAGCTGTAGACGAAGACCGCGATTTTGCCCGCCAGCAGGCTGTTTTGTATGCAAAAGCACAATTGGTTTCTGATATTGAAGCACTTGTTACTAATGTAATGAAAAGCTATAGAGGTAAAACCAAAAAAGATGGAGTAAATACTGGTTCTGGCGACACCAAACAAGACGTAACTTCTATGGCAGAAAGTGTTGTAGAAGGATGTAAAATAATCTGTTCAAACAGATACGCTCTTTCAGACGGTACATATGAATGTTCTGTATGCATAGCAATTGCTTCACCGGATGCTGAAAAAGTAGCTGGGGCAGCAACTCTTTCTGAAGACGAAAAGTTAGGAGTGGAGTTCGAAGCAGAAACATTCAGAAATAGTTATAAAGAAGAACTTGAAAAATTCCGTGCTCAAAAATTAAATAAATAATCCAGTAATGAAGTTTAGATATATATTCTTATTATTGATACTTTTATTAAGTAACCGTTTTGATATAGAAGCCAAAACGGTTTCTGACAAAATAAAACCACGCTGGCTAACTTCTTCGCTGCCGGAAAATATCTCTCCTTCATACATTTTTATCAGTGCATCTGGTAGTGGTGCCTCACTTGAAGAAGCCAGACAACGTACATTAGTCAATCTGACTACAAAGTTGGAACATGAAAGAGGGATCAAAATAAGCAGTTCTGTAAAAGTTAATAGCGAAGCACAACGTATCAACGGGAAAAGGACCCAAAACACTGTACAAACATTCCAAATGGAATGTACAGAAGATGACAAAAACATTACTTTAACAACCCGTGCAATAGATGAATATTGGGAAAAATCAGACTACGGAAATTTCATCTGTTATATTCTTTATACAGTATCAGATACAAACTACACAGGAGGAAGCTATGATGACGATATAAAATTAACTTCATCATATGGAGCCAAAGGATTTTTTATGTCATTAATACCAGGTGTAGGTCAGTTATATAAAGGCAGTAAAATAAAAGGTGCATGTATAATGGGGGGTGAGGTTCTTCTGATAGGTGGAGTTATTGCTACAGAGAACTTAAGAAGTTCATATATAAAGAAAATGAAAGAACAGCCTAAGTATCTTAAAGAATATAATACAAAAGCTGACAACTTTGAGAATGTAAGAAACATTTGTATAGGAGCTGCAGCAGCATTGTATGTATATAACCTTATTGACGCAATAGTTGCACCTGGAGCCAAAAGAGTTATAGTAAAAAAGAATAGATATCCTGTCATCCAACCTGTAGCAAGCAATGATTTCAGCGGTGTTTCATTATCATGGAGATTTTAATCTTTAAATATCAAATCTATGGCAACAATCAAAGTTATAAAAAAATGCCTTAACAGACTATATGCTGTTATTGCTTTTGTCTCACTATTCATATGTAATATTTCTGCACAGACAGACGACGTATGGAATGGAGAATGGGTAGGTAAGAATCAACAAGGAGATATGATTATAGACCTGAAATTAAACACAGAAAAGTCTAACATTGTAAATCCATATGATTACCACCGTGTAAACACCGGGTTCATGACAATATCAGCCATAGAACCCAGTGGAAATAAAACCGTATTACAGACATATGAATTGATACTGGAAAGCAAAGAAGGAAATACCGCTGTCTTCAAATATCAAGGTGGAAGGGAAAATGTCGACAACAGCACCGGTAGATGTAAAGCTGTATTAAACAACGGACAATTCTCTTTCAGCGTAATAAACAATGAGGGAGACGAACCTTTATTTGCTTCCATAAATATCATCAAGGATAATACGTCTGTAACCAAACAGAAAACAAAAAATATCATAAATGATATCCTTTCCGGATTGGTACTCGTTGCATATATAGCAATGATTATACACATGATATACATAAAGTTCAAAGGTATTAGATATAAGAAACCTCTTACAGTAGAGGATATGAAGGCTGAAAGAATTGCACAAAACAAGCCTGAAGATATGTCTCCGGAAGAATTCAATCAGGCTCTTACGCTTCTTGCGGGGGTATTCGATACATGGACTGTGGTAGGTCAGAATGATGAAGGTGAGGAGTTGCGTAAACCTACAAAAATGAAGCAGGTAAAAGCCTCATCTATGCTGCTCGATCAAGCTATAGCATTGCAACCTACAGATGCAGACATGATTGAAAATATAAACGAATTTGCAGATGTCATAAACTCTAATGAAGAAAGATTTTTTGACGGCTCAAAACCTCTTGCATGGTTGGGAGGAATAGTAGGAGCTATATTCTGCTTTATTGTTCCTCAACTTGGAATAATAACACTTATTTCTACAGGAGCATATATATTGTCAAGCCTTACTCCGGTATTCCTTATTGAAAAACGCGAAAAGCGTGGAGGTGGAAATATTCATAACGGAATCATTGCAGGTGTATTCGGAATGATAGCCGGTGCACAGACGGTACGCACAGTATATAAATACAGCGACGGACATAAAGAATACGAAGATGACAATTCACAACATTGGTTTGCATGGTTTTTTGGTATTGCCATTCTCGTATGTATCGCAGCAACAATGGCTTTATGGGCCATGCTCAATTATCTGAGAAACTATGTATTGTATTTCTAATAAATAAACTTTAAAAATAAAACAAAGATGAGAAAATTGTATTCACTTATAGTATTGTTTACTATAGTATTATTAAGTTCGTGTGCCAAGGATGAAGTAAATCCATTCGGCAATATTTATGGAGTAGTTGTTAACAGTAATACTTCTGAACCTATACAAGGTGCAAGAGTAACACTTACTCCTACAGGAAAATCAACAGTAACAGGTAATGACGGATCATACGAATTTGTTGACCTTGAAGCAGGTTCATATAAAGTTACTGTACAAGCTGACGGATATTCTTCTACAGTAAAGAATGTAACTGTTGTTGCCGGTGAAAGAGCCATTGGTGACGTCTCACTATCAGCTAAACCACAGAATACAAAATTAGGTATAGACAAGGACATTGTTTTATTTACCAAATCAATAAAGACTGCAACAATTAATATAAAGAATTTAGGAAATTCTGGAAATATAGATTGGACTATTACAAATGTTCCATCATGGCTCACTGTATCTCCACAACAAGGAAGTACCGGTGTAGGAAAGGAAACGGCTGTGGCACTTAGTCTGAACAGTTCTTTTACCGGACAAGGAAATTGCATACTAATAATAAATGCAGCTGGAGAATCTGTTTCAGTAACAATATCTGCAGATACAACTTCTGACGAAGGAACTGGTGGAAACGGTGATGGCGGTGATGGAGAAACCAGTGATGATTATTCAAGTGCTGAAATTGAAAGTTGCGACCCTGAAATTGAAGTTGGAATAACAAGCTGTAAACGTTCTGGAAGTACTGTTATATTTAAATTTTATGTAATAAATAAAAAGGAATCAGATGTTAGTAAGATAGAACTTGAATCGTTATACAGTGGTTCACAAATCGTAGATGATGAGACATACTATGATAACACAAATACTACAATTAAATTTGCAAACAAAACAACAACATCAGGATATATTAGTACACCATTAGTAAAGAATACAAAGACAAATGGTGAAGTTGTAGTTCAGGGTGTTTCAAATAATATAAACAAATTCAATCTAATAAAATTAAAATTTAAATCATACGATAATAACAATCCATTTATCAAAGACTATATCGAATTCCGCAACGTTCCAATCTATTAACAAATAGTCAATAATATCCCAGCATAATCCTATACCACAATATCGGATTATGCTGTTTTCGCTTTTATTAAACCCTACAACTATGAGAATACAATCCTTTATCATCATAATTTCTGCATTCTTCACTCTAAACCTTAGCGCACAAATCTCTATGGAGGAGTATAAGAAAAAAAGAAAAGCAGAACTGGAGCAATACAAAAAAAGGGTAAAAACAGAGTTCGAAGAATATCGTGAGAAACGAAACAGTGAATTTGCAAAACTTATCTCCCAGCGATGGAACGCAATACGACACTACAAAGGACTGGAACCACCGGTAAAACCTGAACCGGTAAGACCTATCATCAAAGACAGGAACGAGCCGAAAATTCCACCGGTAAAGATTCCTATTGACAAAATATCAAAGATTCCTAAACCGGAAAAAAGAGTACCATTAAACATACCGGGTACAATTCCATACGATGAATGCAAAAACGTGTTCTCTTCAACTTTTTATGGGGCACAAGTAACAATATACAGCGATAGGGAGGACATAAGTATCAAGCTGAGAAGCATCGACGAACAGGAGATAGGAAGGGCATGGAATGAACTGTCTGACGGAAGAATGGAAGAGGTTGTCAACAATTTCCTGATACACAGGGAGAGAATGAGGCTGAACGACTATACTTTCGCAATAATGGTAGGAAAACTTTGTTACGGCTATTACTCTCTGAACAAAGAAGGTGAAGGCGGACGAAACGAAGCCGTTCTGATGCATGCATACGTTCTGGCACAATGCGGATACGACGTAAAAATAGCAAGAAAGAACTCCGACCTATTTCTGCTGCTTGCCATAAAGGAAACCGTATATAAGAAAAACTATCTGACAATAGGAAACAAAAGATACTACATAATAGAAGAATATGGAGGAAAAGGTTCATACTACACATTCACTCACGACTTCTCGCCTATGTCACAAAGCTGCTCAATGCAGATATCAGAAAGAATACAGTTAAATGATTTCGCCAAAGAGTCAAAAGAAAAAATATTCGCTTCGAAAAAATATCCGGATTTGGCTATAAAGGCAAGTGTAGACATCAATCTGATGAAACTATATAATGACTACCCTATGATGGATTGGCAACTCTACGCCAAAACACCGATGAGCACATCATTGGAAAACAAACTGCTGCCAACATTGCGACAGATGGCAGACGGAAAGTCAAAAGAAGAAGCAACAGGTATAATCCTAAATTTCGTACAAACAGCGTTCGAATACAAAACCGATGAAGAGCAGTTCGGATACGAACGTCCGCTATTCGTCGATGAGCTGTTCTATTATAACTATTCGGATTGCGAAGACAGGGCCATACTGTTTTCATATCTTGTCAGAAAAGTATTGAACCTTGATGTAGTCCTGTTGTATTACCCTAACCACCTTGCAACAGCCGTAAAACTACCGTCATACAATAAAGGTGATTATGTAAGCCTCAACGGACAGATCTATACTGTGTGCGACCCGACATATATAAATGCCGGAATAGGAGAAGCTATGCCACAGTTCAAGAACGTGAAAGCAAGAGTTATTGAATTATAATCAAATACTTACACTTATGGAAAAATATCTGGAAACAAGGAATTATATACGCACACAGAGTGCAGAGCTTAATCTGATTTTCAGTATAGCAAGCTGGTTACTCATACTTTTCTATGTCTTTTATCAGCCGGACCTGACATTCGAGAAAGACAGAAGCTATATACAGCTGAAGGGTGACACTATACGCAGCTATATGATTTTTGATAAAGGAGAAGGATATAAGCTGTATGAGAACAATGTATTCTATTCCCCTGATGCAAAACTAAAACCTGTAGCAGGGTATCTGTTCGACAAAAACAAGATTATAGTGGATGACGAAAAAGGAAACCGTTTTGCAATTCTTGTCAGAAACGTAAGTTCCTATCCAGAGGAATTGAGAATCCTGAACCATCAGTTCCGGTATGTGTACAACAGGAAAGACCTGAACGGTGAACTTCTGAAAGATATTATTGCCGAAGCCGGCGATTATTCTTTTCTTGACAAGGAAAAACGCATAATGGTATTTCCGCAGATTGTATTGTTCAATGGTGCAGAGCGTACCAAAGGGGTAGCCTTGGTTTATGACAAGAATGAAAGAGTTATACAGACAGGAATCTGGGACTCTCCATATACAAATCTTTATACACACATCCCTTATTATGACAAGATTGCATCGTTAAATCTGTTTATTAAGTTCCAGCGTTTTACACAGGAGAACGATTATGAGCCTGAGTTTTTTGGAGAAATAATGTCGTCAATATTATGGTTTATCTTTGACTGTTTTGCGTGTCCTTTTGTGGTTGTTATAATTTTGGGAGGAATATTCTATTCATTATATCCTATATTGTATAAGTTATGCAAAATTCCCCAAATACCTAACTATCTGATATATATTTTGGCATATTCGTTAATGCCAATCATGATATTGTTCGCCATTGCCCTGCTGTACTACTATAATAATATATGGGTATGGGCTGCTCTTTCTGTAATTTCTTACCTTGTATATACATCTGTATTTATCGGCATGCTTGCACCAGCCTCCGTAAGATGCAGTAAATGTCGCAGAATGAACTGTATAGATGTGACAGAAACAGACTATCAGTATAAGAAAGATGTAATATCAGATGTGGGTTCAACTTGGAAAGAAGGCATGTATGAGCCACAGGAAAAGGCACAGGAGAAATTGTACATACGCACCCATTATTATGAAAAATGTACATGCTGCGGAAATGTAAATGAATATGACACCAAATCCACCAGACTGGAGGAAATGAGAAGTGTCAGTGAAATAGACTGTCCGGTATGTGGCAAATATACTTTGGAAGCCGGTTCACTGCTTGTAAAGAATGATGTTAATACATACAGATGGTCATCTACCAAAAAGGGAGAGCTAAGAGAAACCGGAAACTTCTTCGGAGGACCGGATTTCAAAAGGAAAGATGTGACTACACATTACAGCGAAACATTAGGAACGCTAACCTATAAACGAATCTGCAAATGCAGGAATTGTGGCTACGAGTACTCCGAAATGTATGAGAAAAACGTTGGTAGCGGCAAGAATGTAGAAGCCACAGAAACAAGAACCAGATTATATAAAAGAGTATGATTTATTAAGCATTTTATAACTTTAAAAGGCTTTACTCAGAACACTTCGTCATTTTAGTTTAAACGCTTTGTCGTTTTACATCAAATGACGAAGCGTTTAATTTTATGAGTTTTCCGGCCATAAATATGGCTCTATGGAAAGAAAAAACTCATATAAAATTTGGAAGATAACGTAAAAAGATAGTATCTTTGCCACGCATTTCGGAAGAAAGCAATAAAGTTTGGACTATGGTGTAATGGTAGCACAACAGGTTTTGGTTCTGTTTGTCCAGGTTCGAATCCTGGTAGTCCAACACAAAAAAGCCTCAGGAAATATAGTTCTTGAGGCTTTTTTGTGTTATAACCTTATTAGAACTATATTGTTATTTCAGTACGAAACGTATGGACATAAAAAAAGGAGTACCGCTGTACTCCAACCTTTGTTAACCTTAAAATCTAATACTATGAAAAACACAGTACAAAGGTACGGACTTTTCGGTAATCTGCAAGTATTTCAGTGAAAAAACCGTGTTTTATAACATAGTTTAATAAATAAAGAAAATGCTCCATGTTTGTTAACAACACGGAGCATTTATGTTAATTGTTAAAAGCATTATTTTCTATTGAATTCTTCCATCTCTTTTGTGGCTACCGCAAGAGCTTCATTGATATTGCTACAAATGTTCTCTTTGCCAAGAAGTTCATAGAATCCTGATTTCTCAAGTGTCTTATGCACATTGTCATTTACACCGGACAGAATGATATGTATATTCTCCTTCTGCGACATATGGCAAAGTGTAGTAAGGTTGTGAATACCTGTAGAATCGATGAAAGGTACCTTACGCATACGGATGATACGAATCTTCGGTCTGTCACCCAACTGTGCCATCATATCCTCAAATTTGGTAGCTATACCGAAGAAATAAGGGCCGTTAATCTCGTACACCTCTACTCCTTCAGGGATGATAAGATGCTCTTCGTGTACCTCCATATCAGATTCGTTGTTTGGGTCAAGTTCATTCTTGATAACAGAAATCTGAGTTGTTTCCATCACACGTTTCATAAACAGTACGCAGGCTATAACCAATCCCACTTCGATGGCAACTGTCAAATCGAATATCACTGTAAGGAAGAATGTAATGAGCAGGACTGTCACGTCTGATTTAGGGTTCTTAAGCAATCCCATAAACACTCTCCATCCACTCATATTATATGATACTATCACCAATACTCCGGCAAGACATGCCATAGGAATATACTGTGCAAGCGGCATAAGGAACAGAAGTATCAGCAGAAGAACTACCGCATGTACAATACCAGATACCGGAGATTTTCCTCCGTTATTGATATTGGTCATCGTACGAGCTATGGCACCTGTTGCAGGAATACCGCCGAAAATAGGAGATACCACATTGGCAACACCCTGGGCTATAAGCTCAGTGTTGGAATCGTGTCTGTCGCCAATCACACCATCGGCCACAGCTGCCGAAAGAAGTGACTCTATGGCTCCAAGTACTGCAATGGTTATAGCTACAGGGAAAAGACTCTGAATAGCCTCCCAGTTTATAGACGGAACTGCAGCCGAAGGAAGCTCGGCCTTGATGCTGAAACTGTCGCCTATAGTATCTATACAGGTAATTCCGGCATATTGTTTCAGGAAATATACACCCACTGTCACTAAAATGATAGCTACAAGGGAACCCGGAACCTTCTTCGAGAACTTAGGAGTTATGGCAATGATAAATACACTGACTACACTCACTAAGGCATTCCACCAGTTCACAGTATCGAAATGTTTGAAATAAAGCATCCATTTTCCGATGAAATCGCCCGGAATTTTCTCACCCCTGAAATCGAGACCGAAGATATCGGCTATCTGCGTAGTAAAGATTGTCACGGCAATACCGCTCGTAAAACCTATAATAATAGGATAGGGGATAAACTTTATCACAGTACCCAACTTGAATACACCTAATAATATAAGCAAGACTCCGGCCATCATGGTGGCAACCATAAGTCCACTCAATCCGTATTGCTGGATGATTCCATAGATGATAACAATAAATGCGCCCGTAGGACCGCCAATCTGCACCTTGCTGCCACCAAGGAACGAAATAATAAATCCGGAAACAATAGCCGTAATAATACCCTTCTCTGGTGTAACACCGGAAGCAATACCAAACGCAATAGCCAACGGCAAGGCTACAATACCTACGATTATACCCGCCATCAAATCAGTCATAAAGTCTGACTTACTGTAATTCTTTAATGTAGAAAACAGTTTAGGATGAAATTCAATCCCTTTCATAAATCAATATTGTTTCTATTTATAAATATTTTTTTGCAAAATTACGTCTTTTCTGTCATATAACATACTTTTACAGCTATATAAATTATGATTTAGCAGTAAAAACTTAAAAGATTATAAATTAAAAATTGTAATGATTACAAATTTGAATAAATATATTACATTTGCAATGTGAAAATAAAACAAGAAGTCAAACCCAACAAAATAACTACAATTATGGAAAAAAGCATCAAAGGAACAAGAACAGAAAAGAATTTGGCAATCTCATTCGCAGGTGAATCACAGGCAAGAATGCGTTACACTTACTTTGCAAGTGTAGCAAAGAAAGAAGGTTACGAACAGATTTCCGCTATCTTCACTGAAACAGCAGACCAGGAAAAGGAACACGCAAAACGTATGTTCAAATGGTTGGAAGGCGGAATGGTAGAAATCACAGCAAGCTATCCTGCAGGTGTAATAGGTACTACACTCGAAAACCTTAAGGCTGCTGCCGCAGGCGAAAACGAAGAATGGACTTTGGACTATCCTCGTTTTGCTGACATCGCAGACGAAGAAGGCTTCCCTGCAATCGCAAAAATGTATCGCGAAATCGCTGTTGCTGAAAAGGGACACGAAGAAAGATACAGAGCTTTCGTTAAGAATATCGAAGAAGGCAAGGTATTCAAGAAAGACGTTGAAACTGTATGGCAGTGCCGTAACTGCGGTTATGTACACGTAGGTACAGAGGCTCCTGAAATATGCCCTGCATGCCTTCACCCACAGGCTTACTTCGAAGTTAAGAAAAACAACTATTGATAACAGTTCCTTATAAATATAGATACACAGGTTGCCTTGGTAGAATGTACCTACATTTGCCACAGCAACCTGTTTTCTTTTTATAACACAATAAAAATACCTATTTTTAGGTATTGCAAATCAGGATGGAGTTTTCCATCTTTGTAGATGAATGTAAAACAACTTAAACAGTTTAAGATTATGAGAATAGAATTAATCAAAGGACGTGAAATTTTAGATTCACGCGGCAATCCGACAGTAGAGGTAGAAGTTCGTCTGGAATCAGGCATCACAGGTAGAGCATCTGTTCCTTCCGGAGCATCGACAGGTGAGAATGAGGCTCTCGAACTGCGCGACAACGATAAGAGCAGATACGGCGGAAAGGGAGTCATGAAAGCTGTATATAACGTGAACAATGTCATTGCACCTGCCCTGACAGGATGGTCTGTACTGCAACAGAGAGCCATAGACAACAAAATGCTTGAACTGGACGGTACAAAGACAAAATCAAAACTCGGAGCAAATGCTATTCTCGGAGTATCGCTTGCAGTAGCAAAAGCAGCGGCAAACTACCTTGATATTCCTCTATACCGATATATTGGTGGCGTGAACACATACACTCTGCCTGTTCCTATGATGAATATCATAAACGGTGGCTCGCACAGTGACGCACCTATAGCATTCCAAGAATTCATGATTCGCCCTGTAGGAGCAGAATCTTTCCGCGAAGGGCTGAGAATGGGAGCAGAAGTGTTCCATGCACTTAAAAAGGTACTACACGACAGAGGACTCAGCACTGCAGTAGGCGATGAAGGCGGTTTCGCACCTTCGCTCAATGGTACCGAAGATGCTCTCGAGTCAATAATAGCTGCCATAAAGGCTGCCGGCTACGAACCGGGAAAAGACATTATGATAGGTATGGACTGCGCTTCGTCTGAATTCTACAAGAACGGAGTGTACGACTACACAATCTTCGAAGGAGAGAAAGGAAAGAAACGTACTTCAGACGAACAGATAGACTATCTTGAAGAGCTGATTAACAAGTATCCTATCGACTCGATAGAAGACGGTATGAGCGAAAACGACTGGGAGGGATGGAAAAAGCTTACAGAAAGAATCGGTGACAGATGCCAATTGGTAGGTGACGACCTCTTCGTCACTAACGTGGAATTCCTCTCAAAAGGTATTGAAATGGGATGCGGAAACTCAATCCTTATAAAGGTTAATCAGATTGGTTCGCTGAGCGAAACACTCGACGCAATAGAAATGGCCCACAGACACGGATATACTTCTGTGACCTCACACCGCTCGGGAGAAACTGAAGATGCTACTATAGCTGATATCGCTGTAGCAACCAACAGCGGACAGATTAAGACCGGTTCATTGAGCCGCTCGGACAGAATGGCCAAATACAACCAGCTGCTCCGTATAGAAGAAGAGCTTGGCGATTTGGCAAAATACGGATACAAGAGGATTAAATAATAAAGCCATAATTCAACGATTATCACCTCAAAAATACCTGATTCCGGTAAATATTGAGGTGATAATCACTTTTTTTTGAAAAAAAACGGACAAAGTATTGCAAATACGGAAAATTGTTGTACCTTTGCATCGCAATTGAGAAATACAACAACTCAAAAGCCGAAATAATTGGTGCGTTAGTTCAGTTGGTTAGAATACATGCCTGTCACGCATGGGGTCACGGGTTCGAGTCCCGTACGCACCGCCAACAAAAAAATAAACAGTTAGAAATAACTGGTGCGTTAGTTCAGTTGGTTAGAATACATGCCTGTCACGCATGGGGTCACGGGTTCGAGTCCCGTACGCACCGCTTAAGCCTTCACTTCTCAGTGAGGGCTTTTTTATTGTATCTACATTGAGCATTTTTAACATACAGCGATGCACGATATCTGATATTAATTCATTTAATATTCAGACAAACATTCAAAGTTAACACGTTAAAAATTAAATCATTATGAGATTACGTTCAATTCTAAGACATGCTCTGGTAGCTTCGGTTGCAATATTTTCACTACAGTCGTGCAATAAAGACGATGATGACTACGACTATTCACTTCTATTTCCTAATGCACTGGTGACAGTAAAGACTGATGCAAACGATACTTTCTTCCTGCAACTTGACGATAAAACTACACTGCTCCCGGTTAATGTAACAAAATCACCATTCGGAGAGAAAGAAGTAAGAGCATTGGTGAACTTCGATGAAACTGAGGACCCGGCTAACGGATTCAGCAAGGCTGTACATATCAACTGGATAGACAGTATCCTGACCAAACCTATAGCAGAAAGATTTGAGGATGAAGAGGAGAATGACGAAGTTTACGGTAATGACCCGATAGAAATCATGAACAGCTGGATGACAGTTTCCGAGGACGGATATCTGACATTACGTTTCAGTACTGCATGGGGAAACACAGGTACAAAACATTTCGTAAACTTGGTTCCGACAAACAATCCTGAAAATAAGTACGAAGTGGAATTCCGTCACAATGCTTATGGCGATGTGAACGGACATCTTGCCGACGGACTTGTAGCATTCAAGCTCGACCAGCTTCCTGACACTAACGGCGAAACCGTAAAGCTTAAACTTATCTGGAACTCATTCAGCGGCGAAAAGAGCTACGAGTTTGACTACTGCACACGCCAGTCAACTCCGGCAAATCCGGAAATGACAAGCGTGAGAGCCAAGAATTTCATCAATTAAGAATTTTCTTTATTTCATTTAATTTGTTCAAAGCTTCAACAGGGGTGAGATTATTGATATCCAAATTGATAATTTCATCCCTTATTTGGCTTAATACGGGGTCGTCAAGCTGGAAGAAGTTCAGCTGAATACCGTCTGATGTTGACGACGATGAAGCCCCTTTCTTTTTCTTTAATTCCGAGGTTATCTCCTTTTCCTTTCCTGATATAGAACCCTGGCGGTTTTCTTTCTCCAGAAGGGCGAGAATTTCGTCTGCACGTTTCACTATAGACTTAGGCATACCGGCCATCTTAGCCACATGAATACCGAATGAGTGTTCGCTGCCTCCACGTTCCAGTTTACGAAGAAAAATCACTTTATTATCAACTTCCTTGACAGATACATTATAGTTTTTTATGCGGCTGTAGGTATGCTCCATCTCGTTCAACTCATGATAGTGGGTTGCAAACAGAGTACGCGCCTTTGCCTTAGGATTCTCGTGTATATGCTCTACTATAGCCCATGCTATTGATATACCGTCGTATGTAGACGTACCGCGTCCAAGCTCGTCGAACAGCACCAGACTGCGCTGCGAAAGATTGTTCAGGATATCGGCAGCCTCGTTCATCTCGACCATAAATGTAGATTCTCCCACAGAGATATTATCGCTCGCTCCCACACGGGTGAATATCTTGTCCACGATACCTATATGTGCACTCTCGGCAGGCACAAAACAGCCTATCTGAGCCATAAGCGTGATAAGGGCTGTCTGTCTTAGCAAAGCCGACTTACCCGCCATGTTAGGACCGGTTATTATGATAATCTGCTGTTTCTCAGTGTCAAGATAAACATCATTTGCAATGTATTTCTCGTCCAAAGGAAGCTGTTTCTCTATCACCGGATGTCTTCCCTGGCGGATATCCAGAACTTCATCCTCCGATATAACCGGACGGATATAACCGTTTGCCTTCGCAGCCGATGCAAACGAAAGCAGACAGTCAAGAACAGCTATCTGAGTGGCATTTATCTGTATGGCAGGAATAAACTCAGCCAACGACATTACCAGCTCGTTATAAATACGTGTCTCAAGGGTAAGAATCTTGTCCTCTGCCCCAAGGATTTTCTCTTCGTATTCCTTTAGTTCCTGAGTGATATATCTTTCGGCATTCACAAGAGTCTGCTTTCTAATCCACTCGGCAGGCACTTTATCCTTATGTGCGTTACGAACCTCTATATAATATCCGAACACGTTGTTATAAGCAATCTTCAGACTTGGAATTCCCGTAAGCTCGCTTTCTCTCTGCTGTATATGCAGCAGATAATCTTTTCCTGAGTATGCGATACTTCTAAGTTCGTCCAGCTCTTCGGACACACCGTCGGCTATCACACCACCCTTGTTTATCAGCAGGGGAGGGTCGTTCTTTATCTCTTTTGCTATTTTGTCGCGGATTGATACACAGAGATTGAGCTGTTCGCCTATCCTGCGAAGACTCTCGTTATCAGCCTCCAGACAAGCCATCTTGATAGGTTCAATAGCCTGCAAAGCCACTTTCAGCTGCACAACCTCTCGTGGAGAGATTCTGCCCACAGCAGCTTTCGACACGATACGCTCCAAATCACCTATTCTATGAAGACAGTCCTCAACTTCTTCTTTAAAATCAGGATGACGGAAGAAGTATTCCACCACATCAAGTCTTCTGTTGATAGGCTGCACATCCTTCAGAGGGAATATAATCCAGCGTTTCAGCATACGTGCACCCATCGGACTGATGGTATGGTCTATCACGTCGAGCAGACTCGTTCCACCATCATTCATACTTCCCATAAGTTCCAGACTGCGGGCAGTAAACTTGTCTATACGCACATACTTCTCTTCTTCGATGCGCGACAGCGATGTGATATGCCCTACATGCTCATGCTGAGTCATCTCGAGATACTGAAGTATAGCTCCCGAAGCTATCACACCATTCTTCAGATGTTCCACTCCGAAACCTTTCAGGTTCTTGGTTTCGAAATGTTTGAGCAGTTTCTTCACAGCCGAGGTCTCTGTGAAAACCCAGTCGTCAAGTTCGAAAGTAAAGAATTTGGTACCGAAGTTGCCTTCAAACATAGGTTTCTTTCCACGTTCGAAAAGCACTTCCTTAGGAGCAAAGTTATTTAGAAGTTTGTCGATATAATCAAGTTTTCCTTCGGCAGTCATAAACTCGCCTGTGGAAATATCAAGAAAAGCCACACCACAAGCTGTCTTTCCGAAATGAACGGCAGCCAGGAAGTTGTTCTCTTTATAAGAAAGAATATTGTCGCCAATGGCCACACCCGGTGTAACAAGCTCAGTTATACCGCGTTTCACCAGTTTTTTTGTAGTCTTTGGGTCTTCTAACTGGTCGCAGATGGCCACACGTCGTCCTGCCCTGATAAGCTTCGGCAGATATGTATCAAGAGCATGGTGAGGAAATCCCGCCATCTCGATAGTCTTGTTCTGTCCGTTGGCCCTCTTTGTAAGGGTAATGCCCAGAATCTCGGATGCTGCCACCGCATCTTCCGAATATGTTTCATAAAAGTCTCCGCATCTGAAAAGCATGATAGCATCAGGATGCTTTGCCTTCAGGTCGAAAAACTGTTTCATCATGGGGGTCATTACTACTTCGCTGTCTTTTGCCACGGTAAAATCCTTTCTTT
>CALUJF010000014.1 GCA_944320855.1 uncultured Phocaeicola sp.
CGCAAATCAAATTTATACATTTTAAAAACAGTCAAAATTATGTATTTAGACGCAGCTAAAAAACAAGAAATCTTTGAAAAGTACGGAAAGTCTAACACTGATACTGGATCAGCTGAATCGCAGATAGCATTGTTTTCATACCGTATTTCTCACCTGACTGAGCACATGAAGCTCAACAGAAAAGATTATAGTACTGAAAGAGCTCTTACAAATTTGGTAGGTAAGCGTCGTGCTTTACTTAACTACCTTAAGGACCGCGACATCGAAAGATATCGTGCTATCGTTAAAGAGCTTGGCTTGCGTAAGTAATTATTACTTGCTGCACGGAAATTCAAGCAAAACGGGCCGTATTCACAATGTGGGTACGACCCGTTTTCTATATCCGGAAAAAACGCTTCGTCATTTAAGTCAAAACGACGAAGCATTTTGATTTAAACGACGAAGCGTTTAAAAATGGGGTATTTCCGGTCTGTCAGAAATAGAATTCCGGATTCTTTCTTTCGCTGAAATTTTCGTACAGAAACTTTGTAAATGGAGTGTCGAATATTCTTGCTCCATTAGGACATACTTTCACACAGGCACAGCACAGTGTGCAGGCATCGGCATCTGTAATTATATTGTTTTCACCATCCATGGATATTGCATGCGTAGGGCATACTGGTATACACATTCCGCACGAACAACATGCATCTGTGCTCTGTGGTGCTACAGGCTGTTTGGGCTTTATCTCTTTGTATGGGAAATTTCCGGGAACATACAGCTCTCCCGGATTGGCAACAGTGTTTATTTTGTCTATAACCTCTTTCCCGAAATGTTCGGCCATGCCTATGTCATAATGGTCAGGTCTTCCTGCTGCAACAGGCATATTCTCTCTGCTGAAACTGTGTTCGCCTATAAATGTAGCTGCTGCTATTGGGCGAAAGCCTCTTTTTGAAACTTCGTTCTTAAGTTCAAGCAGGGCATCGTCATAATGACGGTTTCCGTATACTACTGCTATTGCGCAAATGGCACCGTTTCCGTTTATTTCTCCTATGCGTTCGAGAAACAGAGGTGGAATGCGTCCGCCGTATACCGGGGCAACGAATACCGTCAGTGAGTTTTCTTGAAAAACGTTTATTTCGTTGCTCTTGAAAGTTATATCCGATTCGGTAAGGCCATTTACCTTTAATCCGTCACCAATTGCACGCGCAATTTTTCTTGATGTGCCGGTTGGTGAATAATAAATCAGATTTACCGATTTTATTATATTGTTCATAAATGTGTTTTTTGGAGTTTATTTCGCAAATGTAAGCAAATATGTGTCAATAGGTGAAAAATATGGCATTTTTTTGAGGTGTATATACAAAAAAAAGAGTTGAATATTCAACTCTTTTATCGTACCCAGACCCGGGGTCGAACCGGGATGGATGTTACTCCACTGGTGTTTGAGACCAGCGCGTCTACCGATTCCGCCATCTGGGCTTGTCTGTTTTTCTTTTGCGTTGCAAAGGTAAACATAATTTTCATATCTACAATAGGTTTTGAAGAAAAAATGTAATATTTTTTATGTCTAACACTATTTAGAAACAATTAAACTCCGGTTTTATAAAATAATCCTTATATTAGCATAGTAAAAATAACACAAACTATATTATCATGAACAATAACTACTACTGCATAATTATGGCAGGCGGAATGGGGCGAAGATTCTGGCCTTATAGCAGGAAACAGTTGCCAAAACAGTTTCTTGATTTCTTCGGTACGGGCGAAACTCTCTTGCGTATAACATTCGACAGGTGTAAGGGACTTGTTCCGGCGGAGAATATATACATCACTACATATATTGATTATAAGGACATAGTGAAAGGCATTCTCCCTGAGCTTGAGGACCGACAGATTATAATTGAGGAAGAAAGGCGTAATACAGCTCCTGTACTTGCATATGCATCATATCTGATACAGAAAGCAAATCCGGATGCTACTATCGTAGTGATGCCGTCGGACCAGTTGATTCTTAATATCGACAAATTCCGCTCCTCTATTCTGAAAGGACTTGATTTTGCATCATCTTCCGGCAAACTCGTGAATGTGGGAATCAAGCCTACACGACCTGAAACGGGCTACGGATACATCCAGATTGATGAAGAGGAGAGAGAGGGAGATTTCTGTAAGGTTAAGACCTTTATAGAGAAACCTGCCCTGGAGTTTGCAAAGGTGTTTGTAGAAGGAAATGAATTCTATTGGAACTCCGGAATATTCATATGGCATGTCACTACTATCATGAATGCTTTCCATGAAAACATGACAGAGGTATGTCCGCGCCTTGAGTGTGATGCTCCTGACTTTTCGGCTTGCCCTAATATCTCAATAGATTATAGTATAATGGAGAAAGCTGATAATGTCTATGTCCAGATGTGTGATTTTGGATGGGCTGATGTAGGTACATGGCAGTCTTTATATGATGCGTCGCCTAAAGATATCAACAGTAATGTAATATTAAACAGTAACTCGATATTATATGATTGCACTGAGAATATCATACACATGCCTAAAGGTAAGCTGGTGGTTGCCGAGGGGCTGCAGGGATATCTGGTAGCCGAACATGATAATGTACTCCTGATATGCAAGAAGGATGACCAGAACTCCATACGCAAATTTGTGAATGATGTGGAAATGAAGTTTGGTGATGAATATGTATAACTAATATATAAGCGCCCGGTGATTGTACATTTGTCGTTCACCGGGCGTTTATTTCCTGTTCATCATATGATAATGTTAAAGGTTTGGAGTCTATCCGAAACAGATTCCCATTCGTCTTCCCTGTACAACTAATTCATGGTCCTCTGTCACCAGGCGTAATTTACCGGCAGTTTCAGAAAGTGGTATAGAATCTATTCTGTTCCCTTGCAGTGCAACCATTCTTCCGTATTGTCCGTTTGAGATAAGCTCTACGGCATGTCCGCCCATGAGTGTCGCCAAGTTTCTGTCAAATGCGGTAGGACTGCCGCCTCTCTGTATATATCCGAGTACTGTTTCGCGCGTTTCAAACCCCGTTTCATATTCTATTTCTTCTGCTATATACTGGGCAGCTTTCTTTCCTTCCGGAGTGTTTATACCTTCGGCTACGACAACAATAGAATATGGCTTCCCTTTTTTCAGACGGTTTATTATTGTATCTCCTATTTTATGTATGTCGAAAGGTATTTCAGGCATTAGTATAATGTCGCCTCCTCCGGCCATACCGGAGTAAAGTGCCAGCCATCCGGCTTTGTGCCCCATCACTTCGATAACCATTACTCTTTGATGAGAACTGGCCGTTGAATGCAGCCTGTCTATCGCGTCTGCGGCTATGGAAACTGCTGAGTCGAATCCGAATGAAATATCCGTTCCCCACACATCGTTGTCTATGGTCTTCGGAATACTTATGACATTTACTCCCACTTCCATAAGCTTGGCAGCTGTTTTCTGAGTACCGTTTCCGCCTATACATACCAGGCAGTCTATACCATAGTCTTTCAGTGTTTTAAGAATTAACGATGGCTTGTTATTGTTTAGTGTCGCTGAAGCTTTTTTGAATGGCTTCTCCCTTGAAGTACCTAATATAGTTCCGCCCAATGTAAGTAAACCGGAAATGGATTCTTCGGTAAGCCGGTTGATATGCCCGTCCATCAATCCTCTGAATCCGTTATGAATACCATAAACTTCCATGCCGTAATGGTTGAGTGCGCTTTTGCACACTCCTCGTATAGTTGCGTTTATACCCGGACAGTCTCCACCGGATGTCAATATTCCTATTTTCATAAACCATGCAATTTAATTGTGATGTAAAGTTATTAAAAAAACAAGATTTACTCGTTTTTAATAAAAAAATAATCATGTCAATCATATATATAAAGAGAAAAAACATACCTTTGCAATGATAAGAATTTGAAAAAAATGTAATCAATATGAACTCAACCCAATTGATTGACAGAATATTTGCCCCGCGTAGGAAACAAATCGAAAGATATTCTTCGCATGCAGAAGAAATTCAGAATAAAGTCCTGAAAAGACTCGTATCTGCCGCATCCGATACAGAGTGGGGCAAGAAATACGATTTTAATTCCTTAAACGGTTATTCCGGATTCAGGAAACTCCCAATACAGACTTATGAAGATGTAAAGGACTATGTAGACCGCATGCGCCACGGAGAAAAGAACGTATTGTGGCAAGGTGCAGTCAAATGGTATGCCAAATCTTCAGGCACTACAAACGACAAGAGCAAGTTCATTCCGGTATCGCCGGACGGCTTAAAGAATATTCATTACCGTGGAGGTATTGATGCGGTGGCATTATATCTCGGCGAGAATCCTAAGAGTAACTTCTTTTCAGGCAAAGGCCTCATTCTCGGAGGCAGTCACTCTCCTAACTATAATGTAAAGGACAGTCTGGTTGGCGACTTGTCGGCCATACTGATTCAGAATGTCAATCCTTTGGTCAATATGATTCGTGTCCCAAGCAAAGAAATAGCTTTGTTGAGCGAATTTGAGGAGAAGGTTGAGAAAATAGCTTCGTCTACTATTCACAAGAACATTACCAACATCTCCGGTGTCCCTTCATGGATGCTGGCTGTAATAAAGAAGATACTTGAGAAAACAGGTGCTTCTACACTTGATGAGGTATGGCCTAATCTGGAAGTCTTTTTCCATGGCGGCGTATGCTTCACACCTTACAGAGAACAATACAAAAACCTGATAGCCTCACCCAAGATGCATTATATGGAAACCTATAATGCCAGCGAAGGCTTTTTCGGTCTTCAGAGTTCATTGTCCGATCCGGCCATGCTGCTGATGATAGACTATGATGTATTCTATGAATTTATTCCGTTGGATGAGTTTGAAAACGAGAATCCTTCAATCGTTCCGTTATGGGATGTAGAAGTAGGAAAGAATTACGCCATGGTAATCAGTACATCATGCGGCTTGTGGAGATACATCATCGGCGATACAGTGAAATTCACACAAAAGAATCCTTATAAATTCGTTATAACCGGCCGTACCAAACATTTTATCAATGCTTTTGGCGAGGAACTGATGGTAGACAATGCCGAAAAAGGACTTCAGATAGCATGTCGCGAGACAGGAGCACAGGTGCTGGAATATTCAGCCGCCCCAGTCTTTATGGATTCTAATGCCAAGTGTCGCCATCAGTGGCTGATAGAGTTCAGCAAGAAGCCTGATTCGGTGGAACATTTCCGTCATGTCCTCGATAAGGCATTACAGAGCATAAACTCCGATTATGAAGCTAAAAGACATAAGGATATAACCCTCCAGGAACTGGAAATCATCACAGCACGTCCGAATCTTTTCCATGACTGGCTCAAACAGAAAGGCAAATTAGGAGGCCAGCACAAGATTCCGCGTCTTAGCAATAATAGAGAGCATATAGAAAGCATGTTGAAACTGAACGAATAATATAACAAAAACTATCCATTACAGAAAATGAAATTCTCATCACTACATATCTTACCGCTTGCAGTCGTAATCCTGATATTATATGCGTGTGCCAGTACCGGAACTCCGGACGGTGGACCATATGA
Source organism: uncultured Phocaeicola sp. (assembly GCA_944320855.1). Taxonomy (GTDB): domain Bacteria; phylum Bacteroidota; class Bacteroidia; order Bacteroidales; family Bacteroidaceae; genus Phocaeicola. Next base: position 5,558 of record CALUJF010000014.1, read on the forward strand.
TGAAACTCCACCTAAGTTCGTGCGTGCTACGCCGGAACCCAATTCCACCGGCAACACACGTAAGAAGATTTCTATGGAGTTCGATGAGTTTATAAAGATAGAAAATGCGGCCGAAAAAGTCATAATCTCTCCTCCGCAGACTGAAATGCCTGAGGTTAAGGCAAGTGGAAAGAAGGTTCTCGTAGAGTTTTTCGATACTCTTAGACCAAATACTACTTATACCATAGATTTTGGCGATGCTATTGTAGACAATAATGAAGGCAATCCGATGGGAAATTTTGCCTATGCATTTTCTACCGGCGAAACCATCGATACTATGGAGGTTTCCGGAACAGTGCTCAATGCACAGGACCTGGAACCTATAAAAGGCATACAGGTCGGTCTGCATAAAAACCTCAATGACACGGCTTTTACGAAACTTCCGTTCGACAGAATCTCGCGCACCGACAGTCGCGGTCGTTTCTCTATCAAGGGGGTAGCTCCCGGTAAATACCGTATTTACGCCCTTAAGGATGGAAATCAGAATTATCTGTTCGATTCGAAGACAGAAATAATAGCATATTCTGATTCTATCATTATACCTTCTATGGAACCAGCCACCAGACAGGATACTACCTGGAATGCCATAGATACCCTCAAAATTGATACAGTCAAGACAGTGCATTACACTCATTTCATGCCCGATGATATAATTCTCAGAGCATTCAAGGAAGAAACCACAATGCAGTATCTCGCAAAAAACGAAAGAGAGCAGCTTAACCGTTTCTCTCTCTATTTCAGCGCGAAAGCCGATACTCTGCCAACCGTAACCGGGCTTGATTTCGACGAAAAGGATGCCTTCATTATAGAACCTTCATTGAACAACGATACCATCAGATACTGGATAAAGGATACAGTGCTTTGCGAAAGAGATACCCTTACCCTGCAGTTGGATTATCTGTATACGGATACTCTTGGAAATCTCGTTCCGAAAAGAGATACGTTGTATATGATGAATAAGCTTAGCAAGGAAAAACGTCTTGCCATGGCTAAGGAGGAAATGGAAAAGAAGGAAAAGGAGATGAAGAAGAGAAGAAAGAAAGGCGATACGCTGAATGTCGTCGAAACAGTGTTCTTCAAGATGAACGTAGACGCACCTTCTTCCATGGACATAAACCGCAATATCTGTATAAGTTTTGAAGAACCCGTACAGAGTATTGATACTGCAGCCATACATGTAGATGTCAAGGTAGATACACTATGGAATGAGGAACGCTTTATCTTCGTTTCGGATAGTGTGGTCCCACGCAGATATTATATCCTGAGCGACTGGAAACCGGGCAATGAATACCGCCTGAGAATAGACTCTACAGCCATTAAAAGCATATATGGCCTGCATACCAACAAGGTGGAAAATACCGTCAAGATAAAGACCCTTGAGGAGTACGGAACGCTCTATCTTAATATAAAAGGTGTGGAAGGCAATGCCATAGTACAGCTTTTGAACTCCAGCGATGCCGTGGTAAGGCAACAGAAACTGAAGAAAAACAATACTTGTGATTTCTATTTCCTCCAGCCTAATACGAAATATTATATAAGAATGTATATTGATTCCAACAACAACGGAAAATGGGATACAGGCGTATATGATAAGAAAATCCAGCCGGAAGAAGTATATTATTTCCCTAAGGTATGGGAAATGAAAGCAAACTTCGAGTTCGAAGAAGACTGGGATGTGAAATCCGTACCTCTTGACAGGCAGAAGCTTGACGAGATAAAGAAGCAGAAACCGGAAGAGGCAAAGAAAATAAAAGACAGAAACAAGGAACGTGCAAAAAAATTAGGACTGACATCATGATAAAAAAGATTATTTTCTGTTTACTCATGACTATGTTCACGGGTACAGTTGTCAAGGCGCAATGCGGGGCATACAATGATGCAATAAAGCCCGGCGAAGAGTTGACATATGAACTTAAGTTCAACTGGAAGTTTATATGGATAAATGCCGGATGGGCGAAAATGACGGTCGATACAGTCGATTACAACGGGCGTACCTGTCTTCAGACAGACCTCGAGTCGTACACAAACAGGAGGATAGATATGTTCTTCCGAATGCGTGATACCCTCACGTGTATAACGTCCGAAGACCTTATACCTCTTTATTTCAGAAAAGGAGCAGCCGAAGGAAAAAGATACAGTGTAGACGATGTGAAGTTCAGCTATCGTAACGGCAAATGTATTGTAGACCAGTATCGTACAGTCAATTTTGGAAAGAAAAGAGAAAATTATCAGGAATTGCCTGTTTGTGTCTACGATATGCTTAGCATTCTTCTTCAGGCCCGTTCGTATAATGCCGAGGACTATAAACCGGGGGATAAGATATTATTCTCCATGGCAACGGGTGTGGCAGTTGAAAAACAGACTCTGATATACAGAAGGAAAGAAGTATACGAGGCAGAGAACGGCATGAAGTTCCGTTGTCTGGTCTTCTCGCTTGTGGAATACGTGAAGGGAGAGGAGAAAGAAGTGATAACATTCTATATTACCGACGACAGAAATCACCTCCCCGTACGTCTTGATATGTACCTCAATTTCGGTTCTGCAAAAGCATTCCTGACCAATATCAAGGGAAACAGACACCCGTTGGAATCATTGGTAAAGTGACAACTCTTTAATTTGTGTTTATCGTAACAAACTCATATATAATGATATATAATAAGAATAAATTCCGTGCCATCACCGTAATGCTGCTCATTCTGTGCATCTCCCCGTTCCTGATTAGTGCTCATTGCACAGGGGCAGACGGCATTTCCAATGACCGGCCGGAAGAAAGATATGCATGTGTGGAAGTTCCACGTAGGGTAGTGTTCTGTGGTGATACAATAGACCTTACACGTTATGACCGCCACGAACGCATGGACCGCGAACTGTTGGCTTTCTCATATATGCACAGCACTTCTATTCAGACCATAAAACGTGCCAACAGATATTTTCCGGTTATAGTTCCTATATTGAAAGAACACGGAATACCTGAAGATTTCAAATACCTCATGGCTATCGAGAGCGCGTGCAATCCGTTGGCCCGTTCCGGTGCCGGAGCAGCAGGACTATGGCAGTTCATGCCTGTCACAGGCAAGGAGTATGGGCTTGAAGTCAATTCCCATGTCGACGAACGATATAATATAGTAAAAGCGACACATGCCGCCTGCGAGTATCTGCGTGAATCGTACAATAAGTTTGGCGACTGGATAAGTGTGGCAGCATCCTATAATGCCGGTCAGGGAAGAATATCCCAGCAGCAGGAAAGACAATATACAGACGAAACTCTCGACCTTTATCTCGTAGAGGAAACGGCACGCTATATTTACCGTATCTTCGCGGCAAAAATATTATTCACAGACCCTACATTGTTTGGTTTCAGACTGAAATCGTCCGACCTTTATCCGCAAATCCATTATCGCACAGTGACGGTTAGTGAGACAATTACTGATTTGGCCCGCTTCGCCAAGAGTCAGGGCACAACCTATGCTCTTCTTAAAAATCTGAACCCCTGGCTGCGCGACACATCACTTCCATGTAAGAACAGTAAGGAATATGTATTGATGATTCCCGATAAAGATAAAATGGATTATAATCCTGATTTGACTCTGCCTTATGACAGAAAATGGGTCGTTGACTGATTTTTTATAGTAAATTGAACTTTTTGTATACTGCTGTCAAAAGCTGTAAACAGTATTTTTGCAAAAACAATTTTTAAAACATAAATTTTTACCATGAAAAAACTATTATTATTCAGCACGGTGTGTGCATGTTCGCTTGCGGCATCTGCCCAAACCTTTAAGGAATGGCAGGACCCTCAGGTGAACGAGGTAAACCGTGCCCCTATGCATGCAAATTTCTTTGCATACGAGAACATTGAGGCATCAAAAACAGCTTTGAAAGAAAAGTCGGAAAACTTCATGACCTTGAACGGCACATGGAAATTCTTCTGGGTAGAAAACGCCGACCAGCGTCCTACCGACTTCTTCCGTGTAGGATATAACGACAAAGGTTGGGCCGATTTCCAGGTACCTGCTGTATGGGAACTGAACGGATACGGCGACCCTATCTACGTTAATATTGGCTATGCATGGCGCAACCAGTACAAAAACAATCCTCCTTATGTTCCGGTAGAGAAAAACCATGTAGGTTCATACCGTAAGGAAATAGTTGTTCCTGCCGACTGGAAAGGAAAGGACATTATCGCTCATTTCGGTTCTGTTACGTCAAACATGTATCTCTGGGTAAACGGAAAGTTTGTAGGTTACAGCGAGGACAGCAAGCTTGAGGCAGAGTTTGACATTACCAAATATCTGAAACCGGGACAGAAGAACCTCATAGCATTCCAGGTATTCCGTTGGTGCGATGGCTCATATCTTGAAGACCAGGACTTCTTCCGCTACAGTGGAGTGGGACGTGACTGTTATCTCTATACCCGCAACAAGAGCCGTATAGACGATATCCGTATCACTCCGGACCTCGACAGTGAATATAAGAACGGAACACTCGATGTAGTTCTCAGCATGAAAGGCAATAACAATGTAACTCTGGAATTACTCGATGCACAGGACAATGTTGTGTCTTCCAAAGAAGTGAAAGGCAGCGGAGATGTCAGAACAAAATTCGAGGTTGAAAACCCCAATAAATGGACAGCCGAAACACCTTATCTTTATACATTGCGTGCCAGCGTGAAGAAAGGCGTTAAGGTGACAGAAGTCGTACCTGTAAAAGTAGGATTCAGAAAAGTGGAAATCAAGAACGCACAGGTACTCGTCAATGGTCAGCCTGTATTGTTCAAGGGAGCCAACCGTCACGAAATGGACCCGGACGGAGGTTATGTCGTTTCGCGCGAACGCATGCTTCAGGACATCCAGATAATGAAGAAATTTAATATCAACGCAGTCCGTACTTGTCACTATCCTGACGATGCATACTGGTATGAGCTTTGCGACAAATACGGTATCTATATGGTAGCCGAAGCTAACATCGAATCTCACGGAATGGGTTACGGTGAAACCACACTTGCCAAAGTAGACTCATACCGCAAGGCACATCTCGAACGCAACAAACGAAACGTACAGCGTAATTTCAATCATCCGAGTATCATATTCTGGTCATTGGGAAACGAAGCCGGTTACGGACCTAACTTCGAGGCAGCATACGATTGGGTGAAAGCTGAGGACTCAAGCCGTCCTGTACAGTATGAAAGAGCCGGCAAGGATGGAAAGACAGACATCTTCTGTCCTATGTATTACAGATATAACGCATGTGAAAAATACTCAGCCGATGAAAATAGCCGGAAACCGTTGATACAATGCGAATATGCACACGCAATGGGAAACTCGCAGGGTGGTTTCAAAGAGTATTGGGATTTAATCCGCAAATATCCTAAATATCAGGGCGGTTTCATCTGGGATTTCGTTGATCAGTCATGTCGCTGGACAGGCGAAAACGGTAAGATGATATACGCTTACGGTGGTGATTTCAACCGTTTTGATGCCAGTGACAACAATTTCTGCGACAATGGTCTGATAAGTCCTGACCGCGTTCCTAATCCGCATATGTACGAAGTAGGCTATTTTTATCAGAACATCTGGACTACAGCCGGTGACTTTTCGAAGGGCGAAGTAAAAGTCTACAATGAGAACTTCTTCCGCGACCTTTCAGCATATCGCATGGAGTGGGAACTCCTCAAAGACGGTAAGCCGGTACGCAGTGGAGTAGTAGACCGCCTTGAAGTTGCACCTCAGCAGACAGCTGCAATAAACCTTCCTATCGGCAAGGTATGCAACAGCGGCGAATGGCTTCTTAATGTCAGGTATATCCAGAAGAACCGCGAGAATCTCGTACCTGCAGGACACATAGTGGCAAAGAACCAGCTCGTAGTGAAAGGATATGAAGCACCGGCAATCAAGCTTGACAATGTAGCCGAGTCTAATCAGGCCGTAGTAGCCCCGGTAGTGAACGATGCGAATGTAAACTGCATTGAAGTGACAGGTTCGACATTCAACATACAGTTTGACAAGAAGACAGGCTATATGGACAGCTATACAGTGTGCGGAACACAAATGATAAAAGAAGGAGCCCAACTCTCCCCGAACTTCTGGCGTGCTCCAACCGATAATGACTACGGTGCAGGTCTTCAGAAGAAGTATGCAGTATGGAGAAACCCTGAAATCAAGCTTCTTTCACTGAAGCACGAATCAAAAGACGAACAGGTAGTGGTCTCAGCCGAATACGAAATGAAGAGCGTATCAGCCAAACTATATCTGACATACACTATCAATAACGTCGGAGCAGTAAAAGTAACACAGAAGATGACAGCTTCTAAGGATGCCAAAGTATCCGACATGTTCCGTTTCGGTATGCAGCTTGTAATGCCTTCTTCGTTTGAAAATATAGTATATTACGGACGCGGTCCTGTAGAAAACTATATCGACCGTAACCACAGCACCGACCTCGGTATATACGCTCAGACAGTTACAGAACAGTTCTATCCATATATCCGTCCTCAGGAAAACGGAACAAAGACAGACATCCGCTGGTGGAATATGTTGAATGCAGAAGGCAAAGGTCTGCAGTTCGTAGCCGAAGCACCATTCTCAGCTTCAGCACTGCATTACACTATCGAGTCGCTTGATGACGGAGTGCAGAAAGACCAGCGTCATTCTTTTGAAGTTGAGCCTTCCGACCTTACAAACGTCCTTATCGACAAAGTTCAGCAAGGTCTGGCCTGCGAAGACAGCTGGGGAGCCATTCCATTGCCAAAATACAGAATACCTTATGGTGATTATGAATTTACATTCGTGATGACTCCTATAGATAATTCTGTGGTTATTGAATAACGATAACTGTTATATCATCATGATTAAAGCCCTCCGAGCATCGTTTGTTCGGAGGGCTTTATGTCTTTATTATCTCAAACTCAGTGAACGCTTAATGAACGCCAAATGAACATCTGGTGAACACGAAATGAACCGGCAAACAAGTCGTATATACTGTAGTATCCGTTGTCAAATTCATTACGCAAAGATAATAATTATGTTTAGATAATGGCGTTTAAACACCATTTAAATACTGCTTAAACACCATTTAATAACGTTCAAAATCCATTCAAATACCGTTCACCGACCGTTCATTAGCCGTTCACTCGTGCTTTTATCATCTTTCGGACCGGTGATTCCTGCAAGCATCCACAATGTGTCAAAAGGGCAATGATTGGAATATTCTGCTTATTTTAATCATAAAATGACGAGAATAATTTGCTTATTCTCGTCATAAAACTTATTTTTGTGAAAAACTGACGTGAAATGAGACCGATATACATTTGGCAGCATCCGGCATGGCCGGTATTTACTTGGAATGATTCACGCCTTATCACGCTGCTCTCCGAGGTTCGTAGTTTGGAAGGCAGGATATATGGCATGATGAGTGGATTAGGGTTTGATATACAAAGTCATGCTTCGTTGGACGTTATGACTGAAGATGTGTTACGCTCCAGCGAAATTGAGGGAGTGATATTGAACTCAGACAGAGTCCGCTCCTCTATAGCCAAACATTTGGGACTCGATACTGTTGGAATGCCTGAGCCTGACCATTATACGGAGGGAGTGGTACAGGTGATGATAGACGCCGTGAAAAATTGTCAAAATCCGCTTGATACCGAAAGGTTATGCAGTTGGCATGCAGCTATGTTTCCTACCGGCAGGAGCGGTATGTATGCAATAACCGTAGGCATATACAGAACAGGCGATGAACCGATGCAGATTGTTTCCGGTGCAATGGGGAAAGAGAAAGTTCACTATGAGGCACCACCGTCAGATGCTGTGCCACAAATGATGGATGAATTCATTGCTTGGGTGAACGGCTGCCAAAACATAGACCCTATATTGAAAGCAGCTGTAGCCCATTTGTGGTTTGTTGCTATACATCCTTTTGACGATGGTAACGGACGTTTGTGCAGAACCATCACGGACATGCTTTTGGCCAAGGCAGACGGATACCGATTGCGATTCTACAGTATGTCGGCAGAAATATTGCGCGAAAAGAAATCCTATTATGAGGTCTTGGAAAAGACAACAACAGGCACGCCTGATCTGACCGCTTGGCTCGAATGGTTTCTGCAGACAATGAAATCAGCTATACTCCGTTCGCAGGATATGGCAAAGCGTATCGTAAGTAAAAGCTCTTTTTGGCAGCGCAACCGACATATATCTATGAATGAAAGGCAAGTGAAAGTCATAAATATGCTGTGGGAAGGTTTTGACGGAAAACTCACTTCTTCCAAGTGGGCTAAAATAACCAAATCATCGCAAGCTACGGCTCTCAGGGATATCACTGACCTTGTAGGTAAAGGAATACTGTCTGTGGCATCCGATGGAGGTCGCAGCACTCACTATATCTTGAATGAGGATGAGAAATAAAAAATCAGATTGCTGGTGAAAATACTCTAACATGAAAGGGAGAAGTCTTTAATACTCCTCCCTCTTCGGTTTTTTGTATAGTTTTAATTGTCACATGTCTTATTTCTTCACCAGAGAAACATTGTCAATCAAAGCCTTTGTGTCTTTATTCTGCAATTGTATAACGACTACGAAATCCTTAATCATATCCTCGCTTGCGTCAGTCACGTTAATTTTACCGCCTTTGGCTTCTACACCCTGTGGACTTGCAAAGTTATCTACCGCCTTGCTAAGGTCAAATTTGGCAGTTACTTTCACCCATTTGTCCAGTTTCTTTTCTGCTCTGCTGAAAGCTGCTGCCGATTGTTTCTTTGTTGTTTCGTCATTGATGTCGAAACCTTCACGCAGGAAGAACATTTTGTCGTTGTTTGCACTCTTAAGGAATACTCTCACCTGAGTCTTAGGAGTAAGAGCCTTCATGTCGAATGTCAATGTGTAGATACCTTTCTCGGCTCCTTGTACACGCTGTCCTACATACGATCTGTACCATGAATTATCCGAGGTGTTTTCTATCTGTACGGCATTTCCATGAGCGTTGTCATCTTTCACGTTTGCGAAAGTGGTTTTACCTTCTGTCTTGTCAAAGAAGAACCAGTCGGTCGAGGCCGGAGTTTTGTTTACAGTTTCTGTATTCACTTCGGTGCTGAAATCACCGTTTTTAATGATGTTTTGTGCATTTGCGGTAAAAGTTGCTGCCACAAATGCTGTAGCTAAAATAATTTTTTTCATGTTATTATGAGTTTAAATGTAACGTATTGATTTTCTTGTTCATAAGTACCTTAGAGTTACCCTTCAACCAACTTCAAGTTCGCCTTGTCCCTGAGCAGGCGTTTTATTGCCCAGTCGAATCTGATATAGCTTCCCATAAATGCAAGTTTTGGTTTCTGCAAATATAGTTATAAGATTTTGTTTTTCAAAGTGTTTGTAGGGATGAAAAGGGAAATATTGCAGGCATGAATGACATTAATAATTACTATAAAAATATTTCTATAAAAAAAAACTTCTATAAAAATATTTTTTATTAAACGTAATTCGTATCTTTACAGTCAAGATTTTTCCAATAGTATAAAGCTATGTAATTATGTGCATATCAAACAAAATAGGTCCACCAGTAGAAGGTGATGATTTCTTCGGAAGAGAAAAGGAGATACGCCAAGCAAACAGGTTGCTTGATGGAGGGCATTCTTTGTTGTTGTCCGCACCTCGCCGAATTGGTAAATCTTCATTCGCGAAACGTCTGATAGATGAGAAGAAAGGACAAAATTGGAAATGCGTTTATATTGATTTGGAAGAGACTACGACGGAAGAAGGTTTTCTCCGTCTTGTAATAGAAGCGTTCAGCAAAAATCGCATCTGGAAACAAGTTGTTGAAGGGATGTCGAAAGGTTTGTCTTCGGTATTGGAAAAAATAGATAAAATATCTCTTGGTCCTGTCGAACTAAATCTGGCGAAAAATGAAGACCGCGAAAGATTGTATAAGAATTTGAAGGATTTGGTCAGGCACGATGAAAATACTTTTATTGTCGTTGATGAATTGACACTCTTCTTATCAGTTCTCAATAAGAAGGAAGATGGATCTGAAAAGGTCGCTTTTATCCTCAACTGGCTCAGAAGTTTGCGCCAAGTCAGCAAGACAAAAGTTCAGTGGTTATTCTGTGGCTCAGTCGGCTTGAGAAATTTCACGGCTGCCTTGAATCTTGGTTATACCATCAATGATTTAATGGAATTCAGTCTTGACGAATTAAGCCGTGACGAGGCTGCCGGCCTTCTTCTTGGACTTTGTAAGTCAGAGGATGTTGAAATGGTGGACGAAGTTGTTGAATACACGTTAAATAGGTTGTATTGGAATATCCCTTATTTCATTCAAATAATATTCTCGAAGTTGGTGGAAGATTATGATGGCAAGATAACTCAAGAAGATGTGGATATAGCCTATCGCAAATTATGTTCGGAAAATTTTTTGACTACATGGTCGGAGAGGTTGGTTGAATATCGGGAATATGAGGTTCCTGCCAGACAGGTTTTGAAACTTCTTTCTGTCAGACCGGCAGGAATGGAACGTGAAAGTATATTGAACAGCTTGATGACAGGTCAGGAGCCCACAAAAGTCGGTATTGTCGATTATACTCTGAGCAAAGTCCTTGAGATGTTGGAAAATGATGGATATATTATCCGGAAAGATACTTTCCGTGCGTTTCGTTCTCCATTGTTAAGGGATTATTGGTTTGACAGATTTGTCCAATAGTAAAAAGATATGAATAAAAATGTAACCATATTACATCAGGTTCCTTTGTCTCTTGATGAAAGTATAAAGGAAAGTATCGTTGCGATAAACAACGATATTTTTACATCAGTCTTCAACTATTTGCAGAAAGAAGATAATAATAAGATCGCACAACCGAATTTAATAATCGGAGAAAGCGGAAGTGGAAAGACCACATTGCTTAAAAGGTTGTATTTCAGCATAGAAAATAGCGTCAAACATCTGAAACCGGTATTTATAGACGGAAAATCCCTTTTTTCAACCGATGACATTTGGAAGCATTATTCATTAAGGGATGATTCTATAAGGATTGTTTTTTTGATTGATAATATTGAATATTATTTTGAAAGGACAGACAATAGCGAACAATATAATCTAAGGGGAAAGCTGAACAAAGCCGGTGCGCCAGTCTTGATAGCTACATGTAACAAGGTTTTACCGGCATTTACAGATTATGGTGCTGCGTTCTTTGAGGGATTTAAAATCTCTTATATTGCGCCGCTTGCCGCTATCGATTATGACCTGTTCGTGTCTCCTGCTACGGATAAGTCTCGCTTGGGAAATCTGATGTCTTATCTGCCTAAAACGCCAAGGTCTGTGCAGATTGCAGCAAAGATTATTAATGATTCAACCGACAGCGAAACAGACATAATGCTTTTGACAGATTATTTTTCTTCCTATTATCAAGCAAAATATGATGGTTATGTGGCTCAAATCCAAAGAATCCTGTCAGCCATAGTCAAGGCTGGTAATGGAGTCAGTTTGCAAGATATTCGTAAAATGACGGGTCAGGAAAATGGGAAAATATCTCCTTATCTTAAACTGATGGCTGACCAGAAAATTATAAACAAGACATCGAAAACCCAGCGTGGAGGTATCTATACTGTTGCTGATCCTTTGTTTAAGTTATGGTTGCGGAATAATGTGTAAATAAAATAAGGGGGAAATTATACTAACGGTTGAGAAACCATAGGTATGATTTCCCCTTGTGGTTAATCCATATTTGCGATTTCTTTTTCCGCCCTGCCTTCCGCTCTTCCTTCCGCTCTTTCAGTATTGATATTATCTCTAAGTATTACAATATTGTCCGGATGCCTGTAGTAAGCCTCCTTTTCCGCCTTGTTCATATTGTCTATTTTCAGCCTTTCCTTCACCTCTTCCAGTCCCGGGGCGTTTGCTCCTTCCGGTACCTCTCCCGTGTTCAGATAGTAAATCCATTCTTCCAGAGGTGTTTTCGCCACCTTGTTGAAGTCGTTCACCTTTAGAATGTAATATTCAGGATAAAGCTGGCTCACTTCGTCTACCTTGAAAGTCTGTCTTTGGAACGGACTAAGCTCGAGTACGTCGTCCAGATGAATACCTCTGAACACCGTTTTCCCATGGTAAACAATGTCTTTTCCGTGTCCCAAAGTGAAATATACTATGTTTATGCTGTATATTTTTCTCACCTTGTCGTATCCTTCTCCACGGTTGATATATTCCGTTACTAATTTAGATGTACCGAAAAGCATCCTTTGGAAATACGCATACTCGTTGTTGTTCTGCACCTCAATCAGTATCAGGTTCCCTTTCGAGTTTTCCGCTAACAGGTCCACGCGGTTGTACTTGTCGTATTCCTCCTCCTGGTTGCTTTCGCTTTCCAGCAGGTTCTTGATAGTGATTTTCTCGTTCAGAAGAGTCATAATCAGACCTTCAAGCACCTTGAAGTTCGCCTTGTCCCTGAGCAGGCGTTTCATCGCCCAGTCGAATCTGATATAGCTTCCCATAAATGCAAAATTTAGGTTTTTGCAAATTTAAGTATAAGATTTTGTATTTCAAAGTGTTTGAGGAGTTAACGAAAAAAGAGGATGAGCAATGGCTCATCCTCTTTTAAAGATATCTTTTATATTAGATTATTCTACGAAAATAAAAGCCGATTTTATTCTGTAATACGTTCTAGTTTTATATTTGATACACTAAATTCTGAATCAAGTGTATTGTTATAAATATAAATATAGATGTCTGTTAAATCTTTTGTTACTGTATTTTCTAACCCTGATGATATTTGACTTGAAGTGCCGCCGTTATATTTTTGCGAGAAATCTACAGTAAAGCTAATATTTTGTTCACTTGCTGTATCGTCTTGTTGTCCATCTACTGCTTTTTTTGTAAATGAATGGATTGTCCTTACACCAGCAACTTCATCTACTGTATATTCAGTTGTTATAGCCATATCATCGCTACTTGTTCTAATCGAAAATCCACCCGCTACTTGTTTATTTCCAGCGCTACTAATTGTACAAGAAAATTTATATTTACCGTCAAAAGGTCCATCTGCATGATAACCAAAAGAGCAATGGTTCCAACCAGTACTTCCAGATGAAGGCATTTTAATAGTTACTGCATTTTCAGCAAAAGTTAATGTGGCTCCATAATCTTTTGCATATCTGCTAAACCATCCTTCGTTTTCCATAGCTAACAGATTTGAGGTACTATATTTCCCGGCTACATTTAAATTTGATATATCATTTGCTGCAATAGGAACTGTTATAAAACTGACCGGCTCTATAACTTCTTCTACAGTTATATCCCCACTTGCAGTACTTCCTTCAGTCCAGTCATTGATGCTTGCTGAAGTTGTAATTTCTATTTCTGCAGGACCTTCTTCTTCGCCAAGAGTGATGGTCATTGCAAGGTATTTACCTTTTTCAAATTTTATTTCTGATGTATATTTTGCCTCATAAGTCTTTCCATTAACCGCTATTTTAAATACCGGAGTTTGTGCTGCAATAGTCTGTTCAGGTACGATTGCGCGGTATTTTAAAGGCGTCTGAAGAGCATCCATTACTACATTTCCTTTGGTCTCACCTGTTGTTACAGTTTGATTAGTTAGGTCTATAGTCGCATCTGTTGCAACGTTTAATATGTTTACAGTTGCACCTTCAGCAGCACCATTACCTTTTAGTGTTACTTCAACCAAAGAGAAAGCATGGGCAAATTCCAAATTTACAGTTTGGTTACTTGTTGTAGCTGTACTTATAAGGAAATCATTCTTTATAAATCCTTCTGTGTTTTGGTCTAAAGCCACAGTTTTGTTTATTGTAGTTGTTGTAGCATCTGCATAAGGGTAGTACGCATAGAAAGTATATGTAAATTCCTCATTTGCTGGAGCTTTGATTGGTGTACCCTTCCAATTTGTTCCGTCAGTTGTAGTGTATTTTACATTGTTATATGAAGATACTTCATTTACGAAAATACCTACTTCGTCATTCTTTGAAAAAGTAGCTTTATAGCTATTATCTTCCATACTGGTTCTTGACGATTGGGTAGTACCTATGCCCATATTGAAATTGATAATACCATTGTTACTCAATGAATCATTGTTAAGTTCATTGTTACAAGCTGTCATTGCAGTTGCTGCAATGGCTGCAAAGAAAATGTTGTTTAATGTTTTCATGATTATTATGTATTAAAATTTATTTATCTGTGTATTGCTCTATTTTTATGTCGCTCACGTATATTATAGGCTTTAGGTTAGGGTTATTAGTATATATTCTTACATCAAAACCATTGTAATCATCTGTGCTTGCATTCTCAAAAAATTTCTTATCATCAGAACCTCCTATACCACCGCCAATAGTAGAACTAATAAGTTTAAAGTCTACATAGAATGATACTTCTTCCCAAGTGTCTGCTTTTGTTGGTGTGAATGTAATTGTTGTAGCTGAGAATTTATTTTCCAGTTTATCTGTTGTCGCAAAAGAGTATTTGAATCTTTCACTACTTTTAGATTTTATAGTAAATGCTACTTTTGATACTTCTTCTGAACCTTCACATAGCTCTCCTTTGATTTTAGCAGTTACCTTATAAATATGTATTTCGTCTGTTACATACATTGGCTCTGTATGATTATAGCCAATTGCTGCCTTATACCAACTGTTATTAAATTTAGGGCTATCATTAGTTTCACCTTTTAAATTATATTTCATTTTTATAGCTTTACCCCATGTCGTCTGATTATCATTCACTACCTCGAAAGCAGCTCTTTCTCTTTCCGCATCTCCTTGTACAAGTTTAAACCAAGATTCCTTGTTAAAGTTTCTTGTATCGGAAACAACTTCTTCAAGGGTAGAACTCTCAATAGGTTTGATTAAAGGTATTTCTGAAACTACTGCATCGTTGTTTTCACTTCCTGTCCATTCTTTAATATCATTGTTAATCTCAATCTTGCTACCTTCAGGCAGGCTGTTAAGTTCCTTTACTGTTATTTGCAAAGCTTTACCTTTTTCATAGCTTATTGGGGAATCATGTCTTACTTCGTAAATGATATTTCTATTGTTTACAGAGCCTGTTATTGACAATAAATTTTTGCCTGCCTCAATAGATTGTGCAGGAACTATAGCCCTGAACAAATAAGCGTCTTTAGCCTTTTCCATTTTAATTGATGTGGCTTCACCGCTTGCCTCACTTATATTACCTGTTGTAGCATCCGCTGTTACAGTTGGTAGTATGTTTTGCATCTCTATACCTGTGATGCTTGGTATTTCAACGCCTTCACCCAAATCGAAATCAACTTGTACTAAACTGAACGCATGGTCAAATTTCAGTGTGATTATTTCTGCTCCTGGCGAAGAAGTTGTGTTTTGCGCTGTCAGTAAGTCACTTGAACTAATTCCGTTTGTTTGGTCTTTATTGACTGTAACGTTTATACTTTTCGGATCTTTTACTCCTTCTTGGTAGGGATAATAGGCATAGTATTGGTATTGAACTCCGGCATCAGCTATTATAGCATTTTCCGAAATCCATTTTGAACCGTCATATACATATTTTACGTTTGTTGCAACAGCCTTATCATTATTGTACGCAAAAATACCTATGGCATCTTGCTTTTCGAATACTGACGCATTACTGTTAATCGAAGTGCGTGAAAGGCTTATAATGTTTGTTGTGAATTTTACTTCATATCCACCTATTGGGTTACCATTTTGTTGTGAGTCCAACTCATTGTTGCAGCTGGCAAATGGCAAACCTACTATTAGTGAAAGCACTAATAATTTAAAATATTTTTTCATGAGATTATTATATTTGTTAGGTTATTATTCATTTTGTAAAGACTCACTTCCATCAACATCTATTCCTCCACTGTTTCCCCAATCATTTATAGAGAAACTCGTGTTTGTTACCTTGACATCTGCATTTCCAGCGTTGTCCACGCTGACGTTGAAATTCGAGTTCATCGCGCTTTCCAGTGATTCAGTATAGTCTGCTAATTTTATTTCCACCCTTAAAGGTTTTTCTTCTCCTTCTTTAGTGATGACTAACTCTATCTTGGCTTCTTTGGCTTCAACAGTCGGTTTCTCCTCTTCCTCGGCAGCGGCCTTTACAGTGGCAGGGATAACCATTGCGTAGAATTTCTTGATGCTTGTTTCTCCTGAGCGTGAAAATGCGCTACCTTCTTTCATCGTTAGTGTACCGAACTCCGTAGCCTCGAACTTACCGCTATAGATATTCATCCTGCCTTTTAGCGGTGTGTTTTGCAGTGTTGCCGTCATGCCGGTTGCACCTACTACTTGTGAAGCATCTATATCCATAGTCACCAGCGACAGTGCGTTCTTCATTTTCAGTTCCGCCTTTCTGTTGTCTTTGTCAAGGCCGTCGATTCTTCCGTATTGAAGTTTAGCTCCGAACTCCTGGTCGGTTGTAAGATCCACGTTTACCTTGTCAGCAGCGTCTGCTACTCTTGGATAGTAAGTCGCAATGTCTCTTTTGTCACCGTTTTCAGGCAGGTAGATTACTGATTCACTCTTTTCAGGAACGAAGTAATTGCCTATGCCGTCGGAAAGATAGCATATGTTTGAGTTAGGTGATACTACATTGTCAGTTCCCGTTTCTAAAAGTGATACTCCAATGCCTTCGCCTTTCAGATATGATTCCGGAGCCTTGTCCGCTTCCAGCCCTAAGCTTTGTGCCTTCAGAATTACCGGATATGCCTTTTCATATACGGTACTTGAGGATTCGTCCTTATTGCACGATGCCATTCCTACGGCAAATGATGCAATTGTCAGATAGTAAAATAATTTGTTTGCCATATTTAAGTGAATTAGATTTTTTAAAATGTTTTTACTGTAAAAACAAAAATAACAAAGTACTGTGCGATTTTTTTTCGCCAAAATTTGTGTTTTGTTCCTTTTGCAAATATAATAATAAAAAATATAAAATCATATACATAATTAATTCAAAAATGATGCTATTATTGTACATTTTATTATAAATTCTTCATTGTTGCTTATTGGCAAGGTTGGTTCATCTGAATTTACTTGTGATGGAGCCTTTCTTTTTTTTTGTTCGGGTGGGCTTTAAATAAAGTCAAGATTATAAGATTCTTAGTCGTCCTTTTAAAATGTACTGTTGTTTTGCTGATTTTTCCTGTTTTAAGAAAGCGTGACACGTACGTGTTCCGCCCGCGTCACGTTCGTGTTACGCGCGTTACACGTACGTGTTCCACGCGTTACACGTACGTGTTCCGCTTTCTGTGTTAAAGCGTTTAGAATAATATGAAGGCATCTCTTTCGTTTTGAGATTAGAAAAACCGATAAAGGTGAATGATTCGTGTTTTTAAGTTTGGTCGAAAAGGTTTATTGGTTTGGTCTTAACTTATTACTATTATTGAGATTTTATTTAAGAAAATCTTCGTTTATTTGAAGAAAGTTTATTATATTGCGTGCAATTTATGATAAAAATCATATAGATAATTTTGTTGTGGCTCTTTCCTTCGGCCAATAGTTGTTGTATTTAAAAATGTATATATAATAAATAATGTGTGTCGATAGGGTGTTGATAAATGTTGTTTTTTAAGTATTTGAATTATTTTGTACTATTCATGAACGATTTTATCAAATTGCCGCGCGTGATTATTAATATATTTGCAAAATAAAACCTTGAAAAATAAACTTAATGTAATTTTATCTTTTATGAAAACTGGATTCCAAGATGTTTTTAAATGGAAGAGGGCTTTCAGTATTTTACTGTTAACCTTATTGACTGTCACCGGGGCGGTGGCGCAGTCTCTCGTCAGAGGAAAGGTAATCGATGATACCGGTTTGGAGGTCATCGGTGCCAGTATCTTAGTTAAAGGAACTACGCAAGGTACTATTACCGACATGGACGGTATGTTCTCATTGTCAGTACCTGATAAGAATGCGGTTCTTCAAGTTTCTTATATCGGATACCAGACATTGGAAGTGAAAGTGGACCTTTCCAAGCCTATGTCTATTGTCCTGAAAGAAGATTCCGAAATGCTTGAAGAAGTCGTAGTAGTCGGTTACCAGGAGGTAAAGAAGAAAGACTTGACAGGTTCGGTTGCAAAGGTTGATATGGACAACCTGCTTAACACCCCTGTCGGTTCGTTTGACCAGACCCTCGGTGGGCGTGTTGCCGGTGTGAACGTAAGTTCAGGCGAAGGTCAGCCGGGTGGAACGATGAATATCGTAATCCGTGGTAATAACTCTTTGACGCAGGATAACTCTCCGCTTTATGTCATCGACGGTTTTCCGGTGGAAGATGCTTCTCTTGCCAGCACAATCAACCCTTCTGATATCGAATCGCTTGATATCTTGAAAGATGCTTCAGCTACAGCTATCTACGGTGCTCGTGGTGCAAACGGTGTTGTGATAATTACTACTAAGAAGGGTAAAGTGGGAAAACCTCAGTTGAAGTATGACGGAAGTTTTGGTTTCCAGAATATTACAAAACAAATTCCGTTGATGGATGCGTATGAGTTTGTGAAATTACAGACTGAGCTATATCCGTCTGATGCCGACCGTTACTATTTGACTTGGCATAATGAAAAAGGAGATATACTTGTAGATGAGAATTTAAATCCATTGAAGGAAACTTTGGACTACTATCGTACAGCTCCTCAATATTATTGGCAGGACGAAATATTCCGTACCGCATGGCAGCAGAACCATAATGTCAGCCTTATGGGAGGTTCTGAAGGAGTTAGATATACAGCTTCTGTATCATATTTTGACCAGAACGGTGTAGTTCTTGAATCAAACTATAAGCGTTTCCAGTCACGTATGAATACTAATATACGTCATGGAAAGTGGAATGCCAGCCTTACTGCCAATTATTCACGCAGCGTTCAGACCGGTAGTTCTACGTCATTGTATTCGTCGAGCGGTATGAATAACCTGTTCTACAGCGTTTGGGGTTACCGTCCTGTAAACCATCTTGGAAAACCTTTGGAGAATCTGAAGAACAATGGTGTGGATGATGCTCTTGATATGACAAACGACTATCGTTTCAATCCGTATATGGATTTGCTGAATGCATATAGAAAGTATTACATTAATAACCTTCAGTTGAACGGATATGTGGCTTATGATATATTAAAAGGATTGAAACTGAAAATCTCCGGTGGTTTTACTAATGATTCACGTAACTCGGACCAGTTTAACAACTCTAACTCACGTTATGGTAGCCCTATTTCAAACGATAAGGTAAATGCCACTGTACAAAGAATGCAGCGTTTGACGTGGCTTAACGAAAACGTGCTTACTTATCAGACACGCGTAAAGAAACATCATGCCATCAACTCATTGTTCGGTGTCACATTCCAGAATTCTGATTATGAAAGCTATTCTTTCAAGACAACTAACATACCAAACGAATCTCTTGGAATGGCCGGAATAAATGAAGGTATCCCGAGTACTACAACATCGTTGAAATCTTCATGGTCTATGATGTCTTTTCTGGCACGTATAAACTATGACTATAAGTCTAAGTATTATGCTACTGCTTCGTTCCGTGCCGACGGCTCTTCAAAATTCAGCAAGAAAAACCGCTTCGGATATTTCCCTTCAGGTTCTTTGGCATGGACTTTCACTCAGGAAGAGTTTATGAAGAAAATGAGCAATGTACTGTCAAATGGTAAACTGCGCTTGAGTTGGGGTTTGACAGGTAATAACCGTGTGGGCGAATACGATTATTATGATATGTTGGCGATGCTTAAGGCTAAACAGGGAACATATATCTCTAATGGAAGTAACTCATCTACTGTATATCCTTTTGAAAATAATCTGAACAGTATAGGTATAGCGCCTATTTCAATACTTAATGAAGATTTGAAATGGGAGACTACTGAACAATGGAACGTAGGTCTTGATTTGGATTTCTTCAGTGAAAGACTTGGAATTACGGTGGACTGGTATTTGAAGACAACACGTGATTTGCTTCTTGATGCAGTCCTTCCGCAGTCGACAGGATTCTTCAGCGCAATGAAGAATATCGGTAAAATCAGAAACTCGGGTTGGGAGTTGACATTGAATACAGTTAATATACAGACTAAGAACTTCAAATGGAGTTCTAACTTCAATATTGCATTTAATAAAAATAAGGTGTTGGAATTGGCGGAAAACCAGACCGCGCTTCTTACTTCGGCATATTTCGACCAGAACTATAATGCACAGCCAACCTATATTTCTAAGGTGGGTTATCCGATGGGTATGATGTATGGATACATCTACGAAGGTACATATAAGTACGATGACTTCTATAATTCCGGAGGTACATATACATTGCGTCCGGATGTACCGGCTTATACGGGTGAGACAAATACTCAGCCTGGTATGCCAAAATATAAGGATGTAAACGGTGATGGTAAGATTGATTCCAGCGACCGTACTTTCATCGGTCGTGGACAGCCTATACATACCGGTGGTTTTACAAATGACTTCAGCTATAAAGGATTTGATTTAAGTATTTTCTTCCAGTGGTCATACGGTAACGACATATTGAATGCCAACCGTCTGTTCTTCGAGAATGTTAATGGAAAGAAAGATTTGAATCAGTTTGCGTCATATGCTGACAGATGGACTCCTGAAAATCCTGAAAGTGATATTCCGGCAGCTACGAAAAGTAGTTCTAACCAGGTGGTTTCAAGCCGTGTAATAGAGGACGGTTCTTTCCTTCGTCTGAAGACAGTTACGTTAGGATATAACATTCCGACAAAATACACTAAACGATGGAAGATTGCAAATGCCAGAGTTTATGTAGCAGGACAGAACTTGTGGACATTGACAGGTTATTCAGGCTATGACCCTGAAGTGTCTATCCGTAACTCGGCTATTACTCCGGGATTGGATTATTCGGCATATCCTCGTGCTTATGCCGTAAACTTTGGTGTTAGTTTAGGATTCTAAATTTCAAAGCAAAATAAAAACGATACTAATATGAAAAAGATTAAATATATACTCTTATCTATTTTTGCCGCAGGAATGGTTGCTTCGTGCAGTTTCCTCGACAAAGAACCATATAAGATAACGCCGGACAAGTATTTCCAGGATGAGCAGCAGGCTTCTGCTTATCTGACAGGCATTTATGCCATCCTCTCTCAGTCATCCTTCTATGGAGGTGACTATATGCTGCTTGCCGGTGGTGATGACCTGACGTGTTATGGCGGCTCTACAGGCCGTGTGTCTAATACAGGTCTAATCTGTAACCTTGCAACAACCAGTGACCCGGCTGTTACAGCTTTGTGGTTCACTCTGTATAACGGTATAGAACGTGCAAACTATTTCATCGAGCAGATAGATAAAATGACAAATATTACTGAGGAAAAACGAAATCAGTTCAAATCTGAGGCACGTTTCCTCCGAGCTTTCTATTATTTCCATCTTGTTCAGAACTGGGGTGACGTACCCTTCAAAACAGAATCTACTATGTCAACCGAGAGTCTGAATAATAAAGACTTGCCGAGAAAAGCTAAAGATGAGATTTATCAGTTCATAGTAGACGAGATGGCTACAGTGGCCGATGACGAAACAGGCGGGCTGAAGTCTGCTGCTGAATTGGGATATCTTCCGGGAAGAGTTTCAAAGTCTGCAGCATGGGGTATTTTGGCGCGCGTATATATGTTCTGGGCCGGTGAGCACTATCGCGACAAGCTGCCTGCACCTGCCGATAAGAACGAAAAGCTCAAAAAAGCAATTGAGTATGGAGAGATGGTTGTGAAAAACGGCAAACATGATTTGTCAGGCAAGTATTGGGATATATTTATAGATATGTGTTCCGATAAGTATGACACGTCAGGAAAGCATGAAAGCATATGGGAAGTGGAATTTGCCGGTGACGGAACAGGCGACGTACGAGCTGAAGGACGTATCGGTAATACTATCGGTCTGCAATGTGCGGATTTCTCTTCTAAAACTAATATAGTAGGTAAGGCCGATCCGGGTTACGCTTATGCATTCCTTTGGGCTACTCCAAAGCTTTATGATATGTATGGATATAAGGCTCCAATGGGGGACAAAATTGACCAGAAAAATCCGACATGGACAGGCAAAGATTATTCTGTCGATACTGAGGAAATCGTACGTGATGACAGATTCATCTGGAATATAGCACCTTTTACATATCGCAGATTAAACAGTAATGCTAACTTAGGAATCGTAGGTAGAACATTTGAGAGCAAAGATCTTTACTGGTGGGTTATGTCAAAGTTTGCCGATAAAGAGAATACCGGCTATGGCGATATATCATACGAATATCCTCTGGAAGAAGGAGAGAGTCCTATTTATAATTCCAAGATAGAACAGATAGGTGACTTATATAAGAGTGCACCAAAAAATGAAACTGCCAGAGAGGCATTACGCCGCGATTTGTGCTGTGCCAAATTCCGTCGTGAATACGAGCCTACAGCTAAGAAGAATAAGAATAACACATTGATTAATTTCCCTTTGCTAAGATACTCTGACGTATTGCTGATGCTGGCCGAGGCTGAAAACGAGGTGAACGGACAGCCGTCTGACAAAGCTTACGAGTACATTAATAAAGTACGCACAAGAGCAGGTATCTCAGAATTGGAAGGCTTGACTCAAGATGAATTCCGCGAAGAATTGAAGAAAGAACGTGCCCGTGAACTCTGCTTTGAATTCCTACGCCGTTACGACCTTATACGCTGGGGTGATTATATAAAGTCAATGAACGACCTCGTAAACGAAACAGGTCAGAAGTATTGGAATCAAGGTTTCCAGGTAGCAAACTTCTTCAGAATACCTGAGTCTTATAATTATTTCCCAATCCCAGAAAGCGAGAAATCAGTGAATAAGGCTATCATAGGAAATAATCCGGGATGGTAATTGAAATTAACAATTAATATTTTGATAAAATGAAAACATATAAGATATTAACTCTCGCAATCATGTCTATCGGTCTGGTGTCGTGCCAACAGACACTGTTTGAGGACTTAAGCAATGTAAGCGTCAGTGTGTCTGAGAGCGAGAATGTGAAATACGACGGAAATATCATAACAGTAAAGAAAGGAGAGGCGGTGAATTTCAACCTTGCCGGTTCTCCGGACTTCATAACTTTCTATAGCGGTGAACTTGGTCATCAGTATATATATCGAGAAGCAGTAGAAGGCAATATTGACGATATAAAGTCAGTAAAGTTGAAATTCAACGTATGGGCGCAGTATGGTGCAAATAAAGAAACAGGGGAGAACTCCACAAGAGGTCAGATGGAAATCTTTTTTGCCACACAGAACCCTGATGGTACACCTGTATTTCCGGGTTTGAGCAGGAATTTTGAGGAAGATTCATTGTTGGTGGAAACTATGTACGGCACTTCATGGCAAGAGTTTATACCTGTTGCTGATATGCCTAACGTACCCGGTGATATTTACAACAAATTCACCGGAAGTAATACCAAATTTTCAAGCCGTGATTTTGAAAAAGATTTGACCGAATACCTTGGCAAGAAGTTTACATTAGCTTTTGCTTTTAACAGAGAAGGTAAACAGGGCGTTCCGAGTACATCTGTAGAAGGTGAGACAATTCTTCAGTCTACATGGCATTTCGAAGATATGCATCTCGAAACAACGTGGAAGAACGGTAATGTGACAAAAGTGTATGCCGATGCGTTCGGCTTCACACCTATCAACATGAAGAATAAAACAGTTTTCGAGGATCATAAGGATAATGAATTTCAGATGCCGGCCGACAAAGAGTATGGTTCCGTTAAAGCAAATGTTGAAGGATATTGGAATTTCACTAACATATCGGCAGGAAAAATCGATATATCCGGTTGTGCGGCAAATGGAATATGGAAATATTCATGGCTCGTTTCGGATTATATAGACTTCTCAGCCAAAGGTCAGCCTGATCAGGGTGTGAAGATTAAGGATATAAACCTCCCTGTGACAAGCTACGAGCATACATACGATAAGGTAGGTACATATAAAGCAACTTTTGTGATGTCCAACGAAAATTTCGATGAAGCACAGCAAAAGTTGGTAGAGTTTGTGATTAATGTAGTTGAATCCCTATAAAACTAATATACGATGAAAAAATACTTTAAGTCATATATACTTTTTGCCCTGATGGCATTAACGTTTGCAGGGTGTAAAACTGACGACCTTAAGGATGATTTGGACGACCTTAAGGACCGTGTAACGCTGCTTGAAGAGCAGGTTAAGATTTTGAATGATAATGTTGAGGTATTGGCTTATGTACTTAATCCTGACAATAAGACTATCAATAGAGTGATAGAAGAGGAAGACGGTGCATTTACCATAGTGTTGAGTGATAATCAGGAACTACGTTTGGAGATAGGTTCCCAAGGTAGCGTTTCAGAACCTTCAATTACAGTTTCCGAAGATGGTTATTGGGTTATTAATGACGAAAAAACACAGAATAAGGCCATAGGCAAAGATGGTGATAACCTGATCCCTGAATTTAAGATTGAGGGCGGAAAATGGAAAGTAAGATTTGGAGAGAAAGGAAAATGGGAAGATGTAGCTGGTGATTACAGTGTTAGCGAAGCTGGTGACCAATTCTTTGAATCTGCCAAAGTAGAAGGTGACAACTTTGTTATAACTGCAAAAAATGGTACAACTAAATATGTTATGCCTATAGTGGCAGGTTTGACTTGTGCCATAAATAAAGAGAATCCTGCCCCAACCCCAAGTGGATATTATGAAATTAAAGCAGGAGAGAAGAAAGACTTTGATGTGGAAATAACAGGTGACGGAAGACTATTGGCTCCTATATATCCGGAAGGATGGAGGGCAGAGCTTACTCCACAGACAGAGGCCGGTAAATATACATTGACTGTATATGCACCATTATCATCAACATCAACATTGTCAAGGGCAACTGCCAACAATTCAGAAGAAGTTGTGGTACGTGCCAACAAAGGTGTGTTCTGGGCTGTGGATAAAATAAAGGTGAGATTACCAAAGGTATATACTTCTGAAAAAGAAAAATATGATGATGGTTTACCTATAGAGGTGAATGGATTTTCAATAGATCCGGCTGTCTATGGTGCAAGTAAGTCTTTGCCGGAAGGAAATAGTATATCTGAGGGTGGTGTATATTTTATCACAGATGCATCCCAGACTTCTAAGACTGCAACAGAAATTACACTTAACATTGCAAATGGTATTGATAAGTTGGTTATAATCAATGAATCTTCAAGTAAGTCTACTTTGAAAATAGACAGTAAACAAACATTGAAAGGAACTTTGGCTCTTAACAATCTGGAAGTAAAAGCTTTTGATAGTAGTGGCGCAACAAAGGATTATGTCTTTGATATTGAAGGTAATAGCAATATAAATATTGTTCTATACAAATGTGTAATTAAAGGTTTGGTCGCAAATAAAGGTCTTGTGAAATCTACAAATAAAGGAAGTATTGAAACTTTTAGTATTCATTCTTCGGATTTTGTGCTTACTAATATGGGAGAAACTACAGCAAATGATGAAATGAATATTGTAGCAGATGTTGTTAACTGTAAAGTTTATTCTTTTTGTGATAATATTATGGCTTATAATCTGCCAAGTCCTTCTTCAAATAAGATTTCTAATTTTAAATTGTTTAGGAATAATACAGATGGAGTTATAAATTCATTGAGTCTTAATAATAATACATTTATTAATATTACAGCTAATAGCTCCAGTAGTGCGTTAGGTTTGTTCTATTTAAATTATATTGGAACTGCTACACGAAAAGAAACAATAACATATAAAGACAATAAAGGTGTTGAACACACAAAAGAAGTTGACATTGCAGAAGGTGCTGTCTTAGAAATGACTAAAAATATATGCTATTTTACAATAGATATGGAAAAGAATTCTTTTTTCATAAGACATAAATGCTATCAAATAAGAGGAGAAATTAAAGTTGAAGATAATATAGCAGGTTATGTAAAAGGAGAGAAAGAATCATTTAAAAACTTTTATACTTCTGTAACTAATGGTCAAGCAAATAGTCCAGAAGGTGTAAAGAATGATATTACAGCTAAAGAAAATATTTTTGAAGAAAATGGTTTGGAATGGAATACATTTACATTTAAACCAACCGCTGAGTTTTCTTCTTATGGTGCACAACGTTAAATTATAATACAATGAAAGAGTTTTGGATATTTATTATAACAATAATTCCTCTGTTGGGTTTCACTTCGTGTGATGACAGAGACGAGATAAGAGACGAGATAGACGCACTGTCTGCCCGTCTGGATAAGTTGCAGCCACAGTTAGATAAGCTGAATGACAATATCAGTACATTCTATGATTTGGCTAATGGAGTAATCCTGTTTACCGACTATTCATATAATAGCGAAAACGGTAACTATACTATCAAGTTAAGCAACGGAAAATCGTGGACCGTCTATAGCGGAAAACCCGAGCATGGAGAACCTGTAGTTACTATAAAAGACGGTAACTGGGTGATGGAATATAATGGCGAAACAAAGGTCTTAGGTCCGGCTCTGCCTGAAGATGGCAAGAATGGGGTAACTCCAAAAATGTATATAGATGAAAACGGTTATTGGTGTTATACCATCAATGGTGAAAATCATCAAGTACCCGGTCCATATAATGTTGCTGATATTACTAAGATAGAACCAAGTATATTCCAAGAAGTTGTTGCTGAAGGGAATACTTTAAAGTTTAAGTTGTATGGTCAGGAGGATTATACTGAAGTATATGCACTTGGTGGACTTGATATGACTTTCAGTAATGGAACTACAGAAGATGTTACAGCTGTAGATGTAAATAAAGATAGTAGTGTTACACTCACTGCTAAATTGACAAGTGTAGATAAAGTAGTAATAAACCCAACTCCATTGAATGTCGTTTTGAGTAAGGGTGATACTGATAATTTGATTATTACAGCTCCTGCAACAATTACTGAGGACACATATAAAGTTTACTTTGAGATTTATTCCAAAGAAGGTTACAGGTTGGTTAAAACATTGGATGTAACAGTAACAGCTTCTACTGCTACTACAACTTCTAACAATTAATAGATATGAATATGAACAAATATAAATCATTAATATTGATAGGACTGTTTGCGGTAGGATTTTCGTCTTGCCAGACAGACGATTTGCAAAAAGATATCGATGCGTTGAAAGAACGTGTTGAGGATTTTGAAATGCAGGTTCAGAGACTGAATGATGAAATGAACATTATCAGAGTCCTTTTGGACGGAAACAAGACCATATCATCATATACACAAAATGGTGATAAATATACTTTGACCCTTAGTAATGGTGAAACTATCGAGTTGACTCAGGGACAGGATGGTAAGAACTACCCAACAATTTCAATAGGTGCTAACGGAAACTGGTTCATTAATGGTAATGACACTGGAAATAAAGCGGAAGCAGAAGACGGAAAAGAAACAGAAGTAACTCCGCAATTTAAGATTATAGATGGTACTTGGCACGTTAGTTACGATGGTGAAAATTATACGGATTTGAAAATCTCTGCAGTAGGAAGTGCAACAGGAACAAGCCCGATTGATGGTTTTACTCCTAGTACAAATGAATTTGCATTTACAATAGGTGGCCAGCAATATACCATTCCTGTAGTAAAAGATTTGAAATGTCAGATTGTGGATAAAAAAGAAATTTATCAAGTAGATCGTAATGGACAGATTGAGATAAAAGTAAAGGTACAAAAAGGAGATTTCGTACGTGCCATTGTTCCTGCAGAGTGGAAAGCATCTGTGTCAAATTATACAGATTTGACAAATGAACAGGAGTTGACTATCACAGTTACTGCTCCGAACATATCAAGCAAGTGTGTTCTTTCTGTAGAAGTAACCAGTGGCGTAAATACTGCATCTGATGAAGTAACATTAAGAACTGCAACAACAAGCTATTATGATGATTACATGGCTGGATTTGATATTCAGATAGGTGATTTGATAATAAATAAATATAATTTTCCGAAGTTCAAACTTGTTGAAAGTGACAATCTGGAATATACAGAGGGTACTGTGTTGTATTTTGTGAAAGGAAATGTTTCATGGAATGCTACTGGTAATGGAAATATTATTATTATGGCTGCGGACAAGGGAGCATATCCAAAAGTGACTGCAACTAGTAGGGTTACATTAAATGCTACAGAAGATAATTTAGGTTTCATTTGTCATGGAATATCTTTTGAATCAAGTTTTGCTACAAACTCAACTTTTTCATTATCTGGTAAAGCTGTATTGAATAGATTTTATTTCTCAGATTGTAAGATAAAAACAGTAAGTAATCAGCATTTTACATATCTTGATTGTGGCGCAGATAATGTGGAAACAACAAAAATAAATAATATTCTGTTTAAATCCTGTTTAATAGGAATACCATCAATGGATGTTAGTACAACAGTCTTAAACTTTTTGAATTTGCGACGTGGTTATTTTGATAATACAGAGATGTATGATAATGTATTCTATTGTAGTGATGTAGATAAAGCAGTATTAGTAAATGTAGTAATGAATTATAACGGACAAGGCTTCTTCAATAAAGTTCAGGTTTATAATAATACTTTTATAAATATACTTGGTAATCATGGAGGTAATGCTTCAGGATTGCTGAGGATAACCATGAATGAAGATTGTAATTTGAAGAGAAATTTATTTTGGTATAATGCTGAATGTATTGGTAAACCTAATGATAATCCTGATAGTTCTGGAATTGAATATAAATCCCATTTAATGTCTGGTGCTTCATTCTTCAGTAGTGAAAGTTTCGGAAATAATATTGTATATTCCGCCGGTGAAACACAGCTTACATGGCAGTATTTCCGATCAGCACCAACTACCAATGTTGAAGCCGGTTTCAATAATAATATTACATTAGAAACGGTTAATCCATTTACCAACGGAACAGTCGCTAATGAAGGAAAATTCACTTATACAGATGAGTTTAAAGCAAAAGGGATAGGTGCCGATATACAATAAAAGCAAATAGGGCTGCTGGAATACAAAGGCTTTTCAGCAGCCTTATTACTAAAGTTAACATTAAATCGAAGAACTGATGCAAAAAAGTTTAATCTTAAATTTAATCTTTTCTATTTACATAGTATTGGGAATTACTGCATGTAAAGATGATATTGTGAACAGTAATCCTGATGGTATGAGTAGTGAACTGCCGGAAAATATTTCAGCAATGATTTCTGATTATAATTCAGCTATAGCTGCATATCAGAAACTCTTTACAGGAAAACACGATATCATAGATTGTATAGTCGAAGAAAATGGTGGGTATAGGGTGATGTTTTCTGATAAAGACGCATTTACCGCATATTCAAATGAAATTTTAAATACAGACATACCTGTATTCGCTATAAATGAAGACGGTTTCTGGATATATACATTGAATGGTGAGGAACATGTACTGACTGATACGGATGGAAATATGTTCGGTGCAATATTGGGTACAGCAAAGACCATAGTTACACCAAAATTATCATTGTCAAATGAAGGTAAATGGTTGGTATCATTTAATGGAGTGCAATGGAAGGAGTTATCAGACTTTACTGTACAAGATATTGAAAATAAGAAACCGGCGGATTTTGCCCTTTATAAAACAGTATCATATGATGATGAAACACGTACTTTGCAGATGGTCTCAAGATATGGGACTTTGGAAAAAACAGCGCAACTTGAATTTATTGATTCTACCCCTGCATGGCGAAAATTCGTAATGAAATCGGAAGACAACCTTTTGCTTGATTTCTCTTATGCCGGATATAAACATGGAGAAGTGGCTCCACCGGATGGCTTCGCTTTAGGATATAAGGTGATAAACATTGCACAGGAAATGGTAGCAAGAGGCAAAAGCGCACGAGAAACTTTCATAGAGGTATTGCAGGAAAATAAAATGATGGCCAATGATAACGGAAATCAGAATAATCCGAATGCAAGAGTAGTACTGTATTTCCCTAAGGGTGAATATGTTTTGCATAATGAGAATGATAATAGATACGTGTCAGAAAGTGAGAATCAAAAACTTTCCGGACATGATGAATCACGTCCTTATGATCCAACAAACGTTGTAAACAGGACGGTTGCATATGGACTTGACTCAAATGGTAACAACACTTCGGACTGCATAACCATAACAGCCGGTAACTTCGTGATAAAAGGTGACGGAAGAGGGCAGACACGTATTATAATGGATACACCTATGCTGCCGACTAATCCGGCTACACTGTATTCTTCGCCTGACTTGTTGCAGATAAAGCATAACAGCGACATTAAGGATATAAGTTGTAGTGTGATTTCGGATGCACCGAAGGGCTCTTTCAGCGTACAGGTATCTGCTCCGGACAAGATAAAGATTGGTGATTGGGTTTGTCTGTATCTTCTCAATAACAATACTGAGCTTATAGCAAAAGAGCTTTTCCCTCATCAGTTGGAGTCGTATATGGGAAATATGGCTCAAGGTGTAAGAGTGAACGATTATCATCAAGTTATAGGAAAAAATGGTAACACTATAGTATTCAAAGAACCTATAATGCATGAGGTGGAGGCAAAATGGGGATGGAAAATATATTCGTATCCCAATTATGGAAATGTTGGAGTGGAAGATTTGACTTTTGTAGGAAATTGTGTAGATGACTTTAAGCATCATAGAAGTTGGATAGACGATGGGGCGTATAAGCCTATCAGCTTTGTTCGTCTTACTAATTCATGGCTGAGGAGGGTTGATTTTGAAAATGTGAGCGAAGCTATGACTATAACCTCTTCTGCAAACTGTTCTGCATATGATGTAAATATAACAGGGTACAGGGGACATTCTGCCATACGCTCAGCAGGTTCATCAAGAATATTTATCGGAGCGGTGACAGACAGAACTGCCGGACCGGCGGTGGATGATGCAAGTAAAACGATAGATGATGCCGGACAGTATCATGCCTGTGGTGTGTCTAAGCCAAGTATGGGAGCTGTGATATGGAATGTCCACTGGGGTACGGACGGATGCTTTGAGGCTCATGCCACCCAGCCGCGTGCCACATTGATAGATAATTGTCAGGGTGGATTTATGCAGTCAAGGCAGGGAGGAGACTCCGACCAGGTGCCAAACCATCTTGCAGACCTGACTATATGGAACATGAATGTGGAGCAAGTTGGGCCTCCTTCTAACAAGGGTGACGCTCCTGCAGATGGTAAGTTTGACTGGTGGAGATATGGTAGCGACACAAGTGAACGGGAGGCTAATAACTGGAAATTCCTCCCTCCTGTAGTTGTAGGTATTCATGGTATTAAGATTGACTTCGTACAGGATGAGAAACAGATAAAGCTTGATGAAAGCAACGGAACTAAAGTGCTGCCTGAGTCATTGTATGAGGCACAATTGAAGTTGAGGTTAGGATATGTGCCGTCGTGGCTGCTTGAATTGAAAGGAAAATAAATTGTCTGTGAACGGTAAATGAACGGTCAATGAACAGTGTATGAACACTGATTGAAGATGATTTCATGGTCTTCATTTCATGTTCATTCTATGTTCATTTGGCGTTCATTCCTCGTTCATCAAGCGTTCACCGGTTTTGCAGAAAAACTGTTTAAACGGTATTTAAATGGTGTTTAAACACTGTTTAAAATGTTTTTAAGATTAACGAATAAAAATAAAGATATGAGAAAGAATATTTTTTTGAATGTTTTAATTGGAGTGTTAGCCTTGACTTCATGCAAGGATGAGGTAATAACTCCTGAAGTCGAGATACCTGTTCAGCCGGAAGAGGCATTGACAATGTTGGAAGAGTATAACAGGAATATTGCAGCATTCCAGATGGTAGCTGAAGGTAAGGCTACTGTAGTGGAAGTAGCTGAGGATGGAACTTTGAAATTCGACAATAAGGCGGAGGCTAAATTCTCTTTTAATGAGAATGCAGATCAGGATATTCCGGTATTCGGTATAGACGAAAACGGATATTGGCAGTACATGATTCACGGTGAGACTCAGGAACTGAAGGATATGAGTGGCAACCGTGCTGCTGCATTGAGTGGACTTGGATCAGGTGTATTTACACCAAAGGTTTCAATAAGTAAGGATGGATACTGGCAGGTGTCTTTCAACGGAACTGAATGGAAAAAACTGTCGGATGTGATAGCTCCTTCACTCGAAAAGAAAACAGCCGAAAGTTATGCGCTATTCAAATCTTCATCGGTAGAAGGAAAGACTATGAAGGTTCAGTCGGTTGTGGGTGGTATAGAATATGCTATCCAACTTCCTGAAGATAATATGGCTGAGGCATGGCGCAGATTTATAATGAACACCGACGATAATGTATTGCTGGATTATTCATATGCAGGATATGACCATGGAGAATCGGCTCCGGCTGATGGGTTTGCGTGGGGATACGAGGTGGTCAATGTTAAAGAATACATGGAAAAAAATGGTATAGAATCAGCAAGGTTGGCTCTTAATAAAATAATGTATGAAAGAGATATGGTACGTTCTTGTCCCGGCGAACCTTTCCAATCAGTTGTCAATAAGGACGCAAGAGTTGTAATATATTTCCCTGAAGGAGAATATGTATTACAGACCGGAACAGAAAAGGCAGATGGATACTCATGGAATAATAATAAAAATGAAGTATATTATACTTTCCCGGAAATATACGCAGGAAATTTTATCATTAAAGGAGCCGGAAAGGATAAAACCAAGATAAAGATGGTTTGTACAAACTTTGACGGAACAAAAGAAGATATTAATGATCTTCCTAAAGATATATATGGAAGTACGATGCTGGCTGTAAAACACACTAATAGCCCTTATAATACTGACCATTCAAAATTGTATGCTAATGTTACGGAGAATGCAAAGAAAGGTGATTTCGCAGTAAGGGTACAGTTAAATCCGGGAATGACATTAAAGGCTGGAGATTGGGTGCAATTGCGGTTGAGAAGTATAGATGAAGAATTATTGAAAGATGAGATGGGACCATTGTATGAATGGGGAAAGAATTATGTGTCTAATCAAAGTGGTAATGAAGGAAAGAGATTATCTATTTTCCAAGCCCCAGGTTATACATCAACAACTAGTGCTAACGAAGATAATTATGGGGTTAGGGTTACAGAATTTCATCAGGTGAAGTCAGTATCATCGAATAAAATTGTCTTTTATGAGCCTATAATGAGCAACATAAACGTTGAACATAAGGACTATGGTGGATGGGAAATCAGAGGATTCAATTATTTTGAGAATGTAGGTGTGGAGGACTTGACTTTTGTTGGTAATGCTATATCTCCTTATGCGCATCATGGTGAAGGTTTAGGCTTGAATGCGGATGATACATGGGTATATGATGAAGGATTCAAACCGCTCTCGTTTTCTCGTGTTGTAAATTCATGGGTAAGGAATGTTGGTTTTGAAAGTGTTTCGGAAGCTATGACTTTTAGTGAATCAGCCAACTGCTCAGCATATAATATTGAGATTACAGGTGTGAGAGGGCATTCTGCTGTCAGGGCTGCAGGTTCGACAAGGGTATTTATAGGTGGTGTGTCGGATAAGAGTAAAGATAAATATCAGAATGAAGATAAATTAATAGGTGATGGTCAGTGGCATGGCTCAGGCGTTTCTAAGCCAAGTATTGGAAATGTAATATATGCCTCAAATTGGGGTAATAATGCGTGCTTTGAATCTCATGCTACTCAACCGAGGGCTACTTTATTTGATAATTGTGAAGGTGGATTGATTCGTTACCATGCGGGAGGTTCAGATATAGAAGCACCAAACCATTTAAGGGATTTAACTATTTGGAATCTTAATGTTACAGGTACAGTTGATGAAAAGAACGATCCTTGGGGTACTGATTTCAAATGGTGGGCATCTGATAATATCTGGTGGAAAATCTATCCTCCTATCGTAGTCGGAACTCATGGTCAGAATGTGACATTCTCTAAAGAAGAAGGACAATTGACTTATGAAGAAAGTACAGGCAGCAAGGTTTATCCGGAATCGCTCTATGAGGCACAGCTTAAGAGAAGATTAGGGACACTTCCTGCATGGATTAAGACAGTGAAATGATATACTCTAATACCGGTAACCGACCGTTGCCGGTATTGTATGTTATAATTAAAGTTCTTATATTATTTTATGGAATTAAAAAGGGTTTTGTCGTGTTTGTTGTTGTGTGTAACATTGTTAAGTGCTAACGCTAAATCGACAGCTGATATGGAATGGTGGCGTGAAGCACGTTTTGGAATGTTTATTCATTGGGGATTGTATTCGGTAGCTGCCGGTGAATGGAACGGTAAACAAATAGACGGGATAGGTGAATGGATACAGAATTTTGGAAAGATATCCAATAAGGATTATGAAAAGTTGGCTAAGGATTTTACAATGGCATCATATAATCCTGAAAGTTGGGTTAAGATGGCTAAGAATGCCGGTGCCAAGTATATTGTATTTACTACCAAACATCATGAAGGTTTTTGTCTTTATCCAAGTGATTATTCTGATTTTGACATTGAGATGACTCCGTATAAAGGAGATCCTTTGAAAGAATTGATTGATGCTTGTAGAAAATACGATATAAAGGTAGGATTGTATTATTCACACCGTCAGGACTGGCGTGAAGAAGATGCTGCTGTTATGAAGAATGAGTATGACGGGCATTATGGTAAACCTAAATCTGCCGTTAAGCCTAATTTGGATAGATATATTCAGGAGAAGGCTATACCACAGATGAAGGAATTGCTGACCAGATATGGTAAGATTGATGTGCTATGGTATGATACTCCTTTTGATTTGACTAAGGAACAGAGTCAGATGTTTGTTGATATAGTTAGAAAACTTCAGCCGGAGTGTGTCATAAACGGTAGAGTTGGGTATGATCTGGGTGATTATGGCGCATTGGGAGATAACGAAATGCCATTTGCAAGTGCTGCTAAAGACCTGGAAATGGTAGCTACCATGAATCATACATGGGGTTACAAGAAACAGGATAATGACTGGAAAGCAGCAAGAGATATCTTATGCTCTTTAATAGAATGTGCAAGTCGAGGAGTAAACTATATGATTAATATAGGCCCTAAAGCTGATGGAACAGTTCCACAACCAAGTGTTGATATAATGAACTATATTGGGAAATGGATGTCGAAGAATTCTGAGGCTGTTTATGGTACTACGAGTAACCCGTTTAATGACAATTTCCCTTGGGGATATGTTACAAGGAAGGATAATTCTATTTATTTGCACTTGTTACGTGAACCTATGAACAGAGAAATTGTGTTGAAAGGAATGCTTTCAGTCGTTGATAATGCTTATATCCTTTCAAGCGGTAAGAAAGTATCTGTATCAAATGGAGAGTTTTGTAAGTTGTCTGTTCCGTCAGGATTGGATTATGAAGAGATTCCTGTTATAAAAGTAGAGTGTGAATGGCCTGCAAGATTTAATGATGAATGCTATATGAATGAGAATGTTATTAGTATTCCTGGAGCATCAGGTAAGATTATTCCGGGAAAGGATGGTGCTCTTAAAATAGCAGAAGGATGTAATACATCTGAGTTTAATAATAAGACAGGAGCTTTAAAACTTGGATTTATTGTTGAAGAGCCGGGAGAATATATAGTAAGAGTGCATACAAACAGGCATTGGAGACGTAGTTTTGCTAAAGGTATGCGTATAACGTTAAAAGTTGATGATAATAAGGCTTTTGAAAATGTAGAACTGAAACAGGACTTTGAATATGACAATGTTCGTCGTAATTCATATCCGGAATCATACAGCGATTTGGGAACTGTAACTTTTGATAAATGTGGACTGAAGAGTATGACGTTGTCTGTTGATGCTGTTGGTACTTTTAGTATGTTGGGCTTCTTTGGTGAGGATATTCAGAATGAAAGTGATAATAATATTCGTTTTAATAAAATAGAATTGATAAAGAAATGATTTCTCGTGAAATTGCTTTATTTAGTAAGATATTGTTAATATCTTTTTGTTGCGCCCTTTTGTCATGTAAGGACAAAGAGGTTGTAACACCTCCTGATGGTAGTGGAGAAGGTATAGTAAATCCGAAAAATGAACTTGAGAGGAATATTGTAGGATTGAACAAAGACCTTGTTCAGATGAAGAAAATGTATAACGGAGAAACGAAAGTCTTGTTTTGTCTGATTCAGACAGGTGGAGGTATGACTATCGGACTGGAAGATAAGACTTCTTTCATTGTATATGCAGACGCGGAGGCAGCAGACAAGAAAACTATTCCAATAGTAGGTATTGATGAAGAAGGGTACTGGGTGTATAAATTCAATGGCAAGACTGCGTACCTTACTCCAAAAGGCCAGGACAGAATCAAAGCTGTAGGTAATGATGCACAGGTGCCTGAACTGAGGATTAATGACAAAAAATCATGGGAGGTATCATTCGGTGATGGAAATTGGTATAAGATAGGTGATGAGGCTTTAGGTAAGGTGGAAGGTGTGTTGCCGGCTGCTTTCTCACCTTATGCATCTGCGTCATGGAACGAGGATGAGAAGATTGTCACTATTAATATGAAGACAGGTAGGAATGGGGACAAATTTGAAGTGAAGGGATTACCTACGACTGATGCCTGGAACAAGTTTGTAAACCAAACATCTGATAATGTTCTTCTTGATTTCTCTTATGCCGGATATATGCATGGAGAAGTGGCTCCGCCGGAGGTCGCTCAACTAATCTCGCAAAAATATAAGAAAATCAATGTGGCTGACGAGATGAAGAAAAGGGGACTGAATGCAAGACAGACTTTCATTGCGCTGCTTCAAGAGAATAATATGAATGTTAAAAACGGAGCAAATCAATCTAATCCTAATGCTAAAATAGTGTTTTATTTTCCGGGAGGGGATTATGTGTTGCACGATGTGAGCGACAATTATAAAAATACCAATCCTGATTATAAGAATAATGCTTTCAAGGATGAAAATGGCAATAACGCAAGTTCTCCTATATTGATTCATGGAGGCAATTTTGTGATTAAAGGTGATGGCAGAGGCAGGACAAGGCTGATAATGGATTCGCCGAACCTTCCGAGTGATGAGGATAAGATGTATTCATCGCCTGATATGATTCATATTAAAAGAGAAGCGTTTCTTGGGGATTATACACCAAGTGTCAATGTAACGGGTGATGCAGCAAAAGGTTCTTTCAGTGTAGAAGTATCCAATACTGCAAGTATCAAAGAAGGTGACTGGGTTTGTCTGTTTTTAGAGAATAACTCACCTGAAGTTATAGCTGAAGAATTACAACCATATGCCGTAGAGTCTTATATGTCTGATATTCTTTCAGGTATCACGGTAAATGATTTTCATCAAGTGAAGAAGGTAAAAGGTAATTTGATAACCTTTTATGAGCCGATTATGCATGAGGTAAAGAAAGAATGGAAATGGCAGATTAAAAGATATGAGCATTATGAGAATGTGGGGGTAGAAGATCTGACGTTTGTAGGCCATGCGAAGAAGAATTTCGGACATCATGCGAGTTGGGATGATGATGGGGCTTATAAGCCTATCAACTTTTCGCGTGTGGTCAACTCGTGGATGAGAAGAGTTGATTTTGAAAGTGTCAGTGAAGCTTTTACAATTTCTCAAAGTGCTAATGTGTCGGCGTATGATATAAATATAACCGGTAATAGGGGACATGCAGCTATAAGGTCGGCAGGTTCGTCGAGAGTATTTATCGGAAAGGTGACAGATAATACTAACGGACCGACTGTAGACGACAGGATTCATATGGACGGAGCAGGACAGTATCATGCATGTGGGGTGTCAAAGCCGAGCATGGGAGCCGTTATTTGGAAGGTACAATGGGGAGCAGACGCTTGTTTCGAGTCGCACGCTACACAGCCGAGGGCAACATTAATTGATAATTGTATTGGCGGATTTATGCAGTCGCGTCAAGGTGGTGATTCTAATCAGGTGCCTAACCACTTAGGCGATCTGACGCTATGGAACTTGTGCGCTATAAGGACTGCAGCTATGACTAATAAAGGAACTAAGCCTGCTAATGGTGAGTTCGACTGGTGGAGAATTGGTGGTAATAACTGGAAATTCCTTCCACCTATTATAGTTGGTTTTCACGGAATTTCTATTAATTTTGTACAAGATCAGGTGAAACTTGATGAAAGCCACGGTATGCCGGTGGAACCTCAATCTCTTTATGAGGCTCAGCTTAAACACAGGCTGGGATATGTGCCGGCATGGCTGCTTGAATTGAAATAATTTGTATGGAAAGGGAGGAATTAATAAAACGTTTGAAAGATATTGAATGGGATGACTTCGAGGTGAAGGAAGCCCGTAACGAACAGTAAACATACTCATTAATCGATGTCTTTAGCTGATGTCGCAGTATGTCGTAGAAAATGTCGTAGAAATGTCGTAGAAAATGTCGTAGAAAAACTTTCTTTCATGCGAAGGTGCTGATAAAGGTGGAAAATGGAAATTAAAAAAATAATTTTTAAACTTAATATCATGAATCTAAAAAGAAATTTTGGCTTTTTATTATTGATGGGGGCGGTGTTGCCTAATGCTTATGCTAATGTGGGCATGACACCTGAAACTGAGAATGTACAAACGATAGCACAAAACATTGACGAAGTGAAACTGAAGGAACTGCAGGAGTTCAGAAAGAAGTATAAACTGGCAGATCCTAAAGCTTCGGAAAGTGAACTGAAAGGGGCTCAGATGGCTCTGAAGATGCTGATGCTGCAAAGAACGGGTGAATATTCTGTAACAGGTGCTGACTTGTGGGGTGACAAGGTGATGAACCAGCATCTCAGGGATGTGGCAAAGAATGTTAGGGTGTTGTCATACGGTGCGCTTACATTGGGTAAATCGGGAAAGGCTGATTTGGACTTGTACCTCGACTTCCTGTTTACACATAATTTCTTCGTCAGAATGCCAAAGTTGGTATATAGCAACTATAGTGACGTAAGAAAGATTCCTACTGACCTGATGAGTGCGCT
Organism: uncultured Phocaeicola sp.; assembly: GCA_944320855.1. Taxonomy (GTDB): domain Bacteria; phylum Bacteroidota; class Bacteroidia; order Bacteroidales; family Bacteroidaceae; genus Phocaeicola. Next base: position 44,514 of record CALUJF010000014.1, read on the forward strand.
TCCTGTTCTGGATGACGTGCGCAAGGCTAAGGTGATTGCGGCTGTACAAAAACTTCTGGAAGTGGATGTGATACGACAGGGGGATAAGGCTATCATGAACTGGATTAGTTCTGACTATATCTTCAATGTGGTGCCTTATGTGTTCAATCTTGCATTAGCCAACCCTGATGACCAGCAGGCTATACAGGATTTACAGCTGTTGTCGGGATTCCTGCGTGTGTGTACGCGCTATAATGTAGGTAACAAGGATATCCTGAAACCGGACGGAACTGGATTCCACCACAATGCGCATTATAACGGATATATGTATTCGTACAGGACATGGGTGGAATATTTCAACAGATTTAAAGGTACGTCCCTCAAAATTGACAGAAAATCGTATGAAAGGTTGAAGAATGCTGTGGTGACGCTTTATATGACCGCTATCTGTGCGGAAGGCGACAAGAACCGCATTTATGCCAACAGTATGGCCGGACGTCATCCGTTCTATAGCATAGAGGTTCCTTTTACTCAGGAGTTGTTCGATAGGCTTATAGAAATAGGTGGTGATGCTATGGGTACTGATATCGACAAGGATTTGGCTTCTTATTATAATTATTTCTTCAAAACCAATAAGTATGATGTGCCTGCAGCTGATGCTGACGGTTTCTATCAGTATAATTACAGTGCAGCCGGAGTATATCGTCAGCCGGGATGGGTGGCTGTGATGAGATGTCCTACAAAGATGCTTTGGACCGGTGAGATTTACAATAAGACTAACCGTTTCGGAAGGTATCAGGGACATGGCACATTGGAGGTGCTTTATGAAGGAGGACTGGAACCTACGGGATATCCTGCAAATAATGACAACAAGGGTGCCGGATGGGATTGGAATATGATGCCGGGCAGTACTACTGTTCATTATACTGACTGGGCGGAGATGATGCCTTACAAGAATGACAAGGACAGATTCGACCAAAAGGCCAAGACTACTAACTTTGCCGGGGCAGTGTCGATGAAGGAATATGGATTGTATGGCGCGGCTTTCGACCAAGGCGATAATTGGGGAAGCCAGAGGTTCGTTCCTACCAACCTTACTTTCTGCAAGTCGGTTCTTGCTATCGACGGAATGTTGTTCAGCATCGGTAATGGAATCTCGGCAAAGGGTGATTATTCTGATGATATGACTACGGCCACTAACCTGTTCCAGACTATTGTGACAAAGAAGTATAGTGATTTGTCGGTGAATGGCAAGCGAGTGGGTAACGGGGATAACATGACTGTTCCTTCTGCTGAGGCTGTGACAATGATTAATCCTGTGTCTACAGGTTTCTTTGTTCCGGCAGGACATGATGAGATTAAGATAGTATATGGCAAGCAGGAAACACCGTCATCTCAGGGGTTGGCTGCTAAGCCGGCTACTGAGGTGGCAGCAAAGGCGTATATCAACCATGGAGTGAAACCGGAAAAGAAATCTTATTCGTTTGTGGTAGTTCCTGCGGCGGATGAGGCTAAGATGAAGGATGTGGCTGACAGACAGACTAAGGGCGAACTGTTTAATATAGTGGAGATGCAGGATTCTCTGCATATAATAAAGTATGTGCCTAAGAATGTATTGGCTTATTCTTTCTTTACTCCGGCCAAGGGAGTAAGTGCAGGTGAGGTGGTAAGTACTGCAACTGAGCTTTTGCTTATTGAGGAGAAGGATGCTGAAGGTAACTTGAAGCTTGCTTTGTCGAATCCTAACTTGCGCCCTAAGATGATTGATAAGAAGAACTGGAGGGAAACGCCTACTCCTGCATTTATAGAACTGAAAGGGCAGTGGCAGATAGACGGAAACGCTCAGGGGGTATTCCTGAAAACAATGGAAAACGGTAATACTGAGTTGTCTTGCCTGCTGAGGAACGGAATGCCTTTATATGTTAATCTGAAGAAGGTGAAATAGATAGTTTAATCGTGCTTTTATTTTAATGGTGTTTAAACAGTGCTTAAATGGTATTTAAAGGCTGTTTAAACACCATAATTTATATGCAGTGAACGCCCGGTGAACGCGTACTGAACATTATGTTCATTTGCTGTTCACCGGGCGTTCATTTGCCGTTCGCTGAGTGGCTTCTCCGCTATTGTTGTTCTTCTGTCTTGCCTTTTCTGTATGACAGGGGACTGATGTTGTATAAGTCCTTAAAGCATTTTGAAAAGTATCTTGCTGAACTGAAACCTAATTTCTCGGCTATCTCTGTTATGTTCAGTTCGGGATTGTTGCGCAGCAGGTTGGCTCCTCTTTTCAGACGTATGTTTGTGATGAAATCGTTCGGGGTCTGTCCTGTTATGGCTTTTATCTTGGCAAAAAGGTTTGTTCTGGCCATTCCCATTTCGCGGGCAAAGGTATTCATGTTGAACTCGGCATTTCCTATGTTCTCTTCTATTATGGAGATGGCTTTGTCGAGTATCTCTTTGTCAAGCTTGTTTGTTGCCAACATCCGGGCGTTGGTTTCAGGACGGTGGCTGAACTTTTCCTGGAGGAGGATTCTGGAGTTCACAAGATTGTTGCATCTTGATATCAGCAGACGGGCATTGAATGGTTTTGTGATGTAGTCATCCGCTCCTGTCTGGAAGCCTTCGATATATTGTTCTACTGCTGTCTGTGCGGTGAGTAGTATTACCGGGATATGACTGGTGGCAGGGCTGGTCTTTATCTTTCTGCATAGTTCTTTTCCATCCATGCCGGGCATCATGACATCGGTAATGACAATGTCAGGCATTATTTCTTCTATTTTGCTTAATGCGCTTTCTGCGTTTGGCATGTCATGTATCGTGTAGAAGGGATTCAGGATTTCACGGAGTATGTTCCGGATTTCTGCATTGTCCTCTACTATCATCATGTTAGGTTTGTCTGATATGTTTTCTTCCAAAGGTTCGTCTTCATCTTCGGTTGTCTGTAACTCCCGGGTGTCTTTTAATGGTGCCTGTTGCTTCTCGTTCAGCAGGGTAGGGCTTTCTTCCCGGCTGACGGATGGACTTTTCTCTGCTTCTGAGTATAGTTCATCACCTAATGGGAGTGTAAACGTGAATGTTGAACCTTCGTTTATTTTGCTGTTCACACTTATTTCGCCGTGGTGCATTTTGATTATGCTTTTAACCAAGGCAAGTCCGATACCGGAACCGCTCATACCGTTTGCTGCCTTGCCGGAGTTGTCGGACTGGTAGAATATATCGAAAATCTTTGTGAGGTCTTTTTCCGGTATTCCTTCGCCATTGTCGGTTATCGAAATAATTACATTGTTTATGTCTTTGCTTATGTTTATTGATATCTTGCCTCCTTTGGGAGTGTACTTGATGGCATTAAACAGGAGATTGTTTATTACTTTCTGGATTTGTTTGGAGTCGTACCACATTTCTATGTCATCATGGCTGGAGGTAAATTCCAGACTGATGGATTCACGTGAGGCATAGTCGCTGAAAAGAAGGTAGTTTTCTTTAAGGAAGCTTACTATATTGCCACGGGTGACCTGCAGTTTGAGATGGCCGAGCTGGTGCTTGCGATAGTCGAGGAGCTCGGTTATCAGTTCGCGCAGCTGCATGCAGCTGTGGTACATGGATGATAGTTTGGAGTATGTCTGCTGGTTCAGTTTATGGTTTTGTACCAGGGTTTCTATCTGTGAAATGATGAGGGTCAATGGGGTGCGGAATTCATGGGATATGCTGGTGAAGAGTTTTAATTGTGCCAGGTTCTCTTTTTTTATGTTCTCAGCATGCTGTTGTTCAAGCTTTAGTGATTCTGACAGGCGCAGACGGGCGATGTATATGCTTATCAGATACCATATAATGGTAATTGCTGACAGTATATATAGTATAAAGGCCAATGGTGTCTGGTAGAATGGGGCTTTTACCTTTATTCCAAGTATTAAAGGTTTGCATACGGATTCGTCTACACATTCGGGCTTGACAATCAGTGTGTAGTTGCCCGGATGAAGGTTGGTATATGTTATCTCGTTTGAATTTCTTGTGTCGGTCCACTGCTCTGAGAAACCGTCTAATTTATATATGATTCTGTTTCTGTTCTCAGGAATGAAGTTTGTTACGGCAAATTCCAGGCACAGCATGTTCTGCTTGTGGCTGAGTGTGATATTGTCTGTATATTCTATGGATTTGTTTAAAATCTTGGTGCTGTCGTTTACGTTTATATATTGGCCGTTGACTAATAGTCCTGTAGGTATGATGCTGTATGGTTTGGGTTTTCTTGCTAAATCGTGTTCGAAAAACGCTACCATGTTATGAATACCGCCGAGGAATATTTCGCCGTCATTGGCTATATATAATGCGTTCTCGTTTATGTCGTCGATGGGAAAGCCTGTCTCTGAATTGTAATTCCGGAATTTTTTTTCTGACGGGTCGAAAATGGAAAATCCGTCGGTGGTTATGAGCAGAAGATTGCCGCTTGACGGTGATTCGGCTGTCTGGTAGATGCAGTCGTTGGCAAGATTGTTGTCCCTCTTGTCATAGTTCATGAAACTGTCTGTGGAAGGTATGTATAGGTCGAGCCCGCTTCCGGAGGTTGAAAACCATAAGTTGCCTTTGCTGTCTGTGGTTATGTTGTTGATATTGTTATTGCTGATTGAGCCTGCCTTGTTCGGGTCATGACGATAGTTCTTGACTCTTCCGGTCTTTATATTATATACATAGGCTCCTTCGCCTGTAGCTGCTATCCACAAGTCGCCGTAATTATCGAATGTCACATCTGCCACCATGCCTATTTTCTTGTTTCCGGGAAGGTCGTTCAGTAGCTGTCTGCATTTGCCGTCCGCTTTAGAAAAAAGGCAAATTCCGTTTTGTGTGGCTATGACGAGTGTGTCAGGGGTATATTCTTCTATATCCCTGATGATGTCTGACGGTAGGGTGGAGTCGTTACCCTGTTCGGATTTGTAGACTGTTATTTTATTTTGGGCAATGTCGTATTTGTTTAGTCCGCCGGTGTGTGTCCCTATCCAGAGTGTGTTCTTTGGCTCATCAAAATATAGTGCTTTAACGTTGTTGTGGGACAATGTATTGGCTTGTCCCGGTTTGCCTGTAAGCCATCTGAAGGTGTTTGTTGACCTGTCTAAATAGTTCACTCCCCCGCCTTCTGTGGCTATCCACAGGTTGCCTTTGTTGTCTTCGACCATACGTCCTACGATAGGGCTGCTCAGACCTTTGCTTTCGTCTGTTGAAAATTCGTAGCGGTCGTAGATGGAATATTCGGGGTTAATATAGTTCACACCTCCGAAATATGTTCCTATCCACAATGTGCCTTGTTTGTCTTTTTCGATACACCATACGGAAGAATGTGACAAGCCGGAACCTGAATACCCGGAAGAATAATGTGTGAATTTCCCACTCGTTCTGTCGTATTTGTCAAGACCGTTGAATGTTCCTAACCATATGTTGCCTTTGTCATCCTGGCAAATGGCACGGACGAAATTCGACGAAACAGATGCTCCGTTGTTACTGGGGGCTGACTTGTAATTCTTTATCTCTCCGTGTTTTGATATTTCATAGACTCCGTCGTCCCAGCTGCCTGCCCATAATGACTCTGTATTGTCTATATATAATTGTGTAATGTTGCCGCCGGGTATTATGTGCGTGTATTGCCTGGTAGCTGCATCATATTTATAAATACCTTGTGAGGTTCCGAGCCATAAGTTGCCGGATGTGTCGAATATCATTGAATTGATGGTGGCAGCGTCGGACGGTAACTTATATTCTGCTTCAAGTGATGATGCTTTTTCATTGTAGGTGTAAACTGTGTTTTTTTTACTGATATAGAGTTTGTCATGAAAATAGATGCAGTCTGCTTTCCCTTTGTGAATCTCGCTGAACCGGCGCGTAAACTTGTCGAATTCGCTCACTCCCTCTGTACTTAGTATGAAAATTTTACCGTTTTTATTGCCGGAAACTCTTAGGATAAAGTTGGAGGGGAGGCTGAAAGGATTGTCCTTCTGGCTCTTGAACGTGTGGATTTTATTGCCGTCGTATACGTTAAGACCTACTCGTGTTCCTATCCATAGCATTCCGTGTTCATCTACATAAAGACCGTTTATTGATAATTGTGACAGACCGTCATCTGTTGAAAGATGATTGAAAATTGTACTTCTTGTTGCTGAATTTAAGAAGCAGCAGAGAAACGATGTGTGAAACAGAATTGTAAATATGATAGTAAATTTTCTCATAGGCATTGTCTTATTTCGCAAAAATAACGATTTTTTTTCTGATTTAGAGTATAACTTTTACACTCTTTTCTTGTATGGCATCCGAATTTGTGATACATTTGTGCTATGTATTTAAAATTATAATTATCATGGAAAACGAAAACAAAAATAACCAGTTGCAGATTGAACTCAAAGAAGAAGTAGCGAAAGGTACATATGCCAACCTTGCAATAATCACTCACTCGACATCAGAATTTATTATTGACTTTGTATCAGTATTGCCGGGATTGCCTAAGGCCGGGGTACAGTCAAGAATAGTGATGACTCCTGAAAATGCCAAAAGACTGATGTTTGCATTGCAGGATAATCTTGTGAAATACGAGAGGAATTTCGGAGCTGTGAAAATGCCGGAAGAACGTAACGCTCAGAATGAAAAAGGTGGAAGAACATTCGTTCCGCCATTGAGCGATTTTAAAGGAGAAGCTTAAAAAAGTATAAAAAATATTTATTTAGGCCTGATTTGTGCTGTTTAGCGCAGATTGGGCCTTTTTTATTTTGAAAAGTGTTTGTGTATTAAAAACTTATTCGTACCTTTGCAACCCGAAATATGTAGTTTCGCTTTAGGATTGGAATTTGAATAAACAATAATATAAATTTAAAAATCAAACAAAATGCCTACTATTCAACAATTAGTAAGAAAAGGAAGAACGGTTTTGGTTGAGAAGAGTAAATCACCTGCACTTGACTCTTGTCCTCAGAGACGCGGTGTTTGTGTACGTGTGTATACTACAACTCCTAAAAAACCTAACTCAGCAATGCGTAAAGTTGCTCGTGTGCGTCTGACAAACTCTAAGGAAGTTAACTCTTACATCCCGGGAGAAGGACACAACTTGCAGGAACACTCAATCGTATTGGTACGTGGTGGTCGTGTGAAAGACCTTCCGGGTGTACGTTATCATATCGTTCGCGGTACTTTGGATACTGCAGGTGTGGCCGGCCGTACACAAAGACGTTCTAAATATGGTGCTAAGCGTCCAAAACCAGGACAGGCTCCGGCAGCTAAGGGTAAAAAATAATATTAGCTGAGTACAATCCTTTTAAGTAAAGACTTTATTAATTTCGTTTTGGTTTGTTGGAAAAGCTTTAAGGTTGAGTAAATGTCTCGGAGGAGATGTTGAAGCGAACAGAGGTGCAGCCCCAAACTAAACATAAATTGTCAAACAAAATGAGAAAAGCAAAACCAAAAAAACGTGTGGTCCTTCCGGATCCAGTATTTAATGATCAGAAGGTTTCTAAATTTGTAAATCATCTGATGTATGATGGAAAGAAGAATACTTCTTATGAAATCTTTTACGGTGCACTTAATGTAGTTGGCACTAAATTGCCTGCAGAAGAAACTTCTGCTCTTGAAGTGTGGAAAAAAGCTCTTGAAAATGTAACTCCACAGCTTGAAGTTAAATCTCGTCGTATCGGTGGTGCAACTTTCCAGGTTCCTACTGAAATTCGTCCTGATCGTAAAGAGTCTATCTCAATGAAGAACTTGATTTTATTTGCTCGTAAGCGTGGTGGTAAGAGCATGGCTGATAAATTGGCTGCTGAAATCCTTGATGCTTACAACGAACAGGGTGGTGCTTTCAAACGTAAGGAAGATATGCATCGTATGGCTGAAGCTAACCGTGCTTTCGCACATTTCAGATTTTAATCAAGTAATAATTTAATAACTAAATATTTAAAATGGCTAAACAAGATTTGCACTTGACCCGTAATATCGGTATCATGGCTCACATCGATGCCGGTAAAACTACGACTTCAGAACGTATCTTGTTCTACACCGGTCTGACTCACAAAATTGGTGAGGTTCACGATGGTGCTGCAACAATGGACTGGATGGAGCAGGAGCAGGAACGTGGTATCACTATCACATCTGCAGCTACTACTACTCGTTGGAAATATGCGGGTAATACTTATAAAATCAACTTGATTGATACTCCGGGACACGTTGACTTTACTGCTGAGGTAGAACGTTCTTTGCGTGTTCTTGACGGTGCAGTTGCTGCATATTGTGCTGTAGGTGGTGTAGAGCCACAGTCTGAAACTGTATGGCGCCAGGCTGACAAGTACAATGTTCCACGTATCGGTTATGTAAATAAAATGGACCGTTCCGGTGCTGACTTCTTCGAAGTTGTTCGCCAGATGAAAGATGTTCTTGGAGCTAACCCTTGTCCGGTTGTTATTCCAATCGGTGCTGAAGAAAACTTCAAAGGTGTAGTAGACCTTATCAAAATGAAGGCTATCCTTTGGCATGATGAAACAATGGGTGCTGACTACGACGTTGAGGATATCCCTGCTAACTTGGTAGACGAAGCTCAGGAATGGAGAGATAAGATGCTTGAAAAAGTAGCTGAGTTTGACGAAGCTCTGATGGAGAAATATTTCGATGATCCTTCTACTATCACTGAAGAAGAAATCTTGCGTGCTCTTCGCGCAGGTACTTTGAAGATGGATATCGTGCCTATGTTCTGTGGTTCTTCATTCAAGAACAAAGGTGTTCAGACTCTTCTTGACTATGTATGTGCTTTCTTGCCTTCTCCGCTTGATACTCCAAACATCATCGGTACAAACCCAAATACAGGTGCTGAAGAAGACCGTAAGCCGGATGAAGATGAAAAGACTTCTGCTCTTGCGTTCAAGATTGCAACTGACCCATATGTAGGTCGTTTGACATTCTTCCGTGTTTACTCAGGTAAAGTAGAAGCCGGTTCTTATATCTTCAACTCTCGCTCTGGTAAGAAAGAACGTGTATCTCGTTTGTTCCAGATGCACTCAAACAAGCAGAACCCTGTTGAAGTAGTTAGCGCAGGTGATATCGGTGCCGGAGTAGGTTTCAAAGATATCCGTACTGGTGATACTCTTTGCGACGAAACAGCTCCAATCGTTCTTGAATCTATGGACTTCCCAGAACCAGTAATCGGTATCGCAGTTGAGCCTAAGACTCAGAAAGACCTTGACAAGCTTTCTAACGGTTTGGCTAAGCTTGCTGAAGAAGACCCGACATTTACTGTAAGAACTGACGAACAGACAGGTCAGACAGTTATCTCTGGTATGGGTGAGCTTCACTTGGATATCATCATCGACCGTTTGAAACGTGAATTCAAGGTTGAATGTAACCAGGGTCGTCCTCAGGTAAACTACAAAGAAGCTATTACTAAGACAGTAGAACTTCGTGAAGTTTACAAGAAACAGTCAGGTGGTCGCGGTAAGTTTGCTGATATCATCGTAACTATCGGCCCGGTTGACGAAGATTACAAAGAAGGTGGACTTCAGTTCATCGATGAGGTTAAAGGTGGTAACGTGCCTAAGGAATTCATCCCTTCAGTACAGAAAGGTTTCCAGACTGCAATGAAGAATGGTGTGTTGGCAGGCTTCCCTCTCGATTCATTGAAGGTTGTCTTGAAGGATGGTTCTTTCCACCCGGTAGACTCTGACCAGTTGTCTTTCGAAATTTGTGCTATTCAGGCTTACAAGAATGCTTGTGCTAAGGCAGGTCCGGTTCTTATGGAACCTATCATGAAGCTTGAAGTTGTTACTCCGGAAGAAAACATGGGTGATGTTATCGGTGACTTGAACAAACGCCGTGGTCAGGTAGAAGGTATGGAGTCAAGCCGTTCAGGTGCTCGTATCGTTAAAGCAATGGTTCCGCTGGCTGAAATGTTCGGTTATGTAACAGCATTGCGTACAATCACTTCAGGTCGTGCTACTTCTTCAATGACTTATGACCACCATGCACAGGTTTCAAGCTCAATCGCTAAGACTGTTCTTGAAGAAGTTAAAGGTCGAGTTGATCTGGTTTAATCAATAAAAATATCTTGAAGCCTATGAGGGCTAGCGAATGACTCTTAGCCCTCATGCTTCATCTTATAATAAATAACTAATTAATAATTTAAAACTTAACAATGAGTCAGAAAATCAGAATTAAACTGAAATCTTACGATCACAACTTGGTAGACAAGTCTGCTGAAAAAATTGTAAGAACTGTGAAGGCTACAGGTGCTATCGTTAGCGGTCCAATTCCATTGCCAACACACAAAAGAATCTTTACTGTAAACCGTTCGACTTTCGTTAACAAGAAGTCACGTGAACAGTTCGAATTGTCTTCTTATAAGAGACTTATCGACATCTATAGCTCAACTGCTAAAACTGTTGACGCTTTGATGAAATTGGAATTACCAAGTGGAGTAGAAGTAGAAATTAAAGTTTAATCAATTAAAATTTAACTGAAATGCCAGGATTATTAGGAAAGAAAATCGGAATGACATCCGTTTTCAGTGCTGATGGTAAGAATGTACCATGCACTGTTATCGAAGCTGGTCCTTGTGTAGTTACTCAGATTAAGAGTGTAGAAAAAGATGGTTATGCTGCTGTTCAGGTAGGTTTCCAGGACAAGAAGGAAAAGCATACTACTAAACCTTTGATGGGACACTTTAAGAAAGCTGGTGTAACTCCAAAGAGACACTTGGCCGAGTTCAAAGATTTCTCAGAAGAATTGAATTTAGGTGACACTATCACTGTAGAGTTGTTCAATGATGCAACTTATGTTGACGTTATTGGTACTTCTAAAGGTAAGGGTTTCCAGGGTGTTGTAAAACGTCATGGATTTGGTGGTGTTGGACAGACTACTCACGGTCAGCACAACCGCGCTCGTAAACCGGGTTCTATCGGTGCTTGTTCTTACCCAGCAAAAGTATTCAAAGGAATGCGCATGGGCGGACAAATGGGTGGTGATAGAGTGACTACTCACAACTTACAGGTATTAAAAGTAATCCCTGAACACAATCTTCTTCTTATCAAGGGTTCTGTTCCAGGTTACAAAGGTTCAATCGTAATAATTGAGAAATAATGGAAGTTAACGTATTAAATATTAAAGGTGAAGATACTGGTAGAAAAGTAGCTCTTAATGATGCTATTTTCGGTATTACACCAAACGATCACGCTATCTATCTTGATGTTAAGCAGTACATGGCTAACCAGCGCCAGGGAACTCATAAATCAAAAGAAAGAAGCGAAATTAGCGGTTCTACTCGTAAATTGGGTCGTCAGAAAGGTGGTGGCGGTGCACGTCGCGGTGATATCAACTCTCCACTATTGGTTGGCGGTGCTCGCGTTTTTGGTCCTAAACCAAGAGACTATTGGTTCAAATTGAATAAGAAGGTTAAGGCTTTGGCACGTAAATCTGCTTTAGCTTATAAGGCTCAGACTAACAACATTGTAGTTGTAGAAGACTTCTCTTTTGAAGCTCCAAAGACTAAAGAATTTATAAATGTTGTGAATAATCTGAAAGTGGCTGGCAAAAAGCTACTTATGGTTTTGCCGGAAGCGAATAAAAACGTATATTTGTCTGCTCGTAACATAGAGCGTACAAATTTAGCAATTGCTTCTGCGTTAAATACTTACTCTGTATTGAATGCAGAAACTCTTGTTGTGACTGAGAGTGCATTGAAAGCTATCGAGGAAACCTTAGTTAAATAATTAAAGGAGGCTTAGTAAAATGGGAATTATTATTAAACCGTTAGTAACAGAAAAGATGACTGCTATAACTGAAAAGTTCAATCGTTTCGGTTTTATTGTACGTCCTGATGCTAACAAATTAGAGATTAAGAGTGAAATCGAAGCTTTGTATAACGTAACAGTTCTTAGTGTAAACACTATTCGTTATGCAGGTAAGAACAAAAGTCGTTATACTAAATCTGGCCTGATCAAAGGTCGTACTAATGCTTACAAAAAAGCAATAGTGACATTGAAAGAAGGCGATACTATTGATTTTTATAGCAATATTTAATAAATAAGATGGCAGTACGTAAATTTAAGCCCACAACACCGGGGCAGAGACACAAAATTATTGGTACTTTTGAGGAAATTACTGCATCGGTACCAGAGAAATCTCTTGTATGTGGAAAGCGTTCTACTGGTGGTCGTAACCACGTAGGTAAAATGACAATGCGCTATATCGGCGGTGGTCATAAGAGAAAATTCCGCTTTATCGATTTCAAGAGAAATAAAGACGGTGTTCCAGCAGTTGTTAAGACAATAGAGTATGATCCAAACCGTTCGGCTCGTATCGCTTTGTTGTTCTATGCTGATGGAGAAAAAAGATATATCATTGCTCCTAATGGATTGCAAGTTGGCAGCACTTTGATGTCCGGAGCGACTGCGGCGCCTGAGATTGGTAACGCACTTCCGCTTGAAAACATCCCTGTAGGTACAGTAATTCACAATATCGAATTACGCCCAGGCCAGGGTGCAGCTTTGGTAAGATCGGCTGGTAACTTTGCTCAGTTGACTTCTCGCGAAGGTAAATACTGTGTAATCAAATTGCCTTCAGGTGAAGTAAGACAAATCTTGAGTGCTTGTAAAGCTACTATCGGTAGTGTAGGTAACTCAGACCATGCTCTTGAATCTTCTGGTAAAGCAGGACGTTCTCGCTGGTTGGGTCGTCGTCCACACAACCGTGGTGTTGTTATGAACCCTGTTGATCACCCAATGGGTGGTGGTGAAGGACGTCAGTCTGGAGGTCACCCAAGATCACGTACAGGCTTGTATGCTAAGGGCTTGAAGACTAGAGCACCTAAGAAACAGTCTTCTAAATATATAATTGAGAGAAGAAAGTAATAACTGATTAATTGAGTAAATTATGAGTCGTTCATTAAAAAAAGGTCCATATATTAATGTAAAACTGGAAAAGAAGGTGCTTGCTATGAATGAAAGCGGCAAGAAATCAGTTGTTAAGACTTGGGCCAGAGCTTCAATGATTTCGCCTGATTTTGTTGGGCATACAATTGCAGTTCATAACGGTAACAAATTTATTCCTGTTTATGTTACAGAAAACATGGTAGGACACAAGTTGGGAGAATTTGCTCCTACTCGTACTTTCCGTGGACATGCCGGTAACAAGAAAAAATAACAGGAAACTTGTTTGAAAAATAATAAAGTAAATAATAATGGGAGCAAGAAAAAAAATATCGGCTGAAAAAAGAAAAGAAGCCCTTAAAACCATGTATTTTGCCAAGTTGCAGAATGTTCCTACATCTCCAAGAAAAATGCGTCTCGTGGCTGACATGATTCGCGGTATGGAAGTGAATAGAGCACTTGGTGTACTGAAGTTTTCTTCAAAAGAAGCTTCTGCAAGAGTGGAAAAATTGTTACGCTCTGCTATTGCTAACTGGGAACAGAAAAACGAACGTAAGGCTGAAAGCGGTGAATTGTTTGTAACTAAGATTTATGTTGATGGTGGCGCTACTCTTAAACGTATGAGACCAGCTCCACAGGGTAGAGGTTACAGAATCCGCAAACGCTCTAATCATGTAACTTTGTTCGTTGATTCTAAAAATACTAATGATAATCAAAATTAAGAGTAGATGGGACAGAAAGTTAATCCGATAAGCAACCGTTTAGGAATTATCAGAGGATGGGATTCAAATTGGTACGGTGGCAAAAATTATGGTGACGCTTTGCTGGAAGACAGCAAAATCCGTAAGTACTTGAATGCCAGACTTGCTAAGGCAAGCGTTTCAAGAATTGTAATTGAACGTACTCTGAAATTGGTGACAATCACTGTATGCACTGCTCGTCCAGGTATTATCATAGGTAAAGGTGGTCAGGAAGTTGACAAGTTGAAGGAAGAGTTGAAGAAGATCACTGATAAGGATATTCAAATCAATATCTTTGAAGTTAAAAGACCTGAGTTAGACGCTGTGATTGTTGCAAACAATATAGCACGCCAGGTAGAAGGTAAGATAGCTTACAGACGCGCCATCAAAACTGCTATTGCTAACACAATGCGTATGGGTGCAGAAGGTATCAAAGTTCTTATCTCTGGACGTTTGAACGGTGCTGAAATGGCACGTTCTGAAATGTATAAAGAAGGACGTACTCCACTTCATACTTTCCGTGCAGATATCGACTATTGTCATGCTGAAGCTTTGACTAAGGTTGGTTTGCTTGGTATCAAAGTATGGATTTGCCGTGGCGAAGTTTATGGAAAACGTGAGTTGGCTCCTAACTTCACACAGACAAAGGAAACTGGCCGTAACAACGGTTCAAACAATGGTGGAAAGAATTTCCGTAAGAAAAGAAACAACAATCGCTAACGAATTTGAATTTTAGGAATTATGTTACAACCGAAAAAGACAAAATTCAGAAGACAGCAGAAAGGTAGCGCTAAAGGTAATGCCCAGAGAGGACATCAGCTGGCTTTCGGTACTTTTGGTATCAAGTCATTGCAGACTAAATGGATCACTGGACGTCAGATTGAAGCAGCTCGTATTGCTGTAACAAGATATATGCAGCGTCAGGGTCAGATATGGATTCGTATTTTCCCTGATAAACCAATTACTCGTAAACCTGCTGACGTGCGTATGGGTAAGGGTAAAGGTTCACCAGAAGGATTTGTTGCTCCTGTAACTCCAGGACGTATCCTGATTGAAGTAGAAGGAGTTCCTTTTGATATAGCTAAAGAAGCTCTGCGCCTTGCAGCTCAGAAACTTCCAGTTACAACTAAGTTTATTGTTAGACGTGATTACGACGCAAGTCAAAATGCTTAATTGAGATATGAAGATTGCAGAAATTAGAGAAATAGCTACTAACGAATTAGCTGAAAGAATTCAGACTGAAGAAGCTAATTACAAACAAATGGTTTTGAATCATTCAATCTCTCCGCTGGCAAATCCTGCTAAGATTAAACAATTGCGCAGAACTATCGCAAGAATGAAGACAGAGTTGCGTCAGAGAGAACTTAACAAATAATAATGGTCCACATGGAAGTTAGA
>CALUJF010000015.1 GCA_944320855.1 uncultured Phocaeicola sp.
CAACGATACTGAATACTAACTGGGGAGTGAACGGATATCACCGGAAATGCTGAACGGGTATCCGCCGGAATATGCAGTCATCACAATAGTATTCAATTCATTGGAAATACCGGTACTGTCAAATATACCAGACAGCTCCATACCAAACGTACTACCATTCGTTGACAACATAAATGAAATCCTTGTCCCCTTACAAAGCGTAGAAGAATACAAAAACAGGCTTACTTCGTATGCCAATAAGATAAAAGGGATATAATTTACATCAATCAGGCTGTTATGGAATAAATTCATAACGGCCTGTTTCATAAAAATCTATAAAAAAGAGGAATCCAATATATAGACTCCTCTTGTCACAAGGCCAAAGTAATATGTTGAATTAAACAGTGACCTATATTTATCTTTAAATTAAAGACTTCTTGAACCGGCAAGAACCTCCGCCGGTATTTCAGCACATCTGGTATAAACAGATACATCCTCCGCATTATCCTTTACAGTCCATTTCATAGTTTCATCTGTCATTTCAGAAACTATATATTCATTCCATGGATCATGCGAGAAATCATATTCTCCTGTCAGGACATATCCCAATTCGTCATCTTCGGTTATTTCGAATGTTCCTGTTGACTTATGAGAGTACATACTACCCATATTATCATACATTTCGAAAGTATGTTCTTTACGGTTAAATGTTATATACACATACTGGCCTTCTTCCAAAGCCTTTCCATTAAGCTCTGTAAGCATCCATGTTCCGTTAATTGTTGCATAATTAACAGTCTCATATACCACAGGTTCTTCATTATCCTTATTGCAAGCCATAAAGCCTACAGCAAACATAATAAATAATGCTGTTTTAAAAATCAATTTTATCATATTTATGCAATTAAATCTGATTTAAAAAGTTTAATCTACAAATTCCAGTTTCACATCAATCATCCTTTCAGAAGGACGCGCGTGAAGTCCGTCGAGCAAGACCTTATAAGTTTTATTTCCAATCGTTTTATCCGGAATGTTTCCTGTCAGTTCTATAACAAGATATCCCTCTTCCGATGGTTCAAGCACTTGTGGTTCTGTCCTAAGTGACATAAAATCAGGAAGAAATCCTTTCATTGCAGTTACCTTCAACGGTTTGCTACCTGAATTTGCACAAGCTATTTTTTCTAATCTTCTTGAACCGTTCCTGACTCTTCCAAAATTGAACGTTTTGCTTCTAAGTTTCAGTTCTCCCATCGTAACTCTATAATCTTTCCATAGCTTTGCAGAAGGAGTCACCTCTCCATTAACAGTCAATATAGCAACTGGTGTTTTTTCAGATAAATCCGAATAGACAAACGCCCTCAGGAATGCCTTACCCGGATGTCCGAACGGATTAAAAACCAACAAAATTTCAGCATCATCTCCAGGTTTGACAACCGGATTATTTATCTTTGCTTCCGTACATCCACATGTAGTGGAAATCTTTGTAATCACAATTTGCCTGTCGCTTACATTTCTGCATTTGAAAGAAAAACTCAAAGGTTTGTCATCTTCCGACATAATACCTGCATTTATCTCTACCGCATCAAATCTCAGCAAATCCTTGTTGCCGACAAGAAGTCGCGGATTCATGATACTGTCAAGTTCATCTTTCGTATATACTTTCTGTGGAAAAACAGTTTCCACAGAAAGTATAAATGACAATATAAAGATAAATACAATCCTCATATCAGAATTACATCCATCCGTTACCGGATGATTTTCTTACTGTTATTACAAATTCCTGAGTATTACCGTTACTGTCGGTCACTGAAGCCTTTGTTGTTCCCACAGCAGTTCCTGTAACTTTAAGAGAATTACCCTCAAGGGCTACAGCAGCTATATTACTATCAACAACATCATACGATGATGCGGTAACGCCATCTTTATATATGCGCGACAGGTTTACAGTATAACTTTCTCCGACACCGACATATACATTAGGAACTTTCATAGGCTGTGCTCCATACTCATTACCGTCAATCTTGTCCAACAGTATTTTTGCGTCTATCAGTCCACCTATTTTGCCTTTATAGTTTGGCAGGTCCATAGTCATGTGTATTGCAGATTCTCCAAATGAAGCCCATCCATACCAATAAGATTTAGGCTTATTCAGTTTATCGTCCAACGATTCAACTGAATTCAGCAACATCTCCTTAAAATCTTCAGCACGGTAATGTTTACGCTGCTGTGCCGCATACGACAAGCCCAATGCGGCTACACCTGAAATATGAGGACAAGCCATTGATGTTCCTTCCATGTATCCATAGCCGCTCTTGACATCTTCAGTCGAAGATATATCACCATCGCTTAAAGCAAAAGCCGGCATTGTGGAAAGTATAAGAGCCTTATCATTCTTTGTACCTTCACCATCACCACCGGGAGCTGTAATCATGTTTTTGCTTCCGCTCGGTGTACTGTAGTTTGAATATGGTGCAGGGGTTCCGTCAGGACCTATTGATGCTACACATATAAAATCCTTATACGCTCCAGGATATGCAGCCATAGGCGCATATTCATTTCCTGCTGCAAAAATGATAAGACCACCCTCAATAGTTCCATTAGGATCACCAGCATAACGCATGAAGTATTCCATTACTTCCTTCTCCAGTATGCAAGTTTTTGCCCATTGTTCATCCGAAGTATATCCGGGTACATAACTATTCATATTTGCACGTCCTGAGTTATATCCCCAGCTACACTGCAATATAACAGCTCCGTTATCTGCCGCATATTTGATAGCTTTTGCCTCCATAAGGAATGTAGATCCGGCATTTCCCGCAAAAATCTGTAATGACATGATTTTTACTCCATCACCTTCACCTGTTGAACCACCTGCAATACCGCACACACCTTTACCGTTATTATTAACGGCTGCAATCGTTCCTGCCACGTGTGTACCATGTCCCATATCATTTATGTCAGAATATGTAATAAGTCCGCAATCGGTAACAAAGTTATATCCATGACGGTCGCCGGCATAACCGTTACCATCGTTATCTTCTTTGCCACCTAATGTTTCATTTGGATTAGTCCACATGTTTGCAGCCAAATCCTCATGGTCGTACATCACACCTTCATCCATCACAGCAACAATGATTGAAGGATCGCCTGTACATTTTGTCCATGCTTCTTCGCAATTAACATCCATTGCTGCAACTGCCTCTGTCACTTGCTCTTCATTTTCCGGATCTGTAACGTCAAGAATCGTACCATCATTTATATAGCTCCACTGAAGTTTCAAATGAGGATCGTCAAATCTTGTACTAACACCGTTTCTTGACATAACCACAGGTTCCACAGCCTTTGCTTTCTTGGCTGTACTGTAAGCGCGCTTTATTTCATGGTTATATTGCACTGCTGCGACTTCTGCAAGTTTCGACATATCCTGTGCCACTTTCTGCACATCCATTTTCTCATCGAACTTTACAAGATACCACAAGTGAAGTCCGCTCTCGCGTGTACGTGCCTCGTTGCGTTTATCAACAGGGAATACACGCTCAAACTTATATGCTCCGGCAATGTCAAGCACCTCGTCAACCGAAGGTATTGAAGAGCGTGAAGCGTTTCCGCTTCTGCTCAGGGCACCGGCATTGTCAAGAATATCCTCCACTTCCGGTTTGAACTTTACAAAAAGTTCACCGTTTACAACGTCCTGCGGCACATTTATTACTGCCGCATTTCCGTTGTCTCCTCCGTTCGATTCGGAAATAATCATTTCCGAATCGTTACAAGAGAATAGTAATAACGCGCATAAAAGCGTCGATAACATATATTTTTTTCTCATATTTCTACATTAAAATTACTTACGTTCAATTTACTCACCAGTAGTTGTATCTGAAGAATCACCGTCACCGGTACTATCACCTCCATCAGTACCTCCTCCGGTCTGTCCGCCCTCATCAGAAGAGTCATCTTCATCATTGTTTGGCAATAGTTTAGGATAAAGGTCATAATAGCTATACTGGAAATCTTCTCCAAGATTTGAGTAATTACTCAAACTTGTAGGTTCAGCATCGAAACCAGCCTTCATACCTGCAGAATTGATAGCTCCAGTCTCCTGAGTGAATATCATTGAATACGGATTCCAGAATGCCAGATATGGATGATAAAGTATCCACTTAGGCAGTTTTCCGGTAAGGAAGCACAAGTTTAGTGACAATGATTTCATCTTTGGCCATACACGAGGAGCACCACTGTGTGCCAAAAGATACTTATCGGCTTGGGCACTAATAGTATCTTTATTAGCAGCACCATCAATGTAATCTTGAGTATACCTTGGGAATGCAGGATCGGCAAGCAAATCCTCATCAGAAGGAAGTTCACCTTCAAGCAGATTTAGAGCCAAAGACAATTCCTCAAGATCTTCCCATTTCAAAAGATTCATGAAGAAATCTTTATTGGTATGCTCAGGTAATGCACTTTCTATTTCATCATTACCGAATCCTGTGTACCATCTGAAACCTACGGTATCTGTTTCAACAGTTGTCAGATCCTTTGTCGTATCAAAACGATTAATCTTATTAAGTCGAAGAGTCTTAAGTTTAGTGAAATTATCAGGATTAATAACACTCAATTTATTATACTCAAAGTTATTACTGCTCAAATCCAACAACTCAAGAGTACTTCCAAGTTTAGCGAAATCTGCCGGCAATGTATTCAATCCATATGCGCTAATAGTAAGTTCTTTCAGATTTCCGTCAGCCAATTCACAAATTTCAGGACCAAGCTCAATACTCTTTAAGAATGTATTGGTATTTCCTGAGAAATATATGGATTTTGCAGTCTTAAGATACTTAATCTGGTAAGGCAAAGACTCGTAAGTCCCGAACAAACGGAACTGTACAGATTTTACACGTCCTATCAACCCTTCCTTACCAGGTTTCTGAGTTTCCGGATCTGTAGCTTTCCAGAGTTCAACTCCCTCCCAATACATCATGTTCTCACTTGAATCCCAACCCAGCATACCATTCATGCTTTCATAAATTGCAAGAATGGCAAGCGAGTCGCCTGCACGGTTATCCGTGATCTTTGGAGCAGATTTCTGTCTGAATTTCAAGACCAACGGATTTGCCACATTAGCATCATCACCTTTAGGCTTAATGGTAACTGTAGCAGTTCGTTCACTTTCCTGAACATTAGTCAGCCAATCAAAACGTAAGTTAAAAGTGCGCGGACGATCTCCGTAATCATAATTTATGTCTCTCTTATTATATTTGAGCCATTCTGCACCACCAGCTTCATCAAAACTTACAACTACACCAAACTCTATATTAGCTGTAACTTTCAGGTCATAATAACGTTTGCCGTACTCTCCGCTATTGTCTATTAAAATCTCCTGATCGGCATTCTCCACGAATACGCCTTTCATATATCCGGTCTGGGTAATTTTGACAGTTTTAGTAGTACCACCTTCTGCCATATACATAATTTCAGCATAACGAGGTTCTGCAACTACAGAAGAGTCAACTTTTACTTCACACAATGTAGAACCTACTCCGTTCGAAGGTAAGACCCTTACCCAGGTAGCATCTATTGTGGTCTGCCATTTGGCATCTCCACTCACTTGAATAGTTTCCACACCACCGTTTTCCCCCATAGTAATTTCCTCTTTGTCTATAGAGAAACCGGAAGTCAATTCGTTTTCGTCCTTACAGGAATTAAATAGTGCCAATCCCAGGACAAACAAACCTGTTATATAATATTTAAAATATTTATTCATAATACTATAGTTTATTCATTACACTACTCCAATTCCAAAGCATCACAACCACGTATATCCTGCGTAGCATCATATATTAGTGTATATATACCGGCTTTGATATAAGGACAAACATCCGAAACATTAAGTATGATATTAGGATTATCACTCACATCCAATGTATTTATCAGATAAGATATTGTCTCTGTCTCAGGGACCTTTCCTATATCATTACCTCCCAAGAAGAGAGCACGCAATCCTATATGCTTAAATATTCCGGTAGGCCATTCACTATAAACCCTGTTACCTTCATTATCTCTCTGGTTTCTCAATGACAGTACAGTAAGATAAGAGATATTTGCGGCTCCCCACGGGAATGCCTTAAGCTGGTTACCGCTGATGTCAAGTCCATAGAGGAACGGTAAAGTCTTTCCGTCAAAGTCAGATGGTAGTTCTGTTAACCTGTTGTAAGTCAAATCCAATGTCGTAAGCAGATATGTCTTTTTCCCGTCCAGATCACCTTTTTTAAAGGTTTTAATCTTGTTTGCACTTAAATTCAGCACTGTAAGAGGAGAATTCTTTTCAAACAGACTGCTTGGGAAACTCTCAAGTTTATTTCCTGCCAAAGATAAATCCGACGTGTTTATTCCACCCATATTCTTCAATCCGTCGTCTGTAATTTTATTGTAAGCGAAACTTACAGAAGCCATTGTGTAGATTGAATTAACATCAAACATATCAGGTATCCCTGTCAACTCATTATGAGAGAATGAAAGACTCTCCACATCATCCATTCCGCAGAAAATGTTTTTACCACTACCATTATCGACAGTTTCTATTTCACTAATCTTGTTATAATCAAAATTTGCCTGAACAAGATTTACATCTTTACCAAATGCAGGAAGTCTTTCCAGCTTGTTATATATCAGGTCTATTTTTCCAAGCTTCTTCATTCCACTGATATCAGCAGGCAACTTGGAAATGTTGTTATATCCAAGATACATAATCTGAATCTTTTCCTTAGATTCACCTTTGGCCAATGCTTCTAATCCTTTATTAAATTCTTCAGAAGTCAACTGCTTATTCATTGCCATATTCAGCTGGATAAGTTCCGGAAGTTTGGCAATCACTGATGGGAAAGTTTTCAATTCCGGGCAGTTGTAAATTTCCAAGTCTGTAAGAGCTGTAAGACCAGCAATACCCGGTTCTTCATCATTACCGGGTGTTGCTTCCGGAAGAGAAGTAATAGGAGCATTCGCAATATAAAGCACTTCCAGTTTTTTCAGTTTACCTATAGCAGGATCAATACCAGTAATACCGTTAGTCAATTCTCCCCAGTTTACATCCTTCGGAGAGATACCTTTACGCTCTGCCTTAGGTTTATAAAGCCCTTTAATTTCCAAAGCCATCTTCAGCGGGTCTGAAAGTTCATCACGCAGGTCGTGCGACACAAAATTGTCCATATAGTCCGAACGTATCTTTGCCAATATATCAGGAGTAAGCTCGCCTTTCAGGCTGGTCAATGCGCTTTGATTGTCTGTTCCACCATATCCAAGAAGGTCATTATGTGTACCGAGCATAAGGGTTTGAAGCTCCGACAATTCACCTATTGCAGCCGGAACTTTATCCGTTGCACCAAACTCACCAAGATTAAGTGATATCACACGACCATTATTGTCAAGACCCACGCCGGGCTGCTCGCCCCACATGTCTATGTCCTTGTTGAAATCCCAGTTTACGCCCTTAGGATAGCTCTGACCATTGTACGACCAGTTTGGTCCACCCATGGCTTCCCAAATTTCTTTAAGTGCAACATAATCAAGAATATTTTCTGCAGATTTAATAAGATTTACAGGAACATCTGCTTCAGTCTTCTGATTGTCATATACAGTAAACTTGGTTTCTTTCAAAACATCATCATTAAAATACTGAATCGTTTTATTCCTGTCTTTTGCTTCATAAGATGTTATCTGATATGTACCTGTCTCAATAACAAGTAATGAATCTATTTCGCAAAAAGATGTACGGTTTCCATTCCCTTCTCCTGAGAAATCTTCTTTATACTCAACTTCCAAATCATTGAAAGTTTGGCTTCTATTTGTTTCAGTATTTTTTACAGTTATGTTTACTTTATAAATACTACTTAATGGATAGCTATCCTCATTACTTGTAGCAGCTCTGGAATCAATGATATTCTTCACCAAACGGAACTGAACTGTACCTCTTCCAACGACATCAGCCAATAAATCCTGTACTATCAAAGTTCCACTTTCAACCTTGAAAATTGTTTTTTCAGAAGGCTGACCAGCAAAAAGCTGATTCTCTGTCTTACCATATAAATAGTAACCATCTATAGTATATTCTCCAGGTTGTAGTTCAAGTTTGTCACTCCTTAATCCAAATTCAGCATTTTCCTCGTTATATGAATTAAGATTCAATGTCTGCGAAAAATTAAATTGATCATTACTCAACAATATTTTAATTTTCTTCGCATCGTTCAAGAAATCAAGTTGATTGATACCTGCACGGGAAACTCTCTGCTCACCGTAAGATGTTTCCTTATAAATCTTGAACTGAACATATCCACTGCCACCCTCTAAATTGTAACTTTCATCAGTACAACCAACTATAAAAAGTAACAATAAATATATATTTAGAATATTGAGTTTTTTAAGTTTCATTATTTTACAATTTTATCATTCTCTAATTATAATAATACCAGCATAAGGCATTTGCCATCCCATTGTTAAAGAAGATATTGGTATAATCATTTCTTGAGGATCCCCATAAGGCATTTCTTTTAAAATATTTGAAAGGACTATAGTTTTAGGATCTGTATCACTAGGATTTACTTTTACACTATTTTTATTATTATCAACCCACAACACTGGGGAAGATATTTGCCACATACTCTCTTCTAAAGCATCAATTCTTATTTCTACCTTTTCATACGCAACACCTTGTTTTAAGACTATAACTTTAATATTGTTTATATCACAGTAACCACAAAGACCTTTGGCCGTTTCTTCATCATAACCTTTTTCACTTGGCAAATATGACTCTAATTCACTTTCTACATTACTAGACCATGCCTTAACTGTTATTTCAAGAGGTTGAGTAGCCTGCTTTACTATAGTAACAAGATATTTCTCATAATCTTTCTTTAATGAATATGCTCCATCATCATCTTTTTCTGTTAAGAAATCAGCATTTGCATTTTCAAAAATACTTTTAGGTAAAAGTAATAAAGCTAATTGCCTTTCTCCACCGGTATTAGGTTCAGCACTAAATTTTATCACATTATTTTCTATTGTTGCATTACCCCAATTTTTATTCATCCAAGGATTAAAATCAGACATTCCATAATCATCATATCTAAGATAGTAAGGTAATAAATCTTCATCAATATTATCATATACTGTTATCTCTAATGGAGCATCAATCATATCAACATCCCCAGAAGTTAATGAGCCTGTAGAATATTTCTTACCATCTACAGAGAAAGTAAAGCCATCCCATGGTCTTTCAACAGAAAATTCTATAGTTCCTTCAGGCATACCTTCATATGAAACATAAATTACTCCTCTTTCTACACCTGATTTATCCAAAATTTTTATACTCTCACTCTTTGGCTCAACAACACTTTGTGCATTCAATTTCATTGTAATATATGTTTCTTCTCCTGCCTTACCCTGCATTAACTGTTCATCTATCACAAGCCAATCTGGACAAGATTCCAGTTTCCAATCAAAATTTGCATTTATAATAACAGCAGTTTCTTTTTGAACTTGTTCATATAATATCTGTGCAGGTTTATCCTCTGTACAAACGATTTCACCATCTTTTAATAATACAGAAACCACATATTCCATTGGCGCACGATGTACTTTGGCAATTACTTTACTTTCATACCCCATTTTGAGTGTTATATCAGCAACACTCTCCTCAAAAGTCAACATGTCTGAATTTATTGATAATTCCAACTTTTGTTCACCTGCTGTTCCATTTATCTTCATTTTACCATTAGAAAACACACACCATAAAGCAGAAGAAGAAAGTTCCCAATCTACATTTGCTGTAAATGATACTTCTGTTTTATCTCCAGCCTTAACATTTAACGTAGTTTCACCTTCAGGGAATATAGGAGTTACTACAGCATCTTCTTCAGTACATGCAGCTGCGAAAAACATCATTGCAGCAAAAAAACAAACCTTTGTAAGTAAATATATCTTTTTCATAATTCTTTGATTTTATTGATTAATATCCTTGTTTCTTTAAATAATTATATTCTTCTTCTGATATCAATTCTACTACATTTGCGTATGTTCCAACTACGCCTACATTATTTACATAGAATGTCATATACTGCAAGAAGAAGTTCTGACATACGTTATAGAACGAAACCACACTTTGAGGATGCATAGCCCTCACCAGATTGTCGCTATTCTCGAACGCATTACCCTGGAATGCATCCGCAGTAGTACATACCACCTGGTCCGATTCCATTTCCAACTTAGGCTCCAAAGGCTTTTCTGTGTTGAATTTTACCTTTATATCGTAACCGTCGTACAGGAAGTCCTTTAGAATGATACCGTTTTCAACCTCAGGATCCAATTCAGTTTTCAGAAGACGCAACTGAGTTGTCGGCATATACTCCGCAAAGAAAGTCGATGTAAGAACCGCATGTCCCACAAACTTGTTTATGTCAAACGGACAAACCTTTACAAGCACAACTTTTGTGTCACGTCCATAAAGATCCCATATTTTGTCATCACTTGCTGTAAGACGAAGCATGACACCTATAGAGTCTGTATCCTCAAAACTGTCGAAATGACCACGTATCTTAACAGAAGAAGTCAGTTCGCCTGCCTTAATAGTCACATTGTTTGATTCCAAATCATAATGAAGCCCTTCGATGGCGTTGCTGCCCTTATCAATGACTTCTACGGAATAAGTACGGTCATAATCGCAAACTGTTGTAGCAGAAACGGGAATATCATAATATGTTTCCCCGTCCTGTACGGCAATGGTCTGTAGCGAATCTGCAAACATTACATAATCCGGACCGCTATAAGTGACATTGTCGTTGTTACAACCTGTCACTATGACCATTACAGCGACAAACGCGCTTAAAATTCTTAATAGTCGTTTCATTTTTATTCCCAATATTGTTTATTATTTATTACTTTCATTAGGCTGTATGGCAGATCCCGGCAAATCAAGTTCATGCTGAGGTATAGGCCAAACGAATAATGGATTGTTAGCCTCAATCTTCAGGCTGCTACCATTAGCCACTGTCTGTGTCTGTGGTTTACGTTCGAATCCACGCCCCCATCTTTTCAAATCATGCAAACGGAAACCTTCCATATACAATTCTCTCAAACGCTCGTTGCTGATTTCATCAAGCCAGTTTTCTGAATTCAATAATGCAGAACCGTATGTAGAGTAACGTGCCTTACGCAAATCTGTCAAGTCGGATGCAGCATCACCATATTTCTCAAGACGACAATATGCCTCAGCACGTATCAAATACTGTTCAGACAAACGGAATACCTTTGGCATACTTACATGAAGAATGTTATAGTTATTAATAAAGTTCTGATTTCCGTGATACTTGATTAGCAACGGACAAGTCAATCCGTGACTATACCCTGTAGTAGTTTCTCCGAAGAAAGCTCTGTATCTTAAATCTTCTGCTGCATAAAGTTTAAGCGCATCATTACCTGGAACATAATCAGGACGATAGCTTATACGGTCGAAATTAAGGAAGACCTGTCCAAGACGACCTCCATAAGATGTAGGCGTGAAACCTACTTTCCATATTATTTCTGTAGCCTCATCAAACTGCCACATATAGTCGTAATAAGAATAATTTCCTGTATAGATAGTATTCACATCAGAAAGGATGAAATAATCACTGTCTATTACTTCAGTAGCAGCCTTAACCGCATTATCCCAATCCTGCATATACAGATAAACTCGAGCATAAAGAGCCTGCACCGTATAATATGTAAAGTAAGGAGTATTCATAATGTTGTTAGGGTCTTCATCTTCGTCCACCTCAAGCATTTCAGCGGCATTCTTCAGATCATCCAAAACGAACTGATAAGAATCATACAATGAAGCACGCTTCATTTCTCCCGGATTGGAGTAACTTGAAACTAACACAACACCAAGCTCATCTTTCGCAGTTGCCGGGTCGTATGCCTTACAGAAACATTTGATAAGCTCTGAATAAGCCAATGCACGTGCAAAATACGCCTCACCTTTAAGAACCTGTAACTGTTCGTACGCAGTATCGTCCTCTATATTATTTTCCCATTTTGCAACCTCTTCAAAAAAGAAGTTACAGTCACCTATTACTTTATAAAGGCTACCATATACAGCCTCAATATCGGAGTTCGTAGGATTGATGTTCCAACGCCAGATGTCACCATAAACATTGGAGTAACCGTTTACAGCATAAACCAAATCAGCCTGAATATCGGGAAGTAATGTAAGATTACCACTGTAAAGATACTGACTTTTGAAATCGGCATAAATACCTAATACAGCCTGATTTGCCTCGGTTACATTTGTAATAGCCTGATCGGCAAGGATAGCATGTGTAGGTTCTTTATCCAAACATGAAGTTGACAACACCATGGCAGCAACTCCTATTATGTATGTTTTTATATTTCTCATTATTCTCATATAATAAATTAAAAGTTCAACTCTACACCCAATGTAAACTGCCTTGTCATAGGATATTGTGCTCGATAGATATTAGCACTTACCTCAGGGTCTATACCTGTAAATCCGGTAAACGTAAGCAGGTTCTGACCTTGAACAAAGACACGCGCACCATCGAAGAAACGAGTCTTTGCCAATGCTTTACCCGGAATATTGTATGATAACATCAGGTTCTTAAGACGCAAGAAAGATGCGTTTTCAAGATAATGAGTATCAAACTGCGGCGTTACTCCGTGACGAGGAATATCCGTAATGTCTCCCGGCTTTTTCCAACGGTCATAAAGCAATCGTTTTGACTGGTTATATGAAGTATATAATCCGTTACTTTCATCCATCAGACGGTCATTATTATATACCCATCTGTCTGCCATCCAGCTGAACTGTGCTGAAAGCATAAGACCTTTCCATGAGAGATTTGTTCCGAAACCGCCTTGCCAAGGAGCAACGAAGCTCTTGCCTTCTATAAGAACACGGTCTTCTTCACTAAATTCATTTGTTATCTTACCATCTTTGGTGTACCAAAGAGCATCACCGTTTGCCGGATTTACCCCGGCATATCTGACCATATAGAATCCAGCAACATTATGTCCCACTGAATACATTGTAACATTACTGTCAACATACTCATCTATACCGTTATACAGTTCTGTCAATTTGTTTTTGTTGTACGACGCATTAGCAAATACATTCCATGTGAAATTCTTGGTTTTAATGACATCCACATCCAAAGAAAGTTCGACACCACGGTTTACCATTGCACCAACATTATCCCAATATGCTCCATAACCACCATCAGCATAACTTACAGGTACCTGCATAAGCATATCTGTAGTAAGTTTATTATAGAACTCAGCAGTCAAGTTCAAACGGTTAAAGAACCCAAGACGCAAACCAATATTTGTAGTCCAAAGTTTCTCCCATGTCAAATCTTCGTTTCCACGCTGATTAGGTGAAATACCTGTCTCTCCCATATAATTACTGCCTCCAGTAACCAAAGCAAGATGTTCATAGTTTGGTATTGAAGAGTTACCGGAAGTACCCGTACTGAATGTCAACTGAGCATTGGTAAGCCAGTCATACTGCTTAAAGAAATCTTCGCGGCGCATATCCCACATAAGACCTACAGACCAGAATCCAGCCCAGCGGTTTCCTTCACCAAAACGTGAAGAAGCATCGGCACGTACAGAAAAATCAGCATAGTATTTATTCTTATAATTATACTCTCCACGTCCGAAGAAAGACAAGAAACCATAATCGCTTGTATTATCCGACCATGATGACGCAAAAGAGCCGGAAGCCATGTTTGTCAAGGCATCATTCTTCTGACCTTCTGTTACTGCCTGGAATGTTTCATAATGATAATTCACACCTTCCTGTCCTATCATAAAATTGAAATCGTGTGTATCATCAAGGTTGAAACGATAATTGGCTGTATTGGTTACAGTTAAAGTCAATCCGTCTGACGATGCACGTCCGGCAGTTCCCGATTCATTGTTTATTATATAACTTGGGAAAGACTGCATAAATGAAGTCGCATGAGAATAATCAATACCAAACTGTGAACGGATTGTAAGATTCTCTATAGGTGTTACTTCTGCAAATAAAGAAGAAATAACTTTGTATGTCTTATGTTTTACCGGATTATTCTGCATCCATTCGATTGGGTTCTGACCACTACCCTTCCATTCTCCGTCATTCTGTGAGGCAAGGCTTCCATCCTCATTATATGGATTCCAATAAGGTAACATAAAGTGAGAAGCTGATATAGGAGCATATAAAGCATATTCTCCGTCTTCAGCCTGTTCAACATCTTCGTATGCAAGTAATGTACTTGTTCCTAACTTCAACCACTCTTTCGCACGGTTTTCTACATTAGCCCTAAGATTATATCTGCGGAACGCGGAACCGATTGTTATACCATCCTGATCAAAGAAACTACCTGATACATAATAGTTTGTCTTATCTGTAGCTCCGTTAACAGAAAGGTCATAACTCTGAGATGGCGCATTGTTATTATATACTGCATCCATCCAGTTTACGTCTATATTCTTAATCTTATTATAATAATCTTCACCAAGATCAAGTCCTATTTCCTTTTCATATTTGATACGCTCTGCAGTATTCATCAAATCCCAGTTATTACCGGCAAGCTGAGAAAATCCCCACTGTCCACGGAATGTTACTTTTGCTCCGTCAGTCTTACGTCCACGCTTTGTAGTAATAACAACCACACCATTAGCCGCACGCGCTCCATAGATAGAAGTAGAAGAAGCATCCTTCAAAACAGAAATGCTTTCTATGTCACTTGGACTGATAGCATTAAAACTTGAAGACTCAATAGGTACACCGTCAAGTATAAAAAGAGGAGTAGTACCTGAATTAATTGAGTTGGTACCACGGATCTGGAAGGTTGCAGCCTTACTTGGTTCACCTGAATTAGAGATAACAGTCAAACCAGGTGTCTGTCCCTGCAATGCCTGATCGAAACTTGCAGTCGGAACATTTTCCAGTTTCTCACTCTTAACAGTAGATACTGATCCTGCAATAGTTCCTTTCTTACGCACACCGTAAGCCACTACAACTACCTCGTCTATCATCTCTGCATCGGATTTCAAACTCACGTTCAAAACTCCGGTTGACGCATTCACCTTATGGCTCTGCGATGCATAACCGATATAAGAGAATACCAAGGTTGCATTTGATGCACCTTTCACCTCGAAGCTATAGTTACCATCCATGTCGGTAACTACACCGTTAGTAGTTCCCTCCTGCAATATCGTTACTCCAATCAACGGTTCATTGTCTTCATGACTAACGACCGTTCCTTTCACCACAAAATTCTGGGCGAAAGCCGAGTGGAATGTCAATAAAGCGAGAGAGAAAAACAAAAGAATAAATCTTTTCATCTTCCGCTATTAAATATTAAATTAAAAATTAAATGAATTGCAACATAAAACCGTGGCATAATACTAAATGCTGAAAGTCCGGATTCTCCACTGAAAACCGGATGCCTAAACATAAAGCTATTTTACGCCAAGGTATATAAGACAAAAGGGACATAAACGGGAACACCTTCCCATAAATGCCTCAAAAGGATTTATTTACTAAAAAGGATCTCGTGATTTGACGTTACGAAATACGATATCCCAATTGTTAAAAAACAGAGAACTTTCCAAATTAGTAGCCATCTCTCAATCCTATATCTCAATTATACTTTAATTTTTGAAACGGCGCAAAATTACAAAAGTATGTCATAACATAAAATTAATTAATGATGTTATTTCCTTACAATATATAACTTACACATTGGACAGATTTACCCCCCCCATTACAAAATGACACATTTTAGACCATATTACTATCATATTAACACGTTATCCTTAACAATAAAACATATCGGATTACGATTTATTATAAATAAGACAGTATCAATCCAAAAGTATAAATATTGTTAAAGACGATAATCATAACCGTACTAATCCCTTAAACATAGCAAAGGGATGACAAAACGTTTACTTCCTCATCCATTCCACAACTACGCTATTTGAATTTCACTTCCGGTTTTTGTGGCATTTCACTTCCTGTTTTTGTGATAGACCTACCGTTAATAGCATTCTGACATTTTGATTTTGAAACATAACGAGAACGACGTTTATCAACACTTCATGAAATGAACTGAAAAAAAGACGATTCTCAGCGATTAAGATAATATCTTATACACACAGAATCGGAATATAAAATATCAATTTGAAAACTATTGGACTCATAAGGAAGACATAAAACATGATATTTCAAAATATAATATCTATTAGACAACAAGAAACGTACCATAAAAGCAAACGAAATAGAGCAAAAACAAGGCTGAAAAATTGCAGAAAGAAAACGCTTTGAAGAATCGGAGAAGATTTATAGTCGTTTTATAAAAACTCTTCGGCGTTTTTTTCATTTTATTGGGGTAAAAAAAATTTTTCTTGGAGAAGAAAACAGTTAATTAAAAGAATATTTTTAACATTTACAGCAAATCAATTTACTTAAAAGAAACATAAATATCTATCAATCCTTAACACATTTAACAAACCATCTACAGATGGCAAGAAATCCAAAATTTGCATTTCCACACATGCGGGTATTTTCATTACATTTAGACACAATTCCTACATTTTCTGTGTCATAATATAAAAGCATATCATTCCGGCAATCTTATATTATTTCGGTGTAAATCTCCTATTTTCATCCAGTATTGTAAATGGCAGGCATAAAGTTTTGGATACAGAACATAAAATTCTGCAAGAAAAACATTATATTTGTAACTTAAGGAGAATAAAAAAAACTATACGCCATGAAGTACCCCATAGGAATACAGAGTTTCGACCAAATAATAAATGAAGGTTTCGTGTATATCGACAAGACAGACATGGTATATTCATTAGCGAACGAAGGCAAAATTTATTTCCTGAGCCGACCAAGAAGGTTCGGGAAAAGTCTGCTCGTGTCAACACTGAAAAATTATTTTCTTGGAAGAAAGGAACTGTTCCGCGGACTGAAGATAGACAGGCTGGAAAAAGACTGGAACGTACACCCTGTATTCCATATTGATTTCAACGGAGATGATTTTACAAGACAGGGGGCACTGTATGCCATGATTGATGATTACATAGCTCACTGGGAGGTGCAGTATGGCATTACCGGCCTGAGCAAGGAGATTGGATTAGGCGTACGCTTCAGACATATTCTCGCCAAAGCTTATGAGCAGACAGGACAAAGAGCTGTGGTACTCATTGACGAATATGACAAACCGATACTGGACGTGCTTGACGTAAATTCAGACTTAGAGGAGGAACACAGAAACATCCTGAAAGGCTTCTACTCCGTTTTCAAGGGAGCAGACGAGTACTTGCGCTTTGTTTTCCTCACAGGGGTTACGAAATTCTCGCAAGTAAGTGTGTTCAGCGGGTTCAACCAACCTTTCGACATAAGCATGCACGGCAAGTACGAGACGCTTTGCGGTATAACCCAGGAGGAACTGGACGCTACTTTCAGGGAGCCAATGGAGAGTATGGCAAAGGTTTACAGGTGCTCGTATGAAGAGATGCGTGACAGGCTGAAAGCTCAATATGACGGCTATCACTTCAGTGACCTGATGACGGATATGTATAATCCGTTCAGCCTGCTTAATGCATTTGCCACACAAAGAATCTCCGATTACTGGTTCAAGAGCGGCACTCCTTCATACCTTATCCGTCTGCTTTCGCATTCGGACGAGAACATGAACGACATCACCGGCAAGTATTACGCCCCGAAGGAGTTCATCGACTACAAGGCTGACGTGGAACAGCCTCTGCCGATGATTTACCAAAGCGGCTATCTCACGATAAAGGAGTTTGATATCAGAAGGAATATGTTTCTTTTAGATTATCCTAACAATGAGGTGAAAGACGGATTTCTATCTTTAGTCGCCGCCAAATATTTTAATACGAGGGAAAGTGTGGATTCATGGACAAGGGATGCCGCATTCCAATTAGAGGACGGAAAACTTGAAGATTTTCGCACCGGACTGACATCATTCCTTGCGAGCATCCCATACACCATGCGACGCAAGGAGAACGAGCGGGAAAAGGAACGCTACTTCCACTATACGTTCTACCTGATAATGAGACTGATAAGTGTTTACACTGTATATACGGAGAAAGTACAAAGCCACGGACGGGTGGACTGCGTGATAGAAACTCCGGATTATGTATATATATTCGAGTTCAAACTTGACGGAACGGCAGCAGAAGCCATGCAACAGATTGAAGACAAAGGCTATGCAAAAGAATATGCCTCCGACAAAAGAAAACTGTACAAGATTGCAGCGGTATTCTCGTCGGAGACAGGAACCATAGAGGA
The DNA here is from genome assembly GCA_944320855.1 of uncultured Phocaeicola sp. GTDB lineage: Bacteria > Bacteroidota > Bacteroidia > Bacteroidales > Bacteroidaceae > Phocaeicola. Next base: position 18,338 of record CALUJF010000015.1, read on the forward strand.
ATGGATAGATATAAGTTAAAGTACTGCCGCAATCTTTCTTATACTTTCAAGACGTTGTGCAAATGTCTTATTCTGCCTGGCAATCTGCAAATTGTAATCCATTTGCATTTTTAGCCAAAAATCGGATTCGATACCTAAAGCTGCCTCTATAAGCAAGGCATATTCTGTTGTGATGGCACGTTTGCAATTCAACACTTCGTTAAGTGCAGTGTATGGTATGCCTGTTTGACGCGACAATTCTTTTTGAGAAATGCCCCGGCATTCGATTTCCTCTTTAAGAAGTTCTCCCGGATGTGTCGGCTCGAACGGTTCAAGGTTGTTCGCTATCATTCTCGGGTCTATTCCTTTAATCGTAACCATAACTCAATTATTTATAATGATTTGACAATTCCAATATATTGCAGATGTAAACAACCGTTTCGGTTTCTTCTTCTGACACGGTAAATTCGATTCTATATTGATCATTCACCCTTATGGATGAAATGCCGGCCTTATCGCCTTTCAAGACCTCGTAATGCAAGGATTTCATGTTGTATAAAGCTTCTATGCTGTCCTTATTCTTCAAAGTGTTTATCCGGTCTTTGTAGCGCTTTACAATATCTGGCTGGAAGCGGTGTTTTTTGTCGCTTTTACCAGTTTCGTAGAGTTCACGTAGATAATCTTTATCAAATGCTACAATCATTCTTTAGTCTTTTGAATACAAAGATAATGCTTTTATCTGCATTATTCACAATATAGTGAATTTATTTTTCAGAGTCACGTTTATATGAGGATTGGTATATTGTTACGCAAGGCGTTTGCAATTACTTAAATATAATTAAAATCATAGTAAAAAGGATATTATTCATAAAGTAAATTTTCAAATTCATAGTAATATTACTATCTTTGTAACGTTGAATTAAACAAGAGGCCTATGAAAGTTATTAAAGTTTCAGAAATCCTCAAGAAACTTGAAGCTGATGGCTGGTTCTTGGTTAACTACGAAGGAAGCCATCGACAGTTTAAGCATCCGACAAAGAAAGGAAAGGTTACCGTAAATGGTAGTTCTTCTGATGATGTGTGGGGATTTCTTTTGAAGAGCATTGAAAAGCAATCAGGGTTAAAGTTTTAACCCTGGGCTTTATGCTCAGGCCTAATTTTGATTCAGCATAAGCGGTCTTTATGACCGCTTTATTTAAAGATAATCCTTATAATAAATTATATATGGAAAAAGTATTTGTTGAAACTGCTAAAACAGACAATGGTTATTGTGCAGCTTGCGATTTATTACCAGGTTGGGTTGTTGCTTGTACCGGTAATTTTGATAAGTTTAAGAAAGAAGTTGTGGATAGCATTCGTTTTTATGTGGATTGTGCTAAAAAAGATGGTGATAAGTATCCTTCAGTCTTTGATGGTGAATATGAAATTATTTATAAGTTTGATGTTCAAAGTCTATTGCTTTACTATCAGGGTATATTCTCTTTTTCAGCATTGCAGACTATTACAGGCATTAACCAGAAGCAGTTGGCTCATTATGCCGCTGGGCGTAGCAAACCACGCCAACAGCAGGCAAAGAAGATTGCAAACGGTTTGCATAATTTGGCAAAAGATTTAATGTCGGTCACTGTTTAATTCAACACTTCACTTTGACCTGAACGATGAGGGCATGCAAAATGCATACCCTCATCAAAAAATCAATCCTGCTTCACCTGAGTAACGAGCACCTTGTCTATTCTCGCACCGTCCATATCCACGACTTCAAAGTTGAATCCGTTCCACTGCATGGTTTCGCCGCTCTGCGGAACATGCTGCAGATGCTGGAGGATAAGTCCTCCGAGGGTATGGAAGTCCGATTTCTCGAACAGTTCAGGGCGGTTGAAGTAGTTAAGGAAATCGTACATCGGACACTGACCGTCTATCAGCCAGCCGTCGTTGTTCACCCGCTTGATGATGTCCGGCTCATCGTCGGCATCGTCCACTGTTCCCACAAGTCCTTCAAGGATGTCTTTCAGGGTGATTATACCTGTACATGCACCAAACTCATCGCATACAAGGGCACGGCTGATTTTCTTCATCTTCATCTGCTCGAGCACCTTATACACATTCATATTCTCGTGGAAGAACACTGCGTCCTGTGTCAATGATACTAAGTTGAAATCGTCCTCATGCAAGTGCAGAACAAGGTCCTTAAGGTGTATCACTCCCTTCACATGGTCCAAATCGCCATCGGCTATAGGATAGAACTCATAAAGATTGTCGCTCACAATACTCTTGACATCTTCCACAGTCATATCCGTGTCGAGCCATACTATATCCGATTTGTGAGTCATGATGGAACTTACCTTCAAGTCGCCCAACAGAAATACACGCTGCATGATGTCCTGCTCCACAGGCTGTACTTCTCCGTCCTCGGCTCCTTCCTTAATGATTGACTTGATTTCCTCTTCAGTAACTTTATTGTCTTCTTCCTTGATACCGAGCAGGTTAAACATCACTTCGGTACTCTTGGCCAATAACCACACAAACGGCAAAGCGATAACGGAAAGGACATTCATCGGCTGTGCCATAACCTTTGCGGCTTTTTCTGCCATACTCATACCTATACGCTTAGGGACGAGCTCGCCAAAAATTATAGTCAGATATGTAACTACCACTACGATTAAGCCCTGCGCCAGGCCATGGGCATAGGATGAAGAGATTCCCCAGGATTTCATAGTTTCTGTCAGGTCCACAGCTATCTGGTTTCCTGAATAAATACCGGTAAGGATTCCGATGAGCGTAATACCTATCTGTACTGTAGAGAGAAATCTGTCCGGCTCGTTTGCAAGTTTTAAAGCTGTTTTAGCTGATTTGTTTCCGTTTTTAGCGTCTGCGGAAAGACGTGATTTACGGGCCGATATGAGTGCCACCTCGGACATTGCGAAAACTCCATTAAGCAATATCAACCCGATGATAATAAAAATTTCGTTCATATATATATTAAATGTTTTCAGCAGCAAAAATAATAGATTGTTCATGCTCAAGACGAATTAATAACATTCTATTAGAAAGTTTTAACAATATGTTTATTGTCCATTTTGGGCAATACCTAAAAATGATTAGTAATACATACAAAAACAGCATGAAATATACCTAAAAATTGCGATTGTGGGAAAATGCTCATGGCAGTAACTTTGCATCCGGAATTAAAGGTATTAGAAATATATATAAAAAGGTATTAGTTTATGAGCAAAACACAGTGAAATCTAAATTGATATTTTCATAACTGGCAACACTACAACAATAAAAAGTAATAGGAACTCGAACATCTGTAATTTTATTTAATAATAACATTTATAAATCATGAATCAAAGTAGATTATTAACCTCTAACCCTCACAAAAATATAAAAATAAAGAAACAATCATTTCTCAATTTATTTATTACTTTTATTTTACTTTTATTGAGCGCAAATATCCAAGCTCAATCAAATAACATTATTAAAGGGAAAGTCATAGATAATCATACACAAGAAGCATTGAGTTATGCCTCGGTTGAAGTACGGTCAGCTAAAAGGAACACATTGCTTGGTGGAGGAATTACAGGTATCGACGGAAAGTTTGAAATTAAGATAAAACAACAGGAAAAAGAATACAATATTGTTGTAAAATTTGTAGGCTACAAAACAGAGAAGAGACACTTCAATCCAAAGGTTCAAAAGCATTTTTTAGAAATAAGCATGCAAGAAGATGCCATGACATTAAATGAAGTAGTGGTAAAAGGACTCAGTCCTACCGAGAAAGTACAAAGATTAGCATACAACGTATCACTACTGGAAACATCAAAACTTAAAAATACAACATTTGACTTGGCGAATGCAATCGATAAAATCAGCGGTGTAAAAATCCGCCAAAATGGAGGTGTAGGTTCAGAAGCGAATGTTTCTTTAAATGGTTTTTCAGGACGACATGTAAAGATTTTCATTGATGGTGTTCCAATGGATGGCATGAGCTCTGCTTTCGGACTTAACAATATTCCTGCAGGACTGGCAAAGCGAGTGGAAGTATATAAGGGTGTAGTTCCAGTTGAATTAGGTGGTGATGCTTTAGGTGGGGCGATAAACATCGTGACGGATGACACCCGCCGTACACGTGTCAATGCATCTTATTCTTTCGGTTCTTTCAATACTCACAAAACCAATGCTTATGCAGAATGGACTTCTAAGAAAGGATTTTATATTTCATTAAATGCTTATCAGAACTATTCAGACAATGATTATAAGGTTAATATAGATCATTATACCAAGTTCGGTGAAACTGGAAACACAGTAGTATATGAGGATCTTGAGGTACGACGCTTTCATGCAAAATACCACAATGAAGCTGCTATTCTTAAAATAGGAATAGTAGACAAACCATACGCAGACCGTCTCTTGTTTGGTTTCACAGGTGGCTACGAATATAAGCAGACACAGAATGCCTCGAATATGAATTGGGTGTACGGAGCACGTTATACAACAGCCAACACATTGATGCCTCAGATTACCTACGATAAGAAGTTCAAGGTGCTTCAGGGTTTACATTTAGGGTTTAATGGTAATTATAATTTCGGAAAATCATACGCTGCAGATACGGCAAGCTGTAATTATAACTGGTTGGGCGAGAAGAGCAAACCCAAAAGTGCACCTGGCGAGTTATCATATACAAAGTATCGGTATCGTGACAATAATGGAGCTGCCAACTTCCGCATGGCATTATTTCCTGCTGAGGGACATTCAGTTTCGCTTAGCACTACATTTACTTCATTCTCGCGCTCGGGTAAGGACGAAACTATCACAAAAGCTGAATATAACCATCCTCAGACTAGTATGAAAGCTGTTACAGGATTGAGTTATAAATACGATCATAAAGGTTTCTGGAATACGTCTGCCTTTGTAAAGAACTATATAAATCATCTTGAGGCTTATCTTGATCCAGAGGGAGGTAGTAACTATCAGGACTTCAGTAATACGACTGCATATTGGGGTGGTGGGCTTGCTTCCACTTACTTTTGGGGACAGCATGTACAACTTCGTCTATCATACGAATATGCTCTTCGCCTTCCTACAAGCCGCGAACTTTTTGGTTCTGGTGATGACATAGAACGAGGTAATTCCAACCTTAAACCAGAGTCAAGCAATAATATTAATTTTAGTATTACAGCTAGTCCAATTGATTTGGCTCTGCATAAGTTAACTATAGATGCAGCCTTCCAATATCGTGAAATAAAGGATTATATCCGACGTACTACAAATAGTGATAATGGTAGGGCTACTTCGAAGAATGATGGAGGAGTGCGCAATCTTGGAGGTGACTTTGGATTACGTTATACCTTTAATGAAAGATTCTTTATTGGAGGTAATTTTAGTTATATAGATATGCGTAGTATGACGAGATATGTAGCTGGAACTCAACGCGAAAGCCGTAACTACAAAGAACGTATACCTGCTATCCCTTATATGTATGGCAATGGTGAAGCAGGCTTTACTTTGAGAGACATCTTAATGAAAGGCAGTGTGCTTAATATACATTATATGATGAATTATATTCATTCTTTCAGCTATGAATGGAATACATATAATAATGCAGAATTAGAAGTGCCAACTCAATTCTCGCATGATTTGTTTATTAATTACAATTTTGGAAAGAAAAATGAATTTACAGTTGCAGCCGAATGCACAAACCTGACAGATGCACGTCTTTACGACAATTTCAAGATGCAAAAACCAGGTCGTGCTTTTGCTATTAAAGTAGGATATAATTTCAGTAAATAATCTATAAAACAAAAAAAAATGAAAAGTAATTATTTGAACATTCTGAGCTTATCGGTATTGACATGCTCATTTATTTCTTGCAGTGAAGAATTACCTAATGATGAAGGTGGTAACGGTGGTGAAAATGGAACTGCAGTTAATGCACAATATGTAGTAATGAGCGGATCTGGCGAAAATAACGGAGCATATCTGCAACTCACTTCAGATGCTACAACCGGATCACTTGATCCTGCAAATTCTGATGGACGCATTTTTTTTAGCGGAAATAATCCTGATTTTATAAATTACAATAATGAGATTCTGGTAGGCATGAACTATCCTTCGAAAGGTGGATCTTCATCAGACTACATAACTATGGCATGGAAACTTCAGGATGGCAAATTAGTACAGCATGGCAACGGAGTTGCGCTTGATGGTGATGTGAAAGCGCGAGGTATATTCCAGAATTATCTCATAGGTATGTCCGACCAAACCGGTAACGGCCATTACGAGCGTGTTAAATATATTAATGTGGAAACATTTGATGCAGCAGCTGTCGATGGTATTATAGATTGCGATGACTTAAGCAAAGAACCTGCAAGTCTTATGGATGGAGAAACATGGGGAGTAGGAGACATAGCCGGATATGGTGACTATGTGTTACTATCATATGCAACTAAACATTTAGATCCTGATCCAACAAGTCGTGCCAAAGCAAGCTATAGTACAGACTTAGCTAATAACCTTTATATAGGTGTTTATAAATTTGACCCTAACGACAGCGAAAAAGAATATCTGAAATATCAGAATACAATCATACGTAAAAGTGAGGATTATCCAGGAAAAGAAGCCGGACAAATTAAAGGCAATCTTCGTTCACGTACAGAAACTGGTATTGAAGTCGTTGGTAATGAAATCTACCTTTTCTGTCAAAGTACAATAAAAAACTACGGAAAGTCAGAGCCAGAAGTTCCTTCAGCTGTACTACGTATTAGTGGTAATAACATACAAAACGGAAAGCCAATAAGTATTGATGATGATTATTACGTAAATCTGACTGAAACAACAGGGCACTATATGTGGAAATGCTTCTATATGGGTGATAATAAGTTCTGTCTCCAATTGTACACAGAATCAGGAAAAGCTGGAGTAGCAGAAGGATCACACAAAAAATTTGGTATATTTGACGTAAAAACGAAAACATACACTGAAGTAACAGGATTACCTGAGCCTGCCAAAATCAATGATATAGCTCTTGCTTATGCTGTTGACACCGAGAATCACACTATCACATTTGAATTAGATTTAACAGATGGTAGTTTACCAGCTCTTTACACTATCTCAGCAGATGGAAAAGCATTAAGAGGTACAGAAGTTAATGCAGAGAGTATTAAAGGGGTAAGTTTCTTGAAACAAGAATAAACAAATTTTTCAATACAATATGCAATGAAAAAAGCATTACACAAAATACATCTCTGGCTTTCTATCCCTTTTGGGCTGATAATCACTGTAATATGCTTCACAGGTGCCACACTGGTATTTGAACAGGATATCACACGTGCCCTGAACAAGCATCTTTATCAGGTGGAGATTCCTCAGGGAAAAGAAAGGTTGAGTCCTTCGGAGGTTATAAATATCGTACAGGACAGACACGACGAAATGGAAATTTCGTCTGTCAGCATCCCGAAAGCCGCAGATGCCACATATCAGATTAGCTTCAGCAATGGCGGAAAGAAGGTTCTTTTCGTAAATCCTTATACCGGCGAAAGCATAGGATGGTCGAAGTCATACCCTTTCTTCCAGACAATGAGGAAACTGCACAGATGGTTTCTCGATATTCCTAAAAGCAAAGGAAGCATGTCTGTAGGAAAACTGATAGTGGGCGTTTCTACCATAGCCATGACAATAATCCTCATAAGCGGACTGGTGATATGGATTCCACGTACCCGTAAGGCTCTGAAAAACAGACTTACAGTGGCGTGCGGCAAAGGTACAAGACGACTGATGTACGACTCTCACGTAGCACTCGGTTTCTATGCCACAATATTCCTACTGATTATGGCACTGACCGGACCTACATGGTCGTTCGGATGGTATAGGGAAGCCGTGTCCTCACTTCTTGGAGCCGAGCCTCAACCACAGAGCCAACAAGCCGGATACGCTCACGGACATGGACATGATGAGAAAAAAGAAAACGGCAAGACAGAACGCCGACAGGAAACAAGCATAGCATACGATGCTGCCTTGAAGGAGATACAAAATCTCTATCCCGAATATAACTATATCAAGCTGAGCAAAAATGAAGCTACTGTATCATTGAATAAAAACGGATACAGACAGAAATCTGACAACATAAAGTTCAATCCCCAAACCGGCAAAATAACCGAAATCAGAAAATTCGAGGATAACAATGTCCGGCAGAACCTCAAAGGATTGATATATTCGCTGCATGTAGGTACATGGGGTGGTCCGCTGACTAAAGTCCTATATTTCATAGCGGCTCTGATTGGTGCCTCACTTCCGCTTACGGGGTATTATCTCTGGATGAAAAGGAAGAAGATGATATAAATAAAAACCTTTAAATACTTTTATTTGTCACGACGGTGTTTCTGCAAGCATCGTCGTGATTTGCATTTACCGGATTGGATTTTTCATATATAACGACTTGATAAAAAATAAATATGTATCTTTGCAATCTGAAAGAACACTGAACGATTACGATATGGGTAGAATAAAAGTTTCATCTCCTGAAAAAATAACTGCAAACATACAGTTGCCTTCGTCAAAGAGTATATGCAACAGGGCACTTGTTATCAGAGCTTTGTCGAAAAATGAGGATAAGAACATTGACAATCTGTCCGACTGCGACGACACAAGTGTAATGATAAAGGCTCTGGAAAATATGCCGGAAACGATAGATATTATGGCTGCCGGAACAGCAATGAGATTTCTCACTGCTTATCTTTCGGTTACGGAAGGGGTGCATGTTATTACGGGAACTGAAAGAATGAGGCAACGCCCGATAAAAATCCTGGTGGATGCTTTGAGAAGTATCGGGGCTGATATAGAATATACAGAGAATGAAGGATTCCCTCCTCTGAGAATCAAAGGGGGCAGACTTGAAGGAGAAGAAATCTCTCTTCCGGGAAATGTAAGTTCACAGTATATCTCGGCTCTTATGATGATAGGTCCTGTGCTTAAAAACGGATTAAGACTTAAGCTTACCGGTGATATAATCTCACGCCCGTATATCAATCTGACGATAGAGATTATGAAAGAATTTGGCGGAAAGGCCGAATGGTCAGGCGATGACTTGATTACAATTTATGCCCAACCTTATAAGGCAATCCCCTATTATGTGGAAAGCGACTGGAGTGCAGCATCTTACTGGTATGAGATGGCAGCTCTCTCGGACGAAGCATGTATAGAACTTCCGGGACTTTTTGAAAAAAGTTTTCAGGGAGATTCCAAAGTGGCCGAACTGTTTGAACAGCTTGGAGTAAGCACAGAATATGGCGACAAGTATGTCACACTCAGGAAAAGCGGAAAGCATACAGAGATGATGGAGTATGATTTTGTGAACCAGCCTGACTTGGCACAGACTTTTGTTGTGACCTGCTGCATGATGGGAATTCCGTTCCGATTCCGTGGTTTGCAGAGCCTCAAGATAAAGGAAACAGACCGTATGGCGGCTCTGATAACAGAAATGGGGAAATTAGGTTACACTATATCGGAAAGCAACGGTTCGGTATTGTCATGGAACGGTGAAAGATGTGAAGGTGAAACAAACCCTGCAATTGACACATATGAGGACCACAGAATGGCTATGGCATTTGCCCCTGCTGCACTGAAACTCAAGAACATAAGAATAAATAATCCACAAGTGGTTTCCAAATCTTATCCGGGATTCTGGAATGACTTGAAAAAGGCCGGTTTCATCATTACGGAGGAATAATATTATGTGGATATTGATAATTGCACTCATAGGAGTAACACTGTTCGGACTGGTTGCCGGATATTTCTATAACCGGAACATCCAGAAGAAAATAGAAAAAGGAGAAATAGCCGAAGAACCGGAAGTGGTGGAAGTGGACAGCGAATGTTGCGGACAGCACGAAACATGCGAAAAAGACAGTCTTCTGGCGGCTGTGAGCAAATCCATAGAATATTATGATGATGAGGAGCTGGACCGATTCAGGGGGCGCCCATCCGACAGCTACACTGAAGAGGAAATAGAGGAATTCAGAGATATAATGTATTCCACTCAAGAGGTGGAAGTGGCAGGATGGTGCAGAAGCCTGCAGCTACGCGGCATAGAACTGCCCGATGAACTTAAAGACGAACTGTTCCTTATTGTGGGGGAACGGAGGGTACATTAAAAAAGAGACAAGGTTTCAGTTACAAGTTGACAAGGTTTTAACTTAACAGAACGTTGGTTCCATCCGGATGGCAGCCTCGTCATCTTGTTAACTCGTCAACTTGTCAACTAACATAAAAACTCAAAATATATGTCCGATTTCATAGAACTGTTCCAATATACATTTTTCCAGAACGCGCTATTGGGAAGCCTTTTTGCAAGTATAGCCTGTGGTATAATAGGCACATACATTGTAACAAGAAGGCTTGTTTTCATTAGTGGCGGAATTACGCATGCGTCGTTCGGAGGAATCGGGATAGGGCTGTACACCGGTATCTCTCCCCTGCTTACCGCTGCTATTTTTTCTGTTCTGTCGGCATTCGGGGTGGAATGGCTGAGCAAGAGAAGCGATATGAGGGAAGATTCGGCCATTGCTGTGTTCTGGACTTTGGGTATGGCAATAGGAATTATCTTCAGTTTCCTGGCTCCGGGATTTACACCTGAACTGTCTTCTTTTCTGTTCGGAAATATACTTACCATTACGCTCGGTGACATTATCCTGCTCGGCATAATCAGTCTTGCACTGGCTATATTCTTTACTGTATTCCTGAGGCAGATAGTTTCAATAGCATTCGACAGGGAATTTGCCCGTTCACAGCATCTGCCGGTAGCACAGTTTGAATATGTACTGATGATGTTTATAGCACTTACCATTGTGGCCTGCCTGAGAATGATTGGCATAGTTCTTGTGATATCACTGCTCACACTGCCACAGATGACAGCAAACCTGTTTACATACAGTTTCAGGAAAATCATACTGCTGTCGGTCGTTATAGGCTACATCAGTTGCCTTGGAGGGCTGCTGCTATCATATCATCTGCAGGTTCCATCGGGAGCATCAATCATATTTACTTCTATAGTGATATACGCAATAGCGAAACTGATAAGCTCAATAAAAACCAAGAACTAAAAACTAATAACTTAAAAACTTAAAAACTCAAAATAATAAGTATGGAAATAAAGATTAATTCATTAGATCAAATCCACGAGGTAGCGAAACAGTTCATCGCCGAAATGGGTGACAATACAGTTTTTGCATTTTATGGCAAAATGGGTGCCGGCAAGACTACATTCATAAAGGCTGTATGTGAGGAACTTGGAGTGACAGACGTGATAAACTCTCCTACGTTTGCAATAGTAAACGAATATCGTTCTGAAACTGCCGGAGAACTGATTTATCACTTCGACTTCTACAGAATAAAGAAGATTGAAGAAGTTTACGACATGGGATACGAGGATTATTTCTACAGTGGAGCGCTTTGTTTCATAGAATGGCCGGAACTGATAGAAGATTTGCTCCCGGGAAATACTGTTAATGTATATATAGAAGAAGCTGAAGACGGAACACGCTCTGTACGCTTCGATGCCGAATAAACATGATTGCACATTATATAATACAGTCGGTTTTCGTACTGGTAGGAATCTTGGCTTTACTGGCATCTGTATTCAACTGGGAATGGTTTTTCACAGCCCGGAACTCACAGTTCATAGTCAAAACATTGGGGAGGAACAGGTCGAGAGTTTTCTATGCCTTGTTGGGCATAGGGATGATAGCGGCAGGAGTATATTTCTTTCTGTCTGTTCAGGAAACTATGATGATGAAATAAATATATAAAAGCAAAGGCGGCCCGAAAGCCGCCTTTTACTTTTTATGACTGTATTTTGTTACTTCAACGGAGTATTTTCCAGAGTTGCAATAAGGAAATCATAGAATTTCTGAACTGAAGGTATGTTGCAACGTTCTTCCGGAGTATGAGGACACTGCAGTGTAGGACCGAATGAAATCATGTCCAATCCCGGCATTACAGCACCGATAATACCGCATTCAAGACCTGCATGGATAACCTTCACTTCCGGTTCTTCACCAAACTGTGCCTTGTATGATGCTTTCATGGCATGAAGTATAGGAGAATTTACGTTTGGTTCCCATCCTGAATAGCCTCCCGAACGGACTACGTGCATACCGGCCATTGAGAAACAGCTTTCTATTGATGTATTGCGGTAATCCTTCATTGACTCGCGCGAACTGCGTGTAAGAACTTTCACTGCAGCTTTTCCACCACCAATCTCTACAATCGCAAGATTAGACGATGTCTCCACTGTATCAGGGATAGTAGGAATAAAGCGTTCCACACCGTCAGGACAAGCAAAGATTGCATCTACAAGGTTATCTCTGATTTCTTCAGGAACCATTGTCTTAGGAAGTTCCACACGTTCGGCAGTAAATGTGATACCTTCTTCTATAGTGGCAAACTCGTCACGCCATACCTGCTCGCACTCGCCTACGAAAGCAAGTACATCTTCTACTTCTGTTTCAGGTACTGTGATTACCACTTCACATTCGCGCGGAATGGCATTTCGCATGTTTCCGCCTTCCCATGACACCAGGCAAGCCTCATCGTAAGTGATAACCTGATTCAGGAAGCGTGCCATAAGCTTATTGGCATTGGCATGTCCCCATCCTATCTGTATTCCGGAATGACCGCCTCGCAAGCCTTTCAGACTTACTTTCAATGCTACGTCTTCAGGGTCTGTTTCTTCTTCCTTATATTCCAATGTAGCTGTCAGGTCTTCACCTCCGGCGCAACCGATATAAAGTTCTCCTTCTTCTTCAGAGTCAAGATTCAGCAATATGTCACCTTCGATAGTGCCGGGCTTCAATCCGAAAGCACCGTACATACCGGTTTCCTCGTCGGCAGTGACAAGAGCTACCAACGGGCCATGTTTCAGAGTCTTATCCTCCATGATGGCCATGATTGCAGCAACTCCCATACCGTTGTCCGAGCCTAAAGTAGTACCTTTGGCCTTTACCCATTCGCCGTCGATGTATGTGCTGATAGGGTCTTTTTCAAAATCGTGTTCTGTTTCTTTATTTTTTTGAGGCACCATGTCCATATGTGCCTGAAGGATTACAGTCTTGCGGTTTTCCATACCCGGAGTGGCAGGCTTGCGATAGATGATATTTCCTGCCTCATCCTTAAACGTTTCAACACCGACACTCTTACCGAATTCAAGCAAGAAAGACTGAATTTTTTCCAGATGTCCGGATGGATGAGGAATCTGTGTTATGGAATGAAAATGTTTCCACACATTCTGTGGAGCTAATGAAAGAATTTCGCTCATAGGTTTTGTTTTTTAATTATGAGTTTTGGGTTTATATTGTTTGTTGGCAAGCGGCAAAGCCACTAATCCGTATATGCCTAACAAAATTAGTAAAAAAGTTTGAATACCATGCACTAAAAGTGCAAATATTCCTGCATCGTCCTTACTTACCCCGTACATCATCATCATGGTTATGACAGCAAAATGCCATGGACCGGCACCATTCGGGGTAGGTACAATGACGGCTATACTTCCAACTACAAACATCACAAGACCGGGCATAAGACCCAAATCTGCAGAGAAATCGAAACTGTAGAAAGTGACATAGAACTGCAGGAAATAGCATATCCAAATACCTACAGTATAGAAAATGAATAGCGGAACATTGCTCACATGGCGAATGGAAAGACATCCCTGCCATATCTCAGATATTATTCCTTTCACCTTTGTGAATATGGAAAAACGTCTGACAAGCAAATATGCGAATATTATCAAAGCCAATATGCAGGCAATGGTGATGTAGAAATTGGTAGAGGCAAAAAGGTGAACAAAGAAGGCAGTGTCGGTACCAGTTTCCTTTATAAATTCAGCAAAGACTCCGGACTGCAACAAAAGAGTGGCAAAAGTTATTATAAGAACACAAGCCGAATCGATGATGCGTTCCGTAATGACTGTTCCGAGAGATTTGGAAAAAGACACTCCTTCATACTTGGCAAGAATGCCGCAGCGTGATACCTCCCCTACTCTGGGAATAACAAGATTGGCTGCATAGGATACGAATATGGCATAAACACTGTTTCTCGCCTTAGGATGTTCGCCCAACGGAGCCAATGACAGGTTCCACCGCCAGCCGCGAAACAAATGGCCGAACACTCCGAACACCAAGGAAAAAAGCATCCACCAATAATTGAAGCCCTCTTCCATTACAGAGGACATTCTCTTGAAATCAAATCCCTTGTACGTCCAGACAAGGATGGCAGCACCGAGAAGAAGGGGCAAAACAAACTGCCATAATTTATTTAATAGTTTTTTTTGATTCACTTCGTACCAAAATCTGAAATTATTTAGATATTATTATGTAACTTTGCACAATGCAAATATACAATGCTTAACTGAATTAATACCACAATATTACAAAGAAATATCAGAATACGGAATGAAATTAGTTAAACCAAAGAAATTTCTGGGACAACATTTCCTGAAAGACCTGCAAGTGGCTAAAGATATAGCCGACACAATAGATACATGTCCTGATATACCTGTGCTGGAAGTCGGTCCGGGTATGGGAGTTCTGACACAGTACCTTATTCCTAAAAACAGGCCTCTGAAAGTTGTCGAACTGGATTTTGAGTCAGTAGCCTACCTAAAAGAGAATTTCGCTGAATTAGGTGAGAATATCATTGAGAAGGATTTCCTGAAAATGGACCTCAACAGCCTGTTTGACGGCAAGCCTTTCGTCCTGACGGGTAACTATCCGTACAATATTTCAAGCCAGATATTCTTCAAGATGCTTGACAACAAGGAAATCATACCTTGCTGTACAGGCATGATTCAGAAGGAAGTGGCCGAACGTATTGCCGCCAAGCCCGGAAACAAGACTTACGGAATACTGAGTGTGATGATTCAGGCATGGTATAATGTGGAATATCTGTTTACAGTGCATGAACATGTGTTCAACCCTCCTCCTAAGGTAAAAAGTGCAGTCATCAGAATGACAAGAAACGAAACTCAGGAGTTGGGATGCAATGAGAAGCTTTTCAAACAGATAGTAAAGACTACATTCAACCAAAGACGAAAGACTTTGAGAAATTCCATCTCACCAATCTTAGACAAGGCAAACCCGCTCAGTGCAGACCCGATATTCAACAAAAGACCGGAACAGCTGTCTGTAGAAGATTTCATCGAACTGACAAACAGAGTGGAAAAGGCTTTGGCTCAACCGGACTTACTGAACCAAGTGGAATAAGAGACTTTTATTCATCATAAACCTCTAAAAGTTAATCAGGATGAACAGCGAAGAAATCAAAAAAATCACGGAACTAATAGAGAATAAGGAACCTGACAAGGTAAAGGAACTCCTTAATGATTTACATCCTGCCGATATAGCAGAACTCTGCAACGAACTGAATGCGGAGAATGCCAGATTCGTCTATCTGCTTCTTGACAATGAAACAGCAGCCGACGTACTCGTGGAAATGGACGAGGACGCACGTAAAGAATTTCTTGACATTCTGCCATCGGAAACAATCGCTAAACGCTTTGTGGACTACATGGACTCGGATGACGCCGTGGATATCATCCGAGAAATGGACGAGGACAAACAGGAAGAAGTCCTGTCACACATTGAAGACATCGAACAGGCCGGTGACATCGTAGACCTTCTGAAATACGATGAAGATACCGCCGGCGGTCTGATGGGTACGGAAATGGTGATAGTGAAAGAGAACTGGAGTATGCCCGAATGCCTGAGGGAAATGCGCATTCAGGCTGAAGAGATGGACGAAATCTACTATGTGTATGTAGTAGACGACGACGAACGTCTGAGAGGTGTGTTTCCACTTAAAAAGATGATAACCAGCCCATCTGTGTCAAAAGTCAAACACGTTATGAAGAAAGACCCTGTATCCGTACATGTAGACACACCGATAGAAGAGGTGGTACAGATAATCGAAAAGTATGACCTTGTGGCTGTGCCTGTGGTGGACAGTATAGGACGACTGGTAGGGCGAATCACCGTAGACGACGTTATGGACGAAGTACGTGAACAGGCCGAAAGGGATTACCAGTTGGCATCCGGTCTCTCGCAGGACGTAGAATCGGACGATAACGTATTCAGACAGACTACGGCACGTCTGCCATGGCTTATCATAGGTATGCTCGGAGGAATAGGCAACTCAATGATTTTGGGAAACTTCGACAGTACTTTTGCCGCACATCCGGAAATGGCTTTATATATTCCGTTGATTGGTGGTACAGGAGGAAATGTCGGTACACAGTCGTCGGCACTTGTAGTACAGGGACTTGCCAACAGTTCGCTCGACTCAACAAATACACTGAAACAGGTGGCAAAGGAAGCAGTTGTGGCACTTATTAATGCATCCATAATCTCACTATTGGTATATATATATAACTTTATACGCTTCGGTGCCAGTGCAACAGTAAGCTATTCGGTATCTATCAGCCTTTTTGCCGTTGTCATGTTTGCATCCATTTTCGGAACATTGGTTCCTATGACATTAGAAAAACTGAAGATAGATCCGGCTATAGCTACCGGTCCGTTCATATCAATTACAAACGACATTATAGGCATGATGCTATATATGGGAATAACTGTTTTATTGTCATAAGAAAGCTATTCATATTTATTGTAACAGCTGTAAAAGTGTAGTATTTTTCTGCCGAAAATAAAAATACTGCACACAAAATTATGATTTTTAAATATTATTTCTTTAATTTGTAATTATATCATTCTAAAAAGAAACATTCTTAAATATCTACATACGCATGGAAGTTAATGAAACAAACCGCCCGCTAACCGAAGATCAGACAAATGTATCTGAAACTTTGGTTCCTACTGTTGAAGAAACAACAGATAACGTAAAGTATGAACCTAAGCAGACTAAAGAGGAAGTAATACTACGTTTAAAAGAAATAAACAAAAACGCATGTGAAGCAGACAAACAGGAAATTGATCTGCTGAAACAAACGTTTTACAAACTGCATAAGGCTGAACAGGAAGCTAACAAAAAGGCCTTTATCGAATCGGGTGGAGACGCCGGTTCCTTTATTCCAAGTCCAGACCCAATGGAAGCGGAAATGAAATCCGTTCTGGCCGAAATAAAGGAAAAAAGAAATTCCATGATAGCTGCATTAGAGAAAGAAAAAGAAGAAAATCTCCAGAAAAAAATGGACATTCTGGAAAAGATGAAGAATCTTACAGACTTATCGGAAGATGCAGGAAAGAACTACAATGAATTCAAGGCTTTGCAACAGGAATGGAATGAGATAAAACTGATTCCTGCAAACAAAATAAATGAAATCTGGAAGACTTATCAGCTGTACACTGAGAAATTCTATGACATGCTGAAACTCAATAACGAGTTCAGAGAATATGACTTCAAAAAGAACCTTGAACTGAAGACACGCATCTGCGAAGCTGCAGAAAAGTTGGCTGAAGAACCTGACGTGATTTCAGCTTTCCACCAACTGCAAAAGTTGCATCAGGAATTTCGCGAAATAGGCCCTGTGGCAAAAGAAATGCGTGAAAGCATCTGGGCAAGATTCAAGGCTGCATCGACTGCTGTAAACAAAAGACACCAAAAACACTTTGAGGACTTGAAGGAGCAGGAACAGAACAATCTTGACCAGAAGACTGTGATTTGCGAGATAGCAGAAGCTATGGAATACGACAAATTCACAACATTCACCGATTGGGAAGACAAGACTCAGGAAATACTTGCTCTTCAGGCTAAATGGAAAACCATCGGTTATGCACCGCAAAAAATGAATCTGAAGATTTTCGAAAGATTCCGTGCTGCATGTGATGAGTTTTTCAAGCGTAAAGCAGAGTTCTTCAAGAACGTGAAAGAAAACATGTCGCTGAATCTTGAAAAGAAAAAAGAACTGTGCGAAAAGGCTGAAGCACTGAAAGACAGTACTAACTGGAAGGAAACAGCAGACATCCTGACAAAACTCCAGAAGGAATGGAAGACAATAGGTCCTGTACAGAAAAAGTACTCGGATGCCGTATGGAAACGATTTATCGGAGCATGTGATTACTTCTTTGAACAGAAAGCCAAAGCTACATCTTCCCAGCGTTCGGAAGAGCTTGAGAATTTAAGTAAGAAAGAGGCTGTCCTGAAACAGATAGAGGAACTTGAAAAAACTGAAGTTTACGATGAAACCATAGGGGACAAAATCAAATCACTGATATCGGAATGGAACAGCATCGGTTTTGTTCCTTTCAAGGATAAAGACAGACTGTACAAAGAGTTCCGCACTTTAGTAGACAAGATATTCGACAAGGCAAACCTTTCTGCAGCTGAGAAGAAGCTCAATACTTATAAATCTGCACTTAACAAAGATACAAACCTGTATAAGGAAAGGGAAAAATTGGTCAGAATATACGAAAGAATCAAAAACGAAATCAAGACTTACGAAAATAACCTTGGTTTCTTAAGTTCATCTTCGAAGAAAGGTAATTCTCTGGTAAATGAAATATCAAGAAAGGTAGAAAAACTGAAGAACGACCTTGATTTGACTCTGAAAAAGATTGAGGCTATAGATGAAACTATGAAAGAATAATCTGAATATACATTATAAAACAACGGGAGCAGGATTTTTAAAGTCCGGCTCCCGTTGTTTTTTCTAAAATATTATCATTTGCCACTTAACTGTTTGTCCATAGCTGCTGCTGCGCGACGACCGTCACCCATAGCAAGGATTACAGTAGCACCACCACGAACTATATCACCACCGGCATATATTGTAGGGATAGAAGACTGCATATCTTCATTTACAGCTATTGTACCTTTACGTCCGAGTTCAAGTCCCGGAATTGAATTAGGAACGATAGGGTTAGGAGATACACCTACACTGACGATAGCCATATCTATGTCTATTGTTTCTATTGCACCAGGTATGGCAACAGGACTGCGACGGCCTGAGGCATCAGGTTCGCCAAGTTCCATCTTCTGAAGAACTACCTGCTTTACACGTCCTTTTTCATCTGCAATATATTCGATAGGATTATGCAATGTAAGGAATTCAACTCCTTCTTCCTTGGCATGCTTAACTTCTTCAAGACGAGCAGGCATTTCAGCTTCAGAACGACGATAGATAATCATTGCTCTTTCAGCACCAAGACGGCGTGCAGTACGGACAGAGTCCATAGCAGTGTTACCGCCACCGATTACAGCCACACGCTTACCGAATGTGACAGGAGTATCGGAATCCTCGCTTGCAGCATCCATAAGATTGACACGAGTAAGATACTCGTTTGAAGACATGATATTGATAGAGTTCTCTCCAGGTATGTTCATAAAGTTAGGAAGTCCGGCACCTGAAGCGACAAATATACCTTTGTAACCTTCATTCTCAAGGTCTTCAACGCTTACAGTCTTACCGATAATGCAGTCTTTCACGAATTTCACTCCCATCTTAGACAAGTTGTCAATCTCTACATCAACAATCTTGTTAGGCAGACGGAATTCAGGAATACCGTATTTCAACACACCGCCGATTTCGTGCAATGCTTCGAATACTGTCACATCGTAACCCATCTTGGCCATGTCACCTGCAAATGACAAGCCGCAAGGTCCTGAACCTACAACTGCAACCTTGATACCTTTCTTTTCAGCTACTTCAGGAACAGAGATTTGTCCGCTTTCGCGTTCATAGTCGGCAGCGAAGCGTTCCAGATAACCGATAGCAACAGCTTCATGACCCATTTTCAGATGGATACATTTAGACTCACACTGTTTTTCCTGTGGACAAACACGTCCGCAAACAGCAGGAAGTGCACTTGTCTGTTTCAACACACGTGCCGCTTCAAGGAATTCGCCGCGTTCGATATTCTTTATAAATGTCGGTATATTAATTCCTACCGGACAGCCCTCCATACATGAAGGATTTGCACAGTCAAGACAACGTTTTGCTTCTGTAAGAGCCTGTTCTTCATTCAAGCCCAGGTTAACTTCTTCCTTACGGCTGTGTGAACGATATTCAGGATCAAGTTCGTTCATATGAACGCGTGGGATAAGAGTACGTTCCTTTGGCTTCATACTCTTACGCAATTCTTCACGCCACTGTGCAGAACGGTCGTCAGCCGGTTTTACAGCTTCGCATGTATCCGGTTTAGGATCGAGTTTGTGGATTTCTTCCACTTCGATTTCCTTGAATGCTCCCATACGTTTCAGCATTTCATCGAAATCAACCTGATGACCGTCAAATTCAGGACCATCCACACAAACGAACTTGGTCTTACCTCCTACAGTGATACGGCAAGCACCACACATACCTGTACCGTCCACCATTATAGTATTCAAAGATACATCTGTAGGAATTTCATATTTCTTTGTAAGCAGACAAACGAACTTCATCATGATGGCAGGACCGATGGCAAAACACTTGTCCACCTTCTCGCGCTTGATAACTTCTTCTATACCTTCTGTCACCAGACCTTTCTTTCCGTATGAGCCGTCATCAGTCATGATAATTACTTCGTCAGAACTTGCACGCATTTCTTTTTCAAGAATAATAAGTTCTTTTGAACGTCCGGCCAATACCGTAATGACTTTGTTTCCGGCTGCCTTAAGAGCCTGAACGATAGGAAGCATAGGAGCAACACCGACTCCACCTCCGGCACAAACTACAGTACCGAAATTCTCAATATGTGTCGCCTTGCCAAGAGGTCCTACAACGTCATTAATATAATCTCCCTCATTCAGTTCACACAGACGAGTTGAAGACAATCCCACTTTCTGTACAACTAAAGTAATTGTACCTTTCACAGGATCGGCTTCAGCAATAGTAAGAGGCATACGTTCGCCTTTTTCGCCTACACGCACTATGACAAAATGACCGGCCTTGCGTGACTTTGCTATCAGAGGAGCTTCTATAACCAATTTAAAAACCTTCTCTGAAAAATGTTCTTTTGAAATAATTTTGTTCATTTTGAGCACTTAAAGTTAGTTATATTTCTGTTTTTCATTCTTTTTGTTTCAACCTCGCAAAGGTATAACAAATAAAAATACTTACAAAAGAAATACATGAAATAACGACAAAACACACTAAAAAAGGACAAATGATGACGATTTATTCTTAAAAATAGACTTTGATAATAAATAAAATGTATCTTTGCATACGTCTTAAACATTTTGTATTTTGATGAACGACATATTGGAAAACATAAAATCAATGATTAATGACGGCAACATTGCCGAAGCCAAAGAAGCCCTGAGCAAAATTATCAATGAAAACACAGGAAATACAGATAAAGCATATTATCTGTTAGGAAATGCCTGCAGAAAGCTTGGCGACTGGCAAGGTGCACTCAACAATTATCAGGAAGCGATAAGTATAAATCCGGACAGCCCGGCCAAAGAGGCAAGGGCTATGGTTATGGATATTCTTAACTTCTATAATAAAGATATGTTTAATCAATAAACTAAATAAGTATATATGGCTAAAATGAAAGGAGTGGTGGTAGTAAACACCGAGCGATGCAAAGGATGCAATTTATGCGTAGTAGCTTGCCCTCTTAAAGTATTGGCTCTAACTCCAAAGGTAAATCAAAAAGGATATAATTATGTACAGCAGGTAGTAGAAGATACCTGCAACGGTTGTTCTTCATGCGCTATAGTATGTCCGGACGGTTGTCTGACTGTATATAGAGCCAAATGTGAATAACCAATCCTAATCAATAACTAACGAAAAAACAAAAAAAATTAATATGGCAGAAGAAGTAGTTCTAATGAAAGGTAACGAAGCCATAGCCCATGCCGCAATACGCATTGGTGTGGACGGATACTTCGGTTATCCTATCACTCCGCAGTCGGAAGTGCTCGAAACACTGGCTGAACAAAAGCCATGGGAAACAACAGGCATGGTGGTACTGCAAGCTGAGAGTGAAGTTGCTGCAATCAATATGGTATATGGTGGAGCAGGAACAGGAAAAATGGTAATGACATCATCGTCAAGTCCGGGTGTCAGTCTGAAACAGGAAGGTATCTCCTATATAGCAGGTGCCGAATTACCATGTCTTATAGTAAACGTAATGCGTGGAGGTCCGGGGTTGGGAACAATCCAGCCAAGTCAGGCCGATTATTTCCAGACTACCAAGGGTGGCGGACACGGCGACTATCGCGTAATAGCATTGGCTCCGGCATCAGTTCAGGAAATGGCTGATTTCGTTAAACTTGGCTTTGATCTTGCTTTTAAGTACCGTAATCCTGCCATGATTTTAGCAGACGGTGTTATAGGACAGATGATGGAAAAAGTCGTACTGCCTGAACCTAAGCCAAGACGCACAGACGAAGAAATCATAGAACAATGTCCATGGGCTTCTACAGGATGTAAGGGACGCAAGCCAAACGTAATTACTTCTTTGGAACTTGACCCTGCTGTGATGGAACAAAGAAACATACACCTGCAGAACAAGTATGCTGAGATAGAAGCAAACGAAAGACGCTATGAAGAAATTGAATGCGAAGATGCAGAATATATGATAGTAGCATTCGGTTCATGTGCACGTATCGCACAGAAGGCAATGGAACATGCACGCGAAGAAGGCATAAAGGTCGGACTGTTCCGTCCTATCACATTGTGGCCGTTCCCTGCTCCGGAAATAGCGAAACGCGCGAAACAAGTTAAAGGTATTTTGGTGGTAGAGTTGAACAGCGGACAGATGATTGAAGATGTGAAATTGGCTGTAGAATGCAACATACCGGTACATCACTTCGGAAGACTGGGAGGTATCGTTCCTGATCCTGATGAAGTAGTAGATGCCCTTAAAGAGAAACTCATTAAATAACCCCAGGTAAGAAACTATAATGAATATCGACAGAATAAGAACCATACTGAACATTTTGTTCATGATAGGAGCACTTGCATCAGTGATATTATATTTCACTATAGGTGAAGACAAGACCATATTCTTCTATGTGTGTGGTGCTTCACTGTTCCTGAAAATGATGGAATTCGTGTTCCGTTTCTTACTATGAGACATCAGTTTATAAGTTTATCCGTCTTCGAGTCTGTCTGTTTTTCAGGCTCAAAGGCCAAAGAACTTAAAGACTAAAAAACTTAAGCAATATGACTAAAGAAGAAATAATGAAGCCGGAAAATCTGGTGTACCAGAAACCGCGACTGCTCAATGATAATCCAATGCACTACTGCCCGGGCTGCAGCCACGGAGTAGTACACAAGCTCATAGCCGAAGTGATAGACGAAATGGGAATGAGCGAGAAGGCTGTAGGTGTAAGCCCTGTAGGCTGCGCCGTATTCATGTACAATTACCTCGACATAGACTGTCAGGAAGCAGCACACGGACGTGCTCCTGCACTGGCTACAGCTATCAAAAGACTATGGCCGGACAGATTAGTATTCACATACCAGGGTGACGGTGACCTGGCATGTATAGGTACTGCAGAAACAATTCATGCACTAAACAGAGGTGAGAATATCACTATCATCTTTATAAACAATGCCATCTATGGTATGACAGGAGGACAAATGGCTCCTACCACACTCTTGGGCATGAAGACTGCCACATGTCCTTACGGACGTATTCCTGAAATACACGGATATCCGCTCAAGATGACAGAGATAGCAGCCACTCTCGAAGGTACTTGCTACGTGACAAGACAGTCTGTACACACAGTGGCAGCCATCCGCAAGGCAAAGAAAGCCATCAGAAAGGCCTTCGAAAACTCTATGCAGGGCAAAGGTTCAAACCTTGTGGAAATAGTTTCCACATGTAATTCCGGTTGGAAAATGTCGCCAGAAAAGGCCAACAAATGGATGGAAGAAAACATGTTCCCATTCTATCAGTTGGGCGATTTGAAGGACACTACTTTATAAAAGTTCAATCACATTAATTATTCGAAGAACATGAAACATGAAATAATTATAGCCGGATTCGGAGGACAAGGAGTATTGTCGATGGGTAAGATACTTGCCTACTCCGGACTGATGGAAAACAAGGAAGTGACCTGGATGCCGGCATACGGACCTGAACAGAGAGGTGGTACAGCAAACGTCACTGTAATAGTGAGCGACGAAAGAATCTCATCTCCTATCCTGAGCAAATACGACTGTGCGATAATACTGAACCAGCCGTCGTTGGCCAAATTCGAAAGCAAAGTAAAACCGGGCGGAATACTGATATACGACGGTTACGGAATCATCAATCCTCCTACAAGAAAGGATATCAAGGTGTACCGAATAGATGCAATGGACGAGGCAAACGAACGAAACATGGCCAAAACATTCAACATGATTGTTCTCGGCGGACTGCTGAAATTAATGCCTATCGTTTCGATAGAAAGCGTAGTAAAGGCTTTGCGCAAGACATTGCCGGAACGCCACCATCACCTCATCCCGATGAACGAAGAAGCTATCCGCATCGGTATGGGAATAATAAAAGAAGCATAAACAACATTTTATTGCGTAGCATATACAAAAGGAGGACTAATCTCTCTATGATTATCCTCCTTTTTTCGTTTTTGTATCGTATCTTAGCCTAAGATAGGCTGTACCTCGGAATTAAAAGCCGAAAACTATGTTTTCGCTTTGTACTTCTCCCGTTTTGCACTATCTTTGCCCCATTATGAGAAAGATACTGATTATAACCATATTGATAATAGCGTGCGCTAACTCTTTCGCACAAACTATGATGCAAAGCCAATACGGCACATCCGCTTCCGGAATGAGCAGTGACCGTTTTGACCGAAACGGTAATCCTATAGATACAACAGCCGTTGTTGACGCAAGTACCGTACCCGTAGGTTTGAGTTCATGGAAATTAGATGAACGTTTCGGAAACAGGATTCAAGTCCCTGTAGACACACTGCAGTTCGGTTTTCAGAACTCTAATGACAACGGAGGGCCGACAGGACATTTCACTCATTTGGGAAACTTAGGTTCGCCACGTATCTCGCATGTGTTTTTTGAAAGACAAGAAACCACACAGGAGTTTTTCACAGATCCTTATTCTTTTTCATACGATACGCCGGGAACTGTTACATATACAAACACTAAATCTCCGTTCACTAATCTTACTTACTACAAATTAGGCTCAGGCAGACGCGCCGAGGAGCAGTTCAAAGCTTATTTTGCAGTAAACGTGAATAAAAGATTAGGATTCGGCTTTGACATTGACTATATATACGGACGAGGACAATACCTGAATCAATCAACAGCACTATTCAACGGCAACCTGTTCACCTACTATCATGGCGACAAGTATGAGATGCATTTCAATTTAATAAACAACAATTATAAAGTGACTGAGAACGGTGGTATAGCCGACGACAGGTATATAACATATCCGCTGGAAATGGCCGACGGAGGAAGAGTCTACAAGTCATACGAAATACAGACCAACCTGCAAGACATATGGAATAAGAATACCGGATATCACGCTTTTCTGAGCCATCGATACAATTTGGGATTCTACAAGGATGAAAGCAGCGAAAACGATACAATTGTAAAAGAGGTATTCGTTCCGGTTACAAGTTTTATCCACACAGTAAAAGTGGATATGAACACCCGAAGGTACATATCGCAGAATGACAAGCAGAACAGAGAATATTTCCAGAACAACTATCTTGGCAATGACTCTACGGACATGACCAAATATCTGTCTATAAAGAATACTGTAGGAATCTCACTCCGTGAGGGTTTCAACAAATGGGCAAAGGCCGGACTTACAGCATTCGTAAGTTTCGAACACAGAAGATTTTCCATGACTGACAGTATAAACGGAACTCCGGGGCAGTTTATGCGCGACTACAAGGAAAACACACTGTCTGTGGGAGGACAGCTGATAAAATCACAGGGAAAGACCATACACTATGATGTACTTGGAGAGATAGCAGTACTTGGTGAGGATATAGGACAATTCAACATAGAAGGTAAGGGCGACCTTAATTTCCGTTTGTTTAACGACACTGTCAGACTCGATGCCAACGCATATATAAAGAATATAAAGCCTGCATTCTACTATCGCCATTTCCATTCAAAACATTACTGGTGGGACAATAACCTTTCAATGATTACACGTACAAAACTGGAGGGAAAGCTCAGCATTGACCGCTGGCGTACACAATTGCATGCCGGTGTGGAAAACATTACCAATTACACTTATCTGGACAATACTTCTGTAGGATATACATCAAGTAATGACGCAGCAACAAAGACCTATAAGAATGATGTTGCTGTAAGACAACATGCCGGAAATATTCAGGTGTTCAGTGCAAAACTCCGACAGGACTTCAAACTTGGAATCCTGCATCTGGACAATGAGGTGGTATACCAGAAAAGCAGCAACAACACAGTATTGCCATTACCGGACCTGGTTCTATATCATAACCTGTATATCAGAGCGGGACTTGCGAAAAAGGTTCTTACTGTAGAATTGGGAGCCGACGTAAGATTTTTCACTCAATATTATGCACCTGACTATGCACCGGCCATAGGACAGTTCTATCTGCAGAACCCTGAAACAAGATACAAGCTTGGAGGATATCCTTTAGTAAACGGATATTTGAACATACATCTGAAACGTACACGCATATTCGTTATGATGTATAATCTGGTTCAAGGCACAGGAGAAAGAAGCTACATCTTCGCCCCTCACTACCCTCTTAACCCGAGAGCGTTCAAGTTCGGTATTTCCTGGAATTTCTTTGACTAAACCAATAGTATAAAAAAATACATTATGATAAAAAGACTCCTGAAATATATTGTAGCCATAACAGTGGTTTCAACTGCCATCATATTATTATTCTCGAAGAAGAAGCCAGTAGAAACATTCTACCCAAGGGACTATGCGGGCATCATTGAATCTGGAATCATTAAAGCCGTTACGGAATACAATGCAGTAAGTTTCTACGTTGAAGACGGAAAAGTATGCGGATTTGACTATGAACTATTGGAAGCATTTGCCAAAGAGAAAGGCATAAAAATGGAAATGACGCCTGAAATGAGTTTTGAAAAAAGGCTGGATGGGGTTTCAAAAGGGCAATTTGACATGATTGCATTGGGAACAGCCACAACTTCGCAACTAAAGGACAGCCTGCTCTTTACTCACCCTTTGGCTATCGGTAAACAGATACTCATACAAAGAAAAGATAATGATAATTATATAAAAAGCATCCTCGACATGGGCGGAAAAACCATATATGCCGTGAAAAATTCGCCGGCCATAATGAGAATCAATAACCTGATGAACGAAATTGCCGACTCTATACACGTAAAAGAGATATCCGAATACGGTCCTGAGCAACTATTGGCAATGGTTTCGGCAGGTGATATTGATTATGCCGTATGCGATGAAATGAGTGCCAAGGCATATATAGGAAAATATAAAAACCTCGATATGAGTACAAACATCAGTTTCAACCAGTTCTATTCATGGGGAATAAGCCGAAAAGCCCCTATACTGTTAGACAGCATAAACAGCTGGTTGGACAGATATATTGAGACAAAAGAATATAAGACTTTATATGATAAATACTTTAACCGTAAAAAACATTGATTTATCATGATAGCATTTGATAAAGTTAATTGGGGGTTCATTGGATGCGGAGAAGTGACTGAAAAGAAAAGCGGCCCGGCATTCAATATGGTAGAAGGTTCAAAGGTTGTTGCCGTAATGAGCCGTGACGAAGAAAAAGTGAAATCGTACGCCAAAAGACACAACATACCTAAATGGTACACTGACGCACAGGAGTTGATAGGTGACGAAGAAGTTAATGCCATATACATAGCCACTCCGCCATCATCGCACGCCACCTTTGCCATAATGGCAATGAAAGCCGGCAAACCGGTATATATCGAAAAGCCTATGGCCGCATCATACGAAGATTGTGCAAGAATAAACAGAATATCAAAGGAAACTGGCATACCGTGCTTTGTTGCCTATTACAGACGTTATCTGCCTTATTTCCAGAAAGTAAAGGAGCTTGTATATTCGGGAGAGATTGGCAATGTGATAAACGTACAGATAAGATTTGCACAGCCTCCAAGAGCTTTGGACTACAACACAAAGAATCTGCCATGGCGAGTACAGCCGGTAATTGCCGGCGGCGGATATTTTTACGATCTTGCACCTCATCAACTTGATTTGCTGCAAGATATGTTTGGCTGCATATTAGAAGCAGAGGGATATAAAAGCAACAGAGGCAGACTATATGAAGCTGAAGACACGATAAGTGCATGCTTCAAGTTTGACTCCGGACTTCCGGGTTCAGGCTCATGGTGCTTTGTGGCACATGAATCTGCCAAAGAGGACAGGATAGAAATCATAGGCGACAAAGGAATGATTTGTTTTTCAGTATTCACATACGACCCGATAGCCCTGCACACAGAAAGAGGTAGAGAGGAAATATTGCCTCAGAACCCTCCTCATGTACAGCTTCCGCTTATCAAAGCTGTAGTGGAACATCTGCAAGGAAAAGCCATCTGCACATGCGACGGTATAAGCGCCACTCCTACAAACTGGGCCATGGACAGAATCCTAAACAAATTATAAGCAATGTTATTGCGCGTTCTGACAGTATTAACATTAATGTTCCTCACTTACTGCATAGCAAATGCACAAAGTGAGGAAAAAGGATGTATAACGACAAACATACTGCCTACTGATTCCGTAAGCACAACACCTGAAGGAGGAAACAGATTTATCAATTCATCCAAAGAACTATTCTTCAAGGCTGTAGACTGGTTTAACGCAACAGATACAGCATACATTCTTCCGAACAAGTATAATCTCACTTTAATGCTTGAACAAAGTATATTGTTCGAACATTATCGCTTGGGTATATCAGGCCACGACGGTAATCAGATACTCGGTTTCGCCCCCAAAGTAAATACCAAGTTAGGCCTGTACTTCGGATGGAGATGGATATTCTTAGGATATTCATTCGACTTGAGCAGTTTATTGAAAAAAGAACGGGAAAAATCCCGTACTGAAATGACTTTCAACCTATATAGTGCAAAATTCGGACTTGACCTTTATTATAGAAAAAGCGGAAATGATTTTAAAATCACTTCATGTAAGAATTTTGAATTATCGGACGATTACATAGGAACAAATTTCAGTGGTTTTCAAAGCAGCATAAAAGGTCTGAATGCTTATTACATCTTTAAAAGCAAAAAATATTCATATCCGGCCGCGTACAGCCAGTCAACAAACCAGAAAAAAAGCTGCGGATCATTCATGGCCGGATTTGCATATTCGCAACATAAGCTAACTTTCGATCAAAGCAAACTTCCTCAGGAAATACAAGAACAGATAAATTCCTCGTCAAGTTTCAGAAAACTTAATTATACAGACTACAACCTCAGTTTCGGGTACGGATATAACTGGGTTTTTGCAAAGAACTGTCTGTTAAACATTTCACTTTCACCTGCTATTGGATATAAAAAAGCAAGGATAAACGACATGTGGGACATAGAGGATTTTAGCTGGGCTAAATGGGTAAAAGACATTAATTTCGATCTTATAACGAGAGCCGGAATAACATGGAACAATACAAAATATTATGTAGGCGCAACGTTTATCCTACATACTTATGACTATAGGAAAGACAAATTTTCAATGACAAACTCATTCGGCAGCCTGAAGATATATGCGGGATTCAATTTTTGGAAAAGAAAAAAATAACGATTTTCCCACTATTTCAGAACGTATCGTCGTTTGAATCAAAACTTTTCGTCGTTTAAGATTAAACGCTTCGTCGTTTTTTTATGGACTTTCAAAGTAAAAAAATCCTGCAAAGGAGGCAAGTCCCCATTGCAGGATTAATAAACAAACTAATATGGTGTTATTACAAAGCTTTGTTAGTTTGTAAGCTTTTACAGGTTAAACACTCTTTTAAGTTCATCCATCTGTTCATCTGTCATTCCTTTTGGAACAAATCCCATAGAACATGCAGACTCATATATCTTGGCAGACTTCGACAATGTATCTATCATATCGAATGCTTCAATCAAGTCTTCTCCGATAGCTACGACACCATGTTTCTCCCACATTACTACATCATATTCATCAAGCTGCTTGATAGTTTCCTCTGCAAGGACTACTGAGCCGGGCAACTGATATCTTGCTATACCCAAACCTTTCGGACAAAAGGCACGTGTTTCAGGTATCATACTCCAAAGAATCTTGCTCAACACATCTTTCTCAAGGAAAGCAGGATTGTGAGTCATAGCAACGAGTTCTATAGGGTGAGTATGGACAACTACCTTATTCTTTCTACCCTTACCGATGAGATAGTCATGAATCATCAGATGGGAAGGCAGTTCAGAAGTAGGGCGTATATACTCTTCTGCTATGATATCATAATATGTACCGTCTTCCGAGATACGGATTATTGACATATTCTTCATTGGAGCGGAATGTACATAACGCATTCTTTTACCTGTACCTGTCACTATAAAATAATTGTTGCACAGATTCTTTACAGGCTGTGGAAGAACAATTGACTCACCCAGTGGTTTGAGTGAAGTAATTGTCTCATCCACTACATCTGTAATATTATAAGATATATTACCTCCATTGCGTTCTGCCCATCCGCGTTCCCACAGATAGCCTGCAACCTCGGCTATCTGAGATATAATTTCTGAAATTGAATTATTGTAAACCATATTTGAGTTTTTAAGTTTAATCATCATTTAAATCATCTTCTACACCAACGACGGGAAGAAGATTGAGAATATCAATATTAATAGACCAATACCTAAAGCAACAAGGGTCTTGCGGTCTGCTCCTGTCCATTCACGCAGGATTATTCCCCATAAATTTGAAAAGACAACGTTCAGCGACATTAGTATGCTCCATGCAAATGCCATAAGGACAGCATTGTCGGTGAAGAAGCTTTTACCCATTTCCAGACCGAAGAACTGTGAATACCATAATACTCCTGCAAGCATGCAGAATAATACATTATTTATAAACAAAGACGGAGAAACCTTGAAATAGTCTTTCGTAGTTCCATTTTTAATGTTCTGCCAGAAGCAATAAGCAGCATTTGTAAGAAAACCGCCAAAAGTAACAAGCAGAATAACCGGCAAACCTGCATAAAGAGGATTTACATTTGCTGACAGTGCAGCCTCTTTTATAGGGCTTCCTGCATCAAGACCAAGTGCGAAACATGCACTCATCACACCGGCAAGAAGAGCTACAAGAAGTCCTTTAGTCAAAGCAAAGTCTTTAACAGCTGCCTTCTTTTCTTCTTCGCTCATGGAACGTGAACGAAGCGAGCCGCTGTAACCTATTACCGCTATACCGGCAAGGGTTATACATACGCCAAGAAGAAGCACCAGTCCTTCTCCGTGAAACAAATCAGTACCCGCCATAAGTGCAGGAAACAATGTTCCGAAAGCAGCACATGTACCAAGCGATATGGACTGACCAAGAGCTACACCAAGATAGCGCATGCTTAGTCCGAATGTAAGACCTCCAACTCCCCACAATACACCATATATTATTGACATTAATGCACCGCCGGAGGATAGCAACGAAAACAGGGAACCACCCTCGGGCACTGCCAAGAGTGCTCCGAGAAGTGGAAATACCAGCCAAGCAAATATACCTTGTACCAACCAGAAGTTTTCCCATTCCCAAGATTTGATTTTCTTGATTGGAACATATGAACTGGACTGGCCAAAACTGCCTATGGCTATTATTAATAAACCTAATAAAACATCCATTGCAATCAACGTTTTGAAGTGACTTCAGCTTCGTATTTTTCTACTTCTGCTATAAATTCATTACCAACAGGCACACCGTTTTTCAAGCAGAACATATCGTAAACAGCATTCCAAGGCAATGCTTTAGCTTCTTCAAGAAGTGCCAGACGCTGGAATCCCATATCGTTTGCTTCATATTCGCGGAGTTTTGCAAGCGGTTCGAGCAATGCGCGTGTCATACTCTTCTGTGCAGCACGGCTACCAATCACGTATGCACCGATACGATTGATTGAAGCATCGAAATAGTCAAGACCGTAATGTACTCTGTCGAGAGCATCGCAACGAACGATTTCGCTGAACAAATCGAGTGTCGGATCATCCATGATAGTTACATGGTCAGAGTCCCAACGAACAGGACGGCTTACGTGAAGCATCAGTTCAGGAACATAAAGCAGAAGTGAAGACACTTTGTCTGCCACGCTTTCAGTCGGATGGAAGTGACCTGTATCAAGAGTTACCATCTTATTGTTCTGTGCTCCGTATGCCACATAGAATTCATTTGAACCCACTGTATAGCTTTCAAGTCCGATACCGAATACCTTCGATTCGATACAGTCCTTCATATTCTTGTATTCAGTTGCGAAAATCTCGTCAAGCGAGTTCTTGAGGTTTTCACGATACTTCATACGGTTTACAGTTATATCCTTGCTACCGTCGTGTACCCATACGTTCATAATACATGGATCGCCCTGAGCCTTACCCATATCTTCTGCTATGGCACGGCAACGCTTGCTGTGCTCAATCCAGAAATCACGAATACCCTTGTCAGGATTTGAAAGTGAAAGGTTTCCGCTCTTCGGATGTCCGAAACATGTAGTGTTGAAGTCAAGCTTCATATCGTTTTCCTTACCCCATTCTATCCAGCTTTGGAAATGAGTTGTATCAACCTCATCACGGTCTACTACCTTACCCTGGAAATCTCCATAAATTTCGTGAAGATTCAGACGGTGTGTACCTGGAATCATCGATTTAGCCTTTATGATATCAGCACGAAGTTCGTCTATGTTTCTTGCCTTGCCGGGATAGTTTCCTGTAGCCTGAATACCTCCGCTCAACTGTCCTGCCTGTACTTCAAATCCGGCTACATCATCAGCCTGCCAGCAATGAAGTGAAAGGTGGAAATTCTGCATCTGCTCCAATACCTTGTCTGTATCAACACCTAATGCCGCATAACGTTCTTTTGCAATCTCGTACGATTTTACTATCAATTCTTCTTTCATGGTTTTTGAGTTTATAAGTTATTATTTATTACTTGTTTATGATTTCCAGATACTTTTGATATGCTTCATTCCAGCTTTCCGAATCCATAGGATTATATGTAGAAAGCTCTACGTTTGCAGAAATTACATTTCTCATTTCCTGAAGTGAACTTACAATACCTACAGCCTTAGCCTGAAGCATGATATTACCTACAGATGAAGCCTCAGCCGGGCCTGCAATCACAGGAAGTCCTATAGCATTTGAAGTGAACTGATTAAGAAGCGCATTTCTTGAGCCTCCACCAATAACATGAAGTTTCTCAATAGGATTTTCGGCCAATGTCTTAAATACATCAAGAGTTTCACGATATTTCATTGCAAGACTCTCGAAAATCATTCTTATATAAGCAGCATGAGTCTGAGGTGCAGTCTGTCCTGTTCTCTTACAGTATTCATTGATTGCCTCTGGCATATCTGCAGGATTTACGAAGAGTGCATCATCCGGATTGATGAAACATTTGAAAGCCTCAGCTTCAGAAGCCATCGTAACCATATCAGGATATGAATATTCTATACCGTCTTTCTTCCAGTATTTCAGACACTGTTCCACAATCCACATTCCGGTGATATTCTTCAGAAGTCTGATTGTACCGTCAACACCTCCTTCATTGGTTATATTGTATTCAGCAGTTTTTTCATTAACGACCGGGTGTTCTGTTTCAATACCCATCAGCGACCATGTACCGGAACTCAGATAAGCAAAATTATTATCCAAGGCAGGAATTGCCGCAACTGCTGAAGCCGTATCGTGTTCTGCTACAGCTACGACAGGTACAGACTGTATCTGAAGTTCTTCAGCCAGTTCGTCTGTTATATTTCCAATCACAGTGCCGGGCTTTACAATAGGAGCCCACATCTCCTTATCTACCGATATACTTTCAAGAAGAACATTATCCCAATCACGAGTATCAGGATTCAGCAATCCGGAAGTAGAAGCTATGGTATATTCCGTAACTTTCTTTCCTGTCAGCATATAGTTCAAAGCATCCGGAATAAAGAGTATTTTATCAGCGTCCTGCAATGATTTGCATTTGCGATTGTTCATCACATAAAGCTGGAATATAGTATTGAAATCCATATGCTGTATGCCACTGCGCATATATACATCTCTGGAATTCATCACCTTATCGAAATACTCCTCTTTCTTTCCAATAGTCTGCGGGTCCCTGTATGCATATGGAATGCCGCATAATTCACCGTCAGAATTCACACAAACGATATCAACTCCCCAAGTATCGATACCTGCCGAAGTTACAGGTACTCCCTTACGTGCAACCTCCACAAATCCTTTCTTCAGATTTTCATACAATGAATAAATGTTCCAATAGAAATGTCCGTTCCACTGCAACATCTGGTTTGGAAAACGTGTTATCTCTTCCAAGGTTAACTTCTCCCCTTCCAGTTTTCCAAGTATAGTCCTGCCGCTTGTGGCACCTAAATCGAATGCGATAAAATAGTTTACTTTCATAAAACAAATGGTTAACTTTGATTATGAAGCAAAAATACTCACTCAAAAATCAAACATCATGTAAAAAATGATGTTAGAAATGGAAGATTTGATGGAATTGCATATCTTTGCATAAATCCAAATATCATGAAAAACGATTTAACAAAAAACTATAAATACCTTATAAGCAGCCAGCATGATGATGACTGGGGTATAACAGTCAACACCGTAGGATGTGAAACTATATGTAAGGATTACGAAACTTACCCTCCACGTACAGGGCATCCTGCACAGTTTTTCTTCACTCCCTCCAGAGGCAGAAAACTGGACAGCTATCAACTGTTATACATAACAAAGGGTAAAGGTATCTTCTTTACATCTCCGGAAAAAAATATGGAAATAAAAGAAGGTGACATGATTATACTGCGTCCTCACCAGTGGCATAGCTATATGCCCGACAAGAAAACAGGATGGACAGAAATGTGGATTGGTTTCGAGGGAGCAAACATGGACAGCAGATTCAAGAATAATTTTTTCAATAAAGAACAGATTATATATAGAATAGGTGTACATGACAATATTGTAAACCTGTATAATCAAGCCATAAAAGTAGCCAACGAAGAGAAAGCGGCATGCCAGCAATATCTTGCAGGTATAGCAAACCTGATTTTAGGTATGACTATGTATTACGACTACAACAGATGTTTCGATACTGCCACTGAGGAACAAATAGACAAGGCCAAAATCATAATAAGAGAAAATCTGCTGACAGGAATAACAGCTGAAAATGTAGCTTCCAAGATAAACATGAGCTATTCATGGTTCCGCAAACTATTCAAGGACTACACTGGGGTATCACCTGCACACTATATTCAAGAACTGAAAATACAGGAAGCCAAACAGTTATTGTCCGGAAGTGACAGTAATATAAAGGAAATATCATACTATCTCGGATTTGACGATATTGCCTATTTTTCAAAAGTTTTCAAGAAATATACAGGACTTACACCTATTGAGTATAAAAAGATATACTATTAATAAAAGCACAATACATGAAATGTAAACTGACAAAAATTGATAAAAAAAATACTGTAATATTAAGACTCTTGCTTCTGTTATGGATATTTGCTGCAGCAGAACCTGTCTTTTCTGAAAAGCATTACGTTTTCACACCATTGGACGCATCCCAAGGACTGTCCGGCAATAAAGTCAGAAACATATCACAACTACCGGACGGACGTATGATGATTACCACAGAAGGACAAATAAACATATACGACGGAACCAGCTTTACATATCTTCACTATAACAAAAACAACATATGCCGATTATCGGAATATTCTGGATTTAACCATACGTATGTGGATAACAACGGATATGTGTGGGTTAAGAACAATCATACTTTAATGGTTGCCGACATTACACGCGAAGAATTCCTAAGTCGTCCGGATTCCATATTCAGAGAATGGGGAATAAACACACCTTTGAAAGATTTGTTCATGGACAAATATTGTGATTTATGGGTTATCACGGAAAAAGACGATTTATTACACATAAGTAAAGACAGGAAAAATACATTTATTTTCAAAAATAAGGTTTCACTGGACAATGATCAGATTTATGATTTAGGAGTAATAGACGACAAACTTTATCTATTCTATAAATCAGGAATGCTGATATGCCATGATATAGTGTCAGGAAAAGAATTGTACAGACGTAATGTACCGGCCGACCTGCCAAAAACACTATACGGAAATACTTCGTATGTAGTACAAGGCCATGATTCGTTTTATCAGTTATGTAATGGCACAGGCGGTGGCATAATGCTAAATTTCAACATATATAAAAAGAACTGGGAAATAGTCATGAACACAGACTCATGGTTCAACTATCTTTCCATTGACCGCGACGGCAGCATTTGGGTTAGCGGACATGACGGACTCTACAACATTTCACCCGATCTGAAAGAAAAGCAATACATACAGACACTTAAACTGGTTGACGGTAGAAAGATTGACACAGAAATAAGCACGCTGTACAATGACCTTCAGGGTGGAATGTGGATAGGTACGTTAAATCGTGGTATCCTATATTACCATCCTAACCGTTTTCGTTTTCAAAATATCGGAAAAGTGATGTTCTCTCTTCCCGAAGAAACTTCAATGCACGTGACAGGATTTGAAGAGACTGAGAACAAAGATATCATAGTAAAGACTGATACAGGAAATTATTTATATAGCCCCAAATCAGGCAGCATTTCAGTGTATAAAGGTAAGGTAACGACCATTAAAGAAGAAAAAATCGATCATCTCAATAATAAAAGAATACTTCAGACTGCCAAAATCGGAAAAGAGATATTGGCAGGTATTACCAGAGACGGTTGGTTTAGATATGATAAACAAAACAATAAAACAGATTTCCATCCGACATGTCATCCTTGCAACTGTATTTATACGGCAGGAAGTGGAAAAGTTTGGATTGGATTAGAAGACGGACTTATGCTACTGGACGTGAGAACCGGGAAAGAACACAGATTTCATACATCCGATGGCCTTGTAAATAATTCAGTCCGTAGCATAATACAAACGCCTGACAGTTCCGTATGGATTTCCACTGCCAATGGAATAAGCAACATGCAAGCGAACAGAAACACAGCCGATTCGCTTGGATACTCATTTGTCAACTTCAATCAATATGACGGAGTCATAACCGATGAGTTTTGCGAACGTTCTGTCTATATCACTTCCGACAACACCATCTACTGGGGTGGTATTAACGGTTTCAACATATTGAATACATCTTCTGCACAAAAAGAAGAAATCCCTTATTTGCCATTGTTCGTCGGATTTAACCTGTTTGGAGAGAAAATCAACAACGGAATGTATTATCATGATAAGCAGATATTAAAAAATCCTATAACAACGACAAAAGAGATTGTTCTGCGCCATGACCAGAACTTTTTTACAATAGAGTTTGCCGCCATGAACTACATAAATCCGACACAGACATACTATCGTTATCAACTTAACGGAATAGACAAGACTGAACAGGAAATCCATTCAACAGACGGTAGAGGAAGTGCCACTTACACAGATTTGCCTCCCGGTGACTATACATTCAAAGTACGCGCTACAGGAAACGGCAAAGGATGGACAGATAAATATGCCGAGCTTAAAATACGAGTAAAAGCCCCGTTCTGGAAAACCGGATATGCTTATACCGTCTATATAATATTAGCCGGCAGCTGCATAGCAGCTTTCATACTTCTATATATCAGAAAAAAGAAACGAAGCATAATACGTGAACAGAAAGAAAAACTGGATGAAATGAAAACAACATTCATCCAAAACATTAATCAGGAACTGGAAGAACCGATTAAAAAGATAATTTCTCCTCTGGATGCTGTAATTATGCACATGGACGAAGGAAGGAACAAATTACAACTGCAGTCTATTCGTCAGAATGCTACAGAACTACAAACATTAGTAAAGCAACTTTCAAAAGGAGCATTATTGCCTATACCAACCGACGAAAACAATATAAACCTAGATGTACTGATTATTGAGATGCGTCAATTGCTGGAACAGCAAGAAACAAGAAAGAAACAAATAAATACTATCAACGAGAAAGAAGAAAAACAGGAACTCTTAAGCGAAACAGACGAAGCATTTATACGAAAAGTCCTTAAAAATGTAGAACAGAATCTGGACAATCAGGAATACTCCGTGGAAACACTAAGTCGCGACATGGGAATGGACCGCACTGGACTTTACCGTAAGTTGATAGCTTTGGTTGGAAAAACGCCTACCAGTTTTATACGCTCCGTTCGTCTTAAACGGGCAGCACAACTGCTGGAAAAAGGTTATACTGTTGCCGAAGTGGCAGACAGTGTTGGCTTCAGCACTTCAAGCTATCTGTGTAAATGTTTTCAGGAAGAATTTGGTGTACGTCCTTCACAATACGTCCAACAACTGAAAAAGCATTGATAAATTTCAACCAATATATTGTTATCTGCAACATATTTACAACTTTTTCTTATGCCATCATGATAATTTTGCATGTACGATAAACATTGAATCCACATTTTAAAGTGTAATTAAATTATCTCTTAATCAAAAATACAAACCATGAGAAAAAGTTTATTGATTTTAGCATTATGTTCATTGCCGATTTTTGTATGGTCGCAAAAATACCAAAAAACAGAAAACGGCATCAAGACTTCCATCAATGATAAAAACATAGATGTAGAAGTTCAGTGGTTCACCCCAAACAGTCTGAGAATTTTAAAGACACCGTTAGGAAAGACCGTAGAAAAGAAAAGCCTCTCCGTTATTGCAAAGCCGAATAAGTCCGGAGTAAGAATCGCCACATCAGACAACAGCAGAATTGTAATGAAAAGCCCTGTACTGACTGTTACGCTCAATACAGAAAATGGTATAATGACCTATGCCAAAACCGACGGTACTATTCTATTGAAAGAGAATGAAAACTCAAAGCCTTTTACTCCGATGAAGGATGCCGATAGAGATGCATATACCGTTTATCAGGGATTTATAACAGATAAAGAAGAAGGGTTGTACGGTCTGGGACAGTTACAGAACGGACAGATGATGCAACGCAACATGAGTAAATTATTAATTCAAGGTAATATTGAAGATGTATCACCTATCTTTCAGTCAACTAAAGGTTATGGAGTATTTTGGGACAATTATTCCGCAACTACTTATACAGACAATGAAAATGAGACCTCATTCAGTTCCGAAGTGGGAGACTGCATTGATTACTACTTCATGTATGGCGGTTCTGCCGACGGAGTTATAGCACAGGTACGTGCTTTGACAGGAGAAGTACCGATGATGCCACTGTGGAGCTACGGATTTATGCAGAGTAAGGAAAGATACAAAAGCCAGGAAGAAACTGTAGGTGTGGTAAAAAAATACAGAGAATTAGGTATTCCATTAGACTGTATCATACAAGACTGGCAATACTGGGGACATAACTATCTGTGGAATGCAATGGACTTCCGCAATCCGTCTTTTGACAATCCTAAAGCCATGATTGACAGCATACACGGAATGAACGCGCGTATGATGATATCTATATGGTCTTCCTTCGGACCGGCAACAAAACCATACCGTACATTAGATAAAGAAGGGTTCTTATTCAACATGGAAACATGGCCACAATCAGGAATTGAAGGCTGGCCTCCTAATATGGAATATCCATCAGGAGTTAGAGTGTACGATTGTTACAACCCTAAGGCACGTGACATTTACTGGGATTACCTTAACAAAGGAATCTTCCAATTAGGTATGGACGGATGGTGGATGGATTCAACAGAGCCTGACCATTTCAACTGGAAAGACAGCGATTTTGACCGCCAGACTTACTTAGGTTCATACCGCAGCGTACGCAATGCATATCCTCTTATGACTGTTGGAGGTGTTTACGACCATCAGCGTGCAGAAACCAGCGACAAACGTGTTATCATATTAACCCGTTCAGGTTTCCTCGGACAACAACGTTATGCCTCAAACGTATGGTCTGGCGACGTACAGTCATCATGGGATATGTTCCGTAAACAAATAACTGCCGGACTGAACTTCTCACTAACAGGAATGCCACATTGGAATTCTGATTTGGGAGGCTTTTTCGCCGGCTCATATAACACTAATGGAAATACCAGTGCCACAAGAAACCCAATGTATCAGGAACTTTATGTACGCTGGTTACAATTCGGAGTTTTCTGTCCGATGATGCGTAGTCACGGTGCCGACACTCCTCGTGAATTTTTCTGGTACGGCAAAGCCGGCGAACCAGTTTATGACGCATTGGTAGATGCTGTGAAATTACGTTATTCCCTACTGCCTTATATCTATTCTACAGCATGGGAGGTTTCACACAGACAGTCAACATTTATGCGTGCCCTCTACATGGATTTCCTGAATGACAAAAACACATGGAAAATAGGTAACGAATACATGTTCGGAAAAGCATTCCTCGTAGCGCCTGTACTTCATGCGCAATACACACCTGAGCAAAAACAAAATATCTTAAAAGAGAACGAAGGATGGAATAAGACAACAAACAATCAGGTAAACCTTTCATTAAATGTTGACTTTACACAGTCTAAAGAAATGGAAGTTTATCTTCCATCAGGAAACAAATGGTATAATTACTGGACTAACGAGGATTTCGACGGTGGGCAAAAATTGAAAATCAAGACATCACTTGACAGAATACCGCTTTTTATCCGTGCAGGAAGCATCATACCTACAGGTCCGGATGTGCAATATACAAACGAGAAGGAATGGGATAATCTGATAATAAACGTATATCCGGGAGCGGACGGAACATTTACACTTTATGAAGACGAAAGTGACAATTACAATTATGAGTCCGGAGCATACACAGAAATACAAATGAAATGGAACGACACAAAACGTATTCTCACAATTGATGCACGTAAAGGTGAATATAACGGTATGCTGACCAAACGTAACTTTACCATACG
>CALUJF010000016.1 GCA_944320855.1 uncultured Phocaeicola sp.
TGTTTTATTTAGCTAATCAGTTTATATTTGCAGTCAAAATTTTATATAACATAATAAATTATGCCACAAATATCCATAAGAGGAAACGAAATGCCAGAATCGCCAATCAGAAAATTGGCACCATTGGCCGAAGCTGCGAAAGGAAGAGGGATTCATGTGTATCACCTGAATATAGGTCAGCCTGACCTGCCAACTCCACGAGCGGCCTTGGACGCAATTCGTAATATAGACCGTACTGTGCTTGAGTACAGTCCGAGCCAGGGATATAGGAGCTATCGTGAGAAATTGGTTGGTTACTACAAGAAATATGATATAAACCTTACGGCTGATGATATCATTATTACCACCGGAGGCTCGGAAGCTGTGCTGTTCGCTTTCATGAGCTGTCTTAATCCGGGCGATGAAATCATTGTGCCGGAACCTGCATATGCCAACTATATGGCTTTTGCCATTTCTGCAGGTGCCGTAATCAGAACCGTCACCACTACCATAGAGGAGGGTTTCTCGCTGCCTAAGGTGGAGAAGTTCGAGGAACTGATAAACGAACGTACAAAAGGTATTCTGATATGTAATCCTAACAATCCGACAGGCTATCTTTACACCCGCAGGGAGATGAACCAGATTCGTGACCTTGTGAAGAAATATGACTTGTTCCTGTTCTCGGACGAAGTATACAGGGAATTTATCTATACAGGTTCGCCATATATCTCGGCATGTCATCTGCAGGGAATAGAACAGAATGTCGTTCTTATCGACTCTGTATCAAAGAGATACTCTGAATGTGGTATCCGCATCGGTGCTCTTATCACAAAGAATGCTGAAGTGCGCAAGGCAGTGATGAAGTTCTGCCAGGCCAGACTGAGTCCTCCACTGATAGGCCAGATAGCAGCCGAAGCATCGCTTGACGAACCGGAAGAATATTCACGCGAGACATACGACGAGTATGTGGAACGCAGAAAGTGTCTGATAGACGGACTGAACAGAATACCGGGCGTATACTCGCCTATACCTATGGGAGCTTTCTACACTGTGGCAAAACTGCCTGTAGACGACAGTGAGAAGTTCTGCGCATGGTGTCTGTCAGAGTTCGAGTATGAAGGCGAGACTGTGATGCTTGCTCCTGCAAGCGGTTTCTATACCACTCCGGGTGCGGGCAAGAACGAAGTGCGTCTGGCATACGTCCTGAAGAAAGAGGATTTGGTTCGTGCGCTTTTTGTCCTGAGAAAGGCGTTGGAGGCATATCCTGGAAGAGTAGACGAATAACATATGAACTGGAAACTGTTTATAGCACGTCGTATCTACAAGAATAACGACGGTAGTAAAGAGGTATCAAAGCCGGCTGTGCGCATTGCCATGGCCGGCATTTCTATTGGCCTTGCCGTAATGATAGTGTCGGTAGCGGTGGTTATCGGATTCAAGAATCAGGTACGCGACAAGGTGGTGGGGCTTGCGTCGGAGGTTATAGTGACCAGCCTGGATGATGCACAGCTTTATATGACCGCGCCCATTGCTGCCGGCGACAGCCTTATGGAGGCACTGTCCGTGAAACCGGACATCAGCCATGTGCAGCGTTATTCCGTCAAGCCGGGAATGATAATGACAGACGATAGTTTCCAGGGTATGGTGGTGAAAGGAGTGGGGCAGGAGTACGACCTCAGCTATATCCGCAAGCATATCATAGAGGGGGAAATACCTGAGTTTACA
Organism: uncultured Phocaeicola sp.; assembly: GCA_944320855.1. Classification (GTDB taxonomy): domain Bacteria; phylum Bacteroidota; class Bacteroidia; order Bacteroidales; family Bacteroidaceae; genus Phocaeicola. Next base: position 1,705 of record CALUJF010000016.1, read on the forward strand.
GATACGGCGGCCACGAACAGGGTGCTGATATCGAAGTCAATGGCCGACAAGCTGCATCTCAAGACCGGTGACAGGATTTACACTTACTATGTAGATGACAATGTGCGTGCCCGCAGACTTACGGTTTCTGCCATCTATCAGACTAACCTCTCTGCTTTCGACGATTATTTTCTTCTGACAGATATTTATACCGTTAACCGCCTGAACAAATGGGAGCCGGACCAGGTGAGCGGTATAGAAATAGATGTGGACGACTATTCGCGCATTGATGCAGTGAACGATGATATCCGCACCGGCCTGTTCGAGGCTTCCGACAAGTACGGGCAGAGCTATTTCTCGCGTACCATTGTCGAAGCCAATCCGCAGATTTTTGCATGGCTGGATTTGCTCGACCTCAATGTTTGGGTAATCCTGTTACTTATGACCGGTGTGGCAGGTTTTACCATGATTTCCGGTCTGCTGATAATAATCCTTGAGCGTACGAATATGATTGGGGTGCTGAAGGCTATGGGAGCCGACAATAATTCCATCAGGAAAATCTTCCTCTCGTTCTCCGTGTTTCTGATAGGAAGGGGGATGCTGTGGGGGAATGTGGTAGGTCTGTCGCTCTGCCTGATACAGTATTTCTTCGAGCCGATAAAGCTTGACCCTACTGTATATTATGTAAGTTCTGTCCCTATAGAGCTGAATTTCCTTGTCTACATTCTGCTGAATGTCTTTACGCTGGTAGTGTCTGTTCTGATGCTCGTGGGGCCTTCTTACCTCATAAGCAGGATTCATCCGGCACGTTCAATCCGATACGAATAGTAACGTGAACGTGCATTTTCCGTGAAATTTCTAAGAAAAGAAACCGTGACACGTACGTGTTCCGCCCGTTACACGTTCGTGTTCCGCGCGTGACACGTTCGTGTTCCACCCGTTACACGTACGTGTAACGCCAAGTCTGTTTCGGCGTTTTCAGGAATGAAACGGCAAATTCAGCATTGTCCTTTTAGGAGATATCTGAAAACAAAAAACGAAATGTCCGATACAAGGTTTGTTCCCGTGTATCGGACATTTCGTTTTCCGGATATCATCTTTGGCGTTTCAGCCTATTTTGCTTATTTTCTTAAGTTTCTCCTCGTCGATAAGCTTTATCTTTCTTCCGTCAATGATTATAAGTTTCTCGGAAGCAAAGTTTGACAGTGTGCGAATGGCATTCGAAGTAGTCATGTTCGAGAGGTTTGCCAAGTCTTCGCGCGAGAGGTAGATGCTCAGCGTGCACTGGTCTTCTTCCACTCCGTATGTATCTTTGAGGAACAGCAGCGATTCTGCAAGTCTTCCGCGTATATGCTTCTGGGTAAGGCTTACTGTTCTTTCGTCCGAAATACCTAAGTCGATGGACAACTGTCTGATGAAGAACAGTCCTAATTCGGCATTCTCTTCAAGAAGTTTCACTATGCATGTCATCGGTATCAGACATATTGTGCAAGGCTCGAATGCAGCAGCTGCGGTAACAAAGTTTTCGTTGGCAAAATACGCTCTGTAAGCGAAATATTCTTTGTCTTTGATAACTCTTATTATCTGGCTTCTTCCGCCGACCCCGTCTTTATATATCTTCACCTTCCCTTTCAGCAGGCACATCAAGTGCTTAGGTGTTTCTCCTTCACAATATATAGTCTCATTCTTCTTGTACTTCTGTATTGTGAAGTTCTGCGCTAAATAGTCTTTTTGAGCGTCTGTTAATGGTTGCCATAAATCGGGAATACTCTCGGCAATCTCAGCTTCAGATAATTCTTTTTTCACCATAGATGTTATAAAAACGTGTTATATAGCACAAAGGTAAGAATAAAAAATTAAAAAAAACTCTTTTTACGATTAAAAATAAAGGTTTGATAGGTGTTTTGTGTATTTTTGTTTCTGATATGAGGTGTATGTTCAAATATCTGAGAATTGAATTGACGCATCTGCTTTTGCTTATTGTCTGCATGATGCCTTCTGTAGGGAAATCGGAGAATATAATCTCGCTGTTTCCCAAGGACCGCCTTGTTCCAGACTCTATTCTCGGCAAGGTTTACTCTTCTGCCTCCATATACTCCAACGAGGTGAAGGGCTTTAAGGCAAATCTTTATCTCAAGGGTATGGTGACGGTGCACCACAGGAACAGGATAATAAAGTACATCCCGTCGATGTTCAAACTCGAGGACAGCATAAGCAATTACATGCACGAATCCATAAGTGAGCTTCAGTACACGGCTCCGTCCATTTACGACAGAAAGATTAAGGCTATGGTATCGACCTTCAAAAGTCAGAAAGGACAGGTGTTCGATATTATGGACTATATGAAATTCAATGTCTATTCGTCGTCGCTGATGGGGGATAAGGTGATGTCGCCGCTTAACAGCCAGTCGAAGATACATTATAAATATATACTTGACAGCTGGACGGTGATAGACAACAAAAACTGTTGCAAGATACGTGTGCAGCCCAAGTATAAGAGTACAAAGCTGGTGGAAGGGTATATGTGGCTGTATGCCGACGACTGGTCCGTGCATAGTTTCGATTTCAGCGGCGAGTACGACCTTGTAGACTTCAGGATTAAGGCATTCATGGGCAATACGCCGCAGACGAAATATCTTCCGTGCTATATGGACATTGATATGCATTTCAGGTTTCTGAAGAACCATCTGCAGATGAAGTATTCCGGTTGGATGGATTATACGGAGGTGAAATTCGCCGAGCTTGGGGAGGTTATACGTCTGAAAAAGGACAGAGACAAGTATAATCTGTCAAGTTCATACACTCTGACGTGCGACACCAGCCGGCTTGTGGCGGACATAGATTCATTTTCAAAGATGAGGCCTTTCCCTCTTACGGATGAGGAGGAGCTTATGTACAGAAACAAGATAGAGCGGAGGATTGTAGACAGGCAGAAGCAAATACAGGATTCTATCGACAATATCAGTAAGCCCAAAAGTCAGGTCTTCCTCGGACAGGTGGGCGATGCGCTTATCAATTCCTATGATATCGACCTTCCGAAAGTGGGTAGTATAAACTGTTCGCCCATCATAAACCCGTTGCTCCTCAGCTACAGTCACCGCAACGGTATATCCTACAGGCAATCGTACAAATACAACAAACTGTTCTACGACGGACGACTTTTGAGGATAGCTCCTCAGATAGGTTTCAACTTTACGAAGAAAGAACTGTATGCAAAGGTTGATGCCGAGTATGTCTATAATCCGCGTAAGCATGGGGCGGTGGAGCTGCATGTGGGAAACGGTAACAGAATCTACAGTAGTGTGGTGCTCGACCAGCTTGAGGCTATGCCTGACAGTACTTTCTCGTTCGACGGTCTTGACTTAGATTACTTCAAGGATATCTATGTAAACCTTTCGCACAATATAGAGATAGTGAACGGTCTAAGCCTGTGGACCGGTCTGTCCATGCACTGGAGATATACGAAAAGTACTCCCGAACTTGATGCAAGAGTACGTTCGCGGTACAACAGTTTTGCGCCGCGCTTGCGTGTGGAATGGACCCCGGGAATGTATTACTATATGAACGGCAACAGAAAGGTGAACGTAGGCTCGTATTACCCGACCTTCATAGCCGATTATGAAAGGGGAATCCGTGTGTTCAAAAGTTCGGGCGAGTATGAAAGACTGGAACTTTCGGCAGAGCAGGTTATAAAGGTAAGGAATATACACCACATAGCCTATCACATAGGGTGTGGTTTCTTCCTCAATCAAGAGGATATTTACTTCGTGGATTATGTGAACTTATCAAACAGAAATCTTCCGCAGGGATGGAATGACGATATAGGGGGAACTTTCCAGATGCTGGACAGCAGATGGTATAATGCTTCGAGCCATTATGTACGCGGAAATATGACTTACGAGTCGCCGTTCATATTGTTGTACCCTGTCAGCAAGCTTCTTTCCTTCATTCAGAAGGAAAGAATATATGCAGGTATATTGTTTATGCCTCACCTAAATCCTTATTTTGAGGTAGGGTATGGTATCGGAACGCATATCTTCGATGCCGGCATCTTCGTAGGAAACGAGCGTGGCAAGTTTACTTCGATAGGTTGCAAGTTTACATTCGAGCTGTTCAATAAATAGAACAGTCTGATTGCCGTGCTGTCATTTGCGCATATAGTCACTTTTGTTGCGGGTGATATATCCGGTTTTCAGACTCAGGCTGTATAGCGGTCTTAGCAAATCGTAAATGAAAAGGAATGCAGATACTTTCTCTCCCATGGCTTTTGCAGTCTTACAGTAAACAGTCATTGCTACAATGGTTCTTATTATCCATGCAGCGCACACGCTTGCCGTGAATATCCATTCCCTGCATGCTATGCCGATGCACAATGATGCTATGACGGAAATATTTAGCAGCATGGCCGACCATGTTTCTATGCTGTTGGAGAGCCTTGCCATTCCTTTATAGCGGCTTCCTGTTACCTCGTAGCTTATTTTATCGTCTTTCCAGATTTTCTTGTGTTTTGGTGCCGGCATACGCATTATGCTGTCCGGGCAGGCGCAGACTTTAGTATTGTTCCTGTCTGCAATCTCGTTTATGAACAAATCGTCATCTCCTCTCGACAAGGTAAGCTGGTTGTAGAAACCTTTGTGCTTGAGGTATATATCCTTGCGGTATGCCATGTTTCTGCCTATTCCCATGTATGGATTTCCGCCGATAGCTTTCCCTAAAAATCTCATAGATACGATGAGCATGTCCGAGATGATTCTTTTCATGAAGAAGCCTTTGCCGCTGTAATAATTGCAGTACCCCAATACGATGTCCGTTCCCGGTACGAAGTTTCTTGCCATGCTTCTCAGCCAGTTCTTGCTTACAGGCTTGCAGTATGGTTCGGTCACTACTATCCAGTCATATTTGCTGGCTTTTATTCCCATGGCTATTCCGAGTTTCTTCCGGCTTACATATCTGGCAGACTTCGGTATAAATGTGCGGTAGAGGTGTGGATACCGGCTGCACAGAATCTTCAGTGTGTCCTCGTCCTCGCCTGCCGACTCGTCGTTTACCACTATCACCTCGTACTCCGGATAGTCCTGTTCGAGTATGGAAGGCAGGTTTTCCTTGAGCATACTTGCAGAATCTTTTGTGACCATTATTACGGAGAGTGGGGGACAGTTGGTGTTCTCGGGGAGTTTGTCCTGCTGTCTGTTGCTTCTGAACAGTCTGCTGTAAGGAACGAGAAAATAATATAACTGTACTAAAAACAGGAGTCCGCAGAAAGACATCATGATTAGTATAACCGGATTGTAGTCTATGTGTGTCATGTTTCTATTAGGTTTTCTGAAAAATCATGCAAAAGTAGTTCAAAAATTTCAGAAAAAAGGCTCCTTCGATGGTTTTATTTTTGCCATGAAGGAGCCTAAGTATGTGTGTGTTTTTGTTTCGTCAGATAAGCTCGTCTGATGTATATCCCTGTGGGAGAGTTCTGCAGTTGTAACCTGAAGCCATAATCTCACCGTAGGCACCTGCCGAACGAAGTGCTATCAGGTCGCCTCTCTTAGTCTTGTTCAGGTCGATAGCTTTTCCGAAAACATCGGATGATTCGCAGATAGGACCTACCACGTCGTATGCCTCTACAGCTTCGTCTGAAGTGATGTTTTCTATCTTGTGGTATGCCTGATAAAGCGCAGGACGGATAAGATCTGTCATACCTGCATCAACGATGGCAAACTGCTTGTTTGTTCCCTGCTTAACGTATGTCACCTTTGTGATAAGGCTGCCGCACTGTCCTACGACTGCACGTCCCAATTCGAAATGCAGTGTCTGCTGCGGACGGAGACGCAGATGCTTGTGGTATGTCTTGAAGTACTCTGCAAAATCAGGTATCGGCTGACGGTTAGGGTGAGCATAGTCTATACCGAGTCCGCCGCCTACATTGATATGTTCTACTATAATCTGGCGTGCAAACAGCTTTTCCTGCAGTTCGTTCACTCTGTTGCAGAGAGCAACGAAGTCGCCCATATCAAGAATCTGAGAACCTATATGGAAATGAAGTCCTACGAACTTCACATTATTCATCTCCAGTGCACGGTCGATTACATAGTCCATATCGTTCATGCTGATACCGAACTTGTTTTCTGCCAGACCGGTTGTGATATTGGCATGTGTATGTGCGCCTACATCAGGATTTATGCGGAAAGCCACTCTTGCAATCTTGCCTTTAGCAGCAGCCAATTCGTTGATAACTTCAAGTTCCGGAACCGATTCTACGTTGAAACAGAAAATGTCATAGTCCAGTCCGAGATTGATTTCCCAGTCTGTCTTACCTACTCCGGCATATACAATCTTACTTGGAGGGAATCCGGCTTTGATGGCAGCCTTGATTTCACCGCCGCTCACGCAGTCGGCTCCAAGTCCGCTTTCACGGATAATGCTGAGCACTTTAGGATTGGCATTTGCCTTTACTGCATAGTGAACGCAGAACTTATTGTATTTGCCACTTTCATTCTTTATTGTCTGGAGAGTTTCGCGAAGCAGGTTTGCATCATAATAATAGAATGGAGTTTCCATCTCGCGGAATTTTCCTATTGGGAATGTACCTTTCATAAATGTTCTGTTTTTTGATATTCGTTTGTAGCTGTTTGTTCTTTTACAAGAAAAGCGAATGGTCTGGATATTCTTTATCCACAGCCATTCGCTTTTATACTAAAGATGTTTATTTATTGTTGAATAAAACATCGCTCAGAGACTGCAGTGCACGTTTCTTATCTTCTTCGCGGATAAGGAAAGAAATGTTGTAGTTGCTTCCTCCGTATGAAATCATACGAACAGGAACTTCTTTCATAGCCTGAAGAGCTTTTGACTCGAAGCCTACGTTTTCCCATTCCAAATCACCTACTACGCATACGATACACATATCCTGGTCTACAGTAACAGTACCGTATTTCTTCAGGTCGTCTACTATCTCGTTGAGGTGCTTGGTGTTGTCGATTGACATCGATACTCCAACTTCTGAAGTACAAACCATGTCGATAGCAGTCTGGTAGCTTTCGAAGATTTCGAATACCTTGCGGAGGAATCCGTGAGTAAGCAGCATACGGCTTGACTTAATCTTGATAGCAGTGATATTGTCCTTAGCTGCTACTGCCTTGATTTTGCCTTTCTCTGTTTCGTTAGATATAAGAGTACCAGGTGCGCTTGGCTCCATAGTGTTGAGCAGTCTTACAGGGATGTTTGCATATTTGGCAGGCTGCACACATGTAGGGTGAAGAATCTTCGCACCGAAATAAGCCAGTTCTGCAGCTTCTTCGAAGTGTAACTGACGTACAGGAGAAGTCTTTTCAACGATACGAGGGTCGTTGTCGTGCATACCGTCGATATCTGTCCAAATCTGGATTTCAGAAGCATTTACAGCAGCACCGATAAGAGATGCTGTATAGTCGCTACCACCTCTCTGCAGGTTGTCTATTTCGCCGTAAGCGTTGCGGCAGATATATCCCTGAGTGATATAGATTTCATATCCCGGATTGGCTTCAAGCTGAAGGGCCAGTTTCTCACGGATATAAGTCAGGTCAGGTTCGCTGTTCTTGTCTGTACGCATATATTCCAATGCAGGGAGAAGAACTGCGTTGATACCTTGTTCGCAAAGGTAGTTTGTCACCATGTTTGTAGAAATGATTTCTCCCTGTGCGAGGATAACCTTTTCTTCGAACAAAGTGAAAATGTCTTTTGTATATGAACGGATATAGTCAAATACTGACTTTACGAATTCCAATGTCTTCTGTTTATATTCTTCAGTAGAATAAAGTTCATCTATGTGCTGTTTATACTTTGATTCCAGCTTATTGATGATTTCATTCGCACCTTCAGGATTTTTCTTGTACAGATAATCCGAAATTTCAACTAATGTGTTAGTTGTACCCGACATTGCGGAGAGTACTACTATTTTCTGCTCGCCGTCAGAAATCAATTTGGCAACATCTTTCATTCTCTGGGCAGAGCCTACTGATGTTCCTCCAAACTTTAAAACCTTCATTTTACGTTTCGAATTTTAATGGATTGTTAATAATTAAATATCAGAATGCAAATTTAGCAATAATAATCAATTTCTATTTGTTTTTATGCCATTTTTACGTTCCTGTTTGTTTTTTTTATGAATTTTGCTGCTCTTCTAACTTGTGTGACTCGCATTTGTACACTTTGCCGGGGTATTCAGAGAGCAAATTCATGTTATGTGTGGTCATGATTATGGCAGAGCCTTGCGAACAGATATCTCTAAGGAGTTCCACAATGCGGTGGCCTGTTTCCACGTCGAGATTTCCGGTAGGCTCGTCGGCCAATATCAGTTCCGGATTGTTCAGGATAGCCCGGGCAATGACAATGCGCTGCTGTTCGCCTCCGGAGAGTTCGTTAGGCATCTTGTAGCCTTTGGTGTCCATCCCTACCTGGGTGAGGACTTCGGATATTCTTAACTGAATATCATTGTTGTTTTTCCACCCTGTAGCTTTAAGGACAAACTCCAGGTTCTCTTTTACCGTACGGTCTGTAAGAAGCTGAAAGTCCTGAAACACAATGCCTATCCTTCTCCTTAATGCAGGGATATGCTTTCTCTTGATGGTTTTCATGTCATATCCCAGCACTGTCGCGCTACCGTCCTTTATGTCAAGTTCGCCATAGATTGATTTCAGGAATGTGGATTTTCCGCTGCCCACCTTACCTATAAGATAGACAAACTCGCCGGGATTGATGCTGAAGTCAATACCTTCGAGAACCTCCTGTTCCTGCTGCCAGATGCTTACATTATTGTATGATATAAGTGGTCCTTCGCTCATCGATTAATGTTTTTTCCAGGTTTCACTGTGGCGTTCCTTAAGTTCTCTTGCCAGGTCTTCAATGCGGTAACCTTTTGAAGTAAGCAAGACTATAAGGTGATAGATAAGGTCGGCTCCCTCATAAATCAGTCTTTCGTCAGTACCGTTGCAAGCCTCGATTATTGTTTCAACGGCTTCTTCGCCTACTTTCTGTGCCATTTTATTGACGCCGGATTTGAACAGGCTTGTAGTGTATGATTTTTCCGGCATTTCTTCGTGGCGCTTGTCGATAAAATCCTGAAGCTCTTTAAGGAACATGATATCCTGTTCGTTCTTTTCGCCCCAGCAAGTGTCTGTACCAAGGTGGCACACAGGACCTACAGGGTTTACCATAATAAGGAGTGTATCGTTATCGCAATCGGCCTTTATCGATACTACGTTCAGAAAGTTACCGCTTTCTTCGCCTTTAGTCCATAGTCTGTTTTTGGTGCGGCTGAAGAAAGTTACTTTGCCTGTTTCAACGGTTTTCTGATACGCTTCTTCATTCATAAAGCCTAACATGAGCACTTTCTGAGTGTAGTTGTCCTGTATGATGGCCGGAACGAGTCCGTTCATTTTGTCAAAATTCAATTCCATAATTTATAATAGTTTTTGGTTAATATGTATAAGTGTATTTAAAGCCTGACTGATATGCCTTCTTCATGAAGATACTCTTTCAGTTTCATTATAGGTATCTCTCCGAAATGGAAAACACTTGCCGCAAGTGCCGCATCGGCTTTCCCTAAAGTAAAGGCATCCTTGAAATGTTCCATCTTTCCGGCTCCTCCGGATGCTATAACGGGGATGTCGAGCGTGTCACTCAGATGTGCCAAAGCTTCGTTTGCGTATCCGGTCTTTACGCCGTCGTGGTCCATGCTCGTGAACAGGATCTCTCCTGCACCACGTTCGTTCACTTCCTTCGCCCATTCGTAGAGATATCTGTCTGTTTCCACTCTTCCTCCGTTCAGATAGCATTTCCATCCGGAAGCAGTGTTGCGGGCATCGATAGCCACCACGCATACCTGAGAGCCGAAATGTTTGGCTATATCATCTACAAGCTTCGGGTTTCTTATGGCAGACGAGTTGATGGAAAGCTTGTCTGCTCCGGCGTTCAACAGTCTGTCTACATCGCTCAGCTCATTGATTCCTCCTCCTACGGTGAAAGGGATATTTATATGGGCTGCAATACGTTTCACAAGGTCTGTGAATGTCTTTCTTCCTTCATGGCTCGCTGTGATGTCAAGATACACAAGCTCATCGGCTCCCTGTTCGCTATAGGCTTTTCCTAATTCCACCGGGTCGCCGGCCTGGCGAAGATTGACGAAGTTTGTACCTTTCACGGTCTGTCCGTCCTTTATGTCAAGGCATGGTATAATTCTTTTTGCAAGCATATTCAGTCCTGTTTGTCAGAGTTTGATAAATCGGCCAAATCTTTGAGTCTGATTTTGCCTTCATAAATGGCTTTTCCGAAGACTACAGCAGGGATGCCTGCCTCGTCGAGTCTGTAAATATCATCCAGACAGCTTACTCCTCCGCTGGCTATAAGATGCATTTCAGGGTGGTTGGCCATTATGCTTTTATAGAGCTCTATGGAAGGACCTTCCATCATTCCGTCCTTGCTTATATCTGTACAGAGGACTTTTGATACTCCTTTTGATTCGTATTCTTTCAGGAAATCTTCAAGCATTATGTCGCTTTCTTCCTTCCATCCGTTAATGGCTATTTTGCTGTCCTTTACGTCGGCTCCCAAGATAATCTGTTCATGACCGTACTTGTTCAGCCATTTCTCGAACAGTTCCGGCTTCTTTACAGCAATACTGCCTACGGTGACCATCTGTGCTCCGTTGTCGAAAGCTATAATAAGGTCTTCATCCGATTTTATTCCTCCACCGAAATCAATTATAAGCGATGTCCTTCCGGCTAACTGCTCCAGAATCCTGTAGTTTACAATATGATTTGATTTCGCACCGTCGAGGTCCACCACATGCAATCGTCTTATGCCGTATGCTTCAAATTCTTTAGCTACTTCAACCGGATTTTCGTTATATATTTTCTTTGAGTTGTAGTCACCTTTTGAAAGACGGACACATTTCCCGTCTATTATATCTATGGCTGGAATTATTTCTATCATAATAAAATATGTTTTATAGTTCTATGAAGTTCCGCAGGATTCTTTCTCCCGTCTTTCCGCTTTTCTCAGGGTGGAACTGTGTGGCATAAAAGTTGTCTTTATGCAATGCCGAACTGTAAGGCAGAATATAGTTTGTCTGTGCAGCCGTGAAATCGTTTAGCGGAACATAGTAGCTATGCACGAAATACACATATTCGCTTTTGTCAAAACCTTTGAACAATGGGCTGACGGTATTGTCGATAGTGTTCCATCCCATGTGTGGCACCTTGTCGTGATGATTTTCAGGACAGAATCTTTTTACTTCGGTGTCAAATATACCGAGGCAGTCGGTATTCCCTTCTTCCGAATATCTGCACATCAGCTGCATCCCAAGGCAAATTCCGAGAACCGGTTGTTTCAGATTCTTTATCAGGGTGTCAAGATTCTGTTCCTTGAGATATCTCATGGTAGTTTCCGCTTCACCCACTCCCGGAAAAATCACTTTGTCAGCTTTAAGCAGTGTTTCCTTGTCCGATGTAATGACAGGTGTTATTCCTATACGCTTTAAGGCATAGTCCACAGAGAATATGTTTCCCGCATTATATTTTATGATGGCTACATTCATATGTTTGTCTTATTTCTGGCTTCTTAATTCATTTTTGCAAAAGTAACTAAATAATATTGAATTCCTAACTTTTATGTCAAAAAGTTTGCTTTACGGCATATTTTATTGCATCAAATGACTTTTTTGATACTTTCTCTCAGAATTAGTGTTTCTCGTTCCTCATATAGCGTGGCAGCAACTGGTGAATTTATAATTTAATTGGAATAAATTGATATAATTACGAAAATTATACTTATCTTTACATTATTGATAAACAATATTAAATAAGTAGATGGAATGAAAACAAACAATGTAATTATGGAAACGGAAGTTTATGAAGCCCCGAAATGTCAGGTAATAAATTTAGAGATTGAAAGTGCTGTTCTTGGGACAAGTAATCCTGATAGTACCGGTTCGGCGAAACACTATGGATTTGTAGAAGAAAATTATGTATGGTAATTTAGATTATGATTATGAGAAGATATTTTATTCCGTTTTTGGTTTTAGGAACATTATTATTATCATCTTGTTCTGAAGATGAAATGCCTTTCGAAGATAAGATACCTGCCGATACTGATTCTTCTTTAAATGCAGGAAAGGTTAAAATGGAGTTCAAAGCAGGTATTGATGCTGTTTCGCGTACTGTTTTAACAACTGGTAATGCCGTAGAATGGGAAGCGGATGACGCCATATCATTATTTGATCCTGATAGCAATAACAAATTTACGACTTCTACAGGAGGACAATCTGTAACATTTACTGGTTCAGCAAAAGATAATCAGGATATCTATTATGCTTTGTACCCTTATGATGGTAAAGCTACTATTTCAGATAATGTGATTACGACGACATTACCTGCTGAACAAACGGCTCGTGCTGGTAGTTTTGCAAAGATGTTGAATCCATCGGTAGCTAAATCCGGAAGTGATAAGACTTTGGAATTCAAGAATACCTGTGCTGTGGTGAAGTTTACTCTTCGATATACCGGTAGCAATAATATCAAGAAAGTCATGTTTCGTGGAAATAATGGGGAGCCATTAGCCGGTACTTTGCAGATTGATGTTTCTTCTGAAACTCCAACTGCTACTGTACAAAATGAATTTGCAGGTACGGAAGTAACGCTTAATGGAGAGTTTACATCAGGTTCAACCTATTATTTTGTAACAGCTCCGGCTCTATTAAGCAAAGGGTTGACTCTTGTGTTTTATGACATAAACAATTATGAATGTAAAAAAGTCGGTCAGAATTCAACAACACTAACAGCAAGCAAAATCTTGAAGTTGGGTGAGGTCACTCCTGGAGATTTTGCTCCATCGCAAGGATATGAAAAAATAGATGGTGCATATCATATTTATAACGCTGATGGGTTAATTGGGTGGGCTGCACAAAATGATGCGAAAAATAGTAATGTCATTCTGCAAGCTGATATTGATATGAGCGGAAAGGAATGGACACCTATAGGAAGTAGTATGAGTGCCGGTTACTATGGAGACTTTGACGGTAACGGAAAATATATCAAAAATCTAAAAGTAAATGTGACAGCTGATAATGCAGGTTTCTTTGGCGGACTTGCCCAGGGTGCCAAGGTACATGATGTTAAATTTTCCAATGCTACAATAACCGGTGATGGATCTTCGTATGCAGGTGTTGTTGCAGGTGTCAGCCTTGGTATAATAGATAATTGTAATGTAAGCGCTTCTAAAGTCACGGGGAATTGTGCCGGTGCCATAACAGGTAATAATAGTGTGCAGGTTAACAATAGTAATGTACAGGATGTTACAATAAACGGTAATTATGCTGGTGGAATATCCGGAATTAGTCATGGTAAGATAGAATACTGCACAGTATCTGGTAGTGGTACAACAATTACATCTAATGGCCTTAGTGCTGGTGGTATAGTTGGTTCTACTTCGCAGGAAAGTGGTGTTACAACTAGTGGCCGTGTGCTAAAATGTGCTGTTAATGAAGCTACAGTATCAGGTAATAGGGCAGGTGGTATAGCTGGCGAAAATGGTTTTGGAACGGTTGCACAATGTATAGTCAATAGATGTAAGATTATTCATAATTCGACAAGTAATAGTGCTGATCTTGGTGGAGTTGTTGGATACAATGCCCGTGGTGGGGTTGTAGCAAGTTATTCTGCATATACGGTGGTTGGAGCAGAAAACTTAAATTCTAATGCTATTGGTGGAATTGTTGGTTATAGTTTAGGCTCATCAACTTATCCGGTGTATGTTTATGGATGTTATTCTACACATGATTCATTACTTGGAACATCAACTTATATCGGGGCAATAGCTGGATATAGTAATGGACAAGTGACTTCTTGTTATGCAGACGGTATAAGTGGAGTTGGATTGGTAGGAAAAGGCACAACAGAACATTGTGTTGACATAAATGGAACTAATTATAATATTTTGGTAACAGATGTAGATAATCTTACGGTGACAGATGGTACTGTTTGGATAGCTGCAGATATTTGGAATATAACAGCAAGCGGTATCCCTTCAATTAATGCGGATTATACAGGGGAATTAGTTGCTCCAGTTGAATAAAATTTATTAAGTATATAAAAAATCGGGATGTGATTCTTATTGAGGTCATATCCCGGTTCTTTTTATTGGGTAATTTGTTGGTGAACTATACGCGGATAGTATCACATTTCGCGTGAAGTCAATATCCTGATGAGATTTTCATTTTTGTTTTCATCTCGTTCTATGCTTTTTATAAGTCCTACATTTTCAGCATACCACTCTGTGATGTACGATGTTTCTGTAAATAATAGCATTTTTGCTCTGACCCTATATGAAACTTTGATACATTCGAACTTTCCGGCCGGAGTAGTCAGTGTCTCAAAGCCATCGACAGTTCCTTTGTCTATTATGGTACGGATTTTCATAGGGCCTATTTTTTGAGAATATTCAGACTCTGGAAGTTTGTCCCCTTTTGTAGCTTTGGGGTTTAAGGTTATGTAAGCGTCACCCTTGAATTGCATGTTTTTCTTTGTTCTTTCATAATTTTCCTTTAGCTCATCTTTCTTTTCAGGAGAGGCCTTTTGATAACTCTTTTCATATATATCCTGCATTAATGCGTAAGCATCTTTCTCATTCATGAATGACACGTATGTTATATTATTTTCATTAGAATATTTGTAGGTGCGGAAATCTGTTCCGCTTTCCATCTCTATCGCAATTTTGTCATTATCTCTTATTTCTATTTTGTTTTTCCCTTCTTTTACGGAAAGTGTGTTATTTGATGTTTCCACTTTGTCAATGTGCAATGTATCTTTAGTTATTTCGCCGTTTTTTTTGTTATTGACTTCATAATATAATACAGCACCTTTTTGTGATGTAAAAAACTGGCCTTTCACTACTCCTGTCAGTGAAAGAAAGAAAATTGTTAATATTAATGTTCTCATGATATTGTAAATTTATTTTTTTTAATTGTCAGCAATAGAGATGGTAATCTATGTGTTTGTAAATCAGTTCTTGCCAGGAAGTTCCGGAATAATACTCTCAATCCTGTTTTCCACATCGTCCGGCAGTTTCGAGAAGAAGTCCATTCCTGTTACGTTTTCCACGCTGTCCACTGTCACCATATATTTGTCGATGTCTTGTGAATGGGCGATATTCCTGAATATAAATCCCATTGCGATAGGATTCTTTCTATTGTAGATAAGTACAACCTTGAAGAATCTGTCAGGTACGGCAACCTTGTGTCCACCTATTCTTTTCGGTGATTTGGAATCGAATATGGGGCCGCATGCGATGTATATCCTTCCGTATTTCTCGGCCCAATCTCTGCATAATTCCTCCAAATCGTTCCAGTCGCCACGGTTCAGATTGCCTGTCTGAGGACAGATGTTGCTCATGTAGAATGACTCTATCATAGCCTGTTTGCTCCATTTCATATCTGCTGCCGGAGCCATATGCCCCCTGTCATATCCGCTTTTGGTATAGTCTTTGTGTACCACTCTTGGCTCATGCAGGTCCGGGTCAGGCATGAATTTGTCGTATCTTTCCGTTTCTCCTTTGGTTTCTTCTCTGGTCTGTTCCCATGCCACCCAGTTAGGATTCTTATAGTATTCATTATACGAAACAGTATATCCTGTTCTGTAAAGCACTATCTCTTTTTTGTATCTCCCCGGATATGTATATACGGGTATTTCTAAATTCAGTTTCGGCGCTTCTACTGTACTTGATTCTGTATCGTTGCCTGTTCTGATTTTTTCAACTATTGGCTTAATGTTTTCCGCCTTCGAAATAAGTTCATCTTTCAGCTTGTCGGCCTCGTGAGCGGTCTTTTCTAATGTTTGCTGTATGTCCGATTTGTCAGGCAGTTCTACTTTCATTCCGTTTGATGAGTAGATATAATATGCACCAGCGCCTAAGATTATTACTGTAAGTATCAGGAGTTTCCACTTCATCCCGCTATTGCCTTTTTTCTTTCTTCTTTTATTTGAATGCTTCATACTAATTTAAATCTAATTCTTAAAATACCGTCGTTGTAATCGTGGCTGATAATTTTGAAAGTTCCTATTTCGGAGGTATTGTTTACGTGAAGTCCTATGCACAGGCATTCATCATAATCGCCTACTTTTACAATTCTGACAGTGTCGGATGCATTTTCCGGCAGTCGTTTCATGTCGAAGCGTCCTACGGCTTCTTTCTGCGTTATATACTCTACAGTCACATCTAAGTGTTGTGCTATAACGCTGTTTACTGTTTCTTCTATTTTAGTGATGTCTTCGTCGCTCAATGGTTGAGGCAAGGCATAGTCCAGTTTACTTTTCTTCTTTTCAATGTGTGCCGATACAGCTCTCCCGCATCCGAAGAGGTTTATCATTGTTCGGTTCACTATGTGTTCGCAGGTGTGCATAGGAGGGTATTCCTGCTTGTTGTGTTCGTTTAACTGAGAAATCTGATTCATATTGGATATTGTTTTTGTTTACTTTGCAAACATAAATAAAATTATTAATTGATGGAACAAATATGTATCGGATATTGATGTAAACGAATGTTTGTCCTTAGATTTAATAACATTTAAATGGTATTTAAACAGCATTTAAAAGGCGTTTAAATCTTGTTCGAATGCTTACATTAAAATGATTTCACCGGTTCGTTTTCTCTATATATAGATTATAGATATATAAAAACAGACTTTGTTTTTATAAATATAAGTTGTATTTACAAAAACAAAGTCTGTAGATAGAGAAAATGCCGGTTCGTTCAGAACTTTATTTCTTTACATTTTCCACTTTCTTTTCGCATGCATTCTTGAGTGCGCATCCGGCACATGAATCGCAGGCGGACTTACCTTTGCCGGATAACAGTCTGTATATGCGGAGTCCTACGAAACACATACACATAATTATTATTATACCTATTATTATAGTCTGTATATCCATCTACATGAAGAGTTTTCCGATTTGAAATACAAGGAATGAAACTATCCAGGCCAGGACTGTAGTATATACAGCGGTAAAGACTGCCCATTTCCAACTTCCCGATTCCTGCTTTATGGCCACTATCGTAGCTACGCAAGGGAAATATATCAGAGTAAACAGCATGTAGCCGAATGCCACCAGTGGGGTAATGTTCAGCCGTTCTGCAAGGTTCTCACTGCTTACTTCCTCATCGCCGGCATATAACACACCTAACGTACTTACTACAAGCTCCTTGGCACCTACTCCGGAGAGTATTCCTATTCCCATCTTCCAGTCGAAACCGAGAGGCTCAATCACCGGTTCAATGGCTTTACCTATCTGGCCGATGTATGAGTTCTCCTGCTGTTCTGCCTGAGTGGAGTATTGCTCATGGTTCGGATAATATCCTAAGAACCATATGATGATGGATGCCACCATTATTATACCTCCCATCTTTTTCAGATATTGCACGCCTTTCTCCCATGTATGTCTTAACACGGATTTGGCTGTAGGCATTCTGTAAGGCGGCAGCTCCATTACGAAGGGTGTATCGTCATCCTTCACTATGAATTTGCTGAATACCCTTGCCATGATTATAGCCAATATGATGCCGATACTGTAAATGCCGAGCAATACAAGGCTGGCGTGGCTCTGGAAGAAGGCTCCGATAAGTATCAGATAGATTGGCAGACGTGCGCTGCACGACATGAGTGGGGTGATAAGCATTGTGACGAGTCTTGACTTGCGGCTTTCTATTATGCGTGAACCCATTATGGCAGGTACGTTACATCCGAATCCCATGATAAGAGGAATGAATGATTTTCCGTGAAGCCCCATCTTGTGCATTATCTTGTCCATGATGAACGCCGCACGTGCCATATAGCCTGAATCTTCCATTATGGATATGAACATATACAGTATGAGGATGTTTGGAAGGAACACTATCACACCTCCCACACCCCCTATGATACCGTCAATGACAAGGTCTTTCAGAGGTCCTGCCGGCATGAATGATTCGGCAGCCTGCGCTATTACGCCAACCAACCATTCTATGGCCTGCATAGGGTAGTCGCCTATGACGAATGTACCTTCGAACATGATGTACAGGAATATGAAGAAGATAGGGAAGCCCCATATTCTGTGAGTCACGATGCTGTCCACTATCCGGGTGAACATCTCTGTATTCTGGTTGTTGTCCGTATATGTTTCTTTCAGTGCTCCGGATATGAAACCGTATTTGGCATCCGTGATAGCCTGTTCGCTGTCCTCGTTCATTACCGCCTTCAGCCTTTCAGCCTCTTTGTTTCTGATGTCGATTATGGTGTCGGCGTTAGGCATATCGGAAATGATACGGCGCTCTATATCCTTGTCGTTTTCAAGCATCTTTATAGCCAGAAAACGTGTGGAGTATTTATGTCTGATATTCTCTATCTTTCCGATTTCCTTCTTTACGGCCTCTATGCTTCTTTCCAGTTCAGGACCATGGTTGATATGGATATGTCGGATAAAGTTCTTTGGAGTAAAATCGTTTTCTTCCTCCTTGTGGCTTCCGTATTTGTGGTCAGGCACATAAGCGTCGTGCCATTTGCGGTATTCCTGAAGTGCCTCATTCTGTATCTCCTCTTTCTGTCCCATGAAGTCGGCACCTTCGTACAGTCCGATAATGACGTGGAACAGTTCGTCTATGCCTTCGCCCGTACGGCTTATTGTAGGTACGGCAGGTACACCGAGCAACTGGCTCAGTTTCTTTATGTCAAGAGTGTTGCCGCTGTTCTGAAGTGCATCGTACATGTTCAGTGCGATGACCATTCTCACGTTCATGTCAATGAGCTGGGTTGTGAGGTACAGGTTGCGCTCTATGTTTCCCGAGTCCACCACGTTGATTATCACGTCCGGAGTCTCTTCTATGATATGTTTTCTGACGTACAGCTCTTCCGGACTGTAGGCCGAAAGGGAGTATGTTCCCGGCAGGTCGATAAGTCGGAAATGATAGCCCTGGAAGTCGAAGAAACCTTCCTTGGCATCCACTGTTACGCCGCTATAGTTGCCTACATGCTCATGTGCGCCTGATGCGATATTGAATAAGGAGGTCTTTCCGCAGTTCGGGTTTCCCACCAGAGCTACGTTTATAGTGCGTCGTTTCCCCTGTGCAAGGGCTTTCATCTGTTCTTCTGTTACAGGGATATTTTCCGATATCGGGTCGTACAGCGATGTAGCCGAATTGGTGTTGCGTGCTTCTTCCTCACTGATTATTTCTATCATTTCCGCTTCCTGACGGCGTAATGATATTTCATATCCCATTATCTTGTATTTGATAGGGTCTTTAAGCGGAGCGTTCAGTATCACTTCCACGGTTTTCCCTTTGATAAATCCCATTTCGATTATCCTGCGGCGGAAACCTCCGTGTCCCAATACTTTTACTATAACTCCTTTTTCACCGGTTTTGAGTTCAGATAGTTTCATTGATTTTGCATTTTTCGGCAAAGATAGAAGATAGTAACTGTTTATGCAAGCTATTTAGATTGTTTTTAAATAATAAAGTTTGTCTGGCGGTTTTCTCCTAATGGATATTATTCTTCTGTTGCAATAAAATATATGCTGTTTTATACATTGTCCGTCCAAAAAATGCATACATTTGCAGTATGCTAAAACGAAAGATAGAAAGATATATAAACGAGAAAGAGCTGTTCGGCCATGATGACAGGCTGATTGTGGCTCTTAGCGGCGGTGCCGATTCGGTGGCTTTGCTTAGGGTTCTGTTGTCGTTGGGTTATGACTGTGTGGCTGCACATTGTAACTTCCATTTGCGTGGTGAGGAATCGGACAGGGATGAGGCTTTTGTCAGGACATTGTGTACAGAAGTTTCTGTTCCTCTTGAGGTCGTGCATTTTCAGACAGCCGATTATGCAAGGAATAATGGATTGTCGATAGAAATGGCTGCACGTGAACTCAGATATGCCTGGTTTGATGAAATCAGGCAAAAGCATAGGGCAGCATATATTGCCGTGGCGCATCACAAGGATGACAGCGTGGAAACATTCCTGCTGAATCTTTCGCGTGGTACGGGAATAAACGGTCTGAAAGGGATAATGCCTAAGAACGGTTTTATCGTAAGACCTATGCTTGAAGTGGGGCGTGAGGATATTTTGGAGTATCTGCACCGTTTGAATCAGGATTATGTGACGGACAGTACGAATTTGGAGAATGTATATACACGTAACAAGATAAGGCTTGACATTATACCCTTGTTCAAGCAGATAAATCCTTCATTCTGTGATTCTGTATCAGAAACCGCTTCGCGTCTGGCCGATGTGGCTGCTATTTACAGACATGCTATGGCTGCATCGTTGGAACGTGTCATGGTTGCTCCTGATACTGTTTCTATAGAGAAGCTGATGGGTGAAGTTGCCCCACAGGCTGTCCTGTTCGAGTGGCTTTCGCCATTGGGATTTAATTCTTCGCAGATAAAGGATATAGAAAGAAGCTTGAAATCTACATCCGGAAAAATGTTCTATGCAAATGAGTGGACATTGCTGAGGGACAGAAACAATCTTTTGCTGAAGAAAAAGGACTCGGAGGATGATAACGTCAAACTCAGTGTGAGAAGGCTTAAGTCAGATTCCGGATTTGTGGTTCCAAAAAGAAACGATATAGCTTATATTGATGCGGACAAACTATGTGGTGAACTTAAACTGCGAAAGTGGCAGTCCGGCGACAAGTTCGTTCCTTTCGGAATGAAAGGGTTCAAGAAAGTCCGTGATTATCTTCGCGACAGAAAACTTTCATTATTCGAGAAAGAGAAAGTGATGGTAGTTACTTCAGGCGAAGAAATAGTGTGGCTGGTAGGCGAGAGGACTGACAATCGTTTCCGTATTGATGCCACTACGGTAAATGTTCTGGAGATTGAGGTGGTTTGTACAAAATAGTATTTTCTTCATCATTTTTCCTGTTTTGTAAATAAACGGAACATACTAATAGATAATAAGATATAAGATTGTGAGTTTTTTGGTTAAATGATGTAAAATATTATATCTACCATGATGCAAATCCAAGTTTTTGTATTTACTTTGGGAATACTAAGCGGTTTATTATAAACGGTTTTGGTATTTAAAAATTTAATAAATTATAATTTATGAACGAATTAATTGTAAAGATTCAGGAATTGAGCGCAGCTCTTATTGCTGATGCTACTCAGCAGGCTGAAAAAGGTAACAAAGCTGCCGGCACACGTGCACGCAAGGCATCTTTGGATTTGGAAAAAGTGTTGAAAGAATTTAGAAAAGTTTCTTTGGAAGAATCTAAGAAATAATGTTTGGGCAACGCTTTATTTAGAGGGTTGTATTACTTCGGCTAAGTGGGAGTGATACAACCTTTTTGTTTAAATGATTGTATCGTATTTATTCTAATTAATATAATGGAGGTGGATATGAAGAGAGTCTTCGGTTTGTTGGTTATGTTTACGTTGCTTATGGCCGTTTTTTCATGCCATAGGTATAGGGTAGATAATGCCGTAATGTCGGAGATTGATTCTTTGAATACACTTTCATATCATTTGAGGTACAAGGACCTTTCCAAGTCAGCGTCTTTGGCGGAACAGGCATATCAGCTGGCGGCTCCTAACTATTCAGTATATCCGGAAGTGCTGAACAATATGGGGTTCTGTGCCTATATGAAAATGGATTTTGAGAAATCCATGAAACTGTTCACCTCTGTCGTCGAATTGTCAGACAATGAGGTTGAGTGTCTTGTGGCAGATGTGGGGCTGATGAAAATCTGCCAGCGGACATCTTCAAACAAAGAGTTTTATGACTACAGAAACAGGGCGCAGAGGCGTATCAAGAGAATTAAGCAGGACAAGGTGGTGGAAACAGATTCTGTTCTTTCCGCCCGTTTCAATTATGCCTTGTCTGAATTTCATATTACGTCCGGAGTATATTTCTACTACTTGCAGCAGGAAAAAGAGTCTTTGTCGGAAATCGATGCCATAAATGTAGACGGGATAGAAGCAGATACAGCCCAGCTGTTGAATTACATGTATATGAGGGGTTCGGGCGGTATGTATTCCGCAGCAACACCGGAAGATATTGTAATAGGGGAGTTTGGCTATCTTATGGACTGCCTCAGATTATCACATGATTTGGGATACAAGTATTTTGAGGCTAATTCCATGCAGGCCATGGCAGAGATTCTTAACTTCAGGTCGAACAGGGACTTGCTGTTGCAGAAGCGTAAAGGGTGGCTGGAACTTGTAAATGAGGACGAATGTCCGATTGACAGCCTGCCGCTTAATCTTGCGGAACGTTCGCTGAAACTATTCCGTGAATATGGCGACTGGTATCAGATTTCGGGTGCATACAGAACAATGGCTACATATTACAATTATACCGGAACGCCGGAACGTGCACTACCATTGCTTGACACTGCGCTCCAGTTTGTGAATAAGCATCACGAGAAATATTATGCCTGTAACGATACTACTGACAGGCTGAAGACCTACATAAAAGACTTCCCTTATTCTCTGGAGCTGAAATGGATAAACAATGATGGAATAAAGACTGTGCCTGAGTGGATTGCACGACTTAGGGAGCAGCTGAGCCGTACTTATTCCGCCATGGGTATGAAGCTTCAGTCTGATTATAACAGAAATATCTATCTTGACATTCTTGACTATACGCGCCAGGATAAGGAACTGGAAAGCCGGTATGCGGCACTTGACAGAGAATCGTATCTTCTTAATATACTGCTATTGATGGTGGTGCTTGGCTTTTTTATCCTTGCCGTTGTTCTTGTTCTGTTGAACAAGTTCTGGAGAATACGCAATAATCTGTATATAGACAAACTTAATAAGGTTCTGTTGGTATGCCGTAATATTACTGCTGCCGTTCCTGAAGAGGCTTCCGGTCCTGAGGATGTGGTATGTGCAGTGGAGAAGGCGGTAAGACTCGATGTGTTAAGCATAACAGGGTCTGATGATTTGTGGATAGAACTGTTATCGTCCGAAAACGATGGTGAAAGACCCGAATGGGTGGTAGACGGAAAAACTCCGGTTCTCGACATGACTGCTCCCGGCAAGAATGAGTCTGTAGGGCGGTTGTGGCTCAAAAAGAATGGCAGGTTAAGGCGTGACGAACTGTCTATGATGAGGCTTATCACTCCGTATATGGCATGGACTTTGGAGAACGGGTTGAACCTGATGATGCTTGCCGATACCAGAATACGTCTGGAGCAGGAAGAGTATATCCACCGTATGCATATAGCCGACAATAAGCGGCAGAACGAAATGAAGAAAACATGTGTGGCTATAGTGAACGGTATTGTGCCATACATAGACAGGGTGATAAACGAGGTAAAGAAACTCAGAAATGCTTCGTTTGCCAAGGATGATGCCGTGAGAAACGGAAAGTTGCAGTATATAGACGAACTGTTGTCTAAAATCAACGATTACAATGATATCTTGGCTGTATGGATAAAGATGAAACAAGGTGATATAAGTCTGAATATTGAGAATTTCGGTCTTGACAGTCTGTTTGCTGTAATAGCAAAGGGCAAGCATGCTTTTGAGATAAAGAAGCAGACTCTGAATATCCATGACTCTGATTTGGTGGTAAAGGCCGATAAGGCTCTTACTCTGTTTATGATAAACACACTTGCTGAAAATGCACGTAAGTACACTCCGGCAGGTGGAGAGATAACTCTTTCTGCCGTTGAAGGTGAAAACTATGTGGAGGTTTCTGTAAAGGATAACGGACCGGGCTTGTCATCGTCGGATGTAGACCGTATCCTGAAGGAGAAAGTATATGATTCCGGCAGTATAGGTATGGAAACGGCAAGCAATTCAGCCGAACTGGCAAAGCAGAAAGGTCATGGTTTCGGACTAATGAACTGCAAGGGGATTATCGACAAGTATAAGAAGACAAGTCCTGTGTTTGGTGTCTGTACGTTCGGTATCGAAAGTGAACCGGGAAAAGGAAGCCGTTTTTATTTCCGTTTGCCAAAAGGTGTAAGGAAGGTATTGTCAGTTATAGCATTGTTGGTGTCATTCTCATCCGCGTTCGCAGTTCCGGCGGACTCTTCTTTAATGAGTGATACTATTCCGGCAATAGAGGAAAGCTATGTTGTGACAGGGTATGACAGCCTTCTGGCAATAGCCAATACATATGCAAACATGGTTTACGAAAGCAATGTCAGGGCAGATTATCAGAATGCATTGACTCTGGCCGACAGTGCTTTCCATTATATGAATATGCATTTTCTGAAGTATTCAGGCAGGAAAGGGCCTTTGCTTGACACTGATAGCAAGGATGACGCCCCTGAGCTGGTATGGCTGAGCGATAGGTTTGATACTGACTATTATATTATTCTCGATATCAGAAACGAAGTGGCGGTGGCCAGTCTTGCAGTAAAGAACTTTTCAAAATATTATTATAACAACAAGGCTTATACTACATTATACAAACAGATAAGCGAAGATAAATCACTGGAACAGTATTGCCAGAATATGCAGAAGTCGGCAAACAACAAGATGGTGGCGATAATGCTTTTCGTGGTACTGATTGTTGTAGGTTTAGTGGCCTACTATGTGATATATCTCCGACGTATGCTCCATTACAGGTATAACATGGAACAGGTTCTTACCATCAATCAGACAGTGTTTTCCGCATCTGTCTATGGCGAAACTCCTGAAAAGACTTCTGAAATCTGTTCCAGAACCGTAGATGCATTATTCAGAGATACCAATGAGCTGATTACCATCGAAAATCTTGTAATAGGAATATTTGACGAAGCTGACGGCAAGTTGGAGTATTCATGGTATTCTGACGTTAATGATGAAACTCTTTTGGATAAGCTTGATAAATCGTATATTCGCAGAAGTATTATATATGACCGCGACAAACAATGGCTTTTGCTGCCTTTGCGTGTCGATTCTCCCAATGAGGTGAAGTGTATAGGGGTTATCGGCCTGAAGTGCGATGAGAAGTCGGTACGCGAGGAAGACAGGATTTTGCTTGAATTGGTGAGTGAGTACCTTGGCGTGGCATTGTATCATACAATAGTTCAGGTTGAGAAACGTTTTCAGGACATTGAACTTGCCAAGGATGAAACAGCAAGGGCCGAACACGAGGAGAATACATTGCACGTTCAGAATCTTGTGCTTGATAATTGTCTTTCGACTATCAAGCATGAAACTATTTATTATCCCGGCAGACTTAGGAAGATAGTGGAAGAGGTGAAAGACGGTTATGCCGGAGATGGGGATGCAAGGAGTATGGAAACAAGGCTTGGTGATATGGACGAATTGGTGACATATTATAAAGAAATATTTACACTTCTTTCGTCGTATGCTTCGCGTATGCTTGATGGGGTAACTTTCCGTCGCTCGTTTGTAAATGTTTCAGAACTTATGGCTTATGCAGAGAAATATTATCGCAAGTCTGTAAAGCGAATGACAGACTATCCTGATTTGAGAATCTCTGTAGACAAAGAATATACGGTAGTTGGCGATGAAATCCTTCTGCGCTTTATGTTTGAGAATCTTATAGATGAAGCATTGAGGTACAATGGACGTGGCGAGATTTCGTTGTATGTAAGTGCTGAAGATGGTTTTGCCAGATTTGACTTTATTGACAGAAGGCGTAATTATACACAGCAGGAACTGAATCTGCTGTTTTATCCGGACAGTGCCAAAGTGAGGAGGTCGGATAACGGAGATGTGCTTTCCGGAGCTGAGTACCTGATTTGCAAACAGATTATCAGAGATCATGACGAGTTTGCCGGACGAAGAGGGTGCAGGATTAATGCAAGGGTGATGGACGATGGAAAAGGTTTTTCAGTATGGTTTACCGTACCGTTGAAAAACAGTTAAAAGGAAGAGTTTAAAATTGAAATTTAAGATATACACAATATGGAAAAGTTTAAAGTAATAATAGTAGAGGACGTAAAGCTTGAATTGAAAGGTACGGAGGAAATCTTCCGTCATGAAATACCCAATGCCGAGGTGATTGGTACAGCCATGACAGAGGCTGAATTCTGGTCGCTGATGGAAACAAAGACTCCTGATATGGTATTGCTGGATCTTGGCTTGGGCGGTTCCACCACAATAGGCGTGGAGATATGTGCACGACTTCACAGAGAGAGCCCTGAAATAAAGGTTCTTATATTTACAGGAGAGGTGCTTAATGAGAAATTGTGGGTTGATGCTCTTAATGCAGGTGCTGATGGTATAATTCTGAAGACCGGAGAACTATTGACAGCCGTTGATGTGCAGGCCGTGATGGAAGGTAAGAAACTTGTATTCAATTATCCTATACTGGAGAAGATAGTGGCACGTTTCAAACAGAGTGTTGCTGCTGAACAAAGACGTCAGGAAGCCATAATCAATTATGATATCGATGAATATGACGAGCGTCTGCTCCGCCATCTGGCTCTTGGATATACCAAAGAGATGATAACTAATCTCAAGGCTATGCCTTTCGGAGTGAAATCAATCGAGAAAAGGCAGAATGAACTGATAAACAGACTGTTCCGCTCGGACGAGAGGATAGGTGTGAATGCCTGCAGACTCGTGACACGCGCATTCGAACTCAGAATACTTGATATCGACAATCTTGAACCTGATGAGGAATAGAAACATAATACATCCTGCTACAGTGTTTTTCCTGCTCTGGTGGCTCGTGGCTGTGCTTTCATGGGTGGGTAGTGTATATGCATGGAACGGAGTAAAGAATATAATAAGCACGGAGGCGTTAAGATGGTTTCTCAGATACACAGAAGAGAATCTTATGTCATCGCCGGCTCTTTATATTGTAATAATTTTTTTCATGTCTGTAGGACTGTTCATGCATTCCGGCTTGGGCGGTGTGTTGTGGCGTATTGTCCGACGGGAGAGAAAGCTGTCCGGTAAGGAAAAGAAATCGCTCGTGGCGGCAGCATTTGTATCAGCAGCATATTTCTCTGTGTATGCACTGTTGGCCTGGGGGCCATGGAATATCGTTCGTGGAGTAACGGGCAGGTATGTCGATTCTCCATTGCACGACGGAGCGCCATGCATATTGTCAATAGGGATAGGGCTTGCGTCAATGGTCTATGGTTATAATTCTGACCATTACCGCAGCGATACAGATATAGTGAAAGGTATGTCATACATGTTTTCACGCTTTGCTCCGTTCATGGTTTCACTGTTTTTTGTTATTCAGTTTATGGCAGCATTAAACTATAGCGGTTTGCCGGTATGTATGGGGATTGATGGCGTAACAATGGACTGGATTTACCGCATCTGCTGCCTGTTACCTTTTATATGGGAGGTTTATTACGGTAAGTAAATTAAATATAATTAAAACGTAATTGGTTTTACATTCAATAAAGCGCGAATGATATAAATTTGCAGTCAATAATTTAATATTTAAAACAATAATGAAAAAAGGATTACTATTTGCTGCAGCCGGTGTGATGGCATTGGCTGCCTGCCATGAAAAGGGAGGCTATACCATTAACGGTACTATAGCCGATGCCAAGGATGGCGATTATGTTTACATGCGTTATTATGACGGAAGAGAAGCTTTCACATTGGATTCAGCCGTAGTAAAAAACGGTAAGTTTGAGTTCAAGGGAATGCCTGATTCTGTATTTGCACCAAAGTTTATAATATATGGTGATGAAACTCAGAATATCAATGCAACAGTATTTATCGAAGATGGTACTATCAAAGTGGATATGGCTGAAGGAAATTCAAAAGTTTCAGGTACTCCTTCGAATGATGCGTTTGCCGCTTTTGTTGAAAAATACACAGGTTATGAAAATCAGATGACTGCCATTGCTACAACTTTCCGTACAGATACTACTCTTACTGATGTACAGAAAGATTCGTTGGTTGAGGCATACGACAAGGTATCAGAAGAATTCATGGATTTTGTATATGCTCAGACAGAAGCTAATATCGACAATGCAGTAGGTGCATATATGCTGCAGTCTAACGGATTCTCGTTTGAAGTGGAACAGACAAGTGCTTTGCTTGAAAAACTTCCTCAGAAATTCCTTACATCTTCTTCTATGACCCGTCTGAAAGAATATGTAGACAATGCAATGAATACAATAGTAGGAAAGAAGTTCATTGATTTCTCAATGAATACACCTGAAGGAAAGACTGTCAAACTTTCAGACTTTGTAAGCAAGAACAAGTACACTCTTATTGATTTCTGGGCAAGCTGGTGCGGTCCATGCCGTCAGGAAATGCCTAATGTAGTGGCTGCATACAAGCAGTTCAGGAATAAAGGTTTCGGTATAGTAGGTGTTTCTCTTGACAAGGATGCTGACAAGTGGAAACAGGCTATCAAGGACCTTAACATTACATGGCCACAGATGTCAGACCTTAAGGCTTGGCAGTGTGAAGGTGCTCAGTTGTATGGCGTACGTTCTATTCCTGCTACAGTGCTTGTAGACCAGGAAGGTAATATCGTTGCAAGAGATTTGCGTGGCGACGAGATTGCGGCAAAACTTGGAGAACTCCTGAAATAACAGTTTTCGATACAAAAAAAGCGAAGAGGCTTACATTCAGTTTCTTCGCTTTTTTGTGTCATTATTTCGCGTCTGCGGCAGCCGGCATCATATCGCCTTTTATTATCAGACGGGTAATTTCTGATTTACCGTTTGTGCGTAGTGTAATAGTTTTTTGGAATTTCCCCGGGAACTTTCCGGCACCGTTGTAGGTTACTGTTATCTCACCGCTTTCACCCGGTTTAATAGGTTCCTTAGGATACTGCGGAACAGTACATCCGCAAGTGGCTATTGCCTGATGAATGACTAAAGGGCCGTCGCCTACATTAGTGAATTTGAATGTGCATGTCACTTTCGGACTGTTTTCAGAGAAACTTCCGAAATCGTGTGTGGTCTTCTCAAATTTTATTTCAGCTGTACCTGCAGCCATTACCATGATTATGCCCATGAAGAACATTACTGTGGTAAGAATCAATTTCTTCATATACTTTTATTTTATAATTAATCGTCGCGAATTTAGTTCTTAATATAATCTGTAATTACTTTTAATCACTAAAATTAACAGAACGAGGCTATATAATGGTCATTTTAACCTCGGTTTACCTGTTTTACGCCTTTTACTGTTCTGAGTTTCTTTATCAGCGCTTCCAGTTTGGAAATATCATCCACCATTACAGTAAGCATGCCGGAGAATAGTCCGTCGTGTGAGTCTACACTTATAGACCTCAGCAGGATATTGCTTTCCTTATTGATGATGGAAGTGATATTTGTCACTATACCTATATCATCATGGCCTACTATGCGCAGCGTGATAGGATACTGTTTGCCCTGACTCTTTCCTGCCCATCTGGCACGTACTATACGATAAGGGAAACGGGCCTTCATCTCCGGAGCATTAGGACAGTCGCAGCGATGAATCTTGATTCCGCCTGATATGGTTACGAAACCGAACACATCATCGCCATAAATAGGGTTACAGCATTTGGCAAGGTTGAAGTCTATACCTTTCAGGTTCTGGTCTATTACCAGCACATCATCTTTGTAATAGTCTTTCGTTTCGGCATTCTGCTGCAGATTATATCCTTCTGCACTTCTGTATAGAACTTCCTCGCGCTGTTCAGTTTCGCGTTTCTGCAATTCTAAATATTTCTCTATGATAACATTTACGTCGCTGCTTTCATCGGAAATACTTTTATAGAAATCTGTAACACTCTTGAAACCCATCTTTCTGATAAGCCTCATCAGAACGGCCTCGTCGTATTCTATTTTCTTGTTCTTGAATTTACGTTCAAGTGTTTCTTTTGCGAACTGAGTCTGGCGTGCAGTTATCTCCTTAAGTGCCTGGCGTATTTTGGTCTTTGCTTTCGATGTAGTAACAAAATTCAGCCAGTCCTGTTTCGGAACCTGGGTGTTCGATGTCATAATCTCTACCTGGTCACCGCTGTTCAGCACCTGTTTGAGCTGTACATTCTTTCCGTTTACCTTTGCTCCGATACATTTGCTTCCAAGGTTGGTGTGTATCGTAAAGGCAAAATCAAGTATAGTCGCTCCTTGAGGCAGTTTGTACAAATCACCTTTTGGAGTGAACACGAACACTTCATCCTTGTACAGGTCGAGTTTGAACTGGTCCATAGCCTCGATGTCACTGTCGGCATTTTCCAGTGTCTCACGGATGGAGTTAAGCCACTCGTCGAGTCCTGTTTCTCCCTTTATACCTTTATATCTCCAGTGTGCAGCCAAACCTTTCTCTGCTATCTCGTCCATTCTTTCCGTACGGATTTGTACTTCCACCCATTTACCCTCGGGACCCATTACAGTGATGTGCAAAGACTCATATCCGTTGCTTTTCGGCACAGAAAGCCAGTCGCGCAGACGCTTCGGATTAGGCAGATACATATCAGTCACTATAGAATAAGCCTGCCAGCATTCCTGTTTTTCCTTGTCAAGTTCTGAGTCAAGTATTATTCTGATAGCAAATAAGTCGTACACGCCTTCAAACGGGCATCCCTGTTTCTTCATCTTCTGATAGATGGAATGGATTGATTTTGTTCTTCCTTTCATGTGGAATTTCAATCCGGCATCCTCCAGTTTCTTTTTGATAGGTTCTATGAAAGCGTCAATATATCTGTCGCGTGCCTGTTTGGTCGCATTGAGCTTGTCCTTTATGTGATAATAAATGTCGTGATTGGTATATTTTAGCGACAAGTCCTCAAGTTCCGATTTGAGTTTGTACAGTCCTAACTTGTGAGCCAGTGGGGCATAAAGATATGCGGCTTCGTTTGAAACCATAATCCTTGCCTCTTCGTTCTCGGAATCTTTTATCTGTCGCATCAGGTTTACCCTGTCTGCTATTATAATAAGTATAACCCTCATGTCCTCTGCGAAAGAGAGCAGCAGATTTCTGAAGTTTTCCGATTCTATGGTAGGACTTTTGGTATAAAGCTCATTTATCTTGACTAACCCTTTGATTATCCCCGCAACATCTTCGCCATATTCGTTTTTAACTTCTTCAAGCGTGCAAAGATTATATTTCACCGATTCATGCAGCATGATGCCGAGAATGGATGCCCTGCGCATACCTATCTCTTCGGCCACAATCACTGCTGTCTGCATATCCTTAATGATAGGATTCATTCCGAAAACATTTCTCGGAATGCCGCCTCCTTTCATTACCTTTATCAGGTGAGATTTTATTTTTCTACAGTCGTCTTTCTGTAGTGTATCTTTGGATAGTTTGAGTAGTTTCTTGTAGAGTGAAAAGAGCAATCTCTTTTCATCACAGTTAAAAAAAGCAGTTTCTTCCATGGCTTTATCTTTTTCTTTTGTGTAAAGGTAGTTTTTTTCTTGTTTATATTCGTTATATTTCGTCCTTTTTTATAATTTTGAGCACAATTCTATACTATTGAACTAATTCATTACTTAATTTATACATTATGTTAACACAAGAAGACAAAGATTTATTGGCCAAGAAAGGCATTTCAGAACAGCAAATTGCCGAACAGTTGGCTTGTTTCGAAAAAGGTTTTCCTTTTCTTAAATTATTTGCAGCTGCATCAGTTGAGAACCGCGGTATAATGCTTGCAGACGAAAATGCGCAGAAAACATATCTTGCTGCGTGGGATGCATATATGGGAGGTGACAAGAAGATTATTAAGTTTGTTCCTGCCTCAGGTGCTGCCAGCCGTATGTTCAAGAATATGTTTGAGTTCCTTGGGGCTGACTATGATGTTCCTACTACAGATTTTGAAAAGAAATTCTTCAGCAATATAAAGAATTTTGCTTTCTATGCCGATCTTGATGCCGCTTGCGTAAAGAATAACGGTAATGGTATAGATGCTTTGGTAGCTGAAGGTAACTATAAGGCTGTTGTTGCAAACTTGCTTGAGTCAGCGGGATTGAATTATGGTTCACTTCCTAAAGGTTTGCTTAAGTTCCATAAATATGAAAACGGTGCACGTACTCCTCTTGAAGAACATCTTGTAGAAGGTGCGCTTTATGCAGCCGGAAAGAGTGGGGAAGTGAATGTGCACTTTACTGTATCTACAGAGCATCGCGAGCTTTTCGCTAAGCTTGTTGATGAAAAAGTAGCGGAGTATGCAGCCAAATATGGTATAAAATATAACATCAGTTTCTCAGAACAGAAACCAAGCACAGACACGGTTGCTGCTGATATGGAAAACAAACCTTTCCGTGATAATGGAAAATTGTTGTTCCGTCCGGGTGGTCATGGTGCATTGATAGAAAATTTGAATGACCTTGATGCTGATATTGTATTTATCAAGAATATCGACAACGTCGTTCCAGACAGGCTGAAAGCCGATACTGTTACTTACAAGAAATTGCTTGCCGGAGTGTTGGTTACACTTCAGAAACAGGTATTTGAATATCTAAAACTTCTCGATAGCGGACATTACCGTCATGACGAACTTGAAAATATCATTCGTTTTGTACAGAACCAGTTGCATTGCCGTAAGGATGATATAAAGGATATGGAAGATGCTGATTTGGTTATATATTTGCGTAAGAAACTTAACCGTCCTATGCGTGTTTGTGGTATGGTTAAGAACGTAGGTGAACCTGGTGGTGGTCCGTTCCTGGCTTATAATCCTGATGGAACAGTATCTTTGCAGATTTTGGAAAGCTCACAGATTGACATGAACGACCCTGAAAAGAAGGCAATGTTCGAAAAAGGTACACACTTCAATCCTGTTGATTTGGTTTGTGCCGTTCGTGATTATAAAGGCAATAAGTTCAATCTTGTGAACTATGTAGACAAGGCTACAGGCTTTATTTCATATAAGTCAAAAGGTGGTAAGGAGCTTAAAGCACTTGAACTTCCCGGATTGTGGAACGGTTCAATGAGCGACTGGAGTACTGTATTTGTTGAAGTACCTTTGAGCACTTTCAATCCGGTTAAGACTGTCAATGACTTGTTGAGAGAACAGCATCAGTAATTTTTTCTCATAAATTAATAATATGTTTTATGCATGCAGTGTGAGTTTTCCCACTATCTGCATGCATATTTTTTTATTATTCAATATCAATAGCCATTATATAGTCATTCATATAGTATCCGCCACCTATATCGAAATCACCTTCGGAAACCTTTTTCATTCCCATATGCAGATAAAATCCTAAGGCTGGATTGTTGCGGTTCACATTCAGTTCCATTCTGCATGGCTTTTCATTTATTTCCTTTATAGCTTCCTTTGCCTTGCAGAACAACTGTTTTCCGATATGTTCCTTCTGGAATTCCGGCAGAACATAGATTTTCTGCAGGTGAAACAAATCTTCTCCTTCCTTCTGTATGGATACATATCCGGCAGCCTTGTTGTCCACATATGCCAGATAGTAGATATGCCCTTCTTCAGTCATCTGTTTATGGAGATTCTCGGGCGAATACATCCAGTCCATCATGTAGTCTATCTGTTCTTTGGTCAGGATATCCTTGTAAGTGGCAGGAAATGCTATCCATGCCAGTTTGTTTATCAGTTTGATATCCTCTGTAGTAGCTTTTCTAATATTAGTCATAAACACTGTTTTTTAGTTGTACTCTCACAAAAATACGTTTTTATAAGGCTGATTGTAGTTCTTCTTTAGTTAATTGTTTTAAAAATAAGAAAAATTCAAGTACTTTGCAATACAAGGTAATCTAATAATGCATATATTTGTGCCATACAAACTAAGTAATACAGATAATCATGAATGTTGACAATGTAAAGTCTCAGATGCGAAAGGGGATGCTTGAATATTGCATACTCCTGTTGCTGCACAGAGAACCTTCGTATGCGTCGGATATAATCCAGAAGCTGAAGGATGCAAAGCTTATAGTAGTGGAAGGGACGCTCTATCCATTGCTTACCAGACTGAAGAATGACGGTCTTCTGTCGTACGATTGGGTTGAATCCACTCAGGGGCCGCCACGCAAATACTACAAACTAACCTCTGATGGGGAAGGAGTACTGTCTGAGTTGGAAACGGCATGGGACGAACTCTCCAATACTGTAAATCATTTAAGAAACGAACTTTTAATAATTGAATCAAAATGAAAAAGACATTGACAGTTAATTTAGGTGGTACTGTTTATCACATAGATGAAGATGCATATGTATTGTTGGATAATTATCTGAATAATCTGAAATACCATTTCCGTAGTGAGGCTGATGCCGATGAAATAGTAAAGGATATGGAAAACCGTATAGCGGAGCTGTTTTCCGAATATATCAACCACGGCCAGCAGGTCATAACCATAGAGAATGTAGAGGAAGTTATAGCCCGTATGGGTAAACCGGAGGAAATCAATTCTGAGAATGACTCAAACGGCAATACAGACGCTTCGGATAACGAAGAGTCGCCTAAACGCCGCCTGTTCAGAAACCCTGATGACAGAGTCCTTGGTGGAGTGGTGTCTGGGCTTGCCGCATATTTCGGATGGGATGTGGCATGGACACGTATTGCAGTTTTGATTTGCGGTATATTCCTGCATGGATTTATATTGGCATATATCATAGCATGGATTATAATACCACTGGCACGTACAGCTACAGAGAAACTCCAGATGAAGGGCGAACCGGTGAATATGGAGAATATAGGAAAAACAGTAACCGATGGCTTTGAAAGAATGAATGACTATGTACATTCCGACAAACCTCGTACGTTTATCCAGAAACTTGGAAATATATTCTTCTCAGTGATAGGTTTCTTCATAAAGTTGGCATTTATCATATTGGCCATATGCTGTGCCCCGGTTGTGATAGTTGTCTTGATAGTGCTTTTTGCCTTGCTTATGGCTGCTACAGGAGTACTGGTCAGTGTACCGGCATTTTTCTATGAGGCATTGCCTTACATAAACTGGGATACTGTCGGGACATCTGCAGGTCTTGCGGTTACTATGGTAGTTTGCGGACTGTTGCTGATAGGCATCCCTGTGATAGGCCTTATCCATCTTATATTGCATCTTGCGGGAAAGAAAGAGCCTATGTCCACTTCGATGAAGGTCGTTATGATATTGTTATGGATAGTAGCGGCTTCTGTAAGTATAGTGTTGGTTTCGCAGGCACCGTTCATTATTCACCCTTCACATTTTCTAATTGACAGTTCTTATAGTCTTTAAATAAGATAGGCTACACCTCGTAATTAAATGTTGAAAACTCTGTTTTCACTTTGTTTTTCACTCTGTTTGCACTATCTTTGCAGATATATAGACAAAAACTCTTATAATTATGACTAAAAAAATACTTTTGCTTGGCTCCGGAGAATTGGGTAAGGAGTTTGTAATTGCTGCCAAAAGATTGGGACAGTATGTAATTGCATGTGATTCTTATGCCGGTGCACCCGCAATGCAGGTTGCCGACGCTTGTGAGGTGTTCAGTATGCTTGATGGAGATGCGCTCGACAAGGTTGTAGCAAAATATCGTCCTGATATTATTGTTCCTGAGATTGAGGCTATTCGTACAGAACGTCTTTTCCATCTGGAACAAGAAGGAATTCAGGTAGTTCCAAGTGCCCGTGCCGTAAATTACACAATGAACCGCAAGGCTATTCGTGATCTTGCCGCAAAAGAACTGGGTCTTAAAACAGCTAAGTATTATTATGCAAAATCATACGAGGAGCTGAAGGAAGCAGCCGAAAAGATTGGTTATCCTTGTGTTATCAAACCATTGATGTCATCTTCAGGTAAGGGACAGTCTGTTGCCAAAGGTCCCGAAGACTTGCAGTATTCATGGGATTATGGATGCAGCGGAAGCCGTGGCGATATCAAGGAACTCATTGTAGAAGAATTTATCAAGTTCGACAGCGAAATAACACTTCTTACTGTAACTCAGAAGAACGGTCCTACATTGTTCTGTCCTCCTATAGGTCATGTACAGAAGGGTGGCGACTACCGCGAAAGTTTCCAGCCCGCACGCATCGCTCCTGAACACTTGGCTGAGGCTCAGCAGATGGCAGCTAAAGTTACAGAAGCACTTACAGGTTACGGACTTTGGGGAGTAGAGTTTTTCCTGAGCCACGATAATGGCGTGTACTTCTCGGAACTTTCTCCACGTCCACATGACACAGGTATGGTGACACTGGCAAATACTCAGAACCTTAACGAATTCGAACTTCATCTGTATGCCATCCTCGGATTGCCTATACCGGGAATCACTCAGGAACACATCGGTGCAAGTGCCGTTATCCTTTCGCCTATAGCAAGCAAGGATGCTCCTCGATATAAGGGTATAGAAAATGTATGTTCTCAGCCTGACACATACTTGCGTATATTCGGTAAGCCATATACAAAGCTTAACCGTCGTATGGGCGTAGTAGTCTGCTATGATAAGGTAGGCGGAAATCTTGATGCACTCCGTGACAAATGTAAGTCACTTGCCGATAAAGTTGAGGTATATTGATACGTCTAAACAGCAAATAAACGGAAATTAAATGCGTGCTAAACGCTGAATGAACGCTGAATGAACGTTGGATGAACGCCCGCTGAACACCGGATGAACACGGTGTACGGCGGGCGTTATTGTTTTATTTATCATTTAGCAACCGTTTAATTTCTGTTCAGCACCCGTTCACTACCCGTTCACTCAGGCATAACTGTGCATACCTCCAAGTATGAAATTTACTCCGAAATATGTTATCAGCACAGATATGAAAGCCAATATGCAGAAACGGTGGAAGAACATAGGATTCCTGAAACAACGGATAGACTCAGTATGCAGGGCTGCCGAGTAAATCAGCATGGTGATGAGTGCCCATACCTCTTTCGGGTCCCATCCCCAATATCTTCCCCACGATACATTGGCCCAGATTGCTCCTATGAAGATTCCGAAAACCAACAGGAATACGGCAGGATAGAGAATTATCCGGCTGCTGTTTTCAAGATTGCTGATGTCACTGCTTCTGTTTCCGCTCCTATGGAGAATTTCTGCGGAAATGCCGTTCAGCATCATTATGGCAAACAGGGAATACGAAATCATGATGGACATGACATGTATACTAAGAAGAGGCGACGAGAGTACCGGCATCAGTGGAGTTATGGCAGGATTGCTGTCGCCCATCATTGCTACCAATAGCGCAAGTCCGGAAATCATAAATCCTACGGAAACGGAGTTTTTCATCCGCTTGCGGAAAACAATGCTGAATGTTATAGATACAACGGACATAACCAGCATGGTTTCAAAGCCGTTTGAAACAGGGATATGTCCGCTTATTATCCATCGCAGCGCAATAATGCCTGCCACATAGGCGAGGGTAGGGAACAGCAAAAAGTATAGGCAACGGTTTATTCCGTGATTGTTTTTAGACTTTATTATATTGTAAATCTGAAAGATATAACCGAAAAGTCCAACCGTGAGGCAGAACATGGCGAGTAATTTCAGATTTGCAAACGAATTGTATATCCTTTCAGCCTTGAATTTCAGATTTGAAGGCAAGGATTTTCCCGCTTCCTTCTCCTGAAATCTTATGATTTTGTCTACGAGTTTTTCCGTTTCCTCAAAATCCTTCATTGCAACTTTTTCGGCCACATAGTTCATGCTGTATCTTATGAAAAGCCATTTTTCGCGTTCTATGCTCGACGGCAGATTGTCGGGGATGGAATACCATGTAAATGTACCTTTCTCTTTATCGAACACGGGGTATATCTTCAGAAGATTTCCCGTACATAGAGAGCTGATAAGGCTGAATTTCTCTGCTGCTTCTTCCAGCTCACGGAGATGCGTTCTGTCTTTCTCTGTCTTCAGTTGTTCGTCTATCTTGAATCCGTCGGTTCCGATAAAGTCCGTCAGTTTTGCGTATTGGCCTTCTATGCCCAAAACTTTCTGTACATATTTGCTTTTTATGCGGATGAAAGGCTCCTCTTTCCAGTAGTCGTAGTAGAAAAAACATCCTGTAAGCACCTGTTCTGCCGACAGCCCTTCGTAGCTTTTCTTTCCGTATATCTTCTTGGTGAAGTCTATGGCAAGAGTTTGGAGCGGTGCAATTCGTCCGTTGTGATTTATGCGTAAGTTTCCGAATACTTCAGCCGTGCCTGCCGGTAGTACCGGTGGTAATTTGCTTACGGCAAACGATGATACGAAAGGTATGAGCAGGAGCACGCATGCTGCAGAAATCCTCCTCATGAAAGCCGATTTCTTCTCGAAAAAGAACAGTGCCATCGAAAGAAAGAGTAGTATATATCCGCTGTAGGTGACAGCAATTCCAATCGGGTCGTGGCTTACATACAGGGTACTGCCTTTTCCGTCGGCATCATATCCCGACTGATAGAAGCGGTAGCCTCTGTGTCGTAATATCCGGTTCATAGAAACTGTTCCTTCTATATCCGCGCCATCCTGTATGGTTATCGTGCTTACATAGTCCATGGGTGTGGTGGTACCGGAATAATATTCTGTACGGAAACCCTTTAGCGAAACGCTGAAAGGGAGTTTGTGTTCCGCATTGTCGGCCGTCCGGAAACACTGTTGGGGATTTTCGTCCATTCTGAGATGTATGCTACCTTGTACTCCGAAGACATGAGTGATGAATGCCCCTGTAAGGATTATTATAAAGGAGGCATGCATACAGAAAGTGATTATCCGCCGGTATAGTTTCCGCTTGAGAATATAGGTCATTCCGGAAATGGCTGCAACGAACCATAGGGCTATAAACAGTGGGTTGGAATAGAAATGCCGGTTTACAAATGGTGTACCGTAAGTTTTTTCTGCTATAGTGGCTGTCACCATGATAATTATCAGCAGCGACATGGCTGTGATGGAAATGTGTTTTGATATTTGGGGCGGCAGTTTTATCATATGTAAATCTGTGTTTATTCAAAAGACTGTCCCCGTACTTCTTTCCGAGGGCAGTCATGTTATGTGATAACTATAAATCTGTATTGTTTGACAGCTGTCGGACGAACGTTTGACACGTGTCGTCCATATGTCCGACAGCTGTCAGTCATATGTTTGACACGTGTCAAACGATAGATTTTTTTAGTCTGAATATACTTCGCAATCCGAATAAAGCTTGCTGAAGTCTATTCGTTTATGATTTTAATTCAGAAGATTTATCTTTAGATAGAGTCGATAAACTTGACTATCGCATCCCTGTCTTCTTTTGATAACTCTCTGAATTTCTGAGTAGTATAGTATGCATCACTCTTTTCGTTACCATGCCACATGATGGCTTCTATTACGTTGCGTGCACGGTTGTCATGAAGTCTGTCGGCCGTAGGCGAGCCGGTACATCTCTGGTGAAGTCCTCTTCCCCAGAGCGGAGTGGTTCGGCACCATCCAGTACGGATATCGTTCACCATGTATAGCTTGTGCTGAATCATGTCCGAATAAGGCCATATCTTCTGGTTAGGATACTTTGGCAGACGGCTGTCGCCCTTGCTGAAAACTCCGTTAGGGTCGTAGAAATTGTCGTCGCCTGTAGTCCATGACGGTTTGTGGCAGTATGTGCAGCCAATCTGTTCGAAGAGTTCCTTGCCTTTCAGTACATCCGGGTCGTCTACATTCCTTGCTGCCGGAACAGCAAGGCCTCTGTGCCATACCATGAAATCAACGTAATCCTCGTCGCTCATTTCTACGTCAAGTTCTTTCGAGGTGAGATAAGCGTAAATGGCAGCTGCGGTTTTGTCTGAATCGTTATAGTCCTTAGAATGCCATGTAGGATGGTTCTTATTCGGATCTACCTTTTCTATATATTCCTTATATCCGGCCTGTACATCAGGGTCTTGTGAAGAATATAAAGCGTATGTTCCTTCCGCATCAAGATAATGGTATCTTCTGTTGGTTCTTGTCACGTTTGTGATATTCCAAAGAGCGTTTGTTCCAGCTGCATCCTGCAGAGGTCCGCGGCTAAGGGCATATGTGAATTTGAACGGATGATCTTCCTTAGGGGTCCCGGAGATAACATCTGTAGGCTTGGTGTTGCTGTATTGTTTCACCCATTCTCCATTCTTGAAGAATGCCGGATTTATACCGTTAGGCAATAGTCTGTCGGCTTCCTGTTTTGCATATTCGGCTTTCAAGTCTTCGTCTGAGATAGCGTCAAGAAGTCCTGTTCCATATATGCCGATTGTAGACTCTATCCTTACGGCATAATCTTCCGGTAGGGTATATCTTTGATTATAGACATAGATGGCGTCTTTAGGAATTGTCACTTCCGGATATTGCAGCTCGTATTTCTCACCATCGGGGAAGGTATTGTTCCATTGGTCTGTATGGTTTTTCCATTCCACGGTTATCTTGCTTTCGTCCAATGGAGCCTTGAAAGGTTCCACGGCATGTGTCTGCGGCATACCTGCAAGCCAGCTGACATAAGCATCAGTCTGTGGGTTATATACCACGAGCAGACATCCGTTTCCAATATCGTTTGTATCGAATTTTCCTGCGGGAAGCCTTTTACCGTGACCGTAGCCCGGATGGCAGTGGATGCACGAAGTACGGATATACACAGGACCAAGTCCGCTTCTCACTCCTTCCTGATTGCTCATGAAAGGTTTCTCAAACAGAGCCTCACCGTTTTTGAACTGGCTGTCCATTCCTGCCTGTTCCACAGCCGGAGTTGGCTGTTCGAGGGCGTTGGAGGTAGCGAGGAAAGATGTACCAAGCTGACCGCCGGTGTAGTACCATTCCGGCAAGTCGCCGTTCTGCTGATTGTCGTTGTCAGGCAAGTCGTTTGTATTGTCATTACATGCAGTAAGTCCTGCAAGTAATGCTGTACCTAATAAATAAAGTTTCTTCATAAGTTAGTTATTTTATATTTAAAGGATGTTTAATACACTTTTATGTTTTATAAACAGTATATGGTGTATAACACTAAGGTTATACACCTCACACTGTAACTGTAAATATTTATTATTAATTTTCTGTCAGGATTTTTGACGCTTCGCTTAGTAAATCGGATACTTTTGTTACTGCGTTTATGGCATCCTTGGTAGCTTGAGCTTGTTCTGTAGCATTTTTTGCAAATGGTTCATGAATCTTTCCTATAGCATCTATGGCTGCAGTAATGGCATCCTTAAGCTCTCTGTCCTTTTCTGCATTGACTGATGCAATGAAATCGCTTACAGACTTGTCACCCTCTTTGCTTCCCTGATATGCATTCCGGATACTTCTGATATTGTCGGCAAAATCAACAATAGAGTTGAGGCTGTATGGCGATTCTATATAGTTTTTGTCCTCTTTGCTACTTCCGTTGGCAGGGCGTCCCATTTTCTGTTCAGCCACTTCATCTGCTATGTCGATACAGCCTTGCAGGATTTCCTGTGCAGCATCTGTGTAGTTTACGTACTTGCTGCCACCCTGACCTGCATTGAGCATACTTTCTCCGTAGTTGAATGTAGGTTCAAGTTCATTTTCTGTAAGTATATCTTGCTTTTCTTTAGTTACATTGTCCATACCTGCCCATGATGCTTCAAGACGGATACACTGGAAGCAGAGGTCTTCTGCTACGGCTGCCATGTAAATCATCTGATTGTCAGTGAATTTATCGATGCTTCGTGGTCCTGAATTATCCCCGTTTAGCTGGAACAGCATGTATTCTATAGCATGGAAACCAAGCAGACCATAACCTAAGTTGGCACTAACGTATGAGCCGCCTCCTGTTCCGATAGCATTCATCATATCGTTATTTCCCAAAAGCTGATCGAGTGCTTCTTGATCAAGTGGCCAAGAATCGATATGTGGGTCGATATTATAATCTGCTGCTGCACCGAAAAGGAATGCTTCGCTCAATTCCCAGTATTTTCTTGATTCTTTCCAGTAGTTACCTGCTTCTGTGATTTTGCTTGCAGCTAAAGTATTGTTGTCTGCTATGTATGCCTCTTTCGCTTCATTGCAGGCATTCATCAGATTGATAGCCGCA
Organism: uncultured Phocaeicola sp.; assembly: GCA_944320855.1. GTDB lineage: Bacteria > Bacteroidota > Bacteroidia > Bacteroidales > Bacteroidaceae > Phocaeicola. The sequence goes on from CALUJF010000016.1 coordinate 43,485, forward strand.
TCCGCCATACTCTTGTAGGTAGGTATTACGGTGTTGTTCACGTAAGGAGTAACGGCATCCTTCAGAGTCTGTTCCTTTGCAGACAAGTCGCCTGTGTTTTCACCATTGTTGTCATCGCACGATGTAACCGATGTTGCCATGATAGCACTCATTGCTATAAAGGCAGAAGTCTTTAAAATACTTTTCATTTTGATTTTGAATTAAAGTTATACATGTTTGTTTTTTGTGGTTATCTTGTGAAAAATCCTGCGTAGGCTATGCCAAGCGATACGGCAGGCTCGTTGTTGTACATACTTTTCAGAAGTCCTATGGAATATTCCCCCTTGATGACAATCTGTTTCATAGGGAAATAGTTGATACCTGCTGCTACACGGTTTCTGCCGCAGTATTCGTATTTCAGTCCGCTTGTTTTGTGCATCGAGTCATAGTAATCGTATCTTCCGAAGATGTAGAATTTCTGGTTCTTTGCCCTTGTCTTTTCAAACTGTGAAAAGAGGTCGTATCCGGCTTCTATTCCTGCTGCTATTGCATCCGAAGCTACAGCCTGTTTGGGGGAAGGGGAGTTGCTGCTCATTCCCATGTTATATTCGCTTATCAGCTGTGCGTCGGACAGGTGGCCATAGTCGAAGTTGCCTCTGACTATCCAGTTATGACCGTTATATCCGAAGTCGAATGCACCTATAGCCACTGTACCTTTCACGTTCTTGAACTTCTCCTTCTTGCTTCTGCTCAGAGTGTTGCTGAATGAGTTTCCTATATATCCGCTTACAGAAAGCCGCAGTCCTTTTATAGAGTAATTGTCCACTCTGAAAGCTCCTGCCATGGCATTTGCAATCTTGAATTCGTATGGGCTTCCGGCTCCACCCTGAATCCAGTTTATGCGGTTGAAACGGTCGGAATCAAGCCCCGGCAGTAACATGGCTTCGTATCTCCATTTTCCTGCCTCTCCCCAAAGGCTGATTCCTGTTTCGTGCCAAGTACAAGGCATAATAGTGTTTTCGCCTTCCGGACGGTAAACGCCGAAAAACTCAGTTGGCATATGATGCTGGTTTGTCCCTCCCACAGGCACTATGATGTGTCCCATCCTGATGTTGAATTCCTTGCAGAACGATTTTTGAATCCAGAACTGTTCGAGTGCCACTTCGCCTCCGCGTTCTATTTCGCTCTCGTATTCGCCGGCTTCTTCCTCTTCTATTTCTACTGCACTTTCAGTACCACCATGCTCAATTTCTATTTCGCTTCCCAAAGACCATCCTTTGCCGAAGTCATATCCAACGTAGAATACTACGTGCGGAAGGTCAAATCTGCCGTGGCTTTCTCCGCTGTAGTTTTTTGCATCCGTGTACCTGAGATAGTTGTCGCTGAAGAAGTTCCTGCTGTATGCAGCCTCACCATAACCTCCGAAGGTCAGTCTGCTTTCTTTCTTTTCCTCTTTCTTGTTTTCTGCACTGCTGTCGGCTGTTGCGGCATTGAGTGTAAGCGCCGAGAAAATGGCCGTAAATAAGATTCTTCCTGTTGCCATGATTTAATATCAGTTTTATAGTTTTTTAAGTCACGGCAAAGGTATCGGTTTTTTTATGTTACGTCAATACCTATAAATTGGTAAAATTATACTTAAAAATACCTATAAGTAGGTATATGAATCAATCAAAATGGAAATATTTTTGTTATTTATGCAATAAATACTTAAATTCGTATTGATAATAAAAACAAAATTTTGGTTATGAGGAATTTTAATTACTATGCATTGAGCAGTATATGTGCTCTAATAATAGGTGTACTGTTGGTGGTATGGCCTGGGGAAGCCGTAAGGTATCTTGTGATTACTGTCGGGGTTCTGTTTCTGTTGCCGGGACTTATCGGAGTTTTTGGCTATTTGGCAACGGCCAAGCGCAGGGAAGAGGCAGGTATCAGGTCTGCTTTTCCGGTTGCAGCCGTAGGTAGTGCACTGCTCGGGTTCTGGCTTATGATTATGCCTGACTTTTTCATTACTACACTGATGTATGTGTTGGGTGTATTGTTGGTATTGGCAGGCCTTTCGCAACTTTTCAACTTCATTTCGGTGCGCAATTTTACTAAGGTGCCATTCCTGATGTATGTTGTTCCGGTATTGGTGTTATTGGCCGGTATCGTAGTTCTGGCTAATCCGTTCCAGGCGGCAACTCTTCCTTTTACCATACTCGGTGTTTCGGCCATAGTCTATTCGCTCACAGACTTAATCAGACTTATCCGTTACAAGAAAAAGATAATGAAGGAAGAAGAAAACATAGTGGATGTTACTCCGATTGAGGAAATTAAGGACGAGCAATGATAAAAATTCCAACAGCGTTCGAACAGTATTTAAATACCGTTAGAACGCTGTTAGATTTTTATTATAGTTCAGTGTTTCTGTACTGTTTAGGCGACATGCCTGTATATCTTTTGAAATATTTCCCGAAAAACGAAATGTCCGGGAAGTTAAGCGAGTAGGCAATCTCCTGAATGGTCATCTCGGTAGATTTCAGCTTCGCTTTTGCATCGTTTATGATGAATGATGATATGATATCTGTCAGTGTTTTACCCGTTATCTTCTTTATGGTAGTGCTGAGATGCTGTGGCGACAAGTGCATCTTTTCAGCATAAAAGCTGACGTTTCTTTCTGTGTGATAGTTCATTACAACCGTTCTGACCAGTTCTTTAACTATCTCCTGGTTTCTGTTGTACTGCTGGTTTACGCTCTTTCCGTTCTTTATCAGATTTCCTAATCCAAGAATCAGTTGGGTGAATGTCAGTGCGGCCTGCTCCTGAGTGATGACATTGTTGTATATGTACTTGGCTTTTATTATGATTCTTATGTAGCTGTACATCAGCTCGCATCCCTTCTTTTCAAGCTGTAATATCGGTTTCTCGAATATGAAAGGAGTATATTCTATTGATTTTGAGAATAATGATGAACTGCGCACAAGTTCAGTGGCAAATCCTGCAAAAATAAATTTACAGTCGTCGCTCTGTTCCAATACCTGAAAATATAAATCGGGCAGCAGTATCAGCAGCGTTCCTTTCTTCATAGTGTATTGTGTGAGATGTACTGTTATTGTACATGTTCCCTGGAAACATAACAGAAACATATATCCCGGAACCTTTGATGGAGTCTTGAATAAATGCTTTAAGTTTCCCGTTACATCTATTCCTGCCATCAAATCTATGTTTTGAGGTATATAATTCAGCTTTTCTATGTGTGTCATATTTTATGCTTGTTTCTACGTCAAGCAAAATTACTCTATTATAGGTAAAATCCAAAAAAAAGACTTGTTTTTCTTCGTTTTTGACTACTTATTTTTTCTTTTTGACATATTCAATTCCTTAATATAAAAACAGAATCCCTTGTACCGTAACAACTGCAGTGTTTCCGATACAAGGGATATAATGTCTCTCAGATATATAAACTATTGTTTGCCTTCACCGATGAATTTCCAGACGAGCGAACTGAAAGCCGCTCCTACAAGTGGGGCAACGATGAAAAGCCATAACTGGCTGAGTGCCTGTCCTCCTTCCATGATTGCAGGTCCTATACTTCTTGCCGGGTTTACTGAAGTACCAGTGATAGGGATACAGACAATGTGTATCAATGCTAATGTAAGTCCGATAGCCAGTCCGGCCATATTGCCTGCACCTTTCTTTTCGTCTGTGGCACCCAATACCACCAAGACGAATATAAAAGTAAATACAGCTTCGGCTATGAATGCCTGTGCTGTTTCTCCATTGTCGAAAGTGTTGGCTCCTGTCATTGTCGGTCCGGCATGTCCTCCGGTGCCAACCAATATTGACAGTATCATAGCTCCGATAATGGCTCCAACTGTCTGAAATACAATGTACATGAATGCATCCTTGGTATCAATCCTGCCACTAATCCATGCCCCAAAGGTTATGGCCGGATTTATGTGGCATCCCGATATGTTTCCGATACAGTAAGCCATGGCGATAACGGAAAGTCCGAAAGCCAATGCTACACCAATAGTTCCTGTTCCTGCACCGACGGTATCTGCCGCTCCGCCTGCGAATACTGCACTACCACATCCTAATAATACTAAAATCATAGTGCCTAATAGTTCTGCAATGTACTTTCTCATGATTTTTTTAATTTAGGGTTAAACTATTATTGCACAATATACGAATTTATTTTGTAAATGTATAGCATTTTTAAAATTTTATATCAGCAGCAGACTTACGGCCATTATCGCCATGCCTAATATTACACCACAAATTCCCCAATGATGGTGTCCGTACTTTTCCGTGCTTGGCAGAAGTTCGTCGAACGATATATAAACCATGATTCCTGAAACTAATGCAAGCAGCAGTGCATTGATGGAAGGAGTCCAAAACGGAATGAGGAAAAGTATTCCTATCAGTGCCCCTATAGGCTCGGCCATTCCCGAAAGGAATGAGTACCAGAATGCTTTTCTGCGACTGCCTGTAGCATGATAGATTGGAACCGAAACAGCTACACCTTCCGGAATATTATGGATGGCTATGGCAAATACGATAGGTATTGCAATTTCGAGGTTGGTCAGTGCTGATGTAAACGTGGCAAGTCCTTCCGGAAAGTTGTGTATTCCTATGGCAAGTGCCATCATCACTCCCGTACGTTTGAGCTTCTTGTTGTTATCTTGCGAAGTATGAATCTCGTGCGGATTCTCATCCTCCGGCACAAGAAAGTCTATCAGCGCGATAAGTCCTATGCCGATGAAAAATGCCAATAGCATATAGGCGGAAGCCTCACGCTCACTGTATATTCCGCTTAGCAGATGTACTGATTCCGGCATCAGCTCCATGAAAGATACATAAATCATTACTCCTGCCGACAGCCCTAAAGATGCGGAAAGGAAACGTGTGTCTGTCTTTTTCGACAGCAAAGCTATCAGGCTGCCTATGCCGGTAGACAGTCCGGCTATCATTGTCAGCCCGAAGGCCAACAGCATTTCGTTATTTGTTATCATATTGTTCTGTATTTAAATTTGCTACAAAGATAATATCCTTATGCGTTTTTTTAATGAACCGCCGTTTAAAATGCTAATCCTTCTTGTATAGAGTATATATATTTTTTTATTCAATGTTAATATTTGTCTATGATTGATTACATTTTCTCGGTAACCAATGTATAGAACAAGTTTTTTTGTAAATTTGTGTCTGTTAAAGAGACAATCATGCAGCCAAAACAACATTACAGGACAATAGTATTATCGGATTTACATCTTGGGATGCCCCATGCTAAAGTAAACGAACTTATTCAGTTTCTCCGTTCGGTGACGTGCGAACGGTTGATTCTGAATGGTGATATTATTGACGGTTGGTATATCCGAAAGCATCCTAAGTGTGCATGGAGAGGTGATTTGATGCGTTTCTTCCGCGTCTTATCGGATATGATGAAGAATGATACAAATGACGTGATATACACTTACGGCAATCATGATGACTTCATGCAGAGATATCTCGATAAGATAGTTGTCGGTATTAAGGTACTTAAGGATTTTACTTTGTCCTCTGGAGGCAAGAGATACTTTGTTACCCATGGAGATTGTTTTGACACTGTGAACCGGAAGGCGACATGGCTTTCCAAACTCGGCGCTTCATGTTACGAATTCCTTCTTTTCATTAACGGATTTTACAACCGGTATAGAACCTTACGACATAAGCAGCCGTATTCTTTTGCCCAGGCAATTAAGAGATGGACAAAGAAATTGGTTTCTAATTTTACCAATTTTGAGAAGCAGATTACCGATTTTGCCGTAAAAAATAATTACGACGGTATTATCTGCGGGCATATCCATCATCCGGAAGATACCTATCTGGGCAATATACATTATCTTAATTCCGGTGACTGGATTGAGAACAAATCAGTCCTGATAGAAGATGAGAACCAGTGCTGGAAAGTTCTGATGGCATAAATCCGATTTCTTTCTTTTGTGATAAAAAAATACCAGGCACACCTTTCGGCATGTCTGGCATAAATCTATCGGTTGATAGTATATTATTTCTTGAAGTATCTGTTGTACAAACCTTCAAAACCTTTTCCGTGACGAGCTTCGTCCTTAGCCATTTCGTGAACTGTATCGTGGATAGCGTCAAGGTTAAGAGCTTTAGCGCGAGTAGCGATACGCTTCTTGTCAGCGCAAGCACCGCTTTCAGCGTTCATACGCTTTTCAAGGTTAGTCTTAGTATCCCATACGCAGTCGCCAAGAAGTTCAGCGAACTTAGCAGCGTGTTCTGCTTCTTCCCAAGCGTAACGCTTGAAAGCTTCAGCTACTTCAGGATAGCCTTCGCGGTCAGCCTGACGGCTCATAGCCAAGTACATACCAACTTCTGTACATTCGCCCATGAAGTGGTTGTTAAGGTCCTTAATCATTTCTTCGTCGCAACCTTTAGCTACGCCGATAACGTGTTCGTCTGCAAACTGAAGACCACCTTCTGTTTCTTCCATTTCTTTGAACTTAGAAGCAGGAGCCTTACACAATGGACACTTTTCAGGAGCTGAGTCACCTTCGTGGATGTAACCACATACTGTACAGATAAATTTTTTCATAATAGTAATAAGTTTTGTTTGTTATTAAATTAATATTTTATTCCGAATTTAATTCTTGTCGGACTTATTGTTTTTGCATTCGGGGCATACACCTTTGTAATAGTTGTGTACCTCTTCAACACTGAATCCCTTGTCGGACATGTCGCTCATCTCTTTTTCATTAACGTGCATTGGCAAATCGTAAATCTTGCCGCAACATTTACACTGGAAATGTGCATGAGCCGATGTGTCACCATCAAAACAAGCGTTGCGCTCGTCTATCGTCAGCATCTTTGCGGCTCCATGTTCAACAAACAACTTCAGCGTGTTATATACAGTTGTTTTTGAAAGGGTAGGAATATCATCGTGCAGGGCCATGTATATCTCATCAATGCAAGGATGAGTGTGGTGCGTCAGTAGATAATCCATAATTGCGATGCGTTGTACGGATGGCTTGATGTCGTAACTAAGCAAATATTCGTAAACGTTCATACTCTCTTTCAATTCTGTAATTATTACAATTTTATTTCAATGGCAAAGATACAAACTTTTTTTTAATCCACAAGTTCCAAACTTAGTTTTTTGTTTTTTTTACTTTTGGCTTTACTGCTGAGCAAAAGAATAATTTGTATTTTTGTAGTCGCTATACATTATATATATAACAAATTATATGAAATTTGGTTTTGTAAAAGTGGCGGCTGCCATTCCTGCGGTAAGGGTGGCCGACTGTAAATTCAACGCTCAACACACTGAGGCTCAGATTATGATAGCCGACGGTAAGGGCGTTCAGATAGTGATTTTCCCGGAATTGAATCTTACCGGATATTCATGTGGCGACCTGTTTTCTCATCAGCTGCTGCTGGAACAGGCCGAAATGGCTTTGATGCAGGTGATTAACAATACCCGACAGTTGGATATTATTTCCATTGTCGGCCTGCCTGTCATGGTAAACTCTACTTTGGCCAATTGTGCTGTAGTGTTCCAGAGAGGTAAGATTCTTGGAGTAGTTCCTAAAACCTATCTGCCTAACTATAAGGAATTCTACGAACAGAGATGGTTTGCTTCATCTCTCACATATAAAGATATTTCTTCTGTAAGACTTTGCGGACAGACAGTGCCTTTCGGCAAGGATTTGCTTTTCGAGACTTCGGATACCTGTTTCGGAATAGAGATTTGTGAGGATGTATGGGCTCCCGTTCCTCCAAGTTCTGAACTGGTGTTGAAGGGTGCGGAGATAATCTTCAATATGTCTGCCGATACAGAAAACATAGCCAAGCATCAGTATCTCCGTTCGTTGCTTGCACAGCAGTCAGCACGATGTCTGGCAGGGTATGTGTTCTCATCATGCGGATTCGGTGAGTCTACCACAGATGTTGTATTTGCCGGAAATGCATTTATTTATGAAAACGGTACTTTGCTTGCCGAGGCTGAACGCTTCTCGTTCGATGAGCAATTGGTTGTAAGCGAGATTGATGTAGAGCGCTTGCGAGGAGAGCGTCTGGTCAATACTACATTTGCGGCGAGTGTCAGAGCTTATGGTGCAGATGGCGTACAGCGCATTCAGACAGAGATGGTTAACAGCCGTAATCTTTCTCTCACGAGATATGTAGACCCTCATCCGTTTGTACCGGCAGGAGGAAAGTTGCTTGACGAAAGATGTGAGGAGATATTCTCCATCCAGGTGGCAGGATTGGCGAAAAGGCTTGTTCATACCAACTGCAAGACAGTGGTGGTAGGTATATCAGGCGGTCTGGATTCTACATTGGCTCTCCTCGTATGCGTGAAGACTTTCGACAAGTTAGGCTTGCCGCGCAAGGGTATAGTAGGTATCACTATGCCGGGCTTCGGAACCACCGACCGTACATACAACAATGCTCTTACTCTGATGAGCTCACTTCAGGTTACAACCAAGGAAATCAGTATCAAGGATGCCTGCATCCAGCATTTCAAGGATATAGAACACGATATGTCCATTCACGACGTAACTTACGAAAACGGTCAGGCGCGCGAACGTACGCAGATTCTTATGGATTATGCAAACAAGATTGGCGGTCTGGTGATTGGTACAGGCGATTTGTCGGAACTTGCACTTGGTTGGGCCACTTACAATGGCGACCATATGTCGATGTACGGTGTGAATGCCAGCATACCTAAGACGTTGGTGCGCTATCTTGTAAACTGGGTGGCACAGACAGGGGTGGATGTATTGTCTCGCAATACCCTGCTTGACATCATAGATACCCCTATCAGTCCGGAACTTATCCCGGCCGACGAAAACGGTAATATCAAACAGAAGACTGAAGACCTCGTCGGTCCATACGAACTGCATGATTTCTTCCTTTATTATTTCCTCAGATTCGGAATGCGTCCGGCAAAGATTTACTATCTTGCAGAGATAGCTTTCAAGGGAATGTATGACAGCACTACGATAAAGAAATGGCTCACTAATTTCTGTCGCCGTTTCTTCAATCAGCAGTTCAAGCGTTCATGTCTTCCTGACGGACCTAAGGTGGGTTCTGTTTCACTCAGTCCTCGAGGCGACTGGCGTATGCCGAGCGATGCAAGTTCGGCCTTGTGGCTTAAGGAATGTGAGGAACTCATAGGCTGATTTATGCACGCATCCGTAGTTTTTTCCTGAAACGCACAAGAAAAGAAACCGTTACACGTACGTGTTCCGCCCGTTGCACGTTCGTGTTCCGCGCGTGACACGTTCGTGTTCCGCCCGTTACACGTTCGTGTTCCGCCCGTTACACGTTCGTGTTCCGCTTTCTCTGTCTATGAATTTATTCTGATATTTCCCGGCTTATTGCCTTAAATACAGGGACGTTACTTTGCTCGTCCGGGTTGAAGGCATACCATATATAATTATCTTCCTGTCCTGTAGGCAGTTTGCACAGGCGCATGTTCTCTTCGTATTCCCCGAATATTATATCCCATGCATCAGGCGGTGTGACGTGTTTGGTCCTTATCGCTTCTGCCGGTTCTTTCTTGAGCGACATTCCCGCTTCTATCCATGCCTGAGTGGCACCCAGAGTGTATTTCGGATAATGGCTCTTGCAGAACTTGTAAAGAATTATTCCTCTTCTCTCCAGTCCCATAGGCTGGTCTATCACTCCGATGTTTGTAAGATGTTCAAGGAAATGATACAGGAAGTCGTCATTCTCCACTATCAGCCGGCGTGTGAGTTTCTGCCATGCCTTTGCATTATAGAAACCGTCCAGGAGGCGTGACAGTAGCCTTGCAGTCTGAAGTTCGTCCGATGTAATGTCGTTTGTCTCAAGCACCTCGTATGGAGGTAGGGTAGAGTATCTTATTCCAAGTTCTTCTGCTCTTCTTCTCATCTCTGTTCCCGGAAGCAGTTTCAGCGATTCCAACTGAATTTCTCCGGCATTCAGTCCGGCCAGGGTGCGTACATCCTCGAAAATCTCATTCAGATGATAGTGAGGCAGTCCGGCTATCAGGTCGGCATGCGTTTCCATATTCTCGAGCGAGCAGAGGAACTTCAGGCCTTTCATCGCATCCTCAAGTTTTCCGGCGCGCCGGCTTGTGGTGAGTACTATTTCTCTCAGACTCTGTATTCCGGCTTCCAGATGAAGAAGTCCTTTGGGCATTGACTTCAATTCTGCTTTCAGTTCTTCAGAAAGCAGAGCCGGATGGATTTCAAGATGGAAATTCATGTCCGGATATTCGCGGAATAGGGCAAGCAACTCTTTTGCATAGCGGGTGTTGTAGTTGAAAGTACGGTCCAGAACTCGTATGTTTTTTATTCCGTGACTGTGGATGATTTCTATTCTTTCTCTGATAGTGTCTATACTTAGATTTCGCACGGGCTTATCGCCACCGCTTACGCAGAAAGCGCATGTATTGAAGCATCCTCTTGTAGTTTCCAGCTGTACGAAAGGCTTGTCCCAGTTGAACAGTTCGCTTCTTTCGGGATATTCCAGAGCCGTGAAGTCTGTCACTCTTGCCATACCGTTGTCGCGGTATTCTCCGTTATCGTCTATGTAGCATAGTCCGGCTATGTTCTTCCATTCTTCCTTATCGTCGAAATGCTCCATCCACTGCTTGAATCCTGTTTCGCCTTCACCTCTTAAAACACCTTCGATGAAATCGTTTGTTGTAAGGAATTTTCTGTTATCTCCCAGAAACTCCGGTCCTCCGAGGATTATCCTGCATTGTGGCAGCAGAGATTTCACGCGACATGTGATATGCAGTAACGCTTCGTGGTTGAAGAGCCAGCATGTGGATGCTACAATGTCAGGCTTGTGTTTATAGATTTGTTCTGCCACCATTCCAGGATTCTCGTTGATGGTAGCCGAAACCTTAACCCACACAATGCTTTTGTTGTCTGCCATCTGTGCATGCAGAGCCGGCAGTGCAAGCGATGAATGTGCATACGAACTGTTTAAATCCAACCAGAGTAATTTCATATATCAAAAAATGAGAGTAATAATATATTACAAAAGAAAGCGAAGAACCACAATGTCTATGATTCTTCGCTTTATATTTTTTATCGTGCGATGAATATTAAGGAATCAGGTACTGTGAGCTGATTGATTCGTTAGTCATCACGCGGCGGATAGTTTCAGCGAACATATCTGCTATTGAAAGCTGTTTAACCTTAGCGCAACGGTTTGCATAAGGAATACTGTCTGTGAATACGATTTCTTCCAACATTGAGTTCTGTACACGTTCAGAAGCAGGACCTGACATAACGCAGTGTGAAGCGATAGCTCTTACTGAGTTTGCTCCGGCTTCTTTCATGATGTCGGCAGCCTTAGTGATTGTACCGGCTGTATCAACCATGTCGTCAATAAGAACAACATCTTTTCCTTTTACGTCACCGATAATCTGCATTGAAGCTACAACGTTTGCTTTTTCACGAGTTTTGTGACAAAGAACCAAAGGAACATCGAGGAACTTGGCGTATGTGCTTGCACGCTTGGAACCACCAACGTCAGGAGTAGCGATTACAAGATTTTCCAAATTCAATGACTGGATGTATGGAGCAAATATTGTAGATGCATACAAGTGGTCTACAGGAATATCGAAGAATCCCTGAATCTGGTCTGCATGAAGGTCCATTGTTATCAGACGGTCTATACCTGCAACGCTTAACAGGTCAGCAACCAATTTTGCACCTATGGAAACACGTGGTTTGTCTTTTCTGTCCTGACGAGCCCAACCGAAATATGGGATTACGGCTATGATGCTCTTTGCTGAAGCACGTTTTGCTGCGTCAATCATCAGTAACAATTCCATCAGGTTGTCTGAGTTAGGGAATGTAGACTGTACTATGAATACATGCTGACCACGGATTGACTCTTCATAAGACACTGCGAACTCTCCGTCAGCAAAGTGAGTAATCTTCATGTTACCAAGTTCGCATCCTAAACTGTTGCAGATTTTTTCTGCCAAGTATCTCGAGTTTGTACCAGAGAATACTTTAAAAGGTGATTGTACGTTCATTGTAAATAGATATATTGCCTTGATTTGTTTGCAAAGTTATACCATTTATATAAGTAAGTCAAACGTTTTGCAGGAAAAATACAATAAGTATTTAGTCAGCAAGTCGTTTTAACTTTCTGAAATGCTCTATAAGTTCCTGATAATTGTTGTCTGAACTGTGGTTGAATTTAGACCAGAGTCCCCCCAATACGGCTGCTCCACCAAATCCGAAATCCTTTACTCTGAGGATATTTTCTTCGTCTATACCCCCTAAGGCAATGACTTTCTTGTCTATTATGTCAGCTTTTACAGCCTCACGTATTGCTTCTGGTGTAAACTTTGATGAATATCCTTCTTTGGAAATACTGTCGAATATCGGACTGAGAAAAACATAGTCGCAAGTCTTCTTGTCTTCCTGTACTTCTTCGAGAGTATGACAAGAAGCACTGATATGTCCGGAGTAGTTGTCCGGTGCAATAGGATTGCGGCTGTTCAGGTGAATACCTTTCAACTTATACTCATTGCATAAGTAGAAATGGTCGTGTATGACTATTTTCTTATGATATTTTTCCGGTATGAGCGTAAGCAGTCTTTCTGCGTAAACCGCTTCTGTCCCCGGCTTGCGAAGATGTAATGTGTCTAACCCTTCTTCGAAGAGTGCATTTAATATTTGGTCCTCCTCTACAAAATATTCTGGAGTTGTTATCAGTATCAGTTTCATGTGTGTACCACTAAATCTGTCTGCAAAGTTAGTAACCAAATTGTAATATTCCTAATCTTTACAGTAAAATCGTATTAGTTTGCAGTGTTTTCAGGTCGATATACCATAGTTTGCCTGCAAGAACTTCTCCAAAACCGCAAATTAGCTTGATAACTTCGTTTGCCTGCACGCAGCCTACTAAGCCGGGGGTGACTCCAATTATTCCTTTCGGGGGGGCCGGCATTGACAGCATCTCTTCTTCATCAGGAAACAGGTCACGATAGTTCTTTCCGCCCTGATAGTTGAACACAGACACTTGTCCGTCGAAGGCTCTTATCGCACCGTAGACATACGTTTTCCCTAATTTTACACAAGTGTCATTTATGATGTAGCGTGTCTTGAAATTATCGCACCCATCGACAACTATATCGTATTTGCCGATTATCTCTTCGGCATTCTCTTTTGTCAGACGTGTGGCGTATGCATCTATTTTAATCTGACTGTTCAGGGCATTAAGTCTTTTCTGTGCCTGTACAGCTTTAGGCAGACCGACTTCTGTTTCTGAATAAAGAACCTGTCTTTGCAGATTGCTTTCGCTCACCACGTCATCGTCTATCAGGCCTATATTCCCAACTCCGGCACCCGTCAGATACAGCGCTATGGGCGAGCCAAGACCTCCAACGCCAACGATAAGCACCTTTGCGTTCTTTAGTTTCTCCTGTCCGCTTTCACCGAGTTCGGGTAGAATGATTTGTCTGTTATATCTTTCCATTTTTATATAAAAGTAAAAAAAACCGGCGGCATCAGATATATTGATAAAACCGAAGCCGTCGGTACTGAATATGCTCAATCAGACAGCCTTACCTGTCTTTATGCAGTCGAACGATGCATCCCAGTCCTTCCATACCGGTTCGCGTCCCAATGACTTAAGGGCTTTTTCCATCTCGACGGCAGTACGGTCGTCGCTGATATGGAACTGCTCCAGAGCCTGAGGGTATGAATAGTAACCTCCCGGTTCGGTCTTGCTTTCCGCGCTCATGGTTGTAACTCCGAGTGAAGCCATATTGTCGCGGATATATGCAGGCTCGCGTGTAGAGTAGGAGATATCTACATCATGGTCGAATATACGCATGGCGAAAGTAACCTGTGCCAGTTCCTTGTCGCTCATGATGACATTGGGCTGGAAACCTTCGTTCTCTGCCGGACGCATACGCGGGAAATTCACACTGTATTTGGTCTTCCAGTAATGCTTCTGCAGATAGCGAAGATGGTATGCCATCATGGTTACGTCTGTACGCCAGTCTTCAAGCCCGATAAGTACACCCATACCTATGGAGTGAACTCCGGCCTGTCCCATACGGTCAAAACCGTTTACACGCCATTCGAATTTCGATTTCATACCTCTTGGATGGTAGATATTGTATCTGGCTTTGTTGTATGTCTCCTGGAAACAGATAACTCCGTTCAGTCCGTGTGTCACCAGCTCAGCATATTCCTCAGTCTTAAGAGGCATTACTTCAATCTTAAGATTTGAGAAATAAGGTTTTGCCAGGTCAAGTGCTTTGGCGATGTATGGAACACCTGCCTTTGCCGGATTCTCACCGGTTACGATAAGCAGATTCTCGAACGGCCCAAGTTTCTTTATGGCTTTATATTCGTTCTCTATTTCCTCCGGTGTAAGTATGGTGCGTGCCATAGGGTTGCTAATGTGGAATCCGCAGTACACACATGAGTTTGTACATGAGTTTGTTATGTACAATGGTATAAACATAGACATTGTACGTCCGAAACGTTCCTCAGTATATTTCTTGCTGAGTCGCGCCATCGGTTCAAGATATTTTTCGGCAGCCGGTGAGATGAGTGCCATAAAGTCATCTACATCGCAGCGACTTTTACCGAGAGCACGTATCACGTCTGCCTCGGTTTTGGAGTAGATGGCTTTGGTCGTCTCCTCCCAGCTTATTTTTTCAAGTTCGTCACTAAACATTATATTAGTTTTTAAATATTCTTTAAGTCTCTGCTAAGCTTCATCGCGCAGAAGTTAGGACCACACATAGTACAGTATTCACCATCAGTGTGACGTCCTTCGTTGAAATATTCAAGGGCACGGTCTGGGTCTAAAGAAAGATGGAACTGGTCGCGCCAGCGGAATTCGTAGCGGGCCTTGCTCAGTGCGTTGTCGCGAATCTGTGCTCCAGGATGTCCTTTTGCAAGATCGGCGGCATGAGCTGCAATCTTGTATGTGATGACACCTGTGCGTACATCCTCGCGGTTAGGCAGGCCGAGGTGTTCCTTAGGAGTCACATAGCAAAGCATTGCAGTACCTAACCATCCTATCTGAGCTGCACCGATAGCCGATGTTATGTGGTCGTAACCCGGAGCGATATCTGTTACAAGCGGGCCGAGTGTGTAGAACGGAGCATTGTGGCATGACTTGATCTGGCGTTCCATATTTTCCTGTATCTTGTGCAAAGGTACATGTCCAGGTCCTTCGATGAATGCCTGAACATTCTTGTTCCATGCGCGGAGTACGAGTTCTCCCAGTGTGTCAAGTTCTGCGAACTGTGCCTCGTCGTTGGCATCGTAGATTGAGCCCGGACGCAGACCGTCGCCCAATGAAACAGCTACGTCATACTGAGCAAGGATATCACAAATTTCGTCGAAATGTTCATAAAGGAAAGACTCCTTATTATATATATTACACCACTTGCTCATGATACTACCGCCACGGCTCACGATACCGCACAGACGCTTGTCGGCAAGATGTACATTGTGCAGACGTATTCCGGCATGGATAGTGAAATAATCAACCCCCTGCTCGCATTGTTCTATCAGTGTATCCTTATAAATCTCCCAGTTAAGGTCTTCCACCTTACCGTTTACTTTCTCCAAAGCCTGATAGATAGGCACTGTACCTACCGGAACAGGGCAGTTGCGTACAATCCATTCGCGGGTTTCGTGGATGTTTGCACCTGTAGAAAGGTCCATCAGTGTGTCGCCACCCCATTTGCAGCTCCAAACAGCCTTGTCCACTTCCTCATCTATGCTTGAAGTAGTGGCAGAGTTGCCGATGTTGGTATTTATCTTCACAAGGAAGTTGCGTCCTATAATCATAGGTTCCGATTCCGG
>CALUJF010000017.1 GCA_944320855.1 uncultured Phocaeicola sp.
AACGTATATATCAGCGGTGACAATATAGATGCGTTGAAGCATTTGCTGAAATCTTATGCCGGACGCATAAAGTGCATCTACATAGACCCTCCGTACAACACCGGTTCCGACGGTTTTGTATATAACGATTCTTTCAAGTTTACTCCCGAAGAACTGTCTTCCAAACTTAGTATTTCTGAGGAACAGGCGATTAGAATTCTTGATTTGACACGTCGTGGCTCGGCCACTCATTCTGCATGGCTGATGTTCATGCTTCCACGCCTTGTGCTTGCCAGAGATTTGCTGACAGACGATGGTGTGATTTTTATTTCCATAGATGATAATGAACAGAGTAATCTGAAACTGTTGTGTGACGATGTGTTTGGGGAAGAGAATATGGTGGCTATAATTCCTCGAGTAACTAAAAAAGGAGGAAAATCCTCAGATGTAATTGCACTGAATCATGATTATCTGTTTATATATGGAAAGAAAACTACTCCTAATTTATATCCGTTAAGTCATAATGATTCCGGATTTAAATATAAAGACTCTTTTTTTGATGAGCGTGGATATTATAAATTAAATCAAACATTGGATTATGATAGTCTTCAGTATAGTTCGAGTCTTGATTATCCGATTACTATTGATGGCGAAGTCTTTTATCCTGGAGGTTCCGAAGAGGATTATTTAGATAGAAAACAGGGTAATCATGATCGAGCTGATTGGTGTTGGAGATGGAGTATGGATAAATTTCGCTTTGGATTAGAAAATGGTTTCATTGTAGTAAAACGTTCTAAGAATGGAGCCCGTCTGTACACTAAAACATATCAGAATGCTTTTATAGATGAAGATGATAATGGATATATTGTAGAGTTCGGAGATAGAACAAAAAGTCTTTCTACTTTAGAACTTACGGATAGTATTTATTCTAATGATAATGCAACTAAGGATGTTGCCCAAACTATAGGGAAAAAGATTTTTGATTATACCAAACCGATTTCTTTATTAAGCCTTATTTTGGATTTAAGTGTAAGGAACAATGATTTGGTTCTTGATTTCTTTTCCGGTTCAGGTACAACCGGAGAAGCTCTGATGAAATGGAATGTAGAAAATGATTGTTCCGTCAATTTTATTCTCGTGCAAATCCCTGAGTCGACAAAAGAAAAATCAAATGCACGGAGAGCGGGTTTCAGAACCATAGACGAAATAGGTATGGAGCGCATCAAGCGTGCAGCAAACAAGATAAAACAGGAAAATCCTCTGTTCCACGGCGATTTGGGATTCAAGCATTACACCCTGCAAGAGCCTTCGGGCATAGCAGTGGAAAAAATAGAAAATTATGACCCGAAATACATGTTTGGCGACACGACTTTAGTTGACGAGTTCGGTGTACCTGCTATTCTTGCCACATGGCTCGTAAGGGACGGCTACGGATTGACTCCGGAGATAGAAACACTCGATTTCGACGGGTACGAGGTTTACCGTATGCCTAACCACATTTATATTATTAATCCCGGACTTACGAACGGGGCCGTAGGAGGACTGCTTGATAAATATCAGACAGAAGCTGAATTCAATCCGCAGAATATAGTGGTATATGGCTATGCTCTGACCTGGAACGAGCAGCAGGGACTGAAAGACAATATGCAGACAGTCCAGGCAGGAGAAAAGAATATGCGTATTAATTTTGATATCCGTTATTGACATAATATATGGAACTTATACTTCAACCATCGTTGCCACATCAGCAGAAAGCCGTGGACGCTATAGCCGATGTATTTCATAAGACCACTATAGAGCCGCCATCAGTATATTATGCCAATCCGCAGATAACTACATATATAGATGGTGTAGGAGCAAATATAAAGAATATTCAGGATGCCAATGGGTTGTCTGTGGAATACAAGGGATACAGCTATGACAGCAAGTGCCTGAATCTGGATATAAAAATGGAGACAGGTACGGGAAAGACGTATGTATATACCCATGCCATGTATGAGCTGCACAAACGTTACGGTATCAACAAATTCATAGTGGCTGTGCCTACACTTCCCATAAAGGCCGGAGCAAGGCAGTTTATGGGTGATTATGCAGTGAAACGTCATTTCCGCGATGTCTGCGGATATGACGCTGAAATAGAATTGCTCACACTGGAACCTGCAAAGAGCAAGAAAAAGGGAAGGCAGTATTTCCCCACAGCTGTAAGCGAGTTTGTGAAAGGCTCAAGCCGGAATTCCAATAAGATATATGTACTTTTAGTTAACATGCAGCTGCTGAAAGTGGCTAAAGGTTATATGCTCAGCCGTGATGATTACGGAACGGTAGTAGAGGGCTTTTATCGTCCTTTCAATGCTTTGCGTGCCACAAGGCCGTTTGTCATAATAGACGAGCCGCACAAGTTCTCGCGCGAACAGAAAGCCTTCGGTGTGATAATGGATGAGCTTGCACCACAGTGTATCATACGTTTTGGGGCTACATTCCCTGAAATTACTATTGGTAAAGGTAAGGCCAAGAGGGCTATTCAGGAGTATAAAAACCTGCTTTATGACCTGAATGCCTGCCAGGCATTCAATCAGGGACTGATAAAGGGGGTGGCAAAGGAGCATTTCGAGCCTGTTTCAAAGAAGAATGAAAAGGTTAAATTACTTTCGGTAGTGAAAAATGACGTGGCTACATTTCAGTATAGAAGCGCAGATAAGCCTACACGCACATTTCATCTGCATGTCGGTGATTCGCTGTCCGTAATTGCTGAAGAGTTCAGCGGCATAATGATAGAATCCATAGACAGAAATTGTATAGAACTTTCCAATGGACTGACGAAGAATGTAGGAGAGGAGATAGATGTGGACATATACATGAATTCATATCAGGAACAGATGCTCCGTCTTGCACTGGAAAGGCATTTTGAAACCGAACGTTCAAATTTCAGCGGAAGGAAGTTCAAAATCAAGACTTTAGCCCTGTTTTTTATTGACGATATAACTTCGTATAGAGAAAGTTCCGATGGCAAGAAACCTTATCTGCTACAAACTTTCGAACGGTTGCTGAAAGAAAAGCTTGAAGAAACTATAGCCGTACTGAGCGACAGCGAACAAGAATATAGGGATTATCTGGAAGCAAGCCTTAGTGATATAAAAGCCTGTCATGCAGGGTATTTTGCGCAGGACAACAGCTCCTCGGACGAGGATATAGCACGCGAGGTGGACGATATCCTTAACGGTAAGAAACAGCTTCTTTCTTTCAGGGATAAAGACGGTAATTATATATTGCGAAGATTCCTCTTTTCCAAATGGACGCTAAAGGAGGGTTGGGACAATCCTAACGTATTCACCATAGCCAAACTACGTTCCAGCGGAAGTGACAACTCCAAACTTCAGGAGGTAGGCCGTGGATTGCGTCTCCCGGTTGATGAGTGTGGCAACAGAATCTCGAACGAGGATTTCATGCTCAACTATATAGTGGATTTCACCGAAGCTGATTTTGCCGACAAATTAGTAGAGCAAATCAACAGCGAGATTCCTGAAACTGTATTTATCTCATTCAGGCATATTGCTGCGATAGCTGCAAAAATGGGAGTGGACAAGAGAGACCTTATGGCGGAACTTCTGACGAAAAGGTATTTGGACCCGGACGATTCGGATATGCTCTCTGTGGTTCCTGAGAACAGGGTAAAATTCTTTGATGAATATCCGTTGTTCCGTTCGGGAGTTGTATCTGACAAAATTAAGGACAATAATAAGCTGAAAAACAAGCCTGTGGGAATACGAAAAGCTCGTTTTGAGGAAATCAGCGAATTGTGGAGTATTCTGAACAGGCGATATACCATCTGGTATGAAGAAGAACTTAATTCTAAAATCCGGGATGCTCTGACATATATTTTAGAGTCGGAAGGTGTTTTCTCCGAGCAGGTCATCACGAGCCACAGGGACGTGGTGAAGAGTGACGGCGAACAGATGTCCCTTCTTATGGATGGAGGAGTGCAATATACGATAAAGAACTCACTGCCATACGGTATATTCTTGAAACGTATTTCAATGGCTACAAATATTCCTATACCTGTGCTGCACAGTGCAATAAACACGTATGTAGAAAAGCACGGCAGACTGAAGAACTCCTTCTTTAACGAGCAGTCGGCAGGGATTATAATCAGTAAATTTGCCGAATGGAAGGCTGAAAACCTGATGGGGCATTTCAAATATAAAAAGACGAATGGAAATATCGGAGCGACAGCATTGACTTACAGTGATGGTACGGTAAGAAAAGAAATAGCTCAGGGCAGGATAGGTACAAAGGTAGTAGAAGGAGAGCCTATGGCAAAATATCTGTATGACACTAAGGCTTTTGATTCTCCATTGGAACTGGAAAATATCAATGCCGACATATCCGAGGTTGTTGTCTATGGCAAGATTCCGCGAAACAGTATAGCTATTCCTACTGTGGCAGGAGGTACTTACAGTCCTGACTTCATGTATGTGGTAAAAAGGAAAAATGGTGAAAAGGAACTGAATATAGTAGTGGAGTCTAAAGATGTAGACAATATGACCGGAACCCGTGGATTGGAAAATCTTAAGATTGAATGCGCCAAAGTGTTTTTCGACAATCTTTCTTCGCAAGGTTATACTGTACATTTCAGAACACAGGTTAACAACAAAAAGATGTTGCAGATTGTGAATGAAGTATTGGCGTGATATTTATTGAATATAATCAAAAACTGGTAATAATGAGAAAAATTTATCCTAGAGAATGGGTGTCTATGCATCCATATACTAAAACCGATGCGACAGATAATTATTACTGTAAATTGGTAAATAGAATAATTGAATTGTTATATGATTATGACATAATGGAGGGAGAAACAGAGCCGGAAGACGAGGTTTACGAAGACACGGCGATATTTCTTGTCGGATGGTTTGAAGATATTATTTCGCAGACCGGTGTCTGGCAGGTATTCACTTCGCAGTGCGAAAAACGGTATGGCAGCCGATTGCCTTTCTATGAACCTGGCGAAGATTATTATCCCGACGAGATAAACGTGGAAGACGTACGCTTCATTCTGTGGCATTGCTTTCAGAAAGATAAAATAGGGGAGAAAATCTATAATCCTGAGAATACCGGTATTTTGGCATTGGCAAATGAAATATACGATATCTTCGACGAGGAGTTCGAGACAGCTCCGGTGAATGAAAGACTTCAGGATTTCTTTGATTTCTCTTATTTGACAGAGGGTGATTTCATTGAATACAGAAATAAAGTAGAGTGGTTCTATTTTGACTCATATATCAACATGGGTTGTTATGAATCTTATCTGGATACCGTATCTGATGAAATAGTGGAATATCAGAAGCGTAAGGATTTTGATGACCGTACGATGGATATGATGATATATTCATTTAAGATGAACAGCGTGGTGTCGGGCAGAACTCCTCTTCTTGCCATTACTGCTCCTGAATATTTGAAACTTCTTCTTGAGGAACAGGCTGTCAATCATGTGGATGCACCATATATGGATGTGGACAGCAGGATGAGAGCATTTTATCTGGTGACGGACGATACAGATGATTATTATGTGTTCAAAGAGGTTTCAGGCAAGGAGGAAACTTATAAAGTAACAAAAGATTCTATTGAACTGAACGCTCCAAAGTTAATACCGGGTGATATGGTAGTTGCAACAACTCTGTTCAAGTTTGGAAAGTATTGGCAACACAACGGGGCTATGAATATCTATAGCATTAAAGATTTTCCAGAACTTGATGACATTAAGAATAAACTCTCGGATGCTAACAAAAAGGCGGCATACGATGACTTCGTTGCGGCAACTAAAGGAAAACACTTCGTATTCCTGAAAGGAAAAGAAGAGATGAACGATTTCATTTCAAACAATATGAAATATAAAATAGCTTCAGGACTGAAAATTCCTGATACGGGAAATGATGTATTGATGCTGTGTATTACACCTAAACAGGGAATATCTGTTGTGCGTAACTATTGTGACTGTATCGCTTCTCCCGATAATCCTTATTATAATAAGGAAAAAGCAGAAAAGAATGCATTTAATTTCCTGACGAATAGCCGATTGATACCATACGAAACAGCATGCGAACTTCTTGATAGTGGCTATTTGAAGGATGCAGCCTTAAATAGCACCAAAGGACTGGAACACGGTAAAGAGCTGGCAAGGAAGAATGCTCGGTTCATGCTGGATTATTTTTTCTACAAGTGCAGGGAGAAAGATTTGAGTGAAGTGTGAAAATTTAAAACCTGGTGTTCAGCAGCCGTTCAGTGAACGTTCACTGAACGGCTGCTGAACATACCTCGAACTCCGACATCGGAATCTCATATCCTATACAAGGCCAGCTGACGAGCAGATTGCCGGTAGTAGTATTCTTCTTTATTATTACATCGTCGGAAATACGGATGAGTTTCAGGAAAGAGTATGCTTCTGTCGGAATCCTGTACTCCTTAATACCGTCTTCGGTTTTTATAATCATGGAGAACCACTGTCGGCTTATGATGATGTCCTGAATGTCGTAACTGTCGTCCATGTATTCAGTTTCCAGTTTTTCCATGAGTTTATCGGTGAAGATATCCTGCGAGCCGTTTTCATCGAACTTGCGGACAATGTTTGTCCATACCTGTTCGTCTTTTTCCTCAGGCTTACTGAAAGAAACCATCTTCAGCTTTTCCGGCAGACAGAACATCTCCCTTTCCTCGTCATCCCAATGGAAAGTTATCTCGTCGTAAGTATCGTTAATCTCATATCTGCCATTGTAGATAAAGAACTTATCCTGACAGGATATGCTTTCCACCTGAACCCTTCCGCTATACTCGTCAGTATCGTCGAATATGATAGAAACGTTGTTTCCCTCGATGAAAGTTTCATTGTCCTTTCCGGCGGTGAACTCCTGGCAAAGATACATACCTCTGAAGTTCAGCCTCATGCTGTGGGTGTACATAGAGAACAGCTTTTCGCCCTTTCCGTATTTTCTGCCATATTCATGCCAGTAGCTTGTTTCTCCCCATTCATCGAATATCTTTCCCAGTTCAAGTATCGTGTTTATGTACTCCGGGTCGGAGTAGAAGCCAAGGATGTGTATTGTATAGTAGAGCATTCCCCAGTAGCATTGTGGTGTTTTCCGGATAACATCATCGCTGAGATATGCCACCATAGTCCTTTGTGCAACGGCATTTTCCGGCATTTCCTTTTGTAGGACTTCGTAGATATGTTCTATTAGGTGATGCATCATCGAAATGAAGCCGTTTCTGCCTGACGAATAAGGGTTTATGCCTAACAATTTGATGTATGCTATCATCGACATCCCGAAGAATATCATCTGGTCGTTATTGTATAAATCGTCAATATATGGAGCTATGTTCTTCCTGAAACTCTCGGACAGTGTATCGTAGTTTCGTCTTACCAGGGCAACAATAATCCTGTCGGCTGTTTCGATATCCGGTTTGCCTGCAATTTCGTATTCAGTAAGGTTGCGGTAAAGGTATTTTCCGGCACATACCATTCTGTTTATGTCGTCCAAATCTTCCGGATTAAGATTGAACACCTCGCATATCCTCTCTAAATAATTGACTACTGTCGATTCCTTTATTTTTCCATCCCTGAGTCGTGAAAAGAACATTCTTCCCTTGTAACCCAACTTTGAAGCCAACGCCGAGCCTGACGCTTCGAAAATCTGATTGTCTATCAATGATATCAGTAAATCCTGCTTTTCTGTATTCATAATCTTTCTTCCGTAATAAATTGTCAGGTATTCTCTTGTATCAAAAAATGGTGCTTTGATACAAAAAAGTACTTTCTGAAATAATGAAGCTTTTGTATCATCCGACAAATCTGCCTCATTGATATATTTGCACAATATTTTCTGTAAAATTACAATTATTAATAACAAATCATATTATTATGGAGAAAGAAAAATCAGGAAAGTACATATTATATATAAGTATTGCAATCTGGCTATTCATGGTTTATGGTGTATATACAGATAGTGGTCATATAGTAGAGGCAGTGCAGTCTGCATACTGGCTGGAATTGTTTTTTATCGGTATTATCATATTGGGAGTACTGCCATTGCTGATAAGGGACGGATTGTTAGCCTTGAGTGAAAAGATGGTGAAGCTTAAATATGATGTGACTACCGTCGTGGTTGGTAGTATTTATATATGTATGATTTTATATTTTGTGAAACGAATGATATGGGAAGGTTCGATATTTTAACATCTCTTGTTCGGACAGATGATATAAATATGTTACTATTATTAAAGCTAATTCAAAAAAAGGAAATATGGTAAAGTACAATTTTTTTAGGCTGTTTTCGTTATTGACATGCTCTTTGGCATTGTTCTCATGCGAAAGCAATTATTCGGAAAAGTTTACAGATTCTATCACCCATCTACCTTTCAGGGCTGAAGAAGACGAACGTTGGGGGCTGATAGACTGGGACGGCAATGTTTTGATAGACGATGAGTTCAAGAATGTACCTACATTCGTCAGTGAAGGAATGTTCTTCGTGGAGAATGAAAACGGACTGTATGAGCTCTACACTGCAGAAAAGAAATTCCGCAAGGTGGGCAATGACTACGTCAGCATAGGACTGTTCTCTGATGGACTTGCTCCTGTAGTCGAGCCGGGAAAGCCGATAAAATATATAAAGACAAACGGGGAAACGGCTTTCGACCTTGCGGAATATAAAGGTGAAAATATAAAGTATGCATCAATGTTTTACGAAGGTAAGGCACTGTTCATCACAGAAAACGGTATGCGTGGTTACGTCAATACGAAAGGAAAGGTTATAATACCACCGGTGTATAATGATGCCTCTTTCTTCTGCAACGGATATGCCTATGTAAGTAAGGACGGAAACACATTTCTGATAGACGAAAAACAGAAGGTTTGGATGAATGCTGAAGAAGAGGATCTGGCATATCTTCTGCCTTCAGAAGGACTGATTACTTTTACTGATGCCTTCAGGAGTGACTATGGACTTAAGACAGTAGATGGGAAAGTGGTCATGAAGCCAAGCTCAAAAATCACCGGAATCTTAGGTTTCTATAACGGATATTCTGTCTATAGAAATACGGACAATGATTGTGGACTTATCAACAATAAGGGAGAGATTCTGATTAGAGCCAAATACGACGAAATGTATCTATGCAAGGATGTGATAGTGTATAAGGACAGATCGAAATACGGGATAATGGATTATTCAGGCAATGTAATCCTTGAACCGAAATATGATGAGATATTTCCTTTCTTCGGAAGCAACAAACATACGTTTGCAACTGACGGAAAGGATATGATACTGATAGATAAGAAGGGTGAAGAGGCAGGCAAGAAAACATATGCTAAAGTGAAACTCCCGCCTGTAGAATTTCTGCCTTTCATGCGTCCGTCAATAAATGCCAGAGATGTATATTCTCTCGGAATAGTGGCGAGCGACTATATTGATTTGGAAAGTGAAGCCGAAAAGGCAACAGCATATGTGAAAGACACCGGACTTGACAAAGTTCCGTATGGTGTACTTCCAGAAGTTTTTGCCGATGCATACGGAAAGGACTACAAGGTCAGTGACCTGCGCGGAGTGAGTGAACTGACCACGGAGTTGTCATATTCGGATTATATGGATATAAAAATTTTATGTGATTATGTAGATGATGTGATTGTTCCTGAGTATGATTCTTATTATCACAGTATAGTTACGGGATATCGTTATAATAATATATCTCCTGTTTCTATGAGTATCATTCTTAAGCTCAAAGGAAAGTTAGTGTCGCAGAAGAATGAATTCGGAAAAGCACTTGTAGAAGCAATGAAGGGAAGAGGCTTCAGGTATCTGAACGGAGGCATGAAAGACGGAGGATATGTGGCTATGGAGAAAAGCAATCCGTATATTAAGGCTAATGTTATAATGGATTCTTATGAAGATAAAATATCTATAAGTATAATCAACGATAACTGGCAGTAGATTGTTTGTCGGAATTGCCTGTCGGGAAAAGCAGAAAATCACATATAGGAGCGTCATGTAACAAAAAAAGCGTATCTTTGTAGTGCAAGACCGGAGAAATGGTTTTGCAGATATATAAAGTGCGTTTTTACTTTTATCCTAAGGAACGAAATCGCCAATTTCAAGAACACTCAGGGGATAAGGGAACATGACGCTCATCTGTATTGTTTATATATCCATCGTCGATGCAATGCCTCTATGTATTGTATGGATGGCTTATATACATGTACGGCGTGGGATTACTGTTTTTTCTTATTTCTGAGTTGGCGTTTGGCGATGCCTGTTTCTTGAATGGAGAAAATAAGTCCCCACGCCTTTTTTATATTATAAACAATGCTGAATTTGGCGGACTTATAAGCAATATTAAAGTTTAGGTATAATGATGTAGTTATAGTTTTGAAATGAATAAAGAATATGTTTTTGTGCAAAGTGTCACTTTTTTAGCGGTATTTAAACGGCATTTAAATAGCGTTTAAACAGTGTTTGAATAGCTTTTGAAAATGATTTGCAAATGTTTTCCAAAGCATTTTCAGCCAATTTTCAAAATTAAACCCATAAAAGAGCGTCATATTGAACAAAAAATGTATCTTTGCAATACACCGACCGGAGAAATGGTCCGGTGATGACATAAGAAAGCGTTTTTTGCTTTATCCTAAAATCGAAATCGCCAAATTTTAGTAGAGGGATAGAGACGATATGACGCTCATCTGTTTTGTATGTGTATGTGTGTACAGCTAATGTTGTACATGGTTTTTACATATCACAAACGGCGTGGGTTTATTGTTTCTTTATTCATTTCTACAAGGCGTTTGGCGATGCCTGATTTTGATGGGTGAAGCTGACAAGTCCTCACGCCTTTCTTATTGTTAATTTCATATTGATTATCTGAATATGAACTGTTATATTTGTGGGCATGTTTATCAATCGTGAGTAAAAGTCAAACATTTATATATTGTATTTTAATTTAGATAATATTAATAATTAATCATAGGTTTGGAAATCTATAAATATATTAAGTTAAGAGATATAAGAGTTAAACAAAATAATTATTATGATGAACAATAATAGAACACAACTAAATGAATGGTCAGAATTAGACTGTGATATTGTTGATTTTGATACGCTTGAAAATAAGTTGGATTCACAACTTGAGGAGCAGATGGCAGACTTGGAAAATCTTGAAAAAGATAGAGAGAAGATTGGTAATCCGGACACAATTGGTGAGATTGTAATGAATGTTGTATGGGAACAGTTTATTAATCAAGTAGGTGTTGTTGCTGGTGAAGATTTTATAAGAGAAAATCGTGGTCTTACTTTAGATTTGCGGGACTCTGCTCATATTCAAACTACAGAAAACTTTGCAAAAGGTAAAATTGCTACTCATAATGATAAAATTGATTATCAGGGAAGGTATAATGATTGGCAATCAAACTTTCAGCATGACGAGAATGGTAATATTATAACACACAAAACTAGAATGGGGAGAAATGAAGCTACTTTAGTTAATGGTGCTAGAAAACCATTTGATCAAGGAAGACCTACCGGTTCTGTTGAACGTGGAACAGATATGGATCATACCGTTTCTGCTGGTGAGATTATTAGGGATCCTGCAGCAAATGCTCACCTAACAAAAGAAGAACAAATCGAATTTGCAAATAGTGGAGCTAATCTTAATGAGATGGATGCAGGTCAAAATAGATCAAAAGGTGATAAGTCTATGACTGATTGGTTGGATAATCCTAATAAAAATGGGCAAAGACCTAATGAGATTTTCGATATAAGTGAAGAACAAGACAAAAAATATCGAAAAAAAGATGTAGAAGCTAGAACTGAATACGAAAAGAGAAAAAAAGAAGGAGAGCAACGTTCAATAGATACAGGTAAACAATCTCAAAAAGATGAGGCTTTTCGTATTACTGGAAAGGCACTTCGTTCTGTTATAATGGGATTATTAGCCTCTCTTGTTAAGGATATTATTCGCAAGCTTATATTATGGTTTCGTACTGGTAATAGAAAATTGAGTTCTTTTATCGATAGTGTAAAAGAAGCTATTAAATCATTCTTTACTAATATAAAAAAACATCTTAAAAATGCAGCAAACACTTTAGTTACAACTATTGCTACAGCAGTAATTGGTCCTGTTGTTGGTATGATCAAGAAGGCATGGATATTTTTGAATCAAGGTTATAAGTCAGTAAAACAGGCTATTGAATTCCTTAAAAATCCATCCAATAAAAACATGCCATTAAGTATCAAAATGATGGAGGTAGGAAAGATAGTTATAGCTGGTTTAACAGCTGGTGGAGCAATTATTCTTAGTGAGGTTATTGAGAAAGGACTTATGACAGTACCTGGATTTGCCTTTGAAATTCCATTTTTAGGCAGTTTGGCTAATCTTATTGGTATGTTCTTAGGTTCCATTGTTAGTGGTTTGGTAGGTGCTTTAGCTCTTAATATGATAGATAGACTAATCTCAATACAATTAAAGAAAGAGAATGATAAACAGCGAATAGAAAAGAAAAATGAGATTATTAAAACTCAAGAGCAACTTATTGTAGTAACAGAAAATCAGGTTTTAAATAAAAAGGTACAAGTAGGTGCAAATATTATACAACGACATACTGATGCTGGAAAATATTTATATGATGTAAAAAGTTCAATAAAGCAGCAAGTAGAAGAGTCCAGCATTTTACACGATTCAACTTTGAAAGCCAATGAGGAAATAGATAATCTTCTTGAAAATTTATAATATTGATATGACTTTAATAAAAAAACATAATTTTGAGGTCGCAAAAAGTAATATTGAACGATTCTCTAGAAATCTTCCCTCTGATCCATCTTTTGATCGCGTGGAAGTTGATGGTGGATTATTTGGATTGGGTGATCATAAGGTTACAGGTTCAGAAATGAACGCTTTTATAGGTGTTGTTCAGAATAAATTGATTTCTGTAAACTCATCACTTAAGTCTATTATAGAAGAGTTTAAAGATGTTTATAATGCATTTGATTATCTTGATGCAGAATATATCAGTGGAATTATTAGTTCTATAGAAAGTGCAGAAGAGGCAAGTAAGCAAGCGTTACAGGCTCAAACTGATATTATAAAAACTGTTGAAAATTTAAAAAAAACAGTTTTGGAACTTGTAAAGTTAAAAACTACTATTGAACGTATCGAGAAAACAGTTAAGGCGCAAGGCTTAAATATATTGTCACATGATGAAATTGCATCCAATCTGGATAAACATTACAAAATAAAGCATATACCAACACTAACTAAAGCAATATCTACTTTACAAATTGATTATACATCACTTCTTGATGAATTATCTTTAATTAGTGCAGAAGTAGATAAAACAAAAGAGTTATTCTTACTTGAAAAAGATAGGAATGAAGCACTAGATAAATTATATTCTCAACTTTCATCAAACATTCACTATAAAGATATTGATGTTATTTGGAATGATGTTGAGTGTCAGAAAAACTCCATAATAAATATGCATCAACAGATTGATAGTCATATCGGAGTTTTCAACCAAGTAACAGATAATATCAATAATGATATTGTCGCTTTACAACAGTTTCGTTCCATTCTTGATTCTCATACACATCTTTGTGATGTCGATGCTATTTGGTATGATGTAGAGGAATACAAGACAAACTTAGCTGCTTTCCATCAGCAAGTTGATGATTTCATCGTTAAAGTTAATCAGGAAAATGAAAGTATCAAGAATAATATTATCCCGATACAACAGTACCAGAATATACTTAAATCTTACAAGCATCTTAACGATATTGATATCATTTGGGAGAATATTGATAAACAAAGGATTAACTTGGATAATTTACATCAATTACTTGATGAATTTATATTAGAAATTCGTACATCAGAAGATGAAATAAAGGATTGTATTCAGAAAATGAAAGAATATAACGTTTCAGTACATTTGTCGTATGAAAAAAAAATAAAAATAGCCTATAGTTTAGGTGGTGTTTCAATTGGCATATCAATTATTAATTTTATCCTTCAGATATTGGGAATCTTATGAAGATGAATAAATACGAGCAAAATTTGCTTCAAAATTGTTCTCGTCTTGATGCTGTAACGAACAGTAATGGTAATATTACTAATTGTGCTAAAGCTATAATAGAGAATAAGGAAGAGATTTCAAGATTGTTATGTAAATTTATTGAACGGGCATCTGAGTTAAAAGAGCCTCAGATAACTCAAATTGCTATAGCTACTAAAGATTCGTTAATCAGTTTTTATGGTTATCAAAAGTTGGTTCAAGTTCTTTCAAAAACAGAAATTGAAGAAGAGGATTTTACCTTAGACGAGTTGATGCTTCAACTGAATCAATTAGTTGGATTAAGCAAAGTAAAGTCTAAGGTAAATGATTTAATAGCTTTCCAAAAAGTTCAATTGTTGAGAAAAGAAAAAGGGTTGCATTCACCAAAAAGTACAATGCATTTAGCTTTTACAGGTAATCCAGGTACAGGTAAAACCACTGTTGCACGAATAGTTGGTAGAATGTATAAAAAATTAGGTCTTTTGTCAATAGGTCATTTTATGGAAGTATCAAGAACAGACCTTATTGCAGGTTACCAAGGACAGACTGCACATAAAGTTAAGGAAGTCATAGAAAAAGCTAAAGGTGGAGTATTATTTATTGATGAAGCTTATAGCATTACAGAGAATGATCATAGTGATTCATATGGTAGAGAATGTTTGACGGAATTGACAAAAGCTTTGGAAGATTATCGTGAAGATTTAGTTGTTATAGTTGCAGGTTATACAGAACCAATGAAACAGTTTTTTGAATCTAATCCAGGGTTAAAGTCTCGGTTTAATACTTTTATTGAATTTGATGATTATGATGCTAATGAACTAATGGATATTCTACTTTTTATGAGTGAGAAGGAGGATTATGTTTTGACGGATAGGGCACAAGATGTTTTGAAACAATTACTTTTTAAAGCAACGGAATCATCTGGAATAGAATTCGCAAACGGACGTTTTATTCGCAATATTTTTGAATCAATGATAATGAATCATGCTCGTCGCATTGTTAAAGTTAAATCACCAACATTACAGGAATTAAAAGAATTATCAGAAAATGATTTACCTCTAAATTTGTAAGATGTATATATAGAGAGGGGATAATGTGCTTGAGTAAAGGACAGATTTATTTTATGTTCACTAACCGTTCACCAGCCGTTCACTGAACGGTTAGTGAACATTCACTGAACGCTTTCCGAACAGCGTCCACAATCATATAATCTTTCCTTTTCAATTATCTCATATACGGAAGGGTGCAGGAAATACCGTACATCTTTGCCTTGTGCCAGACTTTCGCGGATGAAGGTTGAACTGACCTCTATTAAAGGACTGTCTACGGCTTTTACACGCGGTGGCAGTGATTCTGAATTGATTTCATATCCCAAACGGGGATATATCAGGACATGATGACGTGAAAGTATTTCCTCCGGTGATTTCCAGCGGTCGAAGGCTGCCCAGTTGTCGGCACCTATTATCAGATAGAAGTCCCTGTCGGGATAGGCTTCAGACAGTTTGTTCAGAGTTGTAACGGTATATGATGGTTTCGGAAGATTGAATTCAAAGTCAGATACGTGGAAGCGCTGATATCCTTTTATAGCTGCTTCTACCAACTTCAGACGCATGTTGTCGTCAAGCAATGACTGATTCTGCTTGAAGGGGTTTTGTGGTGAAACCAAAAACCATAGTTCGTCTATGTAGCCGTTCTCACACAGATAATTGGCCAATGCAAGGTGTCCTATGTGTATTGGATTGAACGAACCTCCGAATATGCCTGTCCTTAGCTTTTTTTCTTCCATAATCTGTAGTTGACCACTTGCCATGCTGCGACTAATATCATTGCCGTGGCTATGATGTATTCTTCTTTCGCTATTGCCACTATGCCTACTGCCAAGGCAGCAAAACCGATGACGATAGTAAGAATCGTCATCAGTTGCATTATCTTCTTGGTGTTTCTTGCCATATTTACTTTTTCAGGAAGTTGCTTATGATTTCAAGTGCTTCGGCCTGGGCCTTTTCCAGTTCGTCGTTTACTATTACCACATCAAACTTGTCGGCATAGCTTAATTCGAACTCTGCTTTGGCTATACGGCTTTCTATTACTTCCGGTGTGTCTGTTCCGCGTCCGTTAAGGCGTTTGCGGAGTTCTTCTACTGATGGTGGCTGGATGAATACCGATAGTGCACGGTCGCCATAGAATTTCTTTATATTGCATCCGCCTACTACATCAACGTCGAATATTACGTTCTGCCCTTCTGATAGTTGTTTCTCTACTTGTGATTTCAGTGTTCCGTAGAAACGGTCTGTATAAACTTCTTCGTATTCAAGAAACTCACCGTCAGCTATTTTCTGTCTGAACTCGTCAGGGGTTAGGAAGAAATATTCCACTCCGTTCTGTTCTGTTCCGCGTGGAGCGCGGCTTGTTGCAGAAATAGAGAATGCCAAGTTCAGATTCTGTTTGAGCAGATAGTTGATGATAGTTGATTTGCCTGAACCCGAAGGTGCTGAAAATATAATAAGTTTTCCCATGTTTAAATAGCGTTTAATACCTGTTTAAATAGTATTTAAATACTGTTTTTACATTACGTTAAGTACCTGTTCCTTGATTTGTTCCAGTTCGTCTTTCATCTGGACTACTATGTTCTGCATTTCTGCATGGTTCGATTTACTTCCCGTTGTGTTGATTTCACGTCCCATTTCCTGAGCAATGAAACCAAGTTTTTTGCCCTGGCCGTGTCCTCCTGCCATAGTTTCGCGGAAATATTTCAGATGGTTGGTAAGACGCTGTTTTTCTTCGTTGATATCCAACTTTTCGATGTAGTATATCAGTTCCTGTTCCAGACGGTTTTTGTCATAGTCTACACTGATTGTCTTTTCCAATGCATCTGTGATTCTTTCTCTGATGCGTGCCACTCTTTCTTTTTCAAACGGTTCGATAGAAGCAAGCAGACGCTCTATGTTGTCTATTTTCTCGTTGAATTTCTTTTCCAGTGCCGCACCTTCCTGCTTGCGGAAGTTGACGAGTGCGTTTATAGCTTCTTCTACAGCGCCTTTAGCAACTTCCCATTCTTCATCTTCCAGTGTCTGGATGTCAACTTTTGTCAGCACGTCCGGCATGCGGAGTAGGGTAGCAAACCAATCGGAAGGCAAAGGAATATTGCATGTTTCAGATATGTTCTTGATTTGTGTGTAGTAGTTCTGTAGCAGAGCAGCATTGATAGGAGTAGCAGCATCCGAAGCTTCTTTTTCAATCCACAGGCTGAAGTCCACTTTTCCGCGTTCCAGACTTTTTGAAATCATGTTTCTGATTTCCATTTCTTTTTCTCTGTATAAAGGAGCTATTCGGGCAGAAACGTCGAGTGCCTTGCTGTTTAGTGATTTTATCTCTACGATAATTTTCTTATCGTTGTAAGTAACGGTTGATTTTCCGTAACCGGTCATTGATTGTATCATAACAAATTCTATTTTTTTGCAAAAGTAAGGAAAAGTGAGGAAATTATAGAAATAGAGTGGGATAAAAAGTGTATATTTGCGGACAATAATGTATTAAAATAAACTATGTCGTGCATTTTACATATTGAAACGTCTACAGAAGTTTGTTCCGTATCTGTAAGTCAGGACGGTGCTTCTATATTTACAAAAGAGGATTTTAACGGACCTTCACATGCTACGCTGCTTGGTGTGTATGTTGATGAAGCTCTGTCGTTTGTTGATAACCATGCAATTCCTTTGGATGCTGTAGCGGTAAGTTGCGGACCGGGGTCTTACACCGGTTTGCGTATCGGTGTATCCATGGCTAAAGGAATATGCTATGGAAGAAATATACCTCTCATCGGTATTCCTACACCGGAAATTATGTGTGTACCGGTTCTTTTGAACCACGATTTGCCGGAGGATGCTTTGTTGTGTCCTATGATAGATGCTCGCCGTATGGAGGTTTATGCAGCTATATACGACCGTTCTCTTAAGGCGTGCCGTGAAATAGGTGCTGATATTATAGATGAAAATTCTTATAAGGAGTTTCTTGATGAGCATCCTGTCTATTTCTTTGGTAACGGAGCTGCCAAATGTCGGGAAAAGATTAATCATCCTAATGCTCATTTTATCGATGACATTTATCCTTTGGCAAAATGGATGTTCCCTTTGGCTGAAAAGGCTGTAGCAAAAGAAGATTATAAGGATGTGGCTTATTTTGAGCCTTTCTACCTTAAAGAGTTTGTAGCTTCTACTCCTAAAAAAATACTTTAATAGATTAAATCGAAATTATTTATTATGGAATATAATACCCAGCAACGCCGACTTCCGCTTCCTGAGTATGGACGAAGTGTACAGAATATGGTAGATCATGCTCTTACCATTGAAGACCGTGAGCAAAGACAAATCTGTGCCAATACCATTGTAAAGATAATGAAAGGTATGTTCCCGCAGTTTAAGGATAATGCTGAATTGAATCAGAAACTATGGGACCATTTGGCTATAATGTCAGATTTCAAGCTTGATATAGACTATCCGGTGGAAATCGTTAAGAAGGAAAGTCTTAATGTAAAACCTGACAGGGTTCCTTATCCTCAGACAAAATTGCGTTATAAGCATTACGGACGCTTTGTGCAGGATATGATAAACGTTGCAGCCGGTTATGAGGAAGGGGAGGAAAAAAGACAGCTCATCAACCTTATTGCCAACCAGATGAAGAAGGATTATCAGAACTGGAATAAGGATGGTGTGGATAATCAGAGAATCATTGATGACCTTTGCGAACTGTCGGACGGTAGAATAAAGATTACTGTCGATGATGTAAAGATGTTCGAACACCGTGTGTTTACACAGCGTCGCCGACAGACCAATAACAATAATAACAACAATAACCAGCAGAAGCGTAAACAATAACTGATGTAGAGTATACAAGGCTTCAGTTGACAAGATGACAAGGTTTTTCATCAAGAAGGTCACCTTGTAAACTTGTCAACTCATTGACTCGTCAACTAATAATCGAAAATATATGAGCTCATTTATAATAGAAGGTGGACATAAACTTCATGGCGAGATAACTCCTCAGGGTGCCAAGAATGAAGTGTTGCAGATTTTGTGTGCAACTCTGCTTACATCGGAAGAGGTTACCGTTCATAATATACCGAATATACTTGATGTGAACAATCTTATTCAGCTTATCAGGGATATGGGAGTAACCGTGTCGAAATTGAATGCAGATACTTACTCGTTCAAGGCTGATAATGTCAATCTTTCGTATCTCGAGAGTGAGGAATTCTTGTTAAGATGCTCCAAGTTGAGAGGTTCGGTAATGCTCGTTGGACCACTTTTGTCGCGTTTCGGAAAGGCTATGATTTCAAAACCGGGCGGTGATAAGATTGGTCGCCGTCGTTTGGATACGCATTTCATAGGTGTACAGAAGTTGGGAGCATCTTTCGATTATGATGCGGAACGTGGAGTTTATACTTTGTCGGCAGACAGGCTGAAAGGTACATATATGCTGCTTGATGAGGCTTCTGTTACAGGTACTGCAAATATCGTAATGGCTGCAGTTCTGGCCGAAGGCACTACCACTATTTATAATGCAGCTTGTGAACCGTACCTTCAGCAGCTCTGCAAGATGCTGAACCGTATGGGGGCAAAAATCACAGGTATAGCATCAAATCTTCTTACTATCGAGGGTGTAAAAGAACTGAAAGGTTGTACTCATACCGTGTTGCCGGACATGATTGAAGTCGGTAGTTTTATTGCAATGGCGGCCATGACCCGAAGCGAGATAACCATAAAGAATGTATCTTATGATAATTTAGGTATCATACCTGACAGCTTCCGCCGTTTGGGTATAAAAATAGAACAGAAAGGGGATGATATCTTTGTACCACAGCAGGAACATTATGAGATTGAATCGTTCATTGACGGTTCCATCATGACTATAGCCGATGCTCCATGGCCGGGGCTGACTCCTGACCTTCTCAGTGTGATGCTTGTTGTGGCTACACAGGCTAAAGGAAGTGTACTCATCCATCAGAAAATGTTTGAAAGCCGACTGTTCTTTGTTGATAAGCTGATAGATATGGGAGCACAGATTATATTGTGCGACCCTCACAGAGCTGTCGTGATAGGCCATGACCATAATTTCAGCCTTAGAGGAGGAAATATGACATCGCCTGATATCCGTGCAGGTATTGCTTTGCTGATTGCTGCCATGGGAGCTGAAGGTACAAGCCGCATACATAATATAGAACAGATAGACAGAGGTTATCAGAATATAGAGCAACGTCTTACAGCTCTTGGTGCGCGTATAACAAGAATTTGAGTAATTGTCATGATAAAAAAAGAAGAAGTATATAAAATAGGTGTCATCAATAAACCGCATGGCGTGAAAGGAGAGGTGTCGTTTACTTTTACAGACGATATTTTCGACCGTGTGGATTGTGATTATCTGATATTGCTTATGGACGGAATCCTTGTTCCTTTCTTCATTGAGGAATACCGTTTCCGTTCGGACAATTCCGCTTTGGTTAAGTTCGAGGATATAGATACAGCCGAAAAGGCAAGGATGTTTACCAATGTGGAGGTGTTCTTCCCTGTGAAATATGTTGAAGAACAGGAGGAAGTTACATCATGGAATTATTTTGTCGGCTTTGCTGTAGACGATGTAAACCATGGAACTCTCGGAACAATATCTGATGTGGACGATACTACCATAAATGTGCTGTTCGTGATAGAAAAAGAGGATGGAGATGAGCTGTTGCTTCCTGCACACGAAGAGTTTATCCTTGATATCGACCACAAGAAGAAGCGTGTTAAAGTAGATATTCCGGAAGGATTGTTGGAGTAATAAAAGACAGGTGAGTATGAGAAAGAAAGGACGTAAAGCATTCTGGCATAATATCAAGTTCAAATATAAGCTTACTATCATCAATGAGAATACATTGGAGGAAGTTGTTGGGATTCATGTATCTAAACTGAACGGCCTTTCTGTGCTTTTGTTTGCCTGTACGGTTATCTTTATTATCGCTGCAGCCATAATAGCATTTACTCCGTTACGCAACTATTTGCCGGGATATATGAACTCCGAAGTCCGCGAAATGGTGGTATCGAACGCACTCCGTGCAGATTCATTGAGGTTAGCTCTTGAAAGACAGAACAGATATATAATGAATATTCAGGACATTTTCAGCGGTAAGATAGAGGTTGATACAGTCCAGTCCATTGACTCGCTTACGAATATTCGTGCCGAACAGCTCATGGAGAGAACAAAGGAGGAAGAAGAATTCCGTCAGAAATACGAGCAGAAGGAAAGATATAATCTGAGAGAGATAGACAACAGTAATGCTGCAGCCGGATTGATATTCTTCAAGCCTGTCAATGGTGTGATGGAAGTCAATTTCGACCCTGAAAAGAAACATTATGGAATAGATATTCTTACGTCTAAAAATGAGAATGTGGTGTCTGTACTTGACGGTACTGTGGTTATGGCTACATATACAGTAAACGACGGTTATGTGATACAGGTTCAGCATTTGCAAAATTTTATCAGTATATATAAAAACTGTGGTTCATTGATGAAGGAACCGGGCGACAAGGTTAAAGGTGGAGATGTCATTGCTTTGGTTGGCAAAGGTGATGACAGTCATAAGGAACCTTATCTGCATTTTGAACTTTGGCGCAGGGGAACACCAATAAATCCGGGAAATTATGTAGTATTCTAAGGTTATGAAGAAACAGATAGCTATTTTAGGGTCTACGGGTTCTATAGGTACCCAGGCTCTACAAGTGATAGAGGAACATCCTGACCTGTATGAAGTTTA
Organism: uncultured Phocaeicola sp.; assembly: GCA_944320855.1. Classification (GTDB taxonomy): domain Bacteria; phylum Bacteroidota; class Bacteroidia; order Bacteroidales; family Bacteroidaceae; genus Phocaeicola. The sequence goes on from CALUJF010000017.1 coordinate 21,849, forward strand.
TGCCATTACAGCCAATAACAGAGTGGATAAACTCATAGAGCAGGCACGTAAGTTCCAGCCGGAAGCTGTTGTAATAGCAAATGAGGATAAGTATCAGCAGCTGAAGAATGCTTTGGCCGATTTGCCTATCAAGGTTTATGCCGGAGCAGAGGCATTGTGTGAGATTGTGGAATCAGGTCCTGTGAATATAGTTTTGACGGCAATGGTCGGATACGCCGGTCTGAAACCTACCATAAATGCCATAAAGGCAGGAAAGACTATTGCATTGGCAAACAAGGAAACCTTGGTTGTGGCAGGTGAACTTATTACGGAACTTGCACAGCAGTACAGAACTCCTATCTTACCTGTCGATTCAGAGCATTCGGCAATATTCCAGTGTCTGGAAATGAATAATCCTATAAGTAAAGTCATTCTTACTGCATCGGGCGGTCCTTTCCGTACTTTCAGCATGGAACAGCTTGCTACTGTCACTAAGGAACAGGCTTTGAAGCATCCTAACTGGAGCATGGGAGCCAAGATTACCATCGATTCTGCATCGATGATGAACAAGGGATTCGAGGTTATCGAGGCAAAATGGCTTTTCGGAGTAAAGCCGGAACAGATAGAGGTTGTAGTTCATCCGCAGTCTGTAATACATTCAATGATAGAGTATATGGACGGTGCTGTGAAAGCACAGCTCGGCGTTCCTGACATGCGTTTGCCTATACAGTATGCCTTCTCTTATCCTAAGCGTGAATCTCTTTCCGGCGAACGTTTGGATTTCATGAAGTGCAATACTCTTACATTCGAGGCTCCGGACACAAAGCGTTTCAGAAATCTTGCCTTTGCTTATGAGGCTATGAACCGTGGCGGAAATATGGCCTGCATACTGAATGCTGCCAACGAGGTGGTAGTAGCGGCCTTCCTCAAGGACCAGATTTCCTTCCTTGGTATGAGTGATGTTATAGAAAAGACCATGAACAAGGTATCGTTTATCAGCAATCCTACATATAATGACTATGTGGAAACAGATGCTATAGCACGCCGTATAGCTGCCGAGTTCGTCATTAATTCAGGTTTTTAATTTATTAATCCAATTAATCTAAAAAAGTCAGAAAAAACAGATGGAGACATTTTTAATCCGTGCCCTTCAGTTGGTACTAAGTTTGTCTATTTTGGTTATAGTACACGAAGGAGGACACTTCTTCTTTGCGCGTTTGTTCAAAATCAGGGTTGAGAAGTTCTATATCTTTTTCGATCCTTGGTTTTCACTATTTAAGTTCAAGCCTAAAAACTCGGAAACTGAGTATGGTGTAGGATGGTTGCCGTTGGGTGGCTATTGTAAGATTTCGGGTATGATAGACGAGTCTATGGATACCGAACAGATGAAACAGCCTGCACAGCCGTGGGAGTTCCGTTCAAAACCGGCATGGCAGAGATTGCTTGTCATGATTGGCGGTGTGCTGATGAACTTTATCCTGGCTCTTTTCATATATTCAATGATTTTGTTCACATGGGGCGACAAGTATATAGCACTCAAAGACATGAGCTATGGACTTAAGTTTAACGAAACTGCACAGAATATTGGTTTCCGCGACGGTGACATACTCCTTAGTGCCGATGGCAAAGAACTCGAACGTTTCGGTATGGATATGATACGTGATGTGGTCGAGGCTAAGGAAGTTAAAGTTTTGCGTAATGGTGAAACTGTAAGTATCGTTATGCCTGAGTTGAGCCTCATTGATGTTGCCCAGCAGGACCCTATGTTTGTTGATATATTCTATCCAAATGTGGTCGATTCAGTTTTGGCCGGAGGTGGCTTTGCCAATGCAGGTATTCAGAAAGGCGACTCGCTTATAGCCGTAAACGGAAAGACTCTTAATTCATGGAATGACTTCCAGAACCAGATGGCTGATTTGAAACTGAGAGCTGAAGTTGCCGAAAAGCCTGCAGCGGAGTTTACTTTGGTCTATTCGCGTGCCGGAGTGAGAGATACTGTGAATGTCACTACAGACGAACAGTTTAAGGTTGCAGCTGTAGGAGGTATGCTTAATTACACTCCTACTGTGCGTACTTTCGGCTTCTTTGAGTCGTTCCCAGCGGGAGTTACTCTTGGAGTAAATACACTGAAAGGATATGTAAACGACCTTAAGTATGTATTCACTAAAGAAGGAGCTAAAAGTGTTGGTGGGTTCGTAACAATAGGAAGCATCTTCCCTAAGGTTTGGGACTGGCAGCGTTTCTGGTCTATGACAGCATTCCTGTCTATCATTCTTGCATTTATGAACATTTTGCCTATCCCGGCACTCGATGGCGGACATGTACTGTTCCTTATTTATGAGATAGTGGCTCGCCGCAAGCCGAGTGACAAATTTCTTGAATACGCTCAGATCGTTGGTATGTTCCTGCTCTTTGCACTGCTCATTTGGGCAAACTTTAATGATATACTTAGATTGATGTGATAATATTATTGCTTATGAAAAGAATATTGTTTTCTGCAATATTGGGCGGAATGATGCTCTCGGCTACTACTGCTGTGGCTCAGGAAAGACTTCCCGAATATCTGCAGGCAGAAAAGTTTACAGAAGACAAGCTTAAGAATATGCTGTTCTCCACTATGGTGGACCCACATTGGTTTCAGAACGGTAAAGGATTCTGGTATGAGTATAAGACATCCGAAGGTACATTTTGGTATGTCGTAACTCCATCGCAGAAGAAGAAAGAGCTTCTGTTTGACCGTGATAAATTGGCTGCACAACTCACCGAAATAGTAAAAGACCCGTTTGAGGCAAGACAGCTTCCGGTGAAGAACATTAAGGCTGAGGCTGACGGACGTACTTTCACTTTTGAGGTCGTTTCATCTCAGGACGAGAAGCAGGACAAGGATAAAAAGAAGAAAGCCGAAAAGCAGGTTTTCTATTTCTCTTATGACTTCCCTACAAAGAAACTTACTCACCTTACGGATAAGGAAAAAGAACCGAAGAAGCTTGACTGGGCATCAGTTTCGCCGGACGGACAGTCGGTGGTATATGCCAAGGACTGCAACCTTTACCGTATGAGCATTGCCGACTATCGTAAGGCTCAGAAGGATGAGAAGGACAGCACAATTGTTGAGATACAGCTTACTACCGACGGTATGCCCGATTTCGGTTATGGTATTCCATACAGCATTCTAAATACAGATACCTTATGCAATGGCAAGCGTCGTAAAGCATGGGGTTGCTGGTCGCCTGACTCAAAGCATTTCGTAACGATAGTTTCTGATGACAGGGCAGTCAAACCTTTGTGGGTAATCAATTCCATAGCTGAGCCGCGTCCAACGCTCGAAACCTACAAATATCAGATGCCGGGAGAAATGGAAGCTCCGGAGGAACATCTGTATATCTTCGATATGACATCCAACACCCGTAAGGAAATAAAGGTGTCTGCATGGAAGAACCAGTGGCTCGGACTGGAATCTAAGCCGATAGAGAAAAAGCAGAGAGATATGGAGTTCCGTCCTTCTGTATGGCAGGGCGATAACAACCGTTTCTTTGTGACAAGATACAGCAGAGATCTCCACCGTATAGACGTATGTACATATACCGTGGGTGAGGATTCGATAGTTCCTATCGTAAAAGAACGTATGAATACCTATCAGGAAACTCGTCCTATCCACGTTATCAACGGTGGTAAGGAGTTTGTACAGTGGAGCGAGCGTGACGGATGGGCACATCTCTATCTCTATGATGACAAGGGAAATCTGAAGAACCGTATAACTGAAGGACCTTGGCACGTAGAGCAGGTTCTGAAGATAGACGAAGCTACACGCACTGTTTATTTCCTGGCAAACGGTAAGGAAAAGGATGAAAACCCTTATTACGAACATCTGTATAAAGTAAACGTAAACGGTAGCGGACTGACCAGACTTACCAAGGGCGATTACTTCCATCAGATATCATTGTCGGACGACGCACAGTTTGCCGTCGACAATTTCTCACGAGTGAATACTGTTCCTTGTGCAGACCTGATTGACAGAAACGGAAATAAGGTTATGACAATTCAGGAAAGCGATTTCTCGAATCTTAAGGCTGCCGGATACAAGTTCCCTGAACTCTTTAAGGTTAAGGCTGCTGATGGTGTTACAGACCTTTACGGTGTGATGTACAAGCCTTACGATTTTGATTCTACTAAGGTATATCCTATCATCGACTATGTATATCCGGGTCCGCAGGTTGAGGCTGTATATTATCCTTTTACCCGTATGAGTGTTCGTACAGACCGTCTGGCTCAGGCAGGTTTCATAGTGATATCAGTAGGGCAGAGGGGAGGACATCCAAGCCGCTCCAAGTGGTATCACAACTACGGTTACGGCAATATGCGCGACTATCCTTTGGCCGACCATAAGGCTGCAGTAGAACAGCTTGCTGCCCGTCACAAATATATAGATATAAATAAGGTAGGAATCCACGGACATTCCGGAGGCGGATTTATGTCTACAGCAGCAATATGCCAGTATCCTGATTTCTATAAGGCTGCAGTGTCATGTGCAGGAAACCACGACAACCGTATCTATAACCGTTGGTGGAGCGAAACTCATCATGGAGTGAAAGAAACTGTTACAGAGAAAGGCGATACTACATTCGTTTATAAGATTGCCACTAATCCTGAGATAGTGAAGCAGCTTAAAGGCCATCTGATGCTTGTACATGGAGATATAGACAACAATGTCCATCCTGCCAATACAACCCGTGTAGTGAATGCACTGATACGTGCCGGCAAGCGTTTCGATATGCTTTACCTTCCTGGACAGCGTCATGGATTCGGCGATATGAACGAGTATTTCTATTGGCGACTTGTGGATTATTTCTCTGAACATCTGAAAGGACAGAAAGAAACATCCGTAGATATACCGAAAAGATGATATATAAAAATAAAATGAGGCAACGTAAACACGATTGCCTCATTTTATTTTTATATCCTTTTGTCGTTTTCTGATTACTGCAGTTTGGCCGATGTTACTTCACAGATATACATTATATATTCTTTATTAGTATCAATATCCTGTTTCGATGATTTCAGTTCATTTTCTACAGAGAGTTTCTGTGCCATTGTTTTCTTACATTCTATTATGATTTCAGCATCAGCCGATTTGTCCTTATAGAATGAAACTGTATATGCGGAAGATTCTTCCATCGCCTTAATTACGTCAGACTGTTTCTTGTCTACAAAAATGTATGCCACATCTTTGTTGAACAGCTTTCCGAAACCGCCCCATGCGCTTGCAGCCAATTCTGTTTCTTTATCGCCGGCCTTGATTGTCAGTTTTCCTGCAGCAGCTATTTCACTCAGATTTGCAGGAAGTTCAGATACGGCTACTGTTCCTGTCTTCTTTGCAGTAGTGGCTGTAGCAGTATTTTCAGTTGTGGTATTATCAAGAACTTTCTGTCCCAAATTGTCTTTTGCTGAAGCGAAAAGTTCGTCTTTCAGGTCTATGGTTTCGCGGCGGAACTTTCCGCATATAGGAGCAAGTTTTGTTTTCTTTTTGTTCAGAGCCATATCGTCAGTAATCCATTCTTCTGCAGTGTAGCGTTCTCCGCCGTCGCGGTTTTCGTCATACCAGTATCTGATTCGGCTCATATTGAGCTTGCAAACCCCGTTGTCAGTCTGTATATAGAAATGATAATAGATTCTTGTCCTGTCGAGCGAAAGAGCAGTCGAACTGAAAACCAGATATTCTTCTGCCGAAGCCACGATTTCACCGTTTTCTTTGTTGGTATATACCACTCTGCTGTTTAGTTTCTTGTCCGGAACAAATCGTTTTTCCGCCCATTGAAGCATTGTCGTGTATAATTCGTCTTTCGACATCGACGGCACTTTAATTTCGTCTTCAAAAGTTATTTTGTTATCTTTAAATGTGATTGCACCTTCCAGATACTTAGGGTTGGAATTGTCGTTTTTCTTATTGTCTTTTGCAGTAGCAAAGAGAGGCAATAACGCTAAAGTCAATAATAGTAGTTTTTTCATGTTGGGTCATTTTATAGTTAATGACAGCAAACATACAAAAAAATCTTTTTTGGGGTATTAAAAAGCATGCTTTCTGTGCGTTTATATTTGTTAAAATAAAACGCTTCGTCATTCGACTTCGAATGCTTCGTCGTTTTACTTTAAACGCTTCGTCGTTTTATTTTAGCTGAAGTGTCAGAAAAAATGGTTACATTTGTTCGGTTTTAATTTCAAACATATTATTATGCACGTATTTTATACTCCGGACATACTTACAGATACAGAACTCCCTGCAGAAGAGGCAGGACATTGCGTAAGGGTTTTACGACTGAATATAGGTGATGAGATTCAGCTCACCGATGGCAAAGGATATTTCTACAAGGCTGCAATCAGTGCTGCCACAGGCAAAAGATGCCAGGTGAAAGTTTTGGAGAAAACATTCCAGGAACCGTTGTGGAAAGGACATCTGCATATAGCCATGGCACCCACAAAGATGATGGACCGCATAGAATGGTTTGCGGAGAAGGCTACGGAAATAGGACTTGACGAGATAACATTTCTCAACTGCCGTTATTCAGAACGCAGGGTTATAAAGACGGAAAGGGTGGAGAAGATAGTTGTGTCTGCCGTAAAACAGTCGCTGAAGGCACGTAAGCCTGTAATCAACGAAATGACAGACTTCGACAAGTTCATGAAGATGGATTTCAAGGGAGATAAGTTTATAGCCCACTGCAATGAGGGAGAGAAGACTCTGCTGAAAGATGCTATAGTTCCGGGAAATGATGCTTTGGTTCTGATAGGTCCGGAAGGTGACTTTAGCAAAGAAGAAGTGGAAATGGCCATAAAGAAAGGATTCAAGCCGGTAAGCTTGGGAAAATCCCGTTTGCGTACGGAAACAGCGGCTCTTGTGGCAGTACATACTATGAACCTGCTGAACGCCAACGACTGAAAGACAATAACCAAACAAGCAACTACAAACTTAAAAACTCACAAACTTAAAAACTCACAAACTCACAATGAAATATTTATACATACCCATATTAGCCTTGTTTATGGCAGCTTGTGGCAGTACTCCGGATTATAGGAATGCCATTCCTGCAAAATCGGCGGCTGTGGTAGCCCTCGATGTAAATTCCATGTCAGAAAAGAGTGGTCTTAGTGGTGCGAATGCCGATAAGGATGTTCTTGCCCGATTTGAAAAAATGGTCAAGAGCGGTCTTTCCGGTTCTGAAGCCTTGGTAGAGAAAATATTCCGCGATGCCACAGAGAGCGGTTTGGGGCTGAAGGAAAAGATTTATCTCTTTATGGGTGAGCAGGCCAAAATAGGTGGACTGTTGGTCAAGGTGACAGACAGTGATAAATTGGAGGAACTGCTTGAAGCACTTACCAAACAGCAGCTTTGTCTGCCACTGAAAGAAGCCGACGGATGCGAATGGACTGTCATAGGCAACTGGCTTTTGGCTTATAATGACGGAGCTTTGGTTTTGGTGTCCGACAATAAAGGGTCTGACCCTAAGTCGCTCGTAAGACAGGCTTCTATGTGGCTGCGTCAGAAAGATGGTGAAGGATTTTCGGCATCGGATGATTTCAGGAGTATGGAGCAGAAAAAGGGTGATATAGTATTGTGGAGTTCGCTTGAAGTTTTGCCTCACGAGGCAGTATATCCACTTACGATGGGAATATCGGCAGAAATGCGCCTGAAGGATGTCAAGGCAATATCTACGGTAGATTTCACAAACGGAAAAACTGTCATGGATGTGGAAATGATGGTCACTGACAAGGTGATGAAGGGTGTTCTTGAAAAGAAACAGCAGGTGACTGATAAGATTAAAGGCAGTTATCTGGATATGTTCCCGTCGAATACTCAGTTCTGGGCAACGGCAAATATAAAAGGAGGAGAGTTCTACAACTTTATATGCGAGAATCCTTCTGTCAGAAGATATTTTGAGAAGTCTATGATTCCTTTGGATTTTCGTTCTATATTCAGTGCCATCAGCGGTGATGTGGCTCTGTCCATGTCCGGAAAGGATGGAAAAGATTTCATAGCCTTTGCAGATGTTACAAATGATGAATTTCTGAAATCTTTTGAAACACTCAAGTCTATGGCCGCTCTTTCAGGCGGTCAGGTGCTTTTGCGCAATCACGGCGACAACGGGTATGAATTCAAGACAGTGGACGGAAGTCTTGTTGGGCTGACTCCGGGATATATGGAACTGTGGATAGGAGTGAAGGACGGCAAACTTTACGTCACCAACAAAGAATCATTGATAGACAGGCGAGTGTTGGGGCTTTCACTCAGAAACCGTACTTGGGGAAAAAGAGTGGAAGGGCAGAGATTCTTTATGGTTTCAGATTTGACATCTCTCGACCGTCTGCTCGACTTGAAAAAACTTAAAGGGTCGATGGCATCAGTGCTTGCATTCTTCGGAGGTCTGGATTATCTCACGGTGGAAAGTGCCGACGGAAGTAATGTACGCATTGAGATAATGATGAAAGATACGAATAAGAATCCTTTGGGAGCTTTGCTGGATAATTAAAACAAGTACTGAAAGGTGGAAAGAATAGAATTGGAAAATGTCCTGCCGTCTGTGTTTGCAGGACGTGAAAATATAGTTTCCGACGTTTGGAGAAAGAAACTCTCTTTCGCGAAAGGAAAATCTTACCTGATAGAGGCTGCTTCAGGAACAGGTAAATCATCGCTTTGCAGTTTTATATATGGCTACAGAAAGGATTATGAAGGTATTATCAGTTTTGACAGTACGGATATCAGAAACCTTTCCGGAGATGATTGGACCGGTGTCAGACAGCGCAATATAGGAATGATGTTTCAGGAGTTGCGCCTGTTTCCGGAACTTACGGCTGCGGAAAATGTGACTCTGAAAAACAATCTGACTTATTTCAGGGCAGAGAAACAGATAAAGGAATGGTTTTCCATGTTGGGAATTGAGGATAAATGGAATGAACCGGTAGGACAGATGTCGTTCGGTCAGCAGCAGAGAGTGGCTTTCATAAGGATGCTGTGCCAGCCGTCGGACTTTCTGTTTATGGATGAGCCGGTGAGCCATCTGGATGATGCCAACAGTAAAATAATGGGAGATATACTGTCGGCGGAGATGCGTGAAAGGGGAGTGGGAATAATAGTCACTTCCATAGGCCGCCGTCTGAACATGGATTATGATGTGGAAATAAAACTTTAAAAACGTACCGGAGAGTCATTATGCTTTGGAAATTATTAAGACAGCATATCAGTGTGGCGCAGTTGGCAGGTTTCTTTATTGCCAACCTGTGCGGAATGGTAATAGTGATGTTAGGGATACAGTTCTATAATGATGTATCGCCTGTATTCACTCAGGAAGACAGTTTCATAAAGAAGGATTATATAGTAGTGACAAAAAAGGTCAGCACCTTGGGAAGTATTGCAGGAAAGAGCGGTACTTTCTCTGATTATGAGGTGGATGACTTGAAATCGCAGCCGTTCACAGTAGGGGTAGGGGCTTTCCAACCTTCTCAGTTCAAGGTGTCGGCTGGTATATCATTCGGAGGAATGGATATATCTACAGCTATGTTTTTAGAGTCTGTACCGGACGGTTTTGTAGATGTAAAGGCCGATGCATGGCGTTACACGGACGGACAGAGTGAAATACCAATCATTATTCCGCGCAATTATCTCAATCTTTATAACTTCGGATTTGCACGAAGCAGGAATCTTCCGCAGCTGTCGGAAGGTATGGTAGGGTTGGTATCACTTAATCTTTATATTGCCGGAAATGGAAAACGGGATATGAAGAAGGGGCGTATAGTGGGGTTCTCCAACAGACTGAACACTATACTCGTGCCTGAATCATTCATGAATTCGGCAAATGCCACTTATGGCGGAAACAGAGAATGGGAACCGTCGCGCCTTATTATAGAGGTGGACAATCCTGCCGACGAAAGAATAGCCCGGTATTTTAACGATAACGGTTATGAAACCGAGGACAGCAAACTTGATGCGGGCAAGATGACCTGGTTCCTGAAAGTGGCTGTAGGGGTAGTTATGGCAGTCGGACTGGTGATAAGTTTGTTGTCGTTTTATATACTATTGCTTAGTATATATCTGCTTCTGCAGAAGAATACGGACAAACTCGAGAACCTTATTCTTATAGGCTACGGTACTTCGCGCGTAGCCATGCCTTATCAGATACTGACGGTGGCGATTAATCTCGCAGTGTTGGTCCTGTCTGTCATTATTATGGTAATAGTGAGAGGAGTGTATACGGATGCGCTTTCTGGCATAATAACAGGTACAGACGATGTAAGCATTGTCCAGTCATGTATCTTTGGTGTGATTTTGTTCGTTTTAGTGTCTGTCTACAATATAATTGCGATAAGAAAAAAGATTGGTTCTATACTGTAATGGTGTGTTCCTTGTTTAAAAAATCTTTATTCTCTGTGATAATATGTAAATAGTATTGGGAAATATCTCTCATATTATGTCCTATAACACTGTTTGAGGGATAAAAAATGTTACTTTTGGGAACATTGTTATAGGATAAAACATTAAATTTGCGATATACAATTAAGATAATTATTTAACAGATTAGTTTATGTCAAAAATCGTTGGACATATTTCGCAGGTAATTGGTCCGGTTGTGGATGTTCACTTCAATCTGGAGGGATTGGATGCCGAAGTTGCACTGCCGAAAATACACGATGCAATGACTGTAGTCCGCAAGGATGGTCGTACATTGGTTATTGAGGTACAGCAGCATATAGGCGAGGATACTGTACGTACAGTAGCTATGGACAGTACGGACGGACTGAAACGCGGAATGGAAGTTGTACCTACCGGTCAGCCTATAACCATGCCGGTGGGAGCACAGATCAGGGGACGTGTGATGAACGTAGTGGGAGAGACTATCGACGGAATGTCCGAACTGGACAAGAAGGACGGTTTCCCTATACACCGCGAACCTCCACGTTTTGAGGATTTGGCAACAACTCAGGAAGTTTTGTTTACAGGTATTAAGGTTATTGACCTTTTGGAGCCGTATCTGAAAGGTGGTAAAATCGGATTGTTTGGTGGTGCAGGTGTCGGTAAGACAGTGCTCATCAAGGAGTTGATTAACAATATCGCAAAGAAACACAATGGTTTCTCTGTCTTTGCCGGTGTGGGAGAGCGTACCCGCGAAGGTAACGACTTGCTTAGGGAAATGATTGAATCCGGCGTAATCCGCTACGGAGAAGAATTCCAGAAGAGCATGGAAGAAGGCAACTGGGATTTGTCGAAAGTAGATTATAAGGAAGTGGAGAAATCGCAGGTTGCAATGGTGTTCGGACAGATGAATGAGCCTCCCGGTGCACGTCAGTCTGTTGCACTGTCAGGTTTGACTCTTGCAGAATCTTTCCGCGACCGTAAGACTGACGAGAACAGTCCTAAGGATATTCTGTTCTTTATAGATAATATATTCCGTTTCACTCAGGCAGGTTCTGAGGTGTCAGCACTTCTTGGACGTATGCCTTCGGCTGTAGGTTATCAGCCTACTCTGGCTACTGAAATGGGTAAGATGCAGGAGCGTATCACTTCTACCAAGAATGGTTCCATCACATCTGTTCAGGCTGTATACGTGCCTGCCGATGACTTGACAGACCCTGCTCCGGCTACTACATTTACTCATCTTGACGCTACTACAGTGTTGAGCCGTAAGATTGCCGAACTTGGTATTTATCCTGCCGTTGACCCGCTGGATTCCACATCACGTATTCTTGACCCGCTTATCGTAGGAAAAGAACATTACGAAACTGCGCAGAGGGTTAAGCAGATTCTTCAGCGTAACAAGGAATTGCAGGATATTATCTCCATTCTCGGTATGGACGAACTTTCGGACGAAGACCGTCTGACAGTGAACCGTGCTCGTAGGGTACAGAGATTCCTTTCACAGCCGTTTGCCGTTGCTGAACAGTTTACTGGTGTTCCGGGTGCTATGGTTTCTATAGAAGATACAATCAAGGGATTCAAGATGATTCTGGACGGTGAGGTTGACTACTTGCCTGAACAGGCATTCCTTAACGTAGGAACCATTGAAGATGCCATAGAGAAAGGAAAGAAACTGCTTGAGGCTGCTAAAGCATAACGCCTATGGACAGGAAGGAATTGCATCTGGTGATAATATCACCGGAGCGTACTCTCTTCGACGGCCCTGTAAACTGGGTGGAACTGCCGGGAGAACTCGGTAAATTCCAGGCACTTGTAAACCACGCTCCTATAATATCATCCTTAAAGGAAGGTGAAGTCATTTACCAGTGTGGAGAAGCACAGTACAGAGTAAAGAGAGATACGCAGAGATTGAAAATTACAGGAGGATTCGTTGAGGTTAAAGATAATTTGGTCTCAGTGTGTGTAGAATTATAAACCGAAAAATCTGAAAAACATGTTCTTGCTTAAGGCTAAGAAGGTATTCATAAAGAAAATGACAGTATTGACTTTGGTATTGTCTGTGGCAATTGGTATGGTGTATCATCTGTTTATACCTGACAGGTATTTCCCCTGGTTTCCGGCCATACCTGTGTTCTTTTATCTCTTCGGCCTGTTCTACATCAACATGTTTTCTCTGGCTTATCGGTTGGGAGAAGATAAAATGATTCCGCTGTTTCTGGTTTGTAAAGGGACAAAGTTTCTTGTCAGTCTGCTGATAGTAGCCATATACTGTTTTGCAGTGCGGCATGAAGTCTTGCCTTTTATAGCAACATTTCTGGTATTCTATGTATCTTTTCTCGTATTCGAAACTGTATATTTCACAAATATCGAGCTGAGGCTTAAAAAGAAGAAAAAACTAAAACAGAAACAATGAAAAAAGTACGTTACATATGGACTTTGGTGTTACTGATGGTTTTTACATCAGGATTTGCATCGGCCGGAGCCTCGCATGAGGACGGTGAGGTGGATGTCAATGAACTGGTGTTCGGACATATCAACGATGCCTACTCCTGGCATATTGTCAGCATAGGAGATGCTCATATCACAATACCGCTGCCGGTAATAGTGAAAAGCAGTACCGGATGGCATGTATTCTCATCTGAAAAACTGGAGGAAGGCGAGTACGAAGGACTTTACATATCCGAAGGCGGAGCTTATGATGGAAAAATAGTTGAACGTAATGCTGCCGGCGAAGAGGTTCGTCCTTTGGACATATCAATCACGAAGAATGTTCTGGCACTCATGATAAACAGTGCCATATTGGTATGGATAGTATTGGGATGTGCCAGATGGTACAAGAAACATCCTGTAGAAAACGGTGCTCCTAAAGGTGGAGTAGGAATGATAGAATCTGTAGTGCTAATGGTGTATAACGATGTAATAAAGGCATGTATAGGTCCTGATTACCAAAGGTATGCTCCATATTTGCTTACAGCTTTCTTCTTTATTCTGGTCAATAACCTTATGGGACTTATTCCTTTTTTCCCGGGAGGAGCGAATGTTACAGGTAATATAGCCATAACTCTTGTTCTGGCATTGGTTACTTTCTTTTTCACGAATGCATTTGCTACCAAGGAATATTGGAAAGAGGTGTTCTGGCCTGAGGTACCGGTATGGCTTAAGGCTCCTATACCGATGATGCCGGTTATAGAATTCTTCGGATTGTTCACTAAGCCGTTTGCATTGATGATACGTCTTTTTGCCAATATAATGGCAGGACATGCAGCCATATTAAGCTTGTTGGCTATAATTTTCATAACAGTGAAGATTGGTCCTCTCATCAATGGTACAATGACATTCGTATCAGTCGCTTTCGGGGTATTCATGACAGCACTTGAAGTTCTGGTAGCTTTCATACAGGCATACGTGTTTACTATGCTTTCGGCTGTATTTATCGGCCTTTCTCGCGTAAAAGAGGAAAAGAAGGAATAATTAATAATGGCCATTCGGATGGCAAGCGTTGTTAATTCAAAAAAACTTACAAACTTAAAACTTACAAACTTAAAAACTTATAATTATGTTACTTTCAATTTTATTACAGGCTGCCGCAGGTGCAGGTTTAGGTAAATTGGGTGCTGCTCTTGGTGCAGCTATTGCAGTAATCGGTGCAGGTATTGGTATTGGTAAAATCGGTGGCTCAGCTATGGAAGCAATCGCCCGTCAGCCTGAGGCTTCAGGAGATATTCGTATGAATATGATTATCGTTGCAGCCTTGGTTGAAGGTGTTGCACTTATTGCAATTATCGTTTGTCTTTTGACTTTGTTCCTATAATAATCAGCGTATATGGGATTGTTGACTCCGGATCCGGGGTTACTGTTCTGGATGGTGGTGGTATTCGGAATTGTCTTCTTCCTGTTGGCAAAATTCGGATTTCCAGTTATCATCAAGATGGTGGACGACCGGAAGGCGTATATCGACAACTCGCTGAAAGCCGCGCGCGAAGCTAACGCACAATTGGCTAACGTGAAGGCTGAAGGCGAGAAAATCCTTGCTCAGGCTCGTGAAGAACAAGCCAAAATCCTGAAATCGGCCACTGAAACACGTGACCGCATCATAAGAGAGGCTCAGGAAAAGGCTCGTTTGGAGGGCGACCGTCTGATGGACGAAATGAAAAAGCAGATTGAAACTGAAAAGGAAAGTGCAATCCGCGATATCAGACGTCAGGTGGCTCTGCTTTCGGTGGGTGTCGCAGAGAAAGTGATACGCACTAAATTAGCTGACGATAAGGAACAGACTGAACTTATCAGTCGATTGGTGGACGAGATGGTTGAATCTTCTAAATAACCGGTTATGAATACAGGAGTAGTTTCAAAGCGTTATGCCAAGGCTTTGTTGGACTTTGCGATGGCAAAGGGAAACGAGAAGAAAGTATACCAGGAGGTTGAAACGCTGGCCGGACATTTTGCTAACGTGCCTGATTTGAAGAGAACAGTGGAAAATCCGGTAGTGACAAGAAAAATGAAGCTGGATTTGCTGATCGAAGCTGCAGGCGGAAAGGATGTCAGTGAAGAAATGAAACGTTTCCTTCAGCTCGTCATTGATGGAAAGAGGGAAAAATTCTTGCATTTCATGACATGGTCTTTCATAGACCAGTACCGGGAGAGGAAGCATATTTTGATGGGTAAACTGACTACGGCTGTTGAGGCTCCTGAACTTGTCAGACATCTGGAGGAGATTGGTTCGCTCAAGACGGATTCAAAGGTGGAAATCAAGGCTAACATTGACCCTTCTATCATCGGAGGATATATAATGGAGATTGACGGATACCGTTTGGATGCAAGCGTAGCCAACCAGCTTAGAAGAATAAAACGTCAGTTTATTGATAAAAACAGAAGAATAGTATAATTATTGAATTGACAAATAATGGCAGATAATACTATAAAACCCAGCGAAGTTTCAGAAGTATTGCTCCAGCAGCTTGAAGGTATCGACACATCACTGAAATTTGATGAGGTTGGTACTGTGCTGCAGGTGAGCGATGGTGTGGCTCGTATATACGGCTTGCGTAATGCGGAAGCCAACGAGCTGCTGAAATTCGAGAACGGAGTGATGGGTACCGTAATGAATCTGGAAGAGGACAATGTGGGTGCCGTCCTGCTTGGTCCTACTGACCAGATTAAGGAGGGTATGATAGTGAAACGTACAAAACATATCGCTTCAATCAATGTGGGTGAGGGTATGTTGGGACGTGTAATCGACCCTCTGGGCGTTCCATTGGACGGACGCGGCGACATCGCCGGCGAAACATTCGAGATGCCGCTTGAACGTAAGGCTCCTGGAGTTATCTTCCGTCAGCCTGTAACAGAACCTTTGCAGACAGGTCTGAAGGCTATTGATGCCATGATTCCTATAGGACGCGGACAGCGTGAGCTTATCATCGGCGACCGTCAGACAGGTAAGACTGCAATCGCTATTGATACTATCATCAATCAGCGTTCAAACTATGAGGCCGGCAATCCGGTTTACTGTATATATGTAGCTATCGGACAGAAAGGTTCTACTGTGGCAAGTATAGTCAATGCACTTCGCGAACGTGGTGCAATGGATTATACAGTGGTGGTGGCAGCTACAGCTTCCGACCCTGCTGCCATGCAGTATTTCGCTCCGTTTGCCGGTGCTGCTATCGGTGAATATTTCCGCGATACCGGCCGTCATGCACTGGTGGTTTATGATGACTTGTCAAAACAGGCTGTGGCTTACCGTGAGGTGTCACTTATCCTTCGCCGTCCTTCAGGACGTGAGGCATATCCGGGTGATATCTTCTACCTACACTCACGTCTGCTTGAACGTGCAGCAAAGATTATCAACCAGCAGGAAGTGGCAGAACAGATGAACGATTTGCCTGAAAGTCTGAAAGGAAAGGTAAAGGCCGGCGGTTCGTTGACTGCGTTGCCTATCATCGAAACTCAGGCCGGTGACGTATCGGCATATATTCCTACTAACGTGATTTCAATCACCGACGGACAGATATTCCTTGAAACAGACCTCTTTAACCAAGGTTTCCGTCCTGCCATCAACGTAGGTATCTCGGTGTCACGTGTGGGGGGTAGTGCACAGATAAAGAGTATGAAGAAGGTTGCCGGTACACTGAAGATAGACCAGGCTCAGTATCGCGAACTTGAAGCATTCTCCAAGTTCAGCAGCGATATGGACCCTGTAACGGCTATGGCTATCGACCGCGGACGTAAGAACAACCAGTTGCTCATACAGCCACAGTATTCTCCTATGCCTGTAGGCGAACAGATTGCAATACTCTACTGCGGTACACACGGACTGATGCGTGAGATTCCTATCGGAAAAATCCGTAACTTCCAGGATACATTCCTTTCTACTCTCCGTGTGAACCATAAGGAGGATGTGATAGATGTTCTTGCAAGCGGACAGATTAATGATACTGTAACTGCTATTATAGAGAAAGTGGCAGCTGAAACAGTGGCACAATATAAAGAATAAGTATTATGGCATCGCTGAAAGAAGTAAAAAGTAGAATAAACTCTATCAACGGTACGCTGAAGATTACTTCGGCCATGAAGATGGTGGCGTCGGCAAAACTTCACAAGGCACAGGAGGCTATCGAAAATATGCTTCCATACGAGAGTAAATTGTATGGAATCTTGAGAAACTTCCTTGCTTCCGGCGTTTCTGTTCAGACACCTTTCTCTATCAACAAACAGGTGAAGAAGGTGGCTATAGTGGCTTTTGCTTCGAACAGCAGTCTTTGTGGCGGATATAATGCAAATGTCATAAGACATCTTACCGCTTTGATAGACGAATATTCTGCCAAGGTAGGCAAGGAGAATATCCTGATTTATCCTGTGGGCAGAAAAATAGCGGAAGCTGTAAAGAAGATGGGAATGGAAGTGGCAGGTGACTATCAGCATATGAGCGGTAAACCCAATTACCAGGATGCTTCAGACCTTGCTTCGGAACTGATGACCAAGTTCCTGAAGGGTGAAATACAGAAGGTCGATTTGCTGTATAATCACTTTAAGTCGACATCATCGCAGATTCTGACGCATGAAACTTATCTGCCGGTCGATGTTAACGGACAGGTGGGTGGAAATGAAGATGCTGGAACAAAGGAACAGGCTTCCGACTATATAATTGAGCCGTCGGCTGAAGTGATAATGAATTCGCTTGTCCCGAAAGTTCTGAGGATGAAAATCTATACAGTGCTGCTTGATGCTGCGGCTTCGGAACATGCAGCCAGAACAATGGCTATGCAGATAGCGACTGACAATGCCAACGACCTTATTCAGGAACTTACTCTGGTATACAACAAGAGCCGTCAGCAGGCTATTACCAATGAGCTTCTTGATATAGTGGGCGGAACAATGGCTTGATAATCAATACACAGCATTACTGCAAAATAAGCATTACAATGTGAGGTTCTCGGACTTCATGTTGTAATGCTTTTCTTATATCCCTATAACTTTTAGGGAAATTCCCCTTAAATTGTAGGAATTTACTTTAATATAATGTGAACCGGTATGTGTACTTTTGTATCAAGGAAATTAATGATAACAGAAGGAAACCATGAAATGCTTGTTTAAGATTATTGCCTTTTCGGCACTAATCACCGTATTCCCTGTTCTGTTCTCTTCATGTGAATATGTAGGAATAGGTATAGAATTGGGAAACGGAACCAATAATTACCGTGAGGCTACATATTATTTGTGTAGCAGAACATGGGTTGAAGAATGGACTGACAGTAATGGAGATTTTCATCGCCAGGAATTACGTTTCTATGATAATAATATGGGCGAGGATTATGTCCTGACTGTTGACAGACGTGGATTCCGTAAGGAAACGTCATATACATTTGTCTGGGATTGGTATGATGCAAACTATACCAGTCTGAGACTTAAATATGGGGCTGATGATTATTCGTATATGGATAATATAATGATGGGAAGTAACAGATTAGATTGCCTGTTGGATGGTTATCCGGCATGCTTTTATGGAAATTAACAGAAAATTGTGAACAAAATGCAGCTTTAAATTGTTTTTGTTTTATAAAAAGTTGTCAGGCATCTCATAACATTTAAGATAATTAATTTTTTAGTTTATTCGTGTGGCTGTACCTCATTGTTTTCAGGATAATGCAGGTACAGTTTTTTTTATTATTTCTGCAAAATACAATATAATACTTCTGCATAAACTTATATGCTTTTCTTTTAATTATCTATTTTTTCTTTTAAATTTGCAGCCTGATTAATGTAAAGCTATTTCTCAAAATATAAGATAATTAGATAAACAACATAAAACTATGAGTAGCAAATTTACTGAATATTCTCAGCTTAACCTGTCGGAAGTGAATAAAGAGGTGCTGAAGAAATGGGATGAGAATGATGTGTTCTCAAAGAGTATGACAGAACGTGAAGGCTATCCTTCGTATGTATTCTATGAAGGTCCTCCTTCGGCTAACGGTATGCCGGGTATTCACCACGTTATGGCTCGTACTATTAAGGATACATTCTGCCGCTTCAAAACAATGAAAGGCTTCCAGGTAAAGCGTAAGGCCGGATGGGATACTCACGGACTTCCTGTGGAACTTGGTGTAGAAAAGGCTCTTGGAATCACTAAGGAGGATATCGGTAAAACTATCTCTGTGGCTGAATACAATCATCACTGCCGCACCGATGTCATGAAATTTACTAAGGAATGGACTGACCTGACTCACAAGATGGGTTACTGGGTGGACCTTGAAAATCCTTATATCACATACGATAACCGTTACATAGAAACTTTGTGGTGGCTTCTGAAACAGCTTTACGGAAAAGGTCTGCTGTATAAAGGTTATACTATCCAGCCATACTCACCTGCTGCAGGTACAGGACTCAGCTCGCACGAGCTTAACCAGCCTGGTTGCTATCGTGACGTTAAGGATACTACTGTAGTAGGACAGTTCAAAATGAAGAATCCGAAGCCGGAAATGGCTCAGTGGGGTACTCCTTACTTCATCGCATGGACTACTACTCCATGGACTTTGCCTTCAAATACAGCTCTTTGCGTTGGTCCGAAGATTGACTATGTAGCTGTACAGACTTATAACGGTTATACCGGAGAGAAGATGACTGTAGTTCTGGCAAAGGCTCTTCTTTATACTCACTTCAACAAGAAAGCAGAAGAAATCGCTCTTGAAGACTATAAACCGGGCGACAAACTTATACCGTTCAAGGTGGTAGGCGAGTATAAGGGTACTGACCTTGTAGGTATGGAATACGAACAGCTTATCCCATGGGTTAAGCCTGTTGAGGCTACTGCTGACGGATGGGTTGAGGCTTCTGCAAAAGCTTTCCGTGTAATTCCTGGTGATTATGTAACAACTGAAGACGGTACAGGTATCGTACATATCGCTCCTACATTCGGTGCTGACGATGCCAATGTGGCTCGTGCTGCAGGAATTCCTTCATTGTTCATGATTAACAAGAAAGGCGAGACTCGTCCTATGGTTGACCTGACAGGTAAGTTCTATCTGTTGGAAGAGCTTGATGAAACTTTCGTTAAGGAATGTGTGAATGTAGATGCTTACAAAGAATATCAGGGACGTTGGGTTAAGAATGCATACGACCCTCAGTTCACTGTAGACGGCAAATATGACGAAAAGGCTGCTCAGGCTGCCGAGTCGCTTGATATCTATATCTGCATGATGATGAAGCAGAACAATCAGGCATTCAAGATTGAAAAGCATGTACACAACTATCCTCACTGCTGGCGTACAGACAAACCGGTGCTTTACTATCCGTTGGACAGTTGGTTCATCCGTTCTACTGCAGCCAAGGACCGCATGATAGAACTGAACAAAACTATCAACTGGAAACCGGAATCTACAGGTACAGGACGTTTCGGCAAGTGGCTTGAAAACCTGAACGACTGGAACTTGAGTCGTTCTCGTTATTGGGGTACTCCGCTTCCTATCTGGCGTAACGACGAAGGCGAAGAATTGTGTATCGGCTCTGTAGAAGAACTTTATAATGAGATCGAAAAGTCTGTAGCTGCTGGCTTCATGACAGAAAATCCATATAAGAAGCTTGGTTTCGTTCCAGGACAGTACAGCAAGGAAAACTACGATAAGATAGATTTGCACCGTCCTTACGTTGACGACATCATTCTTGTTTCTGAAAGCGGCAAGCCTATGAAACGTGAGTCAGACCTTATCGACGTTTGGTTCGATTCGGGTGCTATGCCATACGCACAGCTTCACTATCCGTTCGAGAACAAGGAAATAGTGGACAACCGTTCTTACTATCCTGCCGATTTCATTGCCGAAGGTGTTGACCAGACTCGTGGATGGTTCTTTACTCTTCATGCAATCGCTACTATGGTGTTCGACAGTGTGGCTTACAAGAATGTAATTTCAAACGGTCTTGTGCTCGACAAGAACGGAAACAAGATGTCCAAGCGTCTTGGTAACGCAGTCGATCCATTCGCTACAATTGAGAAGTTCGGTTCCGACCCGTTGCGCTGGTATATGATTACAAATGCCTCACCGTGGGATAACTTGAAGTTCGATACTGAAGGTGTGGACGAAGTAAGACGTAAATTCTTCGGAACGCTTTACAATACATATTCATTCTTTGCGCTTTATGCAAATGTTGACGGATTCTGCTATGCCGAGAAAGATGTTCCTATGGAAGAACGTCCTGAAATCGACAGATGGATATTGTCATTGCTCAACTCATTGATAAAGGATGTTGACGCTTGCTATAATGATTATGAACCAACCAAGGCGGGTCGTCTGATTACAGACTTCGTGAACGACAACTTGAGTAACTGGTATGTACGTCTGAACCGTAAGCGTTTCTGGGGAAGCTCAATGTCTGCAGACAAGCTTTCCGCTTATCAGACATTGTATGTATGTCTTGAGACAGTAGCAAAACTGATGGCTCCTATAGCTCCGTTCTATGCAGACCGTCTGTATATGGACCTTGTAAAAGTGACAGGACGTGACAATGTAGTTTCTGTACACCTTGCCAAGTTTCCTGTAGCAGACGAAAATCTTGTAAACAAGGAACTCGAAGCACGTATGCAGATGGCACAGGATGTCACTTCAATGGTTCTTGCGCTTCGCCGTAAGGTTAATATCAAGGTACGTCAGCCGCTGCAGTGTATCATGGTTCCTGTAGTTGACGAAGAACAGAAACGTCACATCGAAGCAGTGAAGGATTTGATTCTTAGCGAAGTGAATGTTAAGGAAATCAAATTTGTTGAAGGCGCGTCAGGCGTATTGGTCAAGAAGGTTAAGTGTGATTTCAAGAAACTTGGTCCTAAGTTCGGTAAACAGATGAAGGCAGTTGCCGCTGCTGTAGCCGAAATGTCGCAGGAAGCAATAGCGGAACTTGAAAAGAACGGTTCATATACATTCGCTCTTGACGGAGGCCAAGCTGTAATTGAAACCGCTGATGTTGAAATCTTCAGCGAAGATATCCCAGGATGGCTTGTTGCCAACGAAGGACGTCTTACAGTTGCTCTTGAGGTGACTATCACAGAGGAACTTAAGCGCGAAGGTATAGCACGCGAACTTGTAAATCGTATTCAGAACATCAGAAAAAGTAGCGGATTTGAAATAACTGATAAAATAAATATCACTTTATCAAGAAATTCCAATACAGATGATGCTGTAAATGAATATAATAATTATATTTGCAATCAAGTATTAGCAAACTCACTTGAACTTGCAGATGAAGTTTCCGAAGGAACAGAACTCAACTTTGACGACTTCTCCCTGTTTGTGAAAGTGGTTAAACAGTGATAAATGTTCTCATCTGCCGGGTGTTGTAACATCTGGCAGGTACTATTATTAATTTTTAAACTTAAAACACTATGGCTGAGAAAACAAGGTACTCTGACGCAGAACTCGAGGAGTTCCGTGCCATTATCATGGAAAAGCTTCAGCTCGCGGAACGCGACTATGAGAAACTTAAAAGCAGTATCATGAATGCTGATGGTAACGATACAGACGATACTTCACCTACATACAAAGTATTGGAGGAAGGTGCAAGCACTTTGTCTAAGGAAGAAACTACTCGTCTGGCATCGCGACAGCTTAAGTTTATTCAGAATCTGCAGGCTGCTTTGGTACGTATAGAAAACAAAACGTATGGAGTTTGTCGCGAAACAGGCAAGCTAATACCAAAAGAACGTCTTCGTGCAGTACCTCATGCAACTTTAAGTATTGAAGCTAAACAACAAGGAAAGAAGTAATTTTTATTATTTTATGGAATTGAGAATCGAAGTCTTTTCGGTTCTCAATTTTTTAGATTAAATTTCAGTCTTATTGTGTTTTAAGTTTTACTGATTACATAGGTATTTAATATGAACAAGATATTTTCTCAAGGCAGGATGGCCGCAATTATAGTGGCAGTGGTATTGATTATAGACCAGATTATAAAAATCTGGGTGAAAACAACCATGTTCCTGCATCAGAATTATAAGATAACAGACTGGTTCTACATTTATTTTACCGAGAATAACGGTATGGCTTTCGGTTTGGAGATATTTGCCAAACTGTTCCTTACCATCTTCCGCATAGTAGCTGTCATATTGATTACGTGGTATATAGCCAAACTTGTCCGTCAGCCTAAAAAGGTCAAGACTGGTTATATAGTATGCCTGTCGTTAGTTTTGGCGGGTGCCATAGGCAATATAATAGACTGTGTGTTCTATGGTGAAATATTCAGCGAAAGTACAAGAACACAGATTGCAAGTTTCGTACCTGTGGGAGAGGGATATTCAGACTGGCTGCATGGAAAAGTAGTAGACATGTTCTACTTCCCGATTATCGACACTTACTGGCCTGACTGGATGCCACTGGTAGGAGGAGAGCACTTTATATTTTTCAGTCCTATCTTCAACTTTGCCGATGCCGCTATCAGTTGTGGAATAATAGCGTTGCTCATATTCTACAGCGGTTATCTGAATTCATTGTCACATACAGAAAAGAAATAATCAATACACGATTTTTATGAATGGATATTTACGCATATTGCTTTTTGGAACAGTTTTTACCGTAGTTTCTTGTGGTAAACAAATTCCTGATGATATCATACAGCCGTCTGCTATGGAAGAATTGCTGTACGACTATCATCTGGCTCTCACCATGGGTAATGATTTGAACTATTCAGAAAGGTATAAGCGTGAGTCTTATAAAAATTATGTGTTCAAGAAGCATGGTGTGACTGAGGCGGAGTTTGACTCTTCAATGGTCTGGTACACAAGAAACACTAAGGAACTTACAGATATTTACAAGAATCTTCAGAAACGGTATGAAATGGCCGAAGAGCAGATGAAGTCGGAACTGAACAAACGAAGCGGTCAGATTTCTGTATCGCTTTCCGGCGACTCTGTAGATGTGTGGTCCGACAGAAATCTGTATTGGCTTACTACTTCTCCGCTTACCAACAGGCTTATGTTTGACCTCAAGGCTGATACTACCTTCCACAATAAGGATATCCTTGTGCTTGAGGCTGATTATAGCTTCTTAGCGTATGAAAAGAACACTGCAAAAGCTGTTGTTTCTATGAAAATAACATTTGACAATGACAGTATTTTAGCAATGTCGAAGGTTATAGAAAAGTCAGGAAAAGAACAGTTGGTGCTGCAACCTGATTCAGCGTATAAATATAAGAGTATCAGTGGTTTCGTGTATTACAGTAATCCTGATTCGACTGATGCTACCGTACTTATCAATAACATTAAGCTGTTACGTTACAGAGAAGGAAGCTTTAGCTCAGATGCGGCCGGTAAGCCCGTAGAAGTCTCAGATAAGGCTTCTCAAAATCAGGAAAACGATAAGCCGGAATCAAAGGAACAGGAAGTACGTGTTTCTGACAGAAAGGTGAGAGACGGAAATGTGGTAGACAATATCAAACGTGTTTCCGAGAGATAAGATTTCTGATGAAAAGATTTGCTTCACACAGATTGTATATTCCGCATTTGGGGCTGTTTCTGAAGAATCAGGTTGTCCAATTAGACGAACAGACGGGTGCCGTAACAGAGTATTGTCCTTTTACAGAGGAAAGAAGTTTTACGGAGTGGCTTAACGGTCTGATTGTGCTGTCGTACGATTCTCCTAAGATATCATTATGTGGAACACCGGAACAGATGCCGGATTCAACAGTCTTGTTCGTGGATAATGATAAAAAGTTAAGGAGCCAATTACCATCAGAGGATGATAATAAACTCCTTACTCTTAATGCATATTATGTAACTTCGTTCAATGTTTCAGATATGTGCTTTTCGGACAACAGTATTGTTGTGCGATTGTCTTAAATCTGCCGTCTTCTGAATTCAGAGCATACAATGGCTGTTGCTATAGCCACATTCAATGATTCTGAAGTTTCGTTGCCTTGAGGATAGTTAGGTATAAGTATTCTTCTATTGATAAGTTCCGAGACCTCTTTGCTGATACCGTTTCCTTCATTTCCCATCACGATAAGTCCATTGGCTGATAATTCATTTTCGTAGATGTTTTTGCCATCGAGGAAAGTTCCGAAAACCGGTACATCATCAAGTTTTGAAATCAGTTCCTTCAAATCACAATAGTGTAATTTAACTCTCGCAAGTGCGCCCATGGTAGCCTGTACTGTTTTCGGACCGAATGCATCGGCAGTTCCGTTTGAGCAAAATATGTTTTTTATCCCGAACCAGTCGGCTACTCTTATGATGGTACCGAGATTTCCCGGGTCCTGCACATCATCGAGTGCCAGGCATAGTTCCTTCCGTGGATTGTCTTCTGATAATTGATAGAAAGGTGTTTCAAAAACGGCCAAAACATCTTGCGGCGTTTTGAGCAGACTGGCACGCGACAGTTCGTCCTTTTCTACAGTTATTATTTCGTCAGCCGATATATGTGTGTTGGAGTTGAGCCATTCAGGAGTTGATACCAATAGCTTGCATCTGAAATGTCCGGCAAGGTCGGATACCAACTTGTTTCCTTCTGCTAAAAATGCCTTGTTCTCTTTTCTGAATTTCTTCAATTCCAGAGAGCGGATAAACTTTATTTTATTTTTACTGAGCATGATTTAAATAGTCTGATGTTATTCCCGACAAAGCTAAGAAGATATTTTCAATTAACATATATATTATTTAAAGTTTAACTTCGTGGATTTCGAGGAAGTAAGCTGAATTTTTTATTGTATCTATGAAAATTCAGAAGAATTATTGTCTGCCTACATATGTCAGTATGCATACTTACATATGTAGGTAAGCTTACTGACATATGTAAGTAAATTGTTTTACATATGTCGGCAGATAAGTTATAATAGTCAATTATTGGTAATCTTTAAATCATAAGCTGATAAAAATAATCTTATTGCCGGTAAGATGATATTTTCATCAGTATATATACTGTTAGTGGAATTTTATGTACATTTGCAAATAAATAAGTTTGATTTTCCGAATGATGAATCAGTTTCGTACATACATATTCACCATAATTATCTCACTGCTGCTCGGCGGGTGTTCTGTGGGTAAATTCATACCTGAAGGACAATATTTGCTTGACGAAGTACATATCAGCAGCGACAACAGCGAGATAAAGTCTTCGGAAATGTATTCGTACGTTCGCCAAAAGCCCAACTCCAAATGGTTCAGCCTCGTAAAGCTACCAATGTACATCTATTGCGCATCGGGTAATGATTCAACGAAATGGATAAACAGGTTGCTGCGTAGAATAGGGGATGCACCGAGAATATACGACCCGTCTGTAGCCGAAGAAACACGATTGCAGATTCTTGGAGCCGTACAGAACAAAGGTTATCTCGGTGCGCAGGTGTCATTAGAAGAAAAAAAGAAAAAGAACAAACTTGATGCATATTACAAGGTGTCTTCAGGCAAGCCTTATATGATTTCCAGTATCAATTATAATGTTGAGGATTATGTGATACGAGGAATGTTGATGAATGATTCTGTAAAAAGCGGATTGAAGGAAGGTATGCGTTTCAATGTCAATATGCTTGAGGAGGAAAGAAACAATATTGCGCAATATCTTCTGAACAGGGGATACTACAGATTCAACAAAGACTATATCACATTTCAGGCAGATACAGTCAGTGGCACATATGAGATTGACCTGACAATGAATATATCATTGAGTAGCAGCAGGGGAGAGACTACTGGCTCTTTACACCGCCAGTATGAAATAAGAAACGTAAATTACATTCTGGACGGAGACAATGTCTATGCTGCAAACGAGTCTTCTACGGTCGATACTATACAGTATGACGGTATAAACATCCTGTACGACGATAAGTTGTTCTTGCGTCCCGGAGTGATTGCTTCGCATAATAGGATAGTGCCGGGAAAACTGTATTCCAACCGTGATGTGATGTCAACATATTCATCTTTGTCACGCTTGGGAATACTGAAATACTCCAACATAAGATTTGTCGAACATCTTGACAATGACTCAGCCTATCTTGATGCATATGTATCATTATCGAAGAATAAGAACAAGACTCTTTCTTTTCAGGTAGAAGGTACGAACTCGGCCGGCGATTTGGGAGCGGCTGCTTCTGTAACATACACGCACAGAAATCTTTTTAAAGGTTCCGAAACGTTTAATATCAAGGTCAGAGGTGCTTACGAGGCTGTGACGGGGCTTGAAGGATATTCAAACAATAACTATACGGAATATGGTGTTGAGACAAGTCTTGAGTTTCCGGAGTTCATGTTCCCCTTTCTGAAATCTGACTTCAAGAAGAGTGTGAATGCCAAGTCGCAGGTCAGTGCGAAGTACAACTGGCAAATCAGACCTGAATTCGAACGAACATTGGCTTCGGCAGCATGGAGCTACAGATGGAACAGCAGAAGAAGGGCGAGTCACAGGCTTGATGTACTCGATATAAATTATATCTATATGCCATACAGGTCGAGAACATTTATCGAATACCTTAATTATATGGATGAGATAAATCCACTGTTGAGATACAGTTATGAAGACCTGTTCATCGTTAGGTTAGGCTACACTTATACTTACAACAGTGCCGGAGTTTCAACTCAGCAGACAGCCAAAAAAAGTTCATACTCCATCCGTTTCAATATAGAAGAGTCCGGTAACCTTATTTACGGTTTCTCAAAGTTGATACACGGAAAACCGTCTGACGGAGAATCCTTCAGAATGGGAAATATCAGTTTTGCCCAATATGTAAAGACAGACTTCGATTTTGCAAAGAATATCATGATTGACGATAGAAATGCTGTAGTGTTTCATATAGGTACGGGTATTGCTATCCCTTACGGAAACTCAAAAAGTTTGCCTTTCGAAAAACTTTATTTCTCAGGAGGTGCAAACAGCGTAAGAGGATGGAGCGTACGTTCTTTGGGACCGGGAGGATATCGTGGTGCTTCGGGAACACTTGATTATGTCAATCATACGGGTGATATAAAATTGGATTTGAACGTGGAATACAGGACACACCTGTTTTGGAAATTAAATGCTGCAGCATTCATTGATGCCGGAAACGTGTGGACATTGAAGAACAGATATTCAGATTCTACTGGGCAGTTTGCTTTCAACCGTTTCTACAAGGAGATAGCGGTTTCATATGGTCTGGGAATACGTTTCGACCTTGATTTTCTTATTCTCCGATTCGATGGAGGTATGAAAGCTGTGAATCCTACGGGAAGAGGTATTGACAGGTTCCCTCTTATCGTACCGGATTTCTCGCGCGATTTTGCTTTCCATTTTGCGGTGGGCTATCCTTTTTAATTTATATGATACAGATTTATATAAAATATTTATGGCAAAAATAGAATCTAAACTTTACACTCGTGATGAACTTCGCGAACTTGAGGAATGGTTTAAGAGTATGGATTTGCCTGAGTCTATACAGTTGGACAAGGCAACATATATTCCTAATCTGAAAGATACTCTTGCAAAGCTTGTTACGCAGGCTGAGATAAATTGTGACAACCCCAAGATGCAGGGGCCTATATACCTTCTTGAGCGCCTAAAGGCCAAGCTTGAAGAAACTCAAAAGTGAATATAATTGCATAAATCAAAAACATGTACTAACTTTGTCGTTCAAAAGATTAAAATACTCATAATATGTTTAGAAGTCATACTTGTGGCGAGTTGAGACTTGCCGATGCAGGCAAAAATGTAACGCTTTCCGGATGGGTACAGCGTACACGCAAAATGGGAGGAATGACATTCGTCGATCTCCGCGACCGTTATGGTATCACACAGTTGGTTTTCAATACCGATGTGAATGCCGACCTTTGTGAAAAAGCTAATCATCTGGGACGTGAGTTCGTTATTCAGGTAAAAGGTACCGTGAACGAACGTTCAAGCAAAAACAATAATATTCCTACAGGTGATATCGAAATCATCGTTTCTGAACTTAACATCCTGAACTCAGCTCAGACTCCTCCTTTCACAATCGAAGACAATACTGACGGTGGTGACGACCTTCGTATGAAGTACCGTTACCTCGACCTTCGTCGTACTGCTGTGCGCAAGAACTTGGAATTGCGTCACCGCATGACAATGGAAGTGCGCCGCTATCTTGACAGCAAGGGCTTCCTCGAAGTGGAAACTCCTATGCTTATCGGTTCTACTCCTGAAGGTGCACGCGACTTTGTCGTTCCGTCACGTATGAATCCGGGACAGTTCTATGCACTTCCACAGTCACCACAGACACTTAAACAGTTGCTTATGGTTTCCGGTTTCGACCGTTATTTCCAGATTGTAAAATGTTTCCGCGATGAAGACCTTCGTGCCGACCGTCAGCCTGAATTTACTCAGATAGACTGCGAAATGAGCTTCGTTGAACAGGAAGATATCATCAATACATTCGAAGGTATGGCTAAACACCTGTTCAAGGAATTGCGCGGTGTAGAGCTTACTGAACCGTTCATCCGTATGCCATGGGCAGACGCAATGAAATATTACGGTAGCGACAAACCTGATTTGCGTTTCGGAATGAAGTTTGTAGAGCTGATGGATGTTCTGAAAGGTTCTGGTTTCTCAGTATTCGACAATGCTGCATACATCGGCGGTATCTGTGCCGAAGGTGCTGCTACATATACACGCAAGCAGCTTGACCAGCTTACTGACTTCGTGAAACGCCCTCAGATTGGTGCCAAGGGATTGGTTTACGCACGTGTTGAGGCTGACGGTAACGTGAAGTCAAGCGTTGACAAGTTCTATTCACAGGAAGTATTGCAGAAGATGAAAGAAGCATTCGGAGCTAAACCGGGTGACTTGATTCTTATCCTCAGCGGTGACGATGTGATGAAGACACGCAAGCAGCTTTGCGAACTCCGTCTTGAAATGGGTAATCAGTTGGGATTGCGCGACAAGAACAAGTTTGCTTGTCTGTGGGTTGTTGACTTCCCAATGTTCGAGTGGAGCGAAGAAGAAGGCCGCTTGATGGCTATGCACCACCCATTCACTCATCCTAAGGATGAAGATATCGCACTTCTTGACACTGACCCTGCTGCAGTTCGTGCAGATGCATACGATATGGTTATCAACGGTGTTGAAGTAGGAGGTGGTTCTATCCGTATCCACGATTCACAGCTTCAGGCAAAGATGTTCGAAATCCTTGGATTTACTCCTGAAAAGGCACAGGAACAGTTTGGCTTCCTGATGAACGCGTTCAAGTTCGGTGCACCTCCTCATGGTGGTCTTGCTTACGGTCTTGACCGTTGGGTATCACTCTTTGCAGGTCTGGATTCAATCCGCGACTGTATAGCATTCCCTAAGAACAACTCAGGTAGAGATGTTATGCTTGATGCTCCTGGCTTTATCGACCAGAAACAGCTTGACGAACTTAATCTGATAGTTGATATCAAGGAAAAGAACTGATAAATAGTTTTTAATTTACTTTATAAGGCACGGATATAGGTGTGTTTTGACTATACCTGTTTCCGTGCCATATTTTTGGTTTTATTTAATGAAAGAAACGGTACGCATCATACGATTTATCATAGTAGGAACACTTAATGCCATTATTGCTGCATTGGTGGTATGGCTGCTTATGGATATATGTAATCTTGACTATATGATAGCTAATATATCTGCATACACGGCAGCTCAGATAAACAATTTCATGTGGTGCAAGTACTGGATTTTCCCTCTTGACAAAGAAACAAAAAAGAACAGCATCCAGCGTCAGATACTGTTCTTCCTTATAGCTTTTGCCTTGGCCTACAGCGCCCAGTTTGTGTTCCTTCTTGTTCTGGTGGAACTTCTTCATCTCAATGAATATCTGGCACAGTTCCTCGGACTTTTTGTCTATGGTGCTGTAAACTTTATTAGCAACAAGATGATAACTTTCAAATAAGTTAATTATCCGTATTCTTTTCTTTATGCCATTGAGTTCAGGTCTTTGTCCTCCAGATAGCTCATTTTGTTTTCTGTTATCACTTGTCTTGTCTTTTCTACATCGTCTGTTCTGAATACGAGGATTCCTTTTCCTCCAAGCAGGAAAGAATACAAGTATGAGATTCCTATTCCGGCATCAGTAAAGCTTTTTATGGCATCTGCAGCTCTTCCGGGATAGTTGTCAAGCGTTATGGCAAACACTTCCGAAACATTGGCAGATATACCTGCATTGTTCAATGTCTGGAAGGCCCTTTGGGGGTCGGAGCATATGATTCTGTATATACCGTATTCCACAGTGTCGGAGATAGTAGAAGCAATAAGCTGTATTTCAGCCTCTTTAAGCAGCTCAAGAACCTTTAGGAGAGTTCCCGATTTATTTTCTACAAATACTGATAGTTGATGTACAGTCATGATAAATATATCTTTAAATTAATGTTTTACGCAAATCTTTTACTCTCACAGCCTTTCCTTCCTGTTTTGGCAGACTGCCTTTAGGAAGAAGCTTCACAATTGGTGTTATCAGGATTTCGTCTTTAAGCTGTCGTGTAATTTCCTTTGTAAGCTTCTGCAGCGAGCCGAAATCGTCTGTAAATTCGTTCAGTTCCACTTCCACCGTCATTTCATCGTTTGCATCGAGGTTGGTAAGTGTAATCAGATAGTCAGAGCCGAGTTCCTTGAACTGCATAAGTATGGTTTCTATCTGTATAGGGAAGATGTTCACACCCTTCAGTATAATCATGTCGTCGCTTCTGCCTTTCATGCGGTCCAAGCGTCTGTGATGGCGTCCGCACTTACATTCTCCGGGCAGGAATCTCGTCAGGTCTCTTGTCCTGTATCTCAGTAACGGCATGGCCTCACGGTTTATGGTAGTAAGTACCAGTTCGCCCACTTCACCGTCAGGTACAGGCTCGAGTGTTTCAGGGTCTACTATTTCCACTATATAGTAGTCCTCCCATATATGAAGGCCGTTCTGTTCTGTACATTCGAAAGCTACCCCAGGACCGCACATTTCCGACATACCGAACGAATTGTATGCCTTCACTCCAAGCATTTTTTCTATTCTCTTTCTTTGTTCCTCAGAGTGTGGTTCTGCACCGATAATCAGTGTTCTCAGTTTGGTGTCTTTGGCCGGATTTATTCCCATTTCCTCCATTACTTCATACAATCGTCCCGCATAGCTTGGTATTGCATGCAGGGCTGTTGTACCGAAATCAGTTATGAATTTGATTTGTCTTTTAGTGTTTCCGGCAGCTGCGGGAACAGTAAGCATTCCGAGGCGTTCAGCTCCATATTGGAATCCTAATCCACCTGTAAACATACCGTATCCTGATGAATTTTGGAATATATCTCCAGCTCTCAGTCCTACCATATGAAGGCATCTTGCCACGGCATTGGCCCATTCGTCGAGGTCTTTCTGAGTGTGAAGTATTACTGTTGGAGTTCCCGTAGTTCCGCTTGACGAATGCAGCCTTACTACATCCTTAAGCGGTACGGCCGAAAGTCCGTATGGATAATTGTCACGCAAATCCTGCTTAGTAGTGAATGGTATCTTTCTGATATCATCGAGCGTTTTTATATCTTCAGGTTTAAGGTTATATTCTTCAAATCTTTTTCTGTAGAAAGGAGAATTCATGCAATGCCTTACTGTTTTTTGCAGTCTTTCCAGTTGCAGTTTCTCTATTTCTTCTCTCGTCATAGTTTCCATCTCGGGATGGAGATATTTGCAGTCGTTTTCCATTATAACAATTGTTTGTAAGGTTTTATATATTCTCTTTCTGTTTGTAATACCAGATAAATCAATGTTTATATTGACCGACTGCAAAATTAGAAAAAATCATCAGAACCACAAGTAAAAACTTCATTTTTACTGTTTATACGGTGTTTATATATCAAATTGATGTTATAATCCCTTGTGTTCTATCTTTTTTAAGAATCCTACAGGCATCTCTACCATAGCACATCCTAACATTTCCAACCGGACAGAAACCTGACTTTTGCCGTCTATATCTATAAGTTCACCTGTAAGTCCTTTAAGGGGACCTTTTATCACCTCCACTTTTTCTCCTGGTTTCAGTGGTTCGCTGCAGAATCTCACAGTATTTTCCGAATAGTCAAGCATAAACATGAAACGTTCCATTTCTTCATTTCTTATGATTGCCGGTTTGTGGGTAGCCTTGTCTATCATTGTTCCGTTAACTGACGGAATAGACTTTAGAACTTCTATTCTGGTTTTATCATCCGATTTTATAAAGATAATCATCGGAATGACTATTTCCTTTACCTTTTTCTTTCTGTCGCTCCATTGCTTTACTGTTTCCTGTAACGGTAAGTAATGTCTAACCCCCATTTTATATAGTTTCTCGGCAGTTTTCTTTTCATGATGCATTTTTACATACATCGCATACCAGTGTTCGTTATCCATCTATATACAGTTTATCTTAATAGAATTCAGTTAGTAAGATAATACAAATGTATAAATAAAAATCCATACAACATTTGCTGCAGCGAGTTTATTATTAAAAAGTTTACCCATTAATATTTATCGAATCATGCTGTAAGGTATAATTTTTTGTTTATATTTGTTGGACATATGGTAACTAATATATTTTTAGTATGGATGAAATAGAAGTTATAATAAGCGGTATATCAGACTTGTTGAGGCCTTCCACATCGCATGCCCTCATATTGGAGGAAGTCTGCGGCAATGATTCGAAAAGACGACTTGCAATGATTATCGGTGACCGTGAGGCTGCTGATTTAAGGACAGGTATGTCTGGATATAAGACACCTCGCCCATTGACTTTCGATTTAGTTGCATCCTTGCTTCTCGAGTCAGGTGTGACGGTTAATAAAGCCGTAATCTATGATGTCAATGATGGCGTTTTCAATTCATATATCTATTGTACACGTCCGGACGGAAGTACTTTTAAGGTTGATTCTCGTCCTACAGATGCTTTTTCTTTATCTCTGAAAATGGGTTTTCCAATTTTTGTTACTGATGAAATATTGGAGAAAGAAAAGATACGAATCGTTACATCCGACGGTTCCGGCTTCAGTATGCCGCTCAATTCAGTCGGTACAGATATGCTCCAGATGGATTTGGAGGCTGCCGTCAATAATGAGGATTATGAGAGGGCGGCAATGCTAAGAGATGAAATTTCAAGGCGAAAAGGGAAATAAAATGTTATGAAATATTTATAACTATCTTTGTATAGTAAAATATAGTTAAATTCATGCATTTTTATTGTGATTTCATATGTTACATAACATAAAACCCGTATATTTGCACTGTGTTTTTCATGGTATTAGATTTAAGGTTAATGAAGATTGGGAGTCTGGGAAGATTCCCTTTTTTTATGCCCTTATTTTTATTAAGAAAAACGACGAATCCTTTTGTTTATGATTTTAGAGTTGAAGGGTAATAAAACAAAAAAGTATGGCGTATCAGAATTGATTCACCATACTTTTTATATTTAATCTGTCTTTTAAATAGGATTTATTCCTCTATAGCAGCCTGCGCCACTTTCATATACGATTATTCCCCAATAGGTTACATTGCCGGTGTATGTAAAGTGTATGCGCTTTGGTATGACTTTTTTCTAAAGCTGCTACTTTCTTAGCATTATTATTCTATCGCAGCTTGGGCCTCTCCAATACATATCTGTATTTCAATAAGATGCAATATTTGTGTATGTAATCTGTATGCATCTTGATACAATGC
>CALUJF010000018.1 GCA_944320855.1 uncultured Phocaeicola sp.
AACGTCAAAACCAAAGCGTAGTAAACGCCTTTCAATATGTCTTGTCCCTCCCTTCCTACGCTCCATGATAAAGCGTCTGGCGGCGCGGGACTGCACAAAGGTAATAAAAACTATCCGGTTTTTCACAACGATGGAGGAAGTAATATAACTCAAATCTAACTTAGTTGATTCACATTATACAATATATCAACATATTATAATAACTTAAAGAACTAAATTATTATACTCTCAAGTCATAAAACTTCACCTATTAAATGGCATTTATCAAATGCTATATGTACAACAAAAGACTAAAGAGCCCTAAAAAAGAGACAACTGAACTGGAGTATTATTAACTACAGACATCGAGTCTACTATATTCCTCTCTAAGCAAGGAGTATTGATACAAGACTGTAATGACCTTGCGATATGCCACATCATTACAGGAGGGACGGCATTTCCTATTGCCTTATATTGCCTTATTTGCGAAACAGAGTTAAAAATAAATGAATCAGGAAACGATTGTA
This sequence comes from uncultured Phocaeicola sp., assembly GCA_944320855.1. Lineage (GTDB taxonomy): Bacteria > Bacteroidota > Bacteroidia > Bacteroidales > Bacteroidaceae > Phocaeicola. The sequence continues at coordinate 507 of CALUJF010000018.1, forward strand.
TACGAGCCGCTTCACGAGAAGAAAAACGTCTGTATCTATCACCTACCATAAACACAGGGTCAGTGCTGTTAAGACTTACCTTCGCAAGATGGGCACTAATAGTATTACAAGGTTCAGTCAGGGACATTACACGGCCTTTATTCATCTTTTCTCTAACTGCCAACATTCCGGCAACTGCTTTTTCACTAAAAAACAACGACTCGTCACGATTACATTCCTCAATAATAACATCTCTCAGAACCTTACGTTCCGAGCTCTTTACTTTTAAAGGATAATGGAACTTATAAAAGTCTTCCTTATTTTTAAATCCTACAATTATAACACGTTCACGCTTTTGTGGGACACCGTAATCCGAAGCTGATAGCAATTTGTGAGCTACCATATATCCTGCTTTCCTGAATTCATCAACAATCATAGGAAAAGCTTTCCCTTTGTTTGCAGAAAGAATTCCTTTCACATTTTCCGCAACAAAGAGTCTCGGTTGGCGTTCCTTCAAAATCTTTACCATCTCGAAAAACAGCATGCCTCTTTCATCCTTATAGCCTAAGCGTGGTGGATTTTGGGCTGATATAGAGAACGACTGACAAGGGAAACCGCCAATAAGCATATCAAATTGAGGCATCTCATCAACCTTAATATCACGCACGTCCTTAACTATACATTTATGTTTAAAGTTGTCATTATATATTTTTGTACAATATTCATCATTATCAACAGCATACACTATTTCAAACGGATTCTCCATATACTCCTTACCAAGATAAGAAAAACCGCCTATAACACCTAAATCCATTCCACCACATCCGCAAAACAATGATGCAACTTTTATTTTTTCCATACAAGTAATTTGGTAGGTTTAAAATTGTCTGTAGAGAATGTTATCTCCATTCCGTCACGTGGTTCTGCCTCAATCATATCATTCTTATAAAGGCTCACAGGATTTCGTAAGACAAAAAGAATTTTATCAGTTTCACTCAACATCAGCCTGTAAATGTAATAGTGTTCCTTTATCGTTCCTGCAACTCTCCATTCATTTGGCGACATGTGAAATCCATACATTTGTATCTTTCTCTTACTAATAGTAGTTTTTACTTCTATGTATCTATGGTCTTCTGTACCGTCAGCCTCGAAACTGTCAATATCAAAACCTGGATGATAAGTAGGACTATCTACAATTTGCACAAACCGTATAAAACCTTCATAACCGTTTATCTTTAAACGCATCTTTTCGTGTCCACAAATTATCGCTTCACCAAGGTTTCCAATATCCTTAGTTGTTTTATCATCCGACATTACCACATCTTTTATACGCTCATCAAAAATCACATCGATTTCTGTATCTTTTCCTATAACGGAACGTAAATCAGTCTTAAAGAGTTGTGGATTCATTGAATTATTGACATATTCAAACCAAGACGGCTCTACTTTTGCCAATTCGCTTGTTTCTATATTTTCCTTGCCATAAAATGACTCATATCCATCAAACCATGTGTCATCTTCCGCAAAAACACTCAACACTTTCAATTCGTTACCTTTTAAAGAAAAATATCCATTGCGTTTTTCCAACAAGTTGGCGATTTCCATATAATCAAGAATATCTCCTGCATAACGTGTCATATCTCCTTTTGTACGAGGAGTACCTGCCAATGAGAGCGTTTTTCTGTCATTTGGATTATAGTATTTAATTCTATTTTTTCTGTTATACAGAATTGTTCTTGCAACTTCATCAACAGAAACCAAACCGCTTGTAACACGTATATCATTGAAAATGCAATATGTAGCTTCTTCCGCCGAAATGGTCATTTCTTTCTCACTGTTTGTTTGACTCAGAATTCTGTTTCCTTCCATCAAAACCTGAACAATAGTTCGCGCTGGTTTAAATCTTATGTTATGATATATGATTTCTTTCAAATCTTTTGGTTTCATATGGCCACCTGGAAACTGGAAAGAAAACAGAAACAGCCTCAAAAACTGAGTCAAATCCTGATTGACATGAAGGAACTTTGCCATTTCAGACGTTTCTGTAACGCCGATTTCCTTATTTTCTTTATAAAAGCCAAATAATGCGGGAATCTCCGTACGCCAATTATGAAGCGTCTTGTCCGCCATATCAATATTGCCAGGGAACATCCGAATAGCTTCAAAATATCTTCTGCTGTACTCTTCACAAGACAACTTTGGTATTCGGCAACATTCGTTAGCCATGTAAAGCAATACACTTTCAATATTGCTTTTAAAACGTGGCCTCACAAAATGCAATCTATGCCAGTATTCATCCGGGACTTGATAATATATTATTTCTTTTTTTGCCATAATGTATTCAATAATTGTAAAGCTATAGCTTTTGCCATCAGAGGAGGCACAGCATTTCCTACCTGTTTGTATTGACTCGTTTTACTGCAAAGAAAAATATACCAATCAGGAAAAGACTGAATTCTTGCACTTTCACGCACAGTAGGCACCCTATTCCATTTATAATGAAAATGGTGGCGATGACCGGTATCAATTGTTATACTTGGCTTTTGACTGGAAAGTCTTGTCCAAGCTATATGCACATTACGGGTTCTTTTAAATTCGTCAGGCAAATCCTTGTAGTTACCACCATCCGGGACAAGAGAAATAATTTCTGTAGTTCTATTATTATGAGCAGTAATTTCATGATTATAAATGCCTTTGCTACATTTACGCACATATCGCTGATAATCACTGCATGCTTCAATAGGATAATCACTGCCTTCAGGCAATGAACCTTCCGGGAGGTCGCTTATAGCTTCAAAAGTTGTAATCTTTTCAGTTTCTAAAGCTTTAGGAAATTCAAAATCCATTCCATCAGATATTCCTACAAACACAGCTCTTTTCCTATTTTGAGGTACACCATAATCTGAAGCTGTCAAGACTTTCACACTCACACTGTATCCTAATTTCTCAAAATCCCGAATTATCGTTTCACGAACAATTCCACCACCTATACTTAAAATATTGGGTACATTTTCCATTACAAACGCCTTAGGATGAAAACAGGAAACAAAATCCACAAAAGACTTATACAAAAGGTTCCTTTCATCTTCAATGATGCGTTTTCCTGCAACAGAAAATCCCTGGCACGGAGGTCCACCTATAATAACATCAACATTTTCAATATTGTATGTATCTTTTATCGTTTGTGGATTTATAGTTGAAATATCTGCACATAAAGTCCTTGATACATTCCTATTTGCAGCATAAGTATAAAGAGCATCCTGCCAATTATCTATGGCAAGAATCCCTTCAAACCCGGCTTCTTCAAACCCTAAGCTCAGACCTCCGCAACCTGCAAACAAATCTATAAACGTATATTTCTTATTTACCATGTAATGTCTATCATATAATGTGCAAAAATATAAATAAATACAGAAATATCAAAGATAACCTATAACAGTTATGATTAATATAAAAATACACGGATAAAGGCGGACTTTAAAAGAAATTAATTCCGTACTTTTGCATATCGGAAACAGGGTGAAAACAAGCCGATGTTTTTTGGTGCTGACCATCGTCGGCAGCAATGCCCACCATCGTCAGCAATGGTGCCGACTATCGTCAGCAGCATTGCCTACCATGGTCGGCAGCAAAAAAATATATTGACAGAAACATTAAAAAAACAAGATTATGGGAAAGATTAAATACGATTTTTACAAAAATCCGGACAACAAGGCAGATAAACTGAAATCGAAATACCACATCAGAATCTGCGACAGGCAAACCATTGGCACAAAGGGGATTGTAGACAATATCCACATGAAAAGCACACTTACATCAGCTGATATTAATGCCGTCATAATAGCCTTTCAGGATGAGATAGCCAATCAGTTGGGGCAGGGAAAGATTGTCAGATTAGAGGGATTATGCAGTTTCGACATCAGCCTGAGACCTAAAAGCGGAATCTGTACCGGAGAGGAGAGCAGCAAGGAGATAGAGCTGAAATCGGTCAATATCAACCCGGAAAAGGAATTTATGGAAAGGGTGCAGAAGTGTATAAACGAAACGGGAATGGAGAAGGTGAAAGGAAAACATTCAGCAACAATCCCGGATGAGAAAGTAGACTCTCTACTGACTGAATATTTCAGAAAGGAGAAGACCGTCACCAGACCAAAGCTACAGGAACTCTGCTCAATGACACGCTATATGGCCATGCAGCAAATAAAGCGTCTGACGGACAGCGGAAAGCTCATAAACATAGGTTTCAAGAATCATCCGCTGTATGTACCGGCTCCGGGATGTTTCGGTACTGAAGAATAGAAAACAAAATATGCATATTAGAAGCAAAAACATTGTTAACTCTATTTTACAATACATATATTTGATTAAATTTGCGTTCTAAACCATAATTGGAGTATTCAAGGACTATGTTTAAAAAAATCGAAATAGAAAGATTCAGAGGTATAAGACATGCTTCAATAGGAGGGCTCAGACAAATTAATCTTTTCTTCGGGAAGAATAATTGCGGCAAATCCTCTTTATTGGAATCATTGTTCTTGGCCAGTGGTTTATCAAATCCGATACTCCCAATCAATGTCAACATAATGCGAGGATATAACAAATCGCGTTTGGATGACCTTAAATTGGATTTCTACAACTTAGATTCGACCTGTCCTATCCACATCCGGACTGAGAATGAGGAAATACGCGACTTGAACATTCATCTGTTTGTCAGAAATCAGAAAAACATTTCCATCAATACAGATGACCCAAACATCCTTTCAAATGTAGAGGAGGAGCAGTATGGACTGAGATTTGAGTTCAAGATTAACAACGAGCAGTTCTCGTCTTCATTGCATTTCAACTCTGAGGCTCCAAGCAATGCCACTCGACTAATCGCCAAGGATTATACAGAATCTTTGCGTTGTACATACTTAAGTCCGAAATACGATTTCAATGCATCCATACAGGGATTACAGAATATTCTACAGAACAAGGATGAACGTTTTATAGTGGAAGGGTTGAAATTAATCGAGCCACGCATCAAAGACTTCATTTTTACAGACAAGGAAATGCTTATCGACATAGGTCTTGCCAAACGTATTCCTGTAAATATGATGGGCGACGGAGCAAGAAAAATAGTTTCTCTGCTAACCGCTATATACGATTGTAAAGACGGCACTCTGCTTGTTGATGAAATCAGCAACGGTTTCCACCATTCAGTAATGAGCGATTTATGGAGAGTTCTTATAAATGCAGCCATAAAGAATAATACCCAACTGTTTGTAACAACCCACGACATTGATTCTATCATAGGCCTCCGAAATGCAGCATTACATGATTTCAGTGACACAGCTGCTGCTTTTAAGCTACTTAGAACTCCTGATGACGAATTGAAAGCTTTTCACTATTCATTAGAGAGCCTTGACTATTCCATCAATCAAGAAATAGAGATTAGATAATATGAACAGAATTTTTATCGAAGCCAAAAACAATAAAACTCCGGAATACCATTTCCTAATGGCTATTCTGAATGGTTTCTTTCCAGACAAAGAAATAGAATTTATTTTTATGGATGGCATCGGGAATCTGTTTAATGAAACGAACATAAATCTGATATCACAATCGCAAATCACTGAAGATAAAGTTTTAGTCATTGCAGATGCAGACACCAAGGAAAAGGGATATGGATACGAAAAGCGTAAGACTGAAATAGAACAGGGAATGTCAAAACATAACATTACGTTTCCATATTTCATATATCCGGACAATCATAGCGACGGCGACGTAGAAGTTCTAATGGAATACTCTGCAAGACGCGACTTGCACTCTGTATTTTTCGACTGTTTCGAAGATTACGAGAAATGCGTTTCAGGCATTAAAGACAAGTCCGGCAATGAATTATATAATATCCCGAACAGGAAAGGCAAACTGCACACTTATATAACCGCACAAAAGCTGTGCAGCAAATCACGTAACAGATTGGGCTCCGGCGACTGGCTTTTTGGCGACGCAAACTATTGGAACTTAAATTCTGAAGCACTAATTCCTTTGAAAGAGTTTTTGTCTGTTAACCTAAAATAAAGAACGACAGTGTAAAACATGGTAATTCCACATAATCCATATAACTTTTAAACACCATTTAAATACAGTTTAAAATGTTATACTTTCGATATTTGGACGATAAAAACGGACAGTTTATCCATAATTTTATATAAAACTATAGGAAATGTTCTGTTTAGACGAAAAAACTTTCTACTTTTGCAACTTGTAACATAGTAATCATTTGCAAATGAAAATAAGAATATTACCTGCATTGGTTGCCGGAGTTATGGCTACCACTGCTTTTTTGTCATCATGTCTGAAAAGTGACTATACTGAAATTGACTATCCTGCAGAGTCAAGCATTAAGGCTTTTTCTATAGGTACACTTCATCAGACCATATATGGAAAGGACTCAGAGGGAAATGACAGTTTCTATGTAGACACTATAAGCTACGCTCATGTTCCGTTCACTATCGACCAGATAAACAGACAGATTTACAATAAAGACTCTCTTCCTAAGGAAGTTGACGTGACAAGGGTATTGGCCTCTATCTCGGCTGACAATGGTGTATATTATGTAAACAAGAACGGGAAAGACACTCTTTGGACTTCAGCCGACTCCTTGGATTTCACGAATGCGGTAACATTCAAGGTCTTGGCTTATAGCGAATTGCAGAATAATTTCGTATTCGGCAAGCCATATACAGTAAAAGTTAATGTTCATAAACTTAATCCGGACTCACTGTTTTGGAAACATTTCGGGGATAAGAAGTTTGTTGGAGATGTAACTCTTACAGAACAGAAGGCTGTATATATGAATAAAGATTTGTATGTGTTCGGAAAGACAGAAAGTAATGTTATTAAAGTATTTAAGGCACATGTTCTTAGGGGAAATATTGATGGATGGGAAGATATTTCTTCAACTGTAGCTGGAACAGATGTCAACATCTACTCTGCAACAGCTTTCAATAATGGCATTTATTATGTAGCAGACGGAAAGTTATACAAACTGATTGACAATGCTACCGGACAAGTAGGTAGTCTGACCGGATTATCGAACCTTATTTCTGTAAGCAACGACAACCTACTGGCTTACAACAAAACAGACAACAAAGTTATAACTATCAACGCAAATGGTGAAGAAGTTACCGATGGCAAAAGTTCTTTCGTAAGCGGATACGATTTATCAGGACGTTTCTCTGCTATTTCTACTGAATCTACACACAACAGCAATATATGGAGAACTGTAGTTATGACTAATAACTCAGGAACTGCCAAGACCGGCACAACTGCTAATGTATTCAGCTACATAAGCAGCGACAAAGTCTGGACTAAATTCCAACCAAACAATCCTACTACATGCCCTAACCAGAATAACATCTCCATGATAAGTTACGACGGCAAGCTATTTGCATATGGTGAAGATTTTGACTATTTCTATTCGTCTACAGACAACGGATTGAACTGGAAAAAAGAAGAAGATTATATGGTTTTCCCTACACAAGAAAAAAACAATATGTCGCTTGAAGCATACCGCAACGAAGGCAGCTATTCTACCGTAGTGGAAGATAATGGCAATAAAGGCTCATTCATATGGTTTATCTGGCAGGACGGAACTGCCACAAGAGCCTGTCTGAACAGACTTATGCCAAAAGAATAAATCACTTAAACAGATATTGACAACATGCTATACAGAGAAAAAATTGACAAGACCAGAATTCCTGCACACATTGCCATCATAATGGACGGAAACGGACGTTGGGCAAAGGAGAAAGGACAGGCACGCACCTTCGGACATCAGGCAGGTGCGGAAACAGTACATGTCATAGCGGAAGAATCGGCAAGGTTGGGAGTTAAGTTCCTGACTCTCTATACATTCTCTACCGAAAACTGGAACAGACCGGTGGATGAAGTGGCTGCGCTTATGAGCCTGCTTATGGACTCGATAGAAGAAGAAACTTTCATGAAGAACAATATAAGTTTCAGAATCATAGGCGATACATCAAGGCTGCCGAAGGAGGTTCTGGACCGTCTGAACAGATGTATAGAAAACACCTCGCGCAACACAGGCATGTGTCTGACTCTTGCTCTGAGCTATTCTTCCAAGTGGGAGATAACAGATGCAGTGAAGAGAATTGCAGAAAAGGTGAAAAACGGCGAGTTGTCTGCCGGTGAAATTACAGACAAGACCATAGACGAACATTTGGCTACCAACTATATGCCTGACCCTGAACTGCTTATCCGTACAGGTGGCGAAATAAGACTGAGCAACTATCTGTTGTGGCAGTGTGCCTACTCGGAATTGTACTTCTGCGACACTTACTGGCCGGACTTCAAGGAAGAGGAACTGTGCAAAGCCATTTGCGACTATCAGGGCAGAGAACGCCGATTTGGAAAAACAAGTGAACAATTATAATATTAAGCAATGAGATACCGTCTTTTACTCATAACTATGATGACCATGGGCATGGCTTTCACAAACAGCAGTGCCTTCGCCCAGGACAATAATACCGATAATGAAAAACCTGTGATACTGTACAACGGCTCGCCTAAGAAATACGAGATTGCCGACATCAAGGTGACAGGTGTGAAGAATTACGAAGACTACGTGTTGGTGGGCATTTCAGGTCTTGCCGTAGGACAGACTATCACTGTGCCGGGTGACGATATCACCGGAGCAGTAAAGAAGTACTGGAGACACGGATTGTTTTCTGACGTTAAAATATCGGCTGACAAGATTGAGGGCAACAAGATATATCTGCACATTGAGCTGAAACAGCGTCCGCGTATTACTGACATAAGGTTTCATGGCGTAAAGAAAAGCGAGCGTGAGGACCTGCAGGCAAAGTTGGGACTCGTAAAGGGTAGCCAGATTACGCCTAACCTTATTGACCGTGCAAAGATTCTTATCAAGAAGCATTTCGACGAGAAAGGTTTCAAGAATGCCGAAGTAAACATCGTGGAACGTGAGGATACTGCAAATGCAGAACAGGTGTACGTGGATGTAAACATCGACAAGAAAGAGAAAATCAAGGTTCATCAGATTATTATAGACGGTAATACTGTACTGACAGACAAGAAGCTGAAGAGGGTGATGAAGAAAACCAACGAAAAGGGTAAACTTATCAACCTGTTCCGTACCAAGAAATTTATCGAAAGCAACTATGAGGCTGACAAACAGCTCATTATAGACAAGTATAACGAATTGGGTTATCGCGATGCCCTTATTGTAACGGACAGCGTAAGCCAGTACGACGACAAGACGGTAGATGTATACATGAAGATATACGAAGGTGACAAATACTACCTGAGAGATATCACATGGGTGGGTAACACGGTTTACCCTTCTGACCTCCTGAGCGAACAGCTGAGAATGAAGAAGGGTGATGTGTATAACCAGAAACTGCTGAACGAACGTATCAGCGGCGACGAGGATGCCATCGGTAACAACTATTACAACAGAGGTTATGTGTTCTACAACCTCGACCCTGTGGAAATCAACATCGACGGTGACTCTATCGACCTCGAAATGCGTATCACCGAAGGCCCGCAGGCTACTATCAGCCATGTGCGAATCAACGGTAATGACCGTCTGTATGAAAACATCGTACGACGTGAGTTGAGAACTCGTCCGGGCGACCTCTTCAGTAAGGAAGCTTTGGAACGTTCTTATCGTGAAATTGCTCAGATGGGACACTTCAACCCTGAGAACATACAGCCGGACGTACAGCCTAACGTGCAGGACGGTACGGTAGACATCAACTGGGGACTGGAATCAAAGGCTAACGACCAGGTGGAATTCTCGGCCGGATGGGGTCAGACAGGTATCATCGGTAAGCTGAGTCTGAAGTTCACTAACTTCTCGTTTGCCAACCTGTTCAGAAAGAATGACAACTACCGCGGTATTCTTCCTCAGGGAGACGGTCAGACTCTTACTATCAGTGGTCAGACAAACGGTAGATACTATCAGTCATACAGCATTTCATTCTTCGACCCATGGTTTGGAGGCAAGCGTCCTACTTCGTTCTCTGTATCGGCATTCTACTCTGTACAGACCGACGTAAGCAGTAACTACTATAACTCGGCATATATGAACAACTATTATAACATGCTTTACGGTTATGGCAGCTACTACAACAACTATTATGGCAACTACTATAATAACTATGAATCTTACTACGACCCTGACAAGTCTATCAAGATGTTCGGTGCGTCAATCGGTTGGGGTAAGCGTCTGAGATGGCCTGACGACTATTTCACTATCTCGGCTGAACTTTCTTACCAGAGATTCATGCTTAAGGACTGGAGCTACCTGTACATCAAGCTGAACAACGGACAGTATATGAACACAGGTAACTGTAACAACATCAACCTGAACCTGACTCTTGCCAGAAACTCTACAGACAACCCTATCTTCCCAAGATACGGTTCGGAATTCTCGGCTTCCGTTTCGTTCACTCCTCCTTACTCGCTCTTCAGCAACAAGGATTATTCTACTTACGGAAAAGACAATTACGAAGAGGCTGCAAGCATGTACAAGTGGATTGAATATCACAAGTGGAAATTCAAAGCAAAAACCTATACAGCTCTTCTGCCGATACAGAAATGTCCTGTGTTGATGACACGTACTGAGTTCGGTATCTTGGGCCACTACAACAAGTACAAACGTTCTCCGTTTGAAACATTCTACGTCGGTGGTGACGGTATGACAGGATACAGTTACAACTACGCTTCGGAAACTATCGCTCTCCGCGGTTATGAAAACGGTGCGCTGACTCCATACGGTAGCGAAGGTTATGCATACATCAGACTCGGTGCCGAACTGAGATATCCGCTTATGCTTGAAAACTCTACAAGTATCTATGCTCTCGGATTCGTAGAAGCCGGTAATGCATGGACAGATGTAGCGAAGTTCAATCCGTTCCAGTTGAAACGTTCTGCGGGTGTGGGTGTCCGTATCTTCCTGCCTATGATTGGTATGATGGGTATCGACTGGGCATACGGTTTCGACAAGATAAACGGCTCAATGCAGTATAGCGGAAGCCAGTTCCACTTTATCATCGGTCAAGAGTTCTAATTATAAGTGAACAAGGCTTTTATAAGTGAACAAGGCCTCAGTTACAAGTTAATAGAAAGGTTCTCCATCCGGATGAATTGAAAATCGACGGAGTCAACCAACGGTCAGCGAAGCTGAAACCTTGTCAGCTTGTCAACTCGTCGACTTGTCAACTAACTTAAAAACTAATAACCAAAGGTCAACGAAGTTAAACTCAAAAACTCAAACATTATGAAGAAGATGTTTCTATCATTGCTGTTTGTTATGGCAACCCTAATGACAGCACAGGCACAGAAGTTCGCTCTTATAGACATGGAGTTTATCCTGAAGCAGATACCTTCGTACGAACAGGCCAACAAGCAGATGGAGAGTCTGTCGAAGAAATGGCAGAGCGAGGTAGAGGCTAAGGCAAAAGAGGCAAAGGTTCTATATGAGGCATATCAGAAAACAGCTTCTACAATGAGCGCACAGCAAAGAACTGCCAAAGAAGAAGAGATTATAAATAAGGAAAAAGAGGCAGCCGAACTGAGACAGACTTACTTCGGTCCGCAGGGCGAGGCAATGAAGAAAAGACAGGAGCTTATATCTCCTATACAGGATGCGATATATAATGCCGTGAAGGAAATAGCGACACTGAAAGGCTATGACGCTGTGATAGACAGAGCCTCGGCACAAAGCATGATTTATGCATCGCCGCGTATAGATATAAGCAATGAAGTCCTTTCAAAATTAGGATATTCAAAATAATTTTATACATTTGCAACCGAAAGAAAGACACTTATAATAAACTAAGAAATTAATAATAAAAATAGAAGACTAAAGTTATGTTGAAAAAATTAGCATTATTGCTTATGCTCGTTGCACCAATGAGCATATTCGCACAGAAGTTCGGATACTTCAAATCAGAATCAATCATCTTGGTTATGCCTGAATACGCTAAGGCTCAGACAGACATCCAGGCATTGCAGAAACAATATGAAGATGAAATCAAACGTGCATCTGACGAATTCAACAAGAAGTTTGCCGAATTCCAACAGGAACAGAAGAACCTTCCTCAGAACATCCTTGAACGTCGTCAGAAAGAGCTTCAGGAACTTTCAGAAAAAGGAATGCAGTTCCAGCAGGACGCTCAGCAGCAGTTGCAGAAAGCTTATGCTGACATGATGGCTCCTATCTACGAAAAGATGGAAAAATCAGTTCAGACTGTAGCTAAGGCAGGTGGTTATATATTTGTGTTCGACTTGAACCGTACTGACATTCCTTACGTTGATGAAACTCAGGCTAAGGACATCACAGACGATATCAAGACTAACCTCGGAATCAGCCTGACAGCTGCACCATATGTACCACAGGTACCTGCTACACTTCCGGCAGGAAACTAATATTAAATTAAACATATAGCATAAGTGAAGAATCTGTCTACACACCTGATGTGTACAGGTTCTTCACTTTTTAATTTTGAATTATATGCCATATCTGAAGAGTTTGATAAAAGGCCCAATAGGGGTGTTCGATTCCGGCTACGGCGGACTGACAATACTGAAGGAAATCAGAAAAGCATTACCCGAATATGACTATCTGTATTTGGGCGACAATGCACGTACACCATACGGTACACGTTCGTTCGAAGTGGTGTACGAATTTACCTTGGAAGCTGTCACCAGACTCTTCGATATGGGATGCCCTTTAGTGATACTGGCCTGCAACACTGCATCGGCCAAAGCCCTGAGGAGCATACAGCAGAATGACCTGCCTTATCTGGACGATTCAAGACGTGTGTTGGGTGTCATCAGACCGACAGCGGAAAGTATTGGGGAAGCCACTAAAAGCCGTCATGTAGGCATTCTGGCTACTTCGGGAACCATACGTTCCGAGTCATATCCTATGGAGATAAAAAAGCTTTTCCCGGATATAACTGTCACAGGGTTGGCATGCCCTATGTGGGTTCCTTTAGTCGAGAACAAGGAATATGATTCTGAAGGAGCCGACTTCTTCGTAAAGAAATATATCAACGAACTGCTGGACAAGGATGCGGATATTGACACTATAGTATTGGGATGTACGCACTATCCGCTATTGATAGACAAAATAAGGCAGTTTACTCCGGAAGGCATAAATATAATCACGCAGGGAGAATACGTTGCTACAAGCCTGAAAGACTATCTACGAAGACATGATGAGATAGCTTCACGATGTACCAAGAACGGAAGGTGTGAGTTTCTCACAACCGAATCGGTGGAGAAATTCAAGGAATCGGCTTCGATATTCCTACATGAAGATGTGGAGGTAAGGAGTATAACTCTTGAATAAGCCTACAGAAGTCTGCGGCTGAGGTATCTCACCGGATACCACACGGATATAAAGCCTACTATCAGAACTGTAGCAAATACTAATACTACATCCCATGCATGAACGCTCACCGGATATGCATCTACGATAAAGCTTCCTGCTGTTCCCAAAGATATTATACCGTATTCCTGCTGGATAAGACACAAGGCAAGCCCTATAATCACTCCTGAAACAGCACCGATGAACGAAATCATTCTTCCTTCAAAAAGGAATATACGCACTATCTGACTGTCCGAAGCACCAAGATTGCGCAAGGTCTGAACATCGTTTTTCTTGTCGATTATAAGCATTGACAGAGAGCCGATAACATTGAAGCATGCTATCATAAGAATAAATGTAAGGAATATGTATGAAATGAGTTTCTCTATTTCCATTATTCTGAATGTGTCTGCCTGCTGCTCGTAACGGTTCTGAACACGGAAATCATCTCCTAATTTCTCTTTCAGTTTCTTTATTACGGTATTCTCATCCGCATCCGGAGTAAGGCGAAGATTAACAGCAGAAACTTCGTTTGTATACTGGAAAAGGCGGCGTGCAAAGCCGATGGATGTTATAATGTATGATGCGTCGTATTTCTCCTGATTCACAGTGAATGTCAGACCTGAGGAAAAGAGCTGGTCGCTGACGAAACTGCTCATAGGATTTGACATATTGATACGGCTTCCACGTTTGGGAGCGTATATTTCAAGCGGGTCGAGGAAACGTATTCCGGAGCCTAATGTCGAGAGCAACTGAAGACCGGGAATTGCGTAATCCACTACTTCATCGTGAAGAATAAGCTCTCCCCTGCCGAACAGTATACTGTCAATCGGAGTAAGTTTGTCGAAATTATCTTCCACTCCTTTTATTACTGCCATTGCCTGCCGTCCCTTGTATTGTACCATGGCATTATCCTCTACCGATTCGGAATAAACTGCAACTTCAGGCATGGTCATGATTTCGGCAAATACAGGTTCGCTACCGTCAAAGACCTTTCCCTTGACGGATGTAATCTTTATCTGTGGGTCAAAGGCCGTGAAAAATGTAGCCACCATATCCTGGAACCCGTTAAAAACAGAAAGTGTGCAGACCATGGCCAGTGTGGCCAAAGCGACTCCGCACACAGATATAGCAGAAATTACATTTATGGCATTATGCGATTTCTTTGAGAACAGATACCTTTTAGCAATAAAAAAAGGAAAATTCACGATGAGACTGTTTAAATGTGAAGACTTTTAGTCGTTCAGAAGTTTGTCAATCTTTTCAACGTAGTCAAGTGAATCGTCAATGAAGAACTTCAGTTCCGGAATGATACGCAACTGGTGACGGACACGGTTACCAAGTTCATAACGGATAGACTTCATATTGTCATTGATGTTCTTTACTATCTCCTCTCCTCTCTCAGAAGGGAAAACGCTCAAATATGCACGTGCATAGCTCATATCAGGACTGATTCTGACTATGCTGACAGAAACAAGCACACCCGGCATTGATTTTGTCTGAACCAGAAACATCTCACTCAATTCCTTCTGAATGAGTCTGGCTATTTTGTTTTGTCTGGTAGTTTCCATATTATCTTTTATTTTTTTCTTATTATGGTAAGCCCGTCGCGCATAGGCAATATTACTTTCTCCACTCTCTCGTCGGTAGCTACCAAGTCATTGAATTTCTTTATTCCTATTGTCTGAAGGTCCGTGTGATGCGGATTCTCCTCAAGCACATGACCATCCCAGAGGGTATTGTCGGCGAGGATATATCCACCTTTGTGAAGCTGTTTGAGAATCATTTCGTAGTACTCGACGTAATAACGCTTGTTGCCGTCCATAAACACAAGGTCGAACGTAATGTCCATAGTCGGTACTATCTCCAGGGCATCACCTATATAGAACTTAATCTTGTCGGCATATGGTGAGTTTTCCAGCCATGGACGTGTGAAATCTTCCTGCTCGTCGTTAATCTCGAATGTATGAAGCATGGCTCCATCTTCAAGGCCTTCGGCCAGACAAAGGGCGGAATATCCGCTGTATGTACCTATCTCAAGCACCTGTTTCGGACGAATCATCTGTACAAACATTTTCAACATTCGTCCCTGAAGATGTCCCGAAGCCATTCGGGGACGCAGCAGTTTTACGTGCGTCGCCCGATATAATGCCTTCAGATATTCTCCTTCTTCATCAATGTGACGAAGTATATAATCGTCCAGTGCGTCCGTTTCTTTCATTATTAATTATAAGTAACGGTTTTTGTTAGGAAGAACATAGTCATCTGCATGTTCAAGAACATCGTTCACCTGATTGATTTCAAGGAATGAAGTCTTAGTACCTGCCTTACCACTACTCAAGTATGCCACCATGTCGTTTTCTGAGAGGACTCCGTCAGTGATAAGCTTGCGAAGAGCAGTGAAATAGTATTCCTGTCCGTTTGCTTTTTCCGGCATATAGATAGCTTCAACACCGTAAGAAAGAGCAAGGTGACGCATTGTCTTTTCCTTATAACAGATAGCCAATACAGGATGTTTTCCACGATATGCAGCAAGGCTGCGAGCTGTCAAACCGCTGAAACTGTCTGTAATAATGGCGTGTATAGGCATAAGGTTAGTGGCGCGTACTGCTGATTTTGCAAGGAAGCCTGTCACATCGGCATTCTCAGCAGTAAGACGAATCTGAATATCGTTCTCTTCCATTTTGTCTTTCTCTGCCTGAGCCGCAATCTTTGTCATTGTCTTTACAGCTTCTACTGGATACTTACCGTATGCAGTTTCACCACTAAGCATCAATGCATCAGTACGATAATAGATTGCATTTGCGATGTCGGTAACTTCAGCACGTGTAGGGCGTGGATTGTTAATCATAGTGTGAAGCATCTGAGTAGCCACGATAACCGGCTTGCGGGCCAGGATACACTTCTTGATTAACTGACGCTGTATACCCGGAATGCGTTCCTGAGCAACTTCGATTCCCAAGTCACCACGTGCAACCATAACACCGTCGGCAACTTCAAGGATTTCATCGATGTTGTCAACACCTTCCTGGTTCTCAATCTTTGCGATAATCTTGATATCACTGTTGTGTGCGTCAAGTATCTCGCGGATATCAAGGACATCCTGACGGTTACGAACAAATGAGTGGGCAATAAAATCGATGTCTTTTTCAATAGCATAAAGGATATTGTTGCGGTCCTTTTCCGTCAATGAAGGAAGATTGATACGGACTCCTGGAACATTCACACTTTTACGGTTGCCGAGAGTAGCGTCATTCTGAACTTCGCAGAACAAAGTTGTTTCATTCTTATCGACTACAGTCAAAGCCAAATCTCCGTCATCTATCAGGACAGAAGCCCCAACAGCAAGGTCATGTACAAAATTCTTGTATGTCACAGCGATGCATTCGCGAGTTGTTTCCTGGTCTGGATTACCTACGATCTGCACCTTATCACCTATTTTAAAATCGATAGGACCTTCAGCACTGGCTGTTGTACGCACCTCAGGACCTTTTGTATCCATAAGGATTGCAATACGGTTAGACACTTCGCGCACATTGGATATCAATTTTTCAAATCCTTCACGACTGGCATGGGCTGTATTCATTCGAACTACGTTCATACCTGCATTAAAAAGATCTCTGATAAAATCCACTTCACAGCGCAAATCTGAAATGGACGCAACGATTTTTGTTTGTTTAAGCATCATAATAAAAAACTATTATATCTGTTTTACATTATTTCGAATTAATAAAGGCCTCTACCGCCAGCCTGTACGAGTCCAAGCCAAAACCACATATCACCCCCATACACGCACACGAAATCATAGACTTGTGCCTGAACTCCTCTCTTGTGTGCACATTTGAAATATGAACCTCTATTGCAGGCGTTGTAACAGCCCGTAAGGCATCCTGTAAGGCTATCGAAGTATGTGTATAAGCACCGGCATTGAGTATTATACCGTCGAATGAGAATCCAATCTCATGAATTTTGTTTATCATTTCGCCTTCCACATTGGACTGATAATAGGCAAACTCCACATCTGGATACTGCGACACCAATTTCCTGAAGTAATCTTCAAAAGAAACAGCTCCGTAGATAGAAGGCTCACGTTTTCCCAATAAATTTATATTCGGGCCATTGATTATTTGTATTCGCATCGTTTATTTTAATATAAACTTTTATATCTTTGTAATAATATGGTGCAAAGATAATAAAAAAGAATGAATAATAAGGAAGTAAACGGACAAATTATAACAAAGTATAAGCAATATCTCCGGCTTGAAAAGTCTTTATCGGACAATACTGTCATGGCTTATATGAGCGACCTCGAAAAGTTGACGTTATATCTGGCAGAAGAGAAAATAAACATAACGGATGTCACATTGGACGATTTGGAGAATTTTGCTGCAGGACTGCGGGATATAGGCATACATCCGCGCTCGCAGGCCAGAATATTATCCGGCATACGTTCTTTCTTTCAGTTTCTGTTACTTGACGGATATATAGAACAAGACCCGTCCGAGCTTCTTGAATCTCCACAAATTGGAAAGCATCTGCCGGACATCCTTAATGTAGAGGAAATAGACAGCCTGATTGGAGCCATAGACAGAAGCACAAGAGAAGGCCAGCGCAACTGTGCAATCCTGGAAACCCTCTACAGTTGCGGACTGCGCGTCTCAGAGTTATGCAATCTGAAAATCTCAGACCTGTACCTTGACGAAGGTTTTATAAAAGTGGACGGAAAAGGAAGCAAACAACGCCTTGTTCCCATTTCTCCGAAAGCGATAAAAGAAATCAGGAACTATTTTCCATTCAGAAATGAAGGACTGATAAAGCCCGATTTTGAAGATTTTGTTTTCATAAGCAGATTCGGAAAGAACATTTCAAGGATTATGGTTTTTCATGTAATAAAGGAGCTGGCCGAGAAAATCGGCCTGAAGAAAGCCATCAGCCCCCACACCTTCAGACATTCATTCGCCACCCATCTGCTTGAAGGAGGAGCAAACTTAAGAGCCATCCAAAGCATGTTAGGACATGAAAGCATAGGTACAACGGAAATTTATACACACATAGACAGGAGAAAACTGAGGGATGAAATCATCAATCATCACCCCCGAAATAACAAAAAATCACTATAAACCCAATAATAGACATCATTTTTAAGTATTTTTCATTTGTCACCATATAAAAAAACGGACAAAAATGGATTATGCTATATCTTTTTTCGTATCTTTGTCCCGACTGAACATAAACTAAAAGATAAATTTATAATTATACAAACCTAATTTTTAAGAATCATGATTAAGAAGTTGTATTTGCCTATCGTGGCATTATTAGTTCTTGCTTTCTCTTCATGTAGCAAGATGGGAGAATTGTCTTCTGACTACTTCACTACAAATCCTGAAGTTTTGGAAGCTGTTGGAGGTAAAGTTCCTGTAACTATCACAGGTAAATTCCCTGAAAAGTATTTCAAGAAAAGCGCAACTGTAGAAGTTACTCCGGTTTTAAGATGGGAAGGTGGCGAGGCTAAAGGTCAGCCTGCAATGTTCCAGGGTGAAAAAGTTCAAGGTAACGACCAGACTATCTCTTACAAAGCTGGTGGTACTTACACTATGAAAGCTTCTTTCGACTATGTTCCAGAAATGGCTAAGTCAGAGCTTTATCTTGATTTCAAAATCAAGTCAGGTAAAAAGGAATACACAATCCCTTCAGTAAAAATTGCTGATGGTGTTATCGCTACTTCTGAACTTCCTACTGTAGCTTCTGCTAATGCTGCAAGCTCTACTGACGCATTCCAGCGTATCATCAAGGAAGCTAAAGAAGCTCAGATCATGTTCTTGATTCAGCAGGCTAACCTTCGTTCAAGCGAATTGAAATCTGAAGGTATCAAAGATTTCCACAAACAGGTGGCTATCGTTGCCGGCGACACTAAGAACTACAAACTTAACAATATTGAAATCTCTGCTTATGCTTCACCTGATGGTGGTGTTAAACTGAACACAGGATTGGCTGAAAACCGTCAGAACAACACTGAAAAATACATGAAACAGCAGTTGAAGAAAGGCAAAATCGAAACTAACGTAGATACTGAATACACTGCTCAGGACTGGGAAGGTTTCCAGGAATTGGTTTCTAAATCTAACATCCAGGACAAAGACCTTATCTTGCGTGTTCTTTCAATGTATCAGGACCCAGAACAGCGTGAAACTGAAATCAAGAACATCTCTTCAGTTTACAAGACTTTGGCTGACGAAATCCTTCCTCAGTTGCGTCGTGCACGCTTGACTGCCAACTACGATGTTATCGGCCGTAGCGACGAAGAAATCAACGCTGCATTCGACAGCGATGCTTCTGCATTGAGCGTAGAAGAACTTCTTTATGCTGCTACTTTGACTAGCGACAACGCCCGCAAAGAAGCTATCTACAAGAAAGCAGTAGAATTGTATCCTAACGACTACCGCGCTTACAACAACCTTGGTGAATTGGCATACGTTTCAGACAAGGCTGCTGCTGAAAAATACTTCAAACAGGCTGCAAGCAAGAACGCTAACGCTCCTGAAGTTAATACTAACCTTGGTTTGATTGAATTGTCTAAGGGTAATGTAGCTAACGCTGAAACTTATCTTGCTAAAGCTACAGGTGCTAACACAGCTAACGAAGCTCTTGGTAACTTGTATATCAAACAGGGTCAGTATGACAAGGCTGTTGCTGCATTCGGCGACACTAAGACTAACTCAGCTGCTTTGGCTCAGATCTTGGCTAAAGATTACAACAAGGCTAAAAACACTTTGTCAGCTGTTAAGAACCCAGACGCTTACACAGACTATTTGATGGCTATCGTAGGTGCAAGAACAAACAACGCTGATTTGGTTAAGACAAGCATGGCTAAGGTTGCACAGAAAGACGCTGCTCTTGCTGCTAAAGCTGCTAACGACCGTGAATTTGCAAAATATGCAAACGAAATCAAGTAATTAAGTAATTAATTATATACCTCACATGAAGGTCGGAACAATCGTTCCGACCTTTTTTTATAAATAAACTCACATGAAACACATAGTTTACAGCATTTTTATGTATTTTCGCGGTAAACAATAAAAGTCTTATGAATTTAATAATCAGAATAATATTTGTATACACATTGGCATGCCTCGTTTCATGCAGCGAAAATAACATGTTCACGCTTAACGGTACATTAAGCAATAAGAAAGAAAAAAACATATACGTTGTCTATGACGACCCGATAGCAAAGGTAGATACCATAAAACCCGAGAACGGGAAGTTTGAATATACATTCCTGCCGGACACTATAACTATATTCAGACTTGTCAATGACTCAGGAATTGCAGTACCTGTATTTGCGGACAAAGGCTGGAAAGTAACATTCAAAGGCAGCTTTGCCAATCCCGACATATCCGGAGATGGCCCTAACAATGAATTACAACAATTCAGAAATCTGATACATAAAGATACTGCCAACATAGTTGATGCTGCAAAAAACTTCATACTGAGGAACAGAATGTCATATGCATCGGCATATGTCTTCAATCAGTATTTTGTCCAGGGAAAAGAGCATGACTACAAGGAACTGTCCGATATCATAGCCCAGATGGACGGTCATGTAAAAGACTGCCGTGTAGTAGACATCATACAAAAGACATTATCCGAAAACAGCGACAAAAGTTCGGAATATCTGAACTACTTCTCATGCAAGGACAGAAAAGGGAAATACGTTTCATGGTCGAGCAAAGAGGAGCAATATACATTGGTAAACATATGGGCATCATGGGATGAAACAAGCAACCGGATGAGAGATTCACTCTACAACGACGTAAAATCACTGCCAGAAAAGGAATTCAGAGTTCTGAACATCTCCATAGATTTGGACAAATCCGAATGGGAGAAGAAATGTAAGAAAGAGAATGAGCAATGGATTGAAACCTGCGACTTAAACGGATGGCAAAACCAGATTGTAAAACAAATGAACATATCAAAAGTGCCATACAATATACTCGTAAACAAAAACAGGAAAATAATAACCTCAAACATATATGGTGAGGAACTGACCCAGAAAGTCAAAAATCTGATACAGGAAAACAAAAACAAGAAATAGCATAAACATGTTAGTAAAGCTATACGGAGCCGCAGTACAAGGCATTGATGCCAACATAGTTACCATAGAAGTAAACACTTCAAGAGGGATAAAGTTCTTTCTTGTCGGACTTCCTGACTCTGCCGTAAAGGAAAGTCATGAAAGAATCATGTCCGCACTGAATGTAAACGGATATAAAGTACCTTCATGCCAGATTGTGATAAATCTTGCACCGGCAGACATAAGGAAAGAAGGTACATCGTACGATTTGCCGTTGGCAATAGGTATAATGGCAGCTACAGGCATCGTATCAGCAGAGAAACTAAGCAAATATCTCATCATAGGCGAGTTAAGCCTCGACGGCAGCCTTCAACCCATAAAAGGGGCATTGCCAATAGCCATAGCTGCAAGAGCACAAGGCTTCGAAGGATTTATACTTCCAAAACAAAATGCGCGCGAAGCTGCCGTAGTAAACAATCTGGATGTCTACGGTGTAGAGAATATCAGGGAAGTGGTAGAGTTCTTCAATGGCACCCGTTCGCTTGAACCAACCATAGTACACACAAGGGAAGAATTCTACAATAATCAGACGAATTTTCCTTTTGACTTTGCAGACGTAAAAGGTCAGGAAAATGTGAAAAGAGCATTAGAAGTAGCCGCCGCCGGAGGACACAACATAATAATGATAGGTGCACCGGGAAGCGGAAAATCAATGATGGCAAAAAGGCTGCCTGGCATACTTCCTCCGCTTACATTGGCAGAGAGTCTGGAAACCACCAAGATACATTCTGTTGCAGGAAAGCTTGGCAGAGAAGTTTCGCTTATAGCCACACGTCCGTTCCGCAGTCCGCATCACACTATATCTCAGATTGCAATGGTCGGCGGAGGCTCAAACCCTCATCCGGGCGAAATCAGCCTTGCACATAACGGTGTTTTGTTCCTTGACGAGCTTCCCGAATTCAGCAGAAGTGTACTTGAAGTTCTGCGACAACCGTTGGAAGACAGACACATAACCATTTCACGTGCCAAATATGTTTTGGACTATCCTGCAAGCTTCATGCTTGTGGCATCTATGAACCCGTGTCCTTGCGGATATTACAACCACCCGACACGCAACTGCGTCTGCTCGCCCGGACAAGTCCAACGCTATCTAAACAAGATATCGGGCCCGCTTCTCGACAGAATAGACATACAGGTAGAAATCGTTCCCGTTCCATTCGAAAAGATTTCAGAACAGGAAAGAGGCGAAAGCAGTTCTGCTATTAGGGAAAGGGTGATAAAGGCACGAAAAATCCAGGAAAAGAGATTTGAAAAAGAAAGAGGCATACACTGCAATGCACAGATGACTCCGGCTCTGCTACATACATATGCACAGCCTGACACACAAGGACTAACTCTGCTTAAAAACGCGATGACACGACTGAACCTGTCAGCCAGGGCCTACGACCGTATATTAAAAGTCTCGAGAACGATTGCAGACCTTGAAGGCTCAGCAGATATATTATCATCGCATATAGCCGAAGCCATCAGCTACAGAAATCTTGACAGGGAAAACTGGGCGGGATAAGCCCCTTGTATACCTTTATTTATCAGACATCTCACTCTCATTAAGGGTGAAACTTGACAGCGTTATTTTCTCCGGTGCAATCATCGGAGATTTTCTGTATTTACACTTCTCGAAAATACAGCCGCCACATTTAGGATTCTCAAATATATCGCACGGGTCGAGATGCAATGTAAGCTGAACCTTATCACAGTATCTTCCCTTCAGTACATTTTTCAATTTCTCGCCGGACTTATGTCCCTCTGAAACAGTATAATACCATGGCACTGTCAAGTCACAGTCTATATAAATACTGTTTCCGGATTTTATCACCTTAGTATTGTGTATATCCACCCACTCAGGCTGTCTGTTCTCATTCAGCAAATCAGCCAACTCACCCAAGAGTTTATCATCGGCCGTATCAAGCAATCCGGAAATAGTGTTTCTAAGAATTGAAATACCCGTAACTATTATTATTGTTCCGAATATAAGAGCCAGCGCACTGTCTATCCACGCCAGTCCTGTAAAATACAAGACCAGAAGTCCGGCCACAAGACCTATAGTGGAATATGTATCCGACTGCAAATGTTTTCCTCCTGCCACAAGTGCCATAGAACCATATTTCTTTCCCGTTCTGATACTATAATATCCCATGAGATAATTCAGCACGCCGGAAACCGCGACTATTATTATACCTACATCAAGTTTCCCTACCTCGGCAGGAACCAGCAGACGCTTTACTGCCTCATATATAATCATTCCACCGGCTACGCTTATCAGAATTCCTTCTACGGAGGCAGAAATCAGTTCTATTTTTCCATGTCCGTAAGGATGTTCCTTGTCGTTAGGTTTAGCTCCCCACCTAAGGCAATACAAACTTATCAATCCGGCCACAACGTTGACGATGCTCTCCATGGCATCTGTCAGTACTCCCACAGAATTAGTCACAAAGTAGGCAATAAACTTACCTACAAGTATAAGCCCCGAAATAATCACTATACGCTTCTGTACCCTGAGTTTTATCTGTTCTTCATTCATATTCAAAGATAGTTTTATCTGCATGCAAAGTTATAAATATTACTTTATAACATTAGATTTAAAATCCTTTTAAATAGCATTTAAACACTGATTAAACAGTCTTTAAATAAAGATTATAATTGAAGTCCTTCTCAGTGAACGGCTGGTGAACAGCAAATGAACAAAATATGAATTTATGTGTCCCTACTTTTCATTGCCCATTAACAAGCGTTCACTAACCGTTCAGTAGCCGTTCATTGCCCGTTCACTAAACAGTAGAGATTATTAGTTTACTGACAAAATTGCAACTTTTTCCATATTATATTGTATCTTTGCAAAGATTTGATAACAATAATAATAACATAAAAGTAAATACCATACATAATGGAAAAGAAATTCAAAAGAACAACCGTGACATCGGCACTCCCTTATGCCAACGGTCCTGTGCATATAGGACATCTGGCAGGCGTATATGTGCCGGCTGACATCTATGTCCGTTATCTTCGCCTGAAGAAAGAAGATGTAATCTTCATCGGAGGATCAGATGAACATGGTGTGCCTATCACCATCCGTGCAAAAAAGGAAGGTGTCACTCCACAAGATGTAGTAGATCGTTATCATACACTTATACGAGACTCATTCAAGGAATTCGGTATTTCGTTCGACGTTTACGGACGTACTTCATCAGAAATACATCATCAGACAGCTTCTGATTTCTTCCGCAAGCTTTATGATAAAGGCGAATTCATAGAAAAGACTTCTGAACAGTACTACGATGAAGAGGCCAAGACATTCCTTGCCGACAGATATATCACCGGTGAATGTCCACGCTGCCATGCAGAAGGCGCATACGGCGATCAGTGCGAAAAGTGCGGTAGTACCCTCTCGCCTACTGAACTTATCAACCCTAAGAGTGCAATCAGCGGAAGCCAGCCTGTAATGAAAGAAACAAAACACTGGTATCTGCCACTCGACAAGCACGAAGGATGGTTGCGCAAATGGATTCTTGAAGACCACAAGGAATGGCGTCCTAACGTTTACGGACAGTGCAAGAGCTGGCTCGACATGGGACTTCAGCCACGTGCCGTAAGCCGTGACCTCGATTGGGGTATTCCTGTTCCGGTAGAAGGTGCAGACGGCAAAGTGCTTTATGTATGGTTCGACGCTCCTATCGGATATATCTCAAATACTAAGGAACTGCTTCCTGACTCATGGGAAAAATGGTGGAAAGACCCTGAAACACGTCTTGTTCACTTCATCGGTAAGGACAACATCGTGTTCCACTGTATCGTTTTCCCTGCCATGCTGAAAGCAGAAGGCAGCTATATCCTGCCGGACAATGTTCCTTCAAACGAGTTCCTGAACCTTGAAGGCGACAAGATTTCAACTTCACGCAACTGGGCTGTATGGTTGCACGAATATCTGAAGGACTTCCCAGGCAAGCAGGATGTTCTGCGCTATGTCCTCACAGCCAATGCTCCTGAGACTAAAGACAATGACTTTACCTGGAAAGACTTCCAGGCACGCAATAACAACGAGCTTGTAGCCGTTTATGGTAACTTCGTAAACCGTGCACTTGTTCTTACAGGCAAGTATTTCGACGGAAAAGTTCCTGCCGCAGGCGAACTGACAGACTACGACCGCGAAACGCTGAAAGAATTTGCTGACGTTAAGGCTGAAGTGGAAAAACTTCTTGATGTATTCAAGTTCCGCGACGCACAGAAAGAAGCAATGAACCTGGCACGTATCGGTAACAAGTATCTTGCTGATACTGAACCTTGGAAACTTGCCAAAACAGATATGGACCGTGTAGCTACTATCCTGAACATAGCTCTGCAGCTTGTTGCCAACCTTGCAATAGCATTTGAACCGTTCCTGCCGTTCAGCTCTGCAAAACTGCGTACAATGCTTAACATGGATTCTTTCGAATGGGAAAACCTTGGACGCACAGACCTTCTTGCTACAGGTCATCAGTTGGGTAAGGCAGAACTTCTGTTCGAGAAAATCGAAGACAGCACAATAGAAGCACAGGTACAGAAACTTCTTGATACCAAGAAGGCTAACGAAGCTGCAGCTTACAAGGCTAACCCTATCAAGCCTACAATAGCATTCGAAGATTTCGAAAAACTTGATATCCGTGTGGGTACAGTTCTTGAATGCGAAGTAGTGCCTAAGATGAAGAAACTGCTGAAGTTCAAGATTGCCGACGGACTTGAGGACCGTACTATCGTGAGCGGTATAGCACAGCACTACAAGCCGGAAGAGTTGGTAGGAAAACAGGTTCTGTTCATCGCCAACCTTGCTCCACGCCAGTTTAAGAACGGTCTGGTGAGCGAAGGTATGATTCTTAGTGCAGAGAACTTCGACGGTTCACTGGCTGTTACTTCACTGCTTAAGGAAGTAAAACCGGGAAGCCAGGTTTGCTGATAAGATAATTCTTGACAAAACATTATATAAGAACAGTCCTGAAAAGGACTGTTCCTTTTTTTCACCCATTTATTCTGAACATCCTTTTTTTTATGGCAGTAGAAGAAACACTTAAAGGCAAAGCAGCCAAAGGGCTTTTCTGGGGCGGTCTGAGCACTATGGGACAGCAGGTTATGAGTCTGTTCTTCGGAATATTGCTGGCCAGACTGTTAAGTCCGGAAGACTATGGTCTGTTCAATATGCTAATTATCTTCACTTCACTTGCCGCCTTATTACAGGACAGCGGTTTCACCATAGCGCTTGTAAACAAGAAGAATGCCACAGACACAGACTATAATTCCGTTTTCTGGTTCAGCTGTTTCGTTGGACTGCTTTTATATGCTATAGGCTTTGTTTCCGCTCCGTATATAGCAGCCTTCTACCATTCGCCCGAACTTGAACCGGCAGCACGCATCATGTTCCTATGGTTTGTATTCGGATGTACATGCACAGTCCATAATGCCGTAATCATAAAGCATCTTATGATAAAGGAACGCGCCAAGGCAGACCTTATTTCATTTGTAGTGTCCTGCATCATAGGAGTAATATTAGCCTTCAACGGAGCCGGGTTCTGGGCTCTTATCATACAGATGCTCTCACAGGGAGTAATAAACTGCATACTCAGATGGTATTATTCACCATGGCGACCATCCTTGTTGTTCAACATTCGTCCGCTGAAAGAGTTCTTCCCATTTAGCGTGAAAATACTTATTACAGGATTGTTCAACGTAGCAAACAATAACATATTCTCCATCATATTAGGACGCTTCTATTCCAAAGCTCTGACCGGATATTATGCACAGGGCTATAAATGGGGTTACATCGCCTACAGTGTTATCTGGGGCATGGTGAACAATGTTTCACAACCTGTACTCGCCGAGGTGGCCAATGACCCGGAGCGTCAGAATCAGGTATTCAGGAAACTGATACGTTTCGTATCCTACGTCACCTTCCCAACTATGCTAGGACTGGCCTTTGTTGCTCCTGAGTTCATATCAGTAACCGTAACAGACAAATGGGCTGAGAGTGTTCCTTACATGCAACTGTTCTGCCTGTGGGGAATTATCACTCCTATTAATAATCTGTGTACGAATACAATCATCAGTAAAGGGAAATCCAATATCTTCATGTATGGAACAATAGTCCTCGACATAGTACAGTTGTCCGTAATATATCTGACTGCCGGATACGGACTTATCAATATGGTTATCAGTTTCATAATAGTAAACTTCTGCTGGTTCTTCGTATGGTTCTACTTCGTAAACCGTATGATTGGAACAGGCCTCCTGACATTACTGTTCAGAGATATACTGCCGTTCTTTGCCATATCGGCTGTAAGTATAGCCATAGCATGGTTCGTTACATCAGGAATAAGCAATATATACCTTCTTCTGACAACAAAAATAGTAACAGTTGCCGCATGCTACATAATAACTCTGTATCTTTGCAAATCAGTATTACTTGCAGAAACCATACAGTATCTGCGTAAGATATTTAAGAAATAAAAGAATATGAAGTCACTATCCAATGCAGTCATAGCAATCCCTGTATACAAGGAAACACCAGACAAATACGAAACCATATCGTTAGTCCGGTGCGCCGAAGTATTGCATGAATACGATTTTTGTCTTTTCGGACCGGATGGATTAAACATCTCGGAGTATGAGAATATACTTGCAGGAATGTCAAAGACATTCAGATACGAGGCTTTCGACAAATCATATTTCTCAAGCCAGCGTGGTTACAACCGCCTCATGCTTACTGCCGATTTCTATAAAAGATTCAGCAGCTATGAGTATATGCTTATTTACCAACTCGATGCATATGTTTTCAGCAATCAGATGGAAAAATGGTGCCAAAGCGGTTATGACTATATCGGAGCCCCATTCTTCAAACTTAATAAGAAAATAGACTGGAAAAATGCAGGCAATGGAGGATTCTCGCTCAGAAAAACAGACTCTTTCATAAAGCTATTCGACCATAAAGGCAAAATACTCACATGGCGAGGGCTCTGGCGATATCACAGATACAGAGGGCCATTACACCGTCTTCCACTAACGATAAAAGGATTTTTCGGGATTGGCAACAGCATAAAGTATTTTACAGAAGAATGGATCAGGCATAATGAAGACCTGTTTTACTCTATGCTGAATGACAGCTATCTACATTGGAATATTCCTTTAACTGCCGAAGCCATGTTTTTCTCATTCGAACAGGCTCCTACACTGCTGTACAGTATTACCAAGGAGCTACCATTCGGATGTCATGCATTTCTGAAGAATGAGTACGAACAGTTCTATAAGGGAATAATAGAGAAAAACGTCCAATAATCCTAAACAATTACAATAACATAAATATAACGTATGCCTACTTTTACAGTTTTTCCTAACATAAAACAATCACCCGAAACTAAAGCTAATCCATACATAAAAGATTTTATTTCAGCAATTGACAGCACTGAAGGATGTAAAGTTATAAATGAAGAACATAAAAATCCGCTTCTCAGTATCTTAAGACCATCTAAATGGGGAGATGTATTCATACTAAACTGGTTCGAGAATATACCTGATTTCAAATACGGATACATACAATCCATATTAGCTATATTATTTTTATTCGCCATAAAAATAAAAAGAAGAAAAATAATATGGATTCTCCACAATAAAAAGCCTCATTCGGAAAACAAAAAAACAATTAAAAGACTACTCACATACCTGATTGCAAAAACTTCTGATGTTATAGTCACTCATGCCAGTGAAGGCGTAACCCTGATAAATAAAAAATACAAGTTTACAACAAATAAGGCTTTTTACATAGACCATCCAACAAAAAACAGGCTGGATATGATAAAACCTATCAGTAATTGCTCTCAGTATGATTTATTAATATGGGGTAATATTATAGGCTACAAGGGTGTTTATCAATATCTTAAGTATATAAAAGAAAACAGCATTGACAATATTAGAATATGCGTAATAGGCAAATGTACTACACAAAAAATAGCTTCTGACATAACTTCTGTAGCTACTAAAAATACTACGATAATATTCAAAGGAGCATCTTTTGAGGAATTGGCTCAATATATATCGATGTCAGAGTTTGTGCTCATGCCGTATCTTCAAGACTCAATTTTGAGCTCAGGAATTTTAATGGATACACTATCTTTTGGAGCAAAGATTATAGGTCCCAATACAGGTTCATTTAAGGATTACGCTAAAAACAACAACCTAAACGTTTATGTTTTCGATGAATATAAAGATATATCTAATATAATAATAGCCAACAGAAATGCCACAATATCAACTGAAGGGTACAATAAATTCCTGAATGAAAACAATTGGGGGAATTTCATACGGAAAGTCATTACCATTATATCATAGATTAACTTTCAGCGAACACCCAATGAACGCTCAGTGAACAAAGGATAAACTGCTATGTTGCAAAAGTTTTGCATATTCATTATACGTTCACTACGCGTTCATTATACGTTCATTTCGTGATATTATATTCAATCATTCTTTAATACTATTAGTGGAATACCTCCCAAAGCCGCCGCCACCTCGGAATAACTACTCCCGTACGAACCATATATTTTATTTGTCATAGACAGAACATACATCTCTGCTACAGCATCCATTATTCCGGAGACAGAGTTACGATCAGCCTCAGAAGTGGAAAAGAATATTCTATTACCATATTTATTCTTGAAATCTTCTTTAACGTTCTCCGAGTCTGTAGCCAAATATATGGAGAGTGAATTATTGAGATTCAATTCTTCATCTATAGCTTGATAGAACAATTCATTGGGACTATTATTTATGGAAACGATATGGTCTGTTCTCCTTACATGTATACCTATCCTATAATCCGACATATTTGAAATTACAGAATAAGCCTTTGTCTCTATTTCTTCTACGGGTTTAAACAGGTCTCTAAAAATATCAGTATTAAAGTCTATTATTGGATAACATGAAGAAACATAAAGACCGCCTTCTGCCAAAAATTTCATGAATATATCCTTGTTCCTTTCATAATCATTTATTTCGTTATCATATACCCTATTACGAAAAAGCAATTTCTGTGGCACCCGTGGAATCCACATATTATGCCTGCGAGGATGGTCATAAAGAAGCTTTCCCAGTAAAGAATCTACATGAATACAAACCTTATCCGTTTCTATGTCTTTGAATATATCACCGAAACGAGCGTTTAGGCCTTTATCACGAAACCAATACACATCAAGACTACAACCGGACAGCCTGCACAGATGTACAGCAGAAGCTATAGCACGCATTCTGTTTGCCAATCCACCTATAGGAAGCAATGTCATCTTTCTCTTTTTTACCATATAAAATTTTATATTATAGAAGGCAATCTTTAATAAGGTTTTTCAGGATGCAAAAATAACCAAGTTTAGCGGTTTTTCAATCAACAAAATACATTATAAATCAAAAATTTGGATTATCTGTATTTTCTAACATTATTTATTAGTAACTTCACCCCCATTATGAGAATAGCTTTAGTAAAACAGGAAATATATCAGGATCTTTACGTTTGTCCGGTAACAGAGAAAAACGCGGCAAACATTCTCTTCTCGTCTATGGGAAGAGTAGGACCTATCGGACTTATGGCAGAACTTGATGCCGACTTCTACATAGTAAAAGAAGAACCGGAATACGAAACACAGATTTACCGCAAGGTGATACCACACATTTCCAGGCATCTGTATCTTCTGAAAACAGAAACCCTCGACAAGATTCCGGGACAGGAATTCAAACAGCCGGGAAGCCCATATCCGAACGGTAAGTTTGCCATCGACTGCCACGATATAGACTGGGGCAAATACGATGCTGTGATTTCCATTAACGTAAGTCTGCCAACAACCGTTGTCAGAAACTATCCGCAAACACTTTTTGCCTATATGATAGGTGAGGCCAATATGGCTACCGGAAGCGTACACTTCGGATATGATATCACAATGAATCAGATGGCAAGAGGAATAGTTTCGAAGAAACTTGGAATAATGGATTTCCCATATACATTCCTAAGTTCAAATACACTGCAGAATATCATGCAGCAGTACCTCGGACGTACTTCAGAGAATAAAGGGATTTTCATGGAAATCAATTCGACTACAGAGCGTCCCGTAACAAAGGCTCCGGCACATTTCCAGCCGCTGATAGATGCCGGATATGAAATAATTCTCCACAAACAGCGTATATTCGACAATCTGAAGAGTATATATGATGCGAAGTATTTCGTAAAGATGGGAGGACGACATATACGCGGAAACTCTGTGGCAGAGGCTGTTTCATTAGGAACATTGGCCATTATGAACAAGAACGAAGTCACACACCACGAATTGATAATTGACGAGTGCGACGTGAAGAATATGGACCAGATGATAAGTCTTATAAACCGTTTGGAGAAGAATCCGAATCTGTATCAGGAACTTTTGGCAAAACAGCGAAAAGTCTTGAAAGAATTGTTCTTTGATGCTCCAGTACAGTCACTTGCCAACTGCATCGAGGAAAAAAGAAAAGCAGGAAAAGCAAGACCATATAAATGGTATAACAAAATTGCAGACAGACTCTGCTTTCTCAGGTAACAAGGTATCAGTTACAAGTTGACAAGGCTTTAACTTCGCTGACCGTTGATTGACTTCGTCTATTTTCAATTCATCCGGATGGAGAGCCTCGTCAACTTGTCAACCCATAACTCACAAACTTAAAAACTCACAAACTCAAACCACATGAATGCCCCAATACTCCTTTTCGTCTACAACCGTCCGGACCATGTACGCCGGACAGTAGAAGCATTGCAGAAGAATACACTTGCAGCCGAAAGTATACTCTATATATATTCCGATGCGGCACGCACCCCTGAACAGCAAGAAGCTGTGAGCGAAGTTAGAAAATACATACACACCATCAACGGATTTAAGGAAATAAACATCATTGAGAGAGAGAAGAACTGGGGACTTGCAAGAAGCATCATAGACGGAGTGACTACACGTGTAAAAGAGTACGGAAGAGTAATTGTGCTGGAGGACGACCTTATTACCGCACCGTATTTCCTGCAGTTCATGAACGATGCTTTGGAGACCTACAAAGATGAAGAAAAAGTAGGACACATACAGGGATGCGACTTCACACAGGATACCTCGCTCCCCGACACTTTCCTTATAAAATGGACCGGAAGTTGGGGATGGGCTACCTGGGAACGTGCATGGAAACATTTCAACCCCGATGGGAAGGCACTCCTTAAAGAACTTGAGGACAGAAAACTGACATACACTTTCGACTTCAACGGGAAATACGGATACACACGTATGCTTCGCCGACAGATTGAAGGAAAGAACAATTCATGGGCGATAAGATGGAATGCCTCCTTATTCCTTAAGGATATACTTTCATTAAACGTGGGCAAATCGCTTGTTCAAAACGAAGGCTTCGACGGCAGCGGTACAAACTGCGGAGGAGGAGGTCTGTATTCATCAAACCTCTACATGGGCAGAATAGAAGTGAAAAGAATCTCTCCGGCTATAGAAAACAAAGAAGCAAGACAAGCTTACGTGAGATACTATGCACGTACAAATTCATTCATGGCTAAAGCTATCAGAAGGATAAAACGCACACTGAAAGGAGATTTCGGCAGATAAACGGCCCTAAATAGCGTTTTTAACTATATTCTGCCAAATTATTCCTATACCAATTAGGATAAACAATGACAGTAAGCATTATCTTTTGATAAGATAGGCTGCACCTCGGAATTAAAATCCGAAAACCAGGTTTTCACTTTGTACTTCACTCGGTTTGCACTATCTTTGCAAAAAATTCCCGAAAATGAGAATACTTATCATAAACACGGCAGAACGTATAGGAGGTGCAGCCATTGCAGCAAACCGTCTGATGGAAGCACTTAACAACAATGGTATAAAAACAAAGATGCTTGTCCGTACAAAACAGACAGACCAGCTGACAGTCATTCCTCTGAAAAGTTCATGGAGAAGAATATGGCAGTTTGCATGGGAACGTATTGTCATATGGATAGCCAACGGATTCACACGCCGCAACCTTTTCGCCGTGGATATAGCCAATACGGGAACGGATATAACCAAGCTGCACGAATTCATACAGGCAGACGTAATACACCTGCATTGGATAAATCAGGGAATGTTATCACTGAACGACATCGACAAGATTCTTAAATCAGGTAAACCGGTGGTATGGACTATGCACGACATGTGGCCTTTCACAGGCATATGCCACTATGCCGGAACGTGCAGAAAATACGAAAAACAGTGTCAAAGCTGCGAACTACTGCTGAAACCTCATAAGAAAGACTTGTCATACCGAGTCTTCAAGAAGAAAAACAGGATATTCTCAAACTCGAAAATAACATTCGTTGCATGCAGCCATTGGCTCGAAGAAATGGCAAAGAACAGTGCACTAATAAGCAAACAAAATATCACAAGCATTCCCAATGCCATAAACACCAATCTCTTCGTACCACGCAACAAACGCCAGGCAAGAGAAAAGCTCAACCTGCCTCAGGACAAGAAACTCCTGCTTTTCGGCTCTGTAAAGATAACAGACAAGCGCAAGGGCATTGACTATCTGATAGAAGCCTGCAAGATACTGACACAGAACTATCCTGAGCTAAGCGAGAAACTTGGAGTGGTAATATTGGGGGCACATCCGGAACAATATTCGTCGCTGTTCCCATTCCCTATATATACCATGAATTATGTAAAGAGCGAGAGAGACCTTGTAGATATATACAATGCCGTTGATATATACGTCACCCCTTCGCTGCAGGACAATCTTCCAAACACCATAGTAGAAGCCATGTCGTGCGGTATTCCTTGTGTAGGTTTCCAGACCGGAGGTATTCCGCAGATGATAGACCACCTGCACAACGGATATGTAGCAGAATACAAATCGGCTTCTGACCTTGCAAACGGAATAAAATGGGTACTGACCGACGGTGACTATCAGACACTAAGCGAGGAAGCTCACCGCAAAGCTGTAAACTCATACTCCGAATCGATAGTGGCTCACAAATATCTTCAAATCTACAACAAGCTGACAGGTAAAAATGCATAACACCGTTCCTAACTACCACATACAGCACCTGCACCCCAAGTTCAGCATTATCACCGTGACGTATAATGCCGAAAAGGTTCTTGAAGATACCATACAGAGTGTCATCACCCAGTCGTACAAGAACGTAGAGTACATAATAGTGGACGGCGGTTCGAAAGACGGCACTCTGAAGATTGCAGACAAATACAGACAGCATATAACTCATCTGGTAAGCGAGCCGGACAAAGGGCTGTACGATGCCATGAACAAGGGTATCAGGCTTGCCACAGGCGATTATGTCTGCTTCCTTAATGCCGGCGACGAACTTCACGAAGACGATACCCTCTTCTGTATGGCGCACAGCATCAAGGGCGAAACGCTGCCGGACGTGATATACGGCGAAACGGAGATAGTAGACGAGAACGGACATTTCATAAGGATGCGCCGTCTTTCAGCCCCCGAAGTACTGACATGGAAAAGCTTCAGGAAAGGCATGTTAGTGTGTCATCAGGCATTCTTCGCCCGTCGTGAACTTGCTGTCGCAGAGCCGTATAACCTGAAATACCGTTTCTCGGCCGATTTCGACTGGTGCATTCGCATAATGAAGAAAAGCAGAAACATACATAATTCAGGACTTACAGTAATCGACTATCTGAACGAGGGCATGACCACACGCAATCATAAGGCCTCGCTGATGGAACGTTTCCATATCATGTGCCACCACTACGGATACATATCTACCGTGGCATATCACCTATGGTTTATAGTCAGGGCAGTATTAAAGAAATAAGCTCGCTGCCTGCATCAGTCGTAACCGAAGTTGAAAACACATCTTAATAATTCAGAAAAACAGATAAGAAGCTGACGATAAATTTGTAATCATTACAAATTTATATATTTTTGCCTCATAAGTAATTCATTAACCCTTTAAAACCAAAACTTATGAGAAAAATCATGTCACTATTTACGCTATTCGTACTGTTATCAACCATACAACTGTTCTCGCAGGAGAAGCAATACCAGCTGTCAAGCCATATCCTCGACATAAATACCGGCTATCCGGCCAAGGATGTGAAAATCAGCCTTTCCAAGATGGATAATACTAAAAACTGGACAGTAATAGACGAGAAAACCACAGATACGAACGGCAGAGTAAAAGACTTCCTTCTGCAGGACGGCCAATCGGACAACAAAGGCATATATAAACTGACATTCCACACAGAGCCTTATTTCAAGGCACAGGGCAAGGAATCATTCTATCCCTTCATAGATGTAGTGTTCGAAATAAAGGACGAGAGCCATTACCACGTACCTATAACTCTTTCTCCATACGGATATTCCACCTACAGAGGAAACTGATATATCCGAACCAAACAATAAATTAAAGCAATTAGGCGTTTCATGGATTATTTGCGTTAATAATCCGCGAAACGCCTAAATTAATAAAGCGTGACACGTACGTGTTCCGCCCGTTACACGCTCGTGTTCCGCGCGTTACACGAACGTGTTCCGCGCGTAACACGTACGTGTCACGCTTTCTATGTCTAAGAATTTCTTCTTCTGTATTCCGTCGCAATGACAACTACGGCCCCAACGGCAAGCAAAACCAATGCTATATATGCAATAGTTTCAGTGAGGTGAAGCGATTTAGGGTCGAACTTGAACTCTACTACATGCTTTCCTGCAGGAACATTCATCGCACGCAGGATATAGTCTGCACGCCCGTGTTCCACCTCCTCGCCGTCGATAGTAGATATCCATCCCGGATAATAAATCTCAGAGAATACCACTACTCCGCCATTTTTCGAATTGACCTCATATTTCAGTGCGTTAGGCTGGTATTCCTTCAGAACCACAGTATCCAAAGAATCGGCTGCAGACGATGCTCTGACCTGTTCGGCAAAACGCTTGTCTACCACTGCCGTATGGCGGGGATTAATATCATGCAGTGCGTCTATCTCTTCGTTGGCATTGTCCACATACTCCACATTATCTACAAACCATGCATTTCCGTAGGCATGAGGATTGAACACAGGAGCTGTCTTTCCACCTTGAAGCGGAAGAATGAAATATCTTGTATTCAGCATATTCAGCACAGGGAATGCGTTTGCATCCACCTTAGCCATATCTCCATTTGCCTCCGATAGTTTTGAGAACACACCGCTCATCTCTCCCTGAATGTGTTCCTCTATCATTTCCTGATATCTGCGGAGCTTTGCAGCGTGATAACCGCCTATGCTCTTGTGCCAGTATGCGGTATTGTTCTCGTTGAAGGTATTGGCTGCTAAATTCAGCACTCTGTAGTCCAAGGATGTATCTTTCAGGATTTCCTTATCTGTTTCCGACGGTTGCAGATACGGCTTCATCTTGTTGCTCTTGGCCACGAACTGTTCGTCGTAAAGATAGCGTTTGTTCACTCCCCACATATCTACGAGGCAAAGCAATGTGAGAAGTGCTATAGTAGTCTTCGGCTTCAGTTTTCCCACAGAATAGGCATACACCAATGCTACACCTATCAGTATGACAACAAAACTTCTCCATGCATCGGCTGTAAATATCGACACGCGGACTTCCTCAAGGTTAGTGAGAATAGGTACAAGCTGGTCCTGAGGTATAGCATTCTGCAGGGCAGACATCTCCATGGTAGAAATATACGAAGAGAAGAACACATGCGGCGCAACGGCAAACAGCAGTGACAATCCACCGGTCAGACCAAGGCTTATATAGAAACCTTTGGCATTCTCCTTAATGACAGAAGGACGCTCCATAATCACCTTCAACGCCATGATGGCAAGAAGAGGAATGGTGAATTCAGCTATTACAAGTATGGACGATACGGCACGGAACTTATTGTACATCGGTACATAGTCGATAAAGAAATCTGTCACTCCCATGAAGTTCTTACCCCACGAAAGCACGATAGAGAAGACTGTTCCTGCCAGTAATGCCCACTTCATAGGTACCTTCACGATGAAGCATCCCAATATGAAAAGAAACATCACAAACGCCCCTACATATACAGGGCCTGATGTGCCCGGCTGTTCTCCCCAATACTGTCCCAACTGCGAATACAGTCCGCGATACATCGGATTTGCCTTCTTCATGGCATCTTCGTTGGCTGCAAGAGGTACGGATGCACCACCTTTCACGTTAGGTACAAGCAATGAAAATGTTTCACCTATACCGTAACTCCACTGAGTTATATAGTCACGTTCCAGCCCACTGTCTGTCTGATTTGCAGAGTTTTCCTTTACGAGTTCGCTCTTGCCGCGCATACTCTCCTTGCTGTACTGATAGGTGTGATACAGAGTCGAGAGATTCACACATACGCCTACTACTCCTGCAAGCACAAGCACGCCCGAAGCCTTGAAGAAGTCCTTCAGTTTCTTCTCTCTGTAAGCCATGACAAAGTATGCCACTGCCATAAACAGCATCACAAACAGGAAGTAGTAACTCATCTGCGGATGGTTTGACTTTATCTGCAATGCCACGAACAGAGCTGTCAGCAATGCTCCCACAAGATACTTTCCGCGATAAACCAATACCATTCCGGCTATCGTTGGGGGAATATATGCCAATGTGACAAACTTCCATATATGTCCGGCCGCAATGATGATGAAGAAATAGGACGAGAAAGCCCATATTATGGCACCGAGAGCCGACAGCCATACCTTGAAATTGAATGCACGCAGCAGGATATAGAATCCTAAAAGCATGATGAATACATACCATGTACACGACGGGAGAAACAATCCATAGAGTTTCTGTACGAATCCAAGCACCTCGGTAGAATCATAGCTCGGTGCCATCTGGTATGTAGGCATACCTCCGAATATGGAGTTTGTCCATCTGGTTCGCTCACCGGTCTTCTCCAGATACTCCTGTTGCTCCTGTCCGGCACCTATACCTGCAATGGCATCATCCTGTGCCAGTACTCGTCCCTCTGTGACTGCCGGAAAGAAGTATGCAAACGAAATTACCGCAAACAGAACCACAGCCACCAGGTCCGGAATAAATTTCTTGAATGAGTTCATTGTTTATGAGTTTGTTAGTTTTTGACATTTCAGTTGGCAAAGATAACATAATACTGATTGAAATATTGTAAATTTGCCACAAAATAAGTTTGTGTTACCGTTTTTGGAACAGAAATCAAAACAAAAGAACTTAAAAACTCAAAAACTCATAATGAAAATAGGAATTATCACAGCCATG
This sequence comes from uncultured Phocaeicola sp., assembly GCA_944320855.1. Taxonomy (GTDB): domain Bacteria; phylum Bacteroidota; class Bacteroidia; order Bacteroidales; family Bacteroidaceae; genus Phocaeicola. The sequence goes on from CALUJF010000018.1 coordinate 39,290, forward strand.
TCTTCCGAGCAGAAGCAACTGGCAAACCAGCTTACAGAGATAAAAGAATCGAGTAAAGGTCCTTTCAGCTACATTGAAGGAAAAATCAACAACAACGAAATAGTACTGATGCAGTGCGGTATAGGAAAGGTGAATGCCGCAGCAGGTACAGTGGAGATGATAAACAACTTCCAGCCTGACTGTATAATCAGCACCGGTGTGGCTGGAGGTATAGACACTTGCCTGAAGGTGATGGATGTAGTGGTGAGCCGCAACATTGTGTATCACGATGTATGGTGTGGCGAAGGAAATGCCTACGGACAGATTCAGGGACTGCCTACTTTCTTCGAAGGTAACGAAACTCTATACAATACAGCCATGTCGCTCGACACTGAAACAGCCATCCACGGTGGCCTCATCTGTACAGGTGACAAATTCATAACCGATCGTAAGGAACTTGACGAAATAAAATCCAACTTCCACGAAGGTCTGGCCGTGGATATGGAATCCGCTTCAATAGCTCAGGTATGCTATCTGTATAAGGTTCCTTTCATCAGCTTCAGAATCATCAGCGACACTCCGGGAGCAGAAAACCACTTCGACCAGTATCTGAACTTCTGGGGAGAGATGGCAAACCGTTCATTCAAGGTAACGGAAACATTCCTGAAGGCGTTGCCGAATAGAATTGGATAATTTTTAATTATTAATTTTTAATTCTTCACTCATGAAAAAGATACCAAGCTTTACAATCGACCATATCCGCATGCTGCGCGGAATATACGTGTCAAGACAGGACCAGGTAGGAACAGAAACTGTGACTACATTCGATATCCGCATGAAGGAGCCTAACCGCGAACCGGCATTAAGCCCTTCGGCTATCCATACAATAGAACATTTAGCTGCTACATTCCTCCGCAACCATCCTGTATGGGCAGACAAGATTATATACTGGGGTCCGATGGGCTGCCTCACTGGTAACTATCTTGTAGTAAAAGGTGACTTGAAATCGGCAGACATTCTTCCGCTGATGATAGAGACTTTCCGTTTCATTGCCGATTATGAAGGTGAAGTTCCCGGAGCATCAGCAAAAGACTGCGGTAACTATCTGATGATGAATCTTCCTATGGCAAAATGGGAAGCCAGGAAGTATCTTGAAGAGGTCTTGGAAAAGGCTACTGAAGAGAATCTGAATTACCCTGCATAAATAAGATTAGCCGTTCAGTGAACGTTCACTAAACGTTCACTGAACGACTTTAATTTAAAATACTGCTACAGATTTACGTATATTATCCAAAATGGCAGACAACTTGCTATCATGTCTGGCCATCTGCATATTATATGCAGACTGCATATTAATCCAAATATAAGCAGGAATATCTGTTGCTGCTTCTATCTTAAGAGCCGTATCAGTAGTTATAGGTCTTTTGCAATTTATAATCTCATTAAATGCAGTATATGCCATACCTATAATAGCAGCAAATTTACGCTGCGAAATACCACGTGCCTCAAGTTCATCTTTAAGCATCTCTCCGGGATGTATCGGTATAGATGGAACCAATTCGTATGGGGCATAAATTTTCTTTGATGTATCCATATTTACTTATTTATAATGGTTACTTATATCCAATAATCGACATACAGTTATTATCTGCTCGCCCATTTCTTCTCTTACAGTAAATTCCAGTCGATACTTACGGTTTACTCTAACTGACGAAATTCCTTCCTTATCTCCATGCAATGCTTCATAGTTTAAAGCATTGAAACGGAATAAATCGGTTATGGTATTAGCTGAAATAATAGTAAACACAGCTTTCTGGTATCCTCTTATGACCTCTGGCTGATAACGGTGTTTTCTATCATTCGTATGACCATTTTCAAACAGCTCACGCAGATATTCTTTATCAAACTCAATATACATTAATTTTTATATTATTGTCTGACACAAAGATAGTAATTTTATTTGTATTCACAAAATAAGTGAACATGCAATCGTGACAATTATTTTCTACAACCATTTTACAAACTTCCTGATATACCAGTTCTTTATCAGTTGAGTAAGAACACAGTAGGACAACAATATTCCAAAAAGCCACGGGAAATAGCTCAAAGGCAAAGGTTGCAGATCTATAGCACTACCGAAACTGCTGAAAGGTATGAACAGACCAATGGCAACAATTATCACTGTAAGGCATCCTACCTGCCAGGAAGAACGACTCTGAATGAAAGGTATCTTGCGGGTTCTTATCATGTGGACAATAAGAGTCTGCGACAACAATCCTTCCACAAACCATCCGGACTGGAACAATGCCTGATGTTCCACAGAATTACATCCGAAAACATACCACATCACTACATACGTCAATATATCGAATATGGAACTAATAGGTCCTATATACATCATGAAACGACTCAAATCTGATGCATCCCAACGGCGTGGTTTTCTGAGATACTCCGCATCCATCCTGTCAAAAGGGATTGTGGTCTGCGACACATCATACAGCAGATTCTGTATCAGCAGATGAATAGGCATCATAGGCAGAAAAGGCAAAAAAGCACTGGCAGCCATCACACTGAACATATTTCCAAAGTTGGAACTTGCAGTCATCTTTATATACTTTGTAATATTCCCGAAAGTCTTCCTGCCTTCAAGAACTCCGTCTTCAAGCACCATAAGGTCTTTTTCCAACAGAATAATATCTGCACTCTCCTTGGCGATATCAACAGCAGAATCAACAGATATACCTATATCCGACTGACGCAACGCCGCAGCATCATTTATTCCATCACCCAAGAAACCCACAGTATTATCCTGTTCCTGAAGAAGAGTTATGATGCGTGTCTTCTGCATCGGTGTAAGTTTTGAGAATACAGTAGCCTTGGCTACGGCTGTTCTCTGTCCTTCTTCCGACATTGAATCGAATTCCGGTCCGGTAACAGAATTAGCTGTGTCAATACCTACCTGACGTGCGATGGTACGCACAACAGCATCATTATCACCGGAAAGGACTTTCACCCCTACACCATGCTCGTGCAACTGACGGATGGCATTAGCAGCCGATGGTTTAGGTGGGTCAAGGAAAGCCAGATATCCTATCAGAACCATATCGTTTTCATCGTCAATACAGAAATCTGATTCTTTATCAAGAAAGCTCTTCTGAGCCACAGCAATGACCCTCATTCCCTGACGGTTCATTCTCTCACTTATCTCGCGCGCCTTATCCTTCAATTCTACAGTCAGCGGATGTACGTCACCGGCAAATTCTGCATACGAACATATCTCAAGCATTTCTTCTACAGCCCCCTTGGTTATAATCTGACGTTTTCCCTGGGTATCCTCAACTACTACCGACATGCGGCGACGTGTAAAGTCGAAAGGAATCTCGTCCACTTTACGGTAATTATCTTTCAGATATTCAAGCGAAAGGTCTTTCACGTGCGAAAGAATAGCCTTGTCCATAAGGTTTTTCAATCCGGTCTGGAAGAAACTGTTGAAATAGGCATGACGCAGGATACGCTTGTTCTCGTCGTTGCTGCCATCGGCATTGATATATTTCTCGAGGACTATCTGGTCGCAAGTCAATGTGCCGGTCTTGTCCGTACACAGAATGTTCATTGCTCCGAAATTCTGAATGGCATTAAGGTCCTTCACAATTGTCTTCTTTTTCGACATAGCAACGGCTCCTTTAGACAAGTTGGCGGTAACAATCATAGGAAGCATCTCCGGCGTAAGGCCTACTGCCACAGATACTGCAAAGATGAAAGCCTCAAGCCAGTCGCCTTTGGTAATACCGTTAATAAGAAAAACAAAAGGAATCATCACAAGCATAAACCGGATGAGCAAAAAACTGACCTTACTGATACCCTTGTCGAAAGCAGTTGCCGCACGATGTCCTGCTATACTGCGTGCGATGGTGCCGAGATATGTATTATTCCCTGTAGCAATTACTATACCTACTCCGGAACCGCTCACCACATTGGAGCCCATGAAGCTGATATTACCCAATTCCACCACACTGCCACTCTTTGCACCCTTACAGTCCGGCGTTTTCTCTATAGGGTCCGATTCTCCTGTCAGCGATGCCTGGCTTACAAACAAGTCTTTAGCCTCAACAATACGCACATCGGCTGGAATCATATCTCCGGCAGCTATTCTCACTACATCTCCCGGAACAAGCTCCGTAATGCTTATCTCGCATGTATCATCATTGTCCTGCCTTATTACACTGCATGTGTTTGTAACCATTTTCAGCAAAGCATCGCTTGATACATTTGCTTTCCACTCCTGCCAGAAACGAAGTATCGAACTTGATACAACCATTACAGATATGATTATTATGGCAGTCCAGTCCTGCTCACCCGGAGCAGCAATAGCCACATCAAGTACAAACGAAACTATGACCAGTATGGTAAGAACACCTATAAACGGATTTATGAATGCCTTGACAAAGGTTGATACAGGATTTTTCTTTTTTTCATGTTCCACCTCGTTCACTCCATACTCGGAACGGCGGATTTCCACTTCTTCAGTAGAGAGCCCTCGCGGGTTGGTCTGAAAATAGTTGAATACTGAGTCTACAGGCTGTGAAGCAGCAAGAAATACTTTCTCTGCATTAAAAGCTGAATTTGGTCCGATTTTTTTCTTCCTCAACATTGTTCTTTCTTTTTTCAGCGTTACACATTATGATTAAATTTCACGCTGCAAAAGTAGTATGAAGCGGTTTCGAACAGTGTTAGAAGACTATTAGAACGGTATTAGAATTCCATTAGAATGATGTTTAGAACTCATTTAAGTGATATTTAAAGATGTTCCATCTCCACCACAAAGGTTATACCCTTTCCCTCGTCGGACAATACATTGATTTTACCCTGATGGAGATTTATTATCTTCCGGGCCAGGGCCATACCTATGCCATGACCTGCCGCAACATGTTCCTGCTTACCTCTGTAAAACAGTTTGAACATGTTCTGTCGCTCATCTTCGGAAAGTCCCGCTCCATTGTCGGACATACGGACTACCGTCCATTTATCCCAAAACGAAATCTGCACAAATGAAGTCCTGTCCGGTGAGTACTTGCAATTATTCTCTATCAGATTTGAGAAAGCTATACTGAGAAGATATAAGTTTCCGCTGACAGTGACAAAACGGTCATCATCCGTTTCCTGTTCATCGAAAACCAGTTCAATCTTATATTCGGGGTGTGCCCTGAGAATACATTCGCGCACATCAAGCAGAAGTTCGTCAAGACGTATCTCCTGCATACTTATCTGTTCCTTACCATAATCCGCCTTGGCAAGATTAAGCAGTCCGTCTATCAGACTGTTCATCCTGCGCGCATCGTTCATCACATTGTCAAGCGCATCCCTGTACTGCTGCGGAGTACGCTCTTTCTGAAGTGTTATCCCCAACTCTGCCATCAGAGCCGCAAGCGGAGTACGCAGTTCGTGCGACACATTGCTTACGAACATCTTCTGCGAATTGAAAGACTCTTCAAGCCTTGAAAGCAAATCGTTGAAAGTAGTTGCCAGCTCGCCAAGTTCATCCTTTTCGTTCTTGACAGGCAATCGGCGACTGATACTTGTAGCAGTGATATTCTCTGACTCGGCTACAATATCACGGATTGGCTTCAAAGCTGCACGCGAAAGATAATATCCGGAAACAAACAATAGACTCAGTCCAACGACAAACAATACTATAAGCGCATTAAGAAGAGAGGCGAGATTATCATATCCATATCCATCGTACGCAGCAGCTGTGACTACATATTTCCTTCCTCCATAGTCATAAAGCATACCTATACACTGATAACCGTCTACATAAAACTCCATATCACCATCAGTCACTATGGTCTGTATCATGGCGCTGTCCTCCTTTATTATATCATTCTGCACTGCGTCGTGATAGAGCATAAGGAATGAAGTGTCATACACAGCCACTTCAACCTCATTGATAAACTTACGGTTATTAAGATATATGGACTGCATTATTTCAGAGTCCACCTGTCCTCCAAGAAAGAGATGAGCCTTCGTCACAGCCTCACTCCTGAGGTCATGAAAAAAAGTATTGCTTCGGATACGCTCACTTGCCACATATACCAATGACAAGCATAGCGCGAAAACAGCTGCCGTTACAAGCGAATTTTTAAGAGTTAGTGCGGTTCTTATCTTCATAGCGGTTTATCTGTCAGAATAAATCCCATTCCTGGTTTTGTGTGTATAAGTTTGGTATCGAAATCCTTGTCTATCTTCTTGCGCAGATAGTTTATATAGACATCAATGAAGTTTGTTCCCGTATCGAAATGTGTATTCCAAACCTTCTCTGCTATCTCCATACGGCTTATCACCCTTTCAGAATTCTCAACCATATAAACTAAAAGATTATATTCTTTGGGTGATAGTTTTATCTGCACTCCGGCACGAGTTACCTCGCATGTATTAAGATTGATTGATATGTCAGAATATGATATAGAGTCAGGTCTTGCAACCTGTGGCGATGAATATCTTTTCAGCAGTACCTTAATACGTGCATTAAGCTCCCTGAAATCGAATGGTTTCAGCATATAGTCATCTGCTCCGGCATCAAAGCCATCGAGTTTATCATCGGTAGAGCCGAGAGCTGTAAGCATAAGAACCGGTACGTCCGGATTGATTTTCCTTATCTCCTTGCAAAGACCGAAACCGTCAAGTCCGGGAAGAACAATATCAGAAATAACAAGATGGAACTCGTTTGAGCGAAACAGGCGCAATCCCATTTCTCCATCGTATGCCACCATCACATTATAGCTGTTCTCCTCAAGTCCGGCTTTAAGGAGGTCGGCTACACGCTTCTCGTCTTCTACTATCAATATACTCTGCATATAGTCATAAGTTTAGTTAATCAATCAGTCCTAACGAACGGGCAGTGAACACGAAATAAACGGACAGTGAACACAGAAAGAAAACATTCATTATATGTTCATAAGCCGTTCACTGAGTGTTCACCGGATGTCATCATTATTCATTAACCGGCATTTAAACACTGATTAAATACCGGTTAAACGCCATTTAATACTCGAAAGTTATTCCAATAGTAGGCAATAAAGTTCCGCTTTCCATCTTTATACTCTTCATCACATAATGTCCGGGACGATTAGGGTCTACCTCTCCCGTACTCATCAGCGCATCAGGCTGACGGAGCTTACTTGCTGTTATATTCTGTATATCCAGATAGAATCCCAACATACACTTCTTCAGATAGAATGTCTTATCTACCCTGACATCCAGCTGTCCGAAAGCCGGAAGACGCTCCATGTTATAACGGCTATAGTCATAATATGCACATCCCTGTACATTCCATGCCTCTATAAGCGATGATTTTTCCTCATCGTATGGAGTATATGGCGAACCGCCTATGGCACACACTCGCATACCCATACTCCAGTTCTTAGGCAGATTATACGTTCCGCTCATATTGAATATGAATCTGTTATCCCATGCAGATGCCACATATTTATCATCCGCTCCCGACTTAAACTCACTTCTAAATAAAGTAAGCGATGAAGAAAGATTCAGTTTCTTAGCCAACAACCATTTGAACATGATTTCCACACCATAAGAACGGCCTTCTGCATCCGATACAAGCAGTTCGTTACCTATAACCCCATAATCGTTTCCCTTGCATGATAGAGGGATATTGTCAGCCACCGACAAAGGCATATTATTATATTTCTTATAGAAACCTTCGGCTGAAACCTCCATAGTTTCAATAGGATTCCATGTCAGGCCGACACTCTCCTGAGTTACTGAAGTATAATCCAGTCCCTTATTTACATAGACACCGGAATTATCTTTATACCCCAAAGCGGTATATGCAGGAAGCTGATAGTAGAGTCCCATATGTCCGCTGAGATAAAGCCCGTCTATAAGCCTGTAGGAAACAGAAAGACGAGGCGAGAGTTGCCTCCACAGTTCTTTCATCTTGTCGCTGTAGTTATTTCCGTCGGTTCTTACGCCGAGAGAAGCCGTAAACTTCTCATCGAATGATTTATAGTCGGCAGAAGCATATATTCCCCAGCGCAACATATTGAGCGAGGTGTTATAATTGAACTCATATAACTTGTCGGAGAATATCTTCTGATAGGTATCGTTGGTGTAATGAGTGTAATTCAATTCAAAACCGGCATTGACCTTCCATGAAGCCCACTCGGATGTATTCTCTACACGCAGTTTGGTTTCCTGTTCTACGGAGCCCAAATCAAGATTCAGATTGTCAGGATTGCTGTCATCATTGTTCTGATACTTGAAGTTCCTGTTATGCAGATAACTGTGGCTCAACGTAACGGACTGTACATGATTGCCCGCATAATGACGGTACACACTACCCAAAGTGAATGTTTCCTGCTCTATCGTAGGCAGATAGCTGAGAAGATACTCGACATAATCGCCATCTATATCCATATTCAGTTTCATGCGGTCCAATCCCCCAAGACCAAGCACGGTGAGTTCATTCTTGTCATCAAATCTTGTCTTTATCTTGAAAGAAGCATCAGTATAAGCCGGCAGGAACGGCAGTCCGAGCACCTTGAACAACATCTGCAGATATGACTGGCGCACAGACACAAGATAAGAAGTCTTGTCGCCCAGATTACCGTTTGAGCTGAGTGACACTTCGGATGCTCCGAGAGTAGCCTTAAGCGAATTACGCTCCATGCTTCCGTCGCGAAGGCTGAAATCAAGCACAGAACTCAAAGCGTTTCCACGATGAGCCGGAAAGGCACCGCTATAGAACTTGACATTTCGTATAAGGTCGGCATCAATAAGCCCCACAGGACCACCGGAAGCTCCCTGCGTACTGAAATGGTTGATGTTAGGTATCTCTACACCATCCAGATAGAATCTGTTTTCAGACGGGCCTCCACCACGGACTATCAGGTCGTTTCTGTATCCAACGGGCGAAAATGCCACACCCGGATAGTTCTGTACCACACGCGATATATCACGGTTTGCTCCCGGAGCCTTCTCTATTTCCTGAAGTCCGATAACCCTCAGACTGACAGGACTCTCGGCTACCCTACGGAACGGCGAGGCTGTGACTGTTACTTCAGATATTGATGTGCTTTCCTCCTCCATCTCTATATTGATATGAGGTGTGATATGATTAACCCTGTATTCCTCTGTAAATACAGTCTTATATCCAATGGTAGAGGCTCTCAACTGGTATATACCCGGAGGAACGGAATTGATTGTGAAATTACCGTTTATATCAGTTGAAGCACCGATATTAAGCCCTACAACCAATATGTTTACAAACTCCAGAGGTTCACGTGTAGTCTTGCTTACTACCGTACCTTTAATCTGATAATTCTGGGCAAACACAGCTATGGAAACTATTGACAGAACAAACCCACTAATAAATCTTCTGAACATATAAAAAGTTTTTCACATTAACAGATGCAAATGTAATGATAACAAATAAAAAAAAGCCATCATTCGGGATGGCTTTATATGAATGAATAGGAAAATTATTTCTGACTTTCAGTCCACGCGCTGTTTATAGCTTGGGCAATAGCAGCAAATTCGTCTGAAGTCAATGATAGTTTAGGATTTGAGAAGAGCATATCCGATTCGTTCTGGATTGGAATAAGGTGGATGTGTGCATGAGGAACCTCAAGACCGATAACAGCCTCACCTACTTTCTTGCATGGGAATGCCTTCTGAATGGCAAGTGCCACGCTCTTTGCAAAAACGTGCATTCCGGCCAGCTCGTCGTCTTCCAAATCAAAGATGTAATCCACTTCCTTCTTCGGAACCACAAGTGTGTGTCCCTTCACTAAAGGGTTAATGTCAAGAAACGCATAAAACTTATCATTCTCAGCCACTTTGTAGCTTGGAATTTCTCCTGCAATGATTTTACTGAATATAGTTGCCATATCTTTATATAATATTAAATAAGGCAAGTCCACACGAAGCAGACCTGCCTTAACAATTAAAATGATATACTTAAAATTTCAAGACTGATTTTACCCTGAGGTATTGTGATTTCAGCTACGTCACCCACTTTCTTGCCAAGCAATCCCTGAGCGATAGGAGTAGTTACAGAAATCTTTCCTTCCTTAAGGTTGGCTTCACTTTCAGACACGATAGTATAAGCCATTTTCATGTTTGTTTTTACATTCTTCAATTCCACACGTGTAAGAATCTGTACTGTATCAGCCTTCATCTTTGATGTGTCAATGATTTTCGCATCACCGATAGTCGCCTTAAGCTGGTTGATTTTCATTTCCAACAAGCCCTGTGCTTCCTTGGCAGCATCATACTCTGCATTTTCCGACAAGTCACCCTTATCACGTGCCTCTGCAATAGCAGCAACGATTCTCGGACGTTCCACTGCCTCCAGATGCTTTAACTCGGCCAACAGTTTCTGATAGCCTTCTTCTGACATATAAGCCATAATAATTTTCCTCCTAATTATTTTCGTTATTAATTAATTTCCTTATTTGATATAAAACAAAAAAGAATTCCGACATGTTCAACTATGCCGGAACCCTTCATCTTATATTCTGTGTGCAAAGATAAGCTTTTTTCTTATAAGTCAATCACATAAGTGCTTTATTTTTACATGCTGTTAAACATGTTAAAGCAACTTTTTGATTTCAGCTTCCAAATCCGATTTTTCGTTCAGTCTTAACACTAATTCATTGTTTCTATTTACGAGAAATGCTGTAGGAAGTCCTGAAACGCCATATAATTTTGCATAAGTAGAATATGGACCTTGCGGGTCACGGACACAAATCCACGGCAGATTGTCGCACGCTGTTTTCCAGAAATGTTCGTCAGTATCAAATGACACCTGATATATTTCAAGTCCCTGAGATGAATATTTATTATAGAGTTCTCTCAAAGCCAACGTCCTTGTTCCTGAATTTGAAGTGGCATAAGCAGTGAAATCTATCAATACCACTTTACCCTTCAGGTCTGTAAGATGCATTGTCTCACCGTCTATATTTTTCAGAGGAATATCAATGATTGATGTTTCTGTCACCATATCCTCTGGAATCTCTATCGGTTTAGCCTGTGGAGTACGGGTGTTCTTCATTCCTTTTATTACCATATTATAAAGGTTTCTCGAACGGTCTGCATGAGGATACTTGTGATTAAGGCTTGTTGCAACCGCTGCAAAACACTTGACATCATCTTTGCTTGAGAACGGGTCAAAAATCATTAAACCGTTCAACTGCTGGAACAATGCAAAATACGATGATGCCTTGTCCGGTTCCTTAAATATATATTCACGCTTCACCTTATTCTTATAGTCAGCAATCATGCGCAAAAGACTATCCTGGGCTATACCAGCCGGAAGTCCTGATTCGTTCAGCCCGTTTACCTTCTCCTGAAGCTCAGCCTGCAACAACGAAAGCTCTTTTATCTTAATGTTACTTTCCGAGCCCGTTACCGTGTAACCGGAAGAAAACGTAGCGTATGAAGTATTTATATCGACAGTTTCTGTAGAATCCACAACAAAGTTTATAACCTTGTCATCAATTCTCAATCTATAAAAATCAGGTGCCTCAGGGCGTGCCGCAGACAAGTGGAACTTACCGTTTTCGCCGAGTTTCACAGAATCCACCTTAAGAACTCCGCTCATCGAAGAATGCTCCATATACAACATTTTATCATCAGCTCCGGCTATTACACCCTCAACATTAAAAACCGGCCCGCGGTTACATGCCGCAAATCCTGCTGCGAGAAGCATGGCGGCGATATAATTTTTTTTGCTCATACCGTTATTCCTATTGGTTAAAAAAATAAATTTAGCGGTGCAAAGTTACTGTTTTAAACGATTTCACAAAGTTTTTTTCTTTCTTCTTAATAATCAGCAACAAAAAATTAGCATTTTATGAAAGTTTTACCTCATAACCACCCTTTTACTGCAATAAAATGTTTATCTTTGCGCATATTTTGACGAAAAACTATATTAAATCAATTTTTATGATCAATCCAATTGTTAAGACGATCGAGCTCGGAGATGGCAGAACCATCACACTCGAAACGGGAAAGCTGGCAAAACAGGCAGATGGTGCTGTTATGCTACGCATGGGTAACACCATGTTGTTGGCTACTGTTTGTGCAGCAAAAGATGCAGTTCCCGGTACAGATTTCATGCCTTTACAGGTAGAGTACAAAGAAAAATATTCAGCATTCGGACGTTTCCCCGGCGGTTTCACAAAACGCGAAGGCAAGGCATCTGACTATGAAATTTTGACTTGCCGTCTTGTAGACCGTGCATTACGTCCTCTTTTCCCTGATAATTATCATGCAGAGGTATATGTAAATATCATCCTCTATTCAGCAGACGGTGTAGATATGCCTGACGCACTTGCAGGACTTGCAGCTTCAGCAGCACTTGCAGTTTCTGATATACCATTCGGTGGTCCTATATCAGAAGTACGTGTAGCACGTATCGACGGACAGTTTGTTATCAACCCTACATTCGAAGCCCTCAAGAAAGCCGACATGGACTTGATGGTAGCAGCCACTTACGAAAACATTATGATGGTGGAAGGCGAAATGGAAGAAGTGTCAGAACAAGACCTTCTCGAAGCTATGAAGTTCGCTCACGAAGCTATCAAGGTTCACTGCAAGGCTCAGATGGAACTTATGGAAGAAGTAGGTTCTACAGTTAAGCGTGAATACTGCCACGAAGAAAACGATGAAGACCTTCGCAAGGCTGTACACGATGCATGCTACGAAAAGGCATATGCTATTGCAGCATCAGGCAACAGAAACAAGCACGAACGCGGTGATGCTTTCGAGGCTGTATGCGACGAATTCAAGGCACAGTTCACAGAAGAGGAACTCGAAGAAAAAGGTGCATTGATAGACCGCTACTATCACGATGTAGAAAAAGAAGCTATGCGCCGTTGTATCCTCGACGAAGGCAAGCGTCTTGACGGACGTACCACTACAGAGATACGTCCTATCTGGTGCGAAGTAAGCCCACTGCCTGGCCCTCACGGTTCTTCAATCTTCACACGTGGTGAAACTCAGTCATTGAGTACTGTAACTCTCGGTACAAAACTTGACGAAAAGATTGTGGACGATGTTCTTGACCAGCATAAGGAACGCTTCCTGCTCCACTACAACTTCCCTCCATTCTCTACAGGCGAAGCTAAGGCACAGCGCGGTGTAGGCCGTCGTGAAATCGGTCACGGTCACTTGGCATGGCGCGCATTGAAAGGACAGATTCCTGCAGATTATCCATACTGCGTACGTGTAGTTTCAGATATACTTGAATCAAACGGTTCATCTTCTATGGCAACAGTATGTGCCGGAACACTGGCTCTTATGGATGCCGGTGTACCTATCAAGAATCCGGTATCAGGTATTGCAATGGGATTGATCAAAAACGCCGGAGAAGACAAATATGCCGTTCTTTCAGATATCCTTGGCGATGAAGACCACTTGGGCGATATGGACTTCAAGGTTACAGGTACTTGCAAAGGTATCACTGCTACACAGATGGACATCAAGTGTGACGGTCTGACATACGACATACTCGAAAAGGCTCTTCTTCAGGCAAAACAAGGACGCGAATACATCCTTGGCAAACTGACAGAATGTATAGCAGAGCCACGTGAAGACCTGAAACCACATGCTCCACGCATAGAGACAATGACTATTCCTAAAGAATTCATCGGTGCTGTAATCGGCCCTGGAGGTAAGATTATACAGGGTATGCAGGAAGAAACAGGTGCAACTATCACTATCGAAGAAGTTGACAACATGGGCAGTATCGAAATCTCGGGTACAAACAAGAAGTCAATCGACGATGCAATCCGCTTGATAAAAGGAATAGTAGCTATCCCCGAAGTAGGTGAAGTTTACACAGGTAAGGTTCGTTCTATCATGCCATACGGTGCTTTCGTAGAATTCCTTCCAGGCAAGGATGGTTTGCTCCACATTTCTGAAATAGATTGGAAACGCCTTGAAACAATCGAAGAAGCCGGTTTGAAAGAAGGTGATGACATAGAAGTAAAACTTCTTGAAATCGACCCTAAGACCGGTAAATTCAAACTTTCACACAAAGTATTGTTGCCAAAACCTGAAGGTATGGAAGAAAACAACAAGAAACGTGAGAAGAAGGCTCATCAGAAATAATTCATAAAGAAGAACTATTATATAAAGGAATGACCGGAAACGGTTGTTCCTTTTTTTGTTAGTGGACCAGTTAGAGCTTGAACCTGGGACCTCCAGATTATGAGGCTGTTGCTCTAACCAACTGAGATAGCTCATTATCAACACGTTAATTATCTCAATGCAAGTTCTAGGGTCAACAATAGGTCAACACTAATCTGTATACTATTTTCGTATCTTTGATTGTGAAACAAGTGTTCTTTTTATTTTATGCAAAATAGGTGATTTGAAGAAGTCTACTCGTTTCTAAACCGTTACCTTTAAAAAAATAAATCTTGTAAATCCATTATTCTCAATAAGTAAGAGTAAATTATATGCCTACTGCGATATATTCCAATAATTTTCCCATTGCCTAATTTTTCATATTATATGTAACCCTTTTACTCTATCATTCAAATTTTTGAGGTTATTTATCAACTCTTCAAATGACATTGATTCACCATAAATCATATGTAACCGCATATTGTCATAATCAGTTTTCCATTGCTCAATAATAGAGGCAGGTGGAATGATATTAAGTGTTGCAGGATAAAGTGTGTCATAGTTGAAACCACGCAAGCCAATAAACGTGCGGCGATGTTCCACGACTTGACGATAGAGAACATTGTCATTTATGGCACGTTCAGCTATTGGAGTTTTCAACATTTGTACAATATCATACATATGTCGTGACATACGTTCCACTCTGATTAAATCCTTGGGCTTTGCAAACTCTTCATGAAGCAGAAACACCTTTTCAAGAAATGTACGTTCTGGGAGAACTGCACGTACCATAAACTTCTGTTCCGCAAAAGAAGATTCTGGATATATTTGGTCTATCATTGAATCAAGTGCAATTTCTTGCACAGGCTCAGTCATTGACCTGCCACTAACTTCCACTTTTACTTTAGGTAGTATGTATTGATTACCATCCATTCCATCTATAGAAAAAGATAACACAGAATCATAGTTTATATTTATTACTTCTGGATCTGTTGTAGTGACAGGTGTTATATTCACATCTACTTTAAACCTTTCTTTTGATATACCATATTGATATAACTGATTCGTTAAATCACTTTGCATAGTCTCTCTCACAAAAGCACAAGCAGCACGACGTAATTTATCGCTTATTTGTGTCTTGGATAAAGTTCCACTGAAACCAAGAAATTCTCTGTCAATAGCAATATCTATATCTTCAGAAAAGCGATTAATAAGATTCCAACATTTACTTAGCGATGTACCTCCCTTGAAAGACAAATGGTTGGCATACGGCAAACTAAACATTGCCCGGAGCACTGCCGTTACCCATACATCTTTTTCTACAACTTGTACTGGCAAGCCAGTTTTATTAGCCGCCTGAGTTAATACCATTTGCTGTTGTTCCTTGGATAGTTGAAAGTAATTATTCATATGCTTGTCTTGTGAAAGTTCTTATCCACGCCGGCATGAGTGCTTCATCTGCCAAGACATTTTCTCTTTGTTCTTTCTGAAGCACATTCTTTATTTGTTTGGCAATATCGTCAGTTACATTATTTTTTCCTATTTCCTTTAGAGCAAATGTAACTAACATTGCAAGTGGATTAGTGAAAGAAAGATTTTTCGGAGTCGTATATTTGAACTGTATAGAGCGACCATTTCCAAGGCTTACCTTACGTGGTGCACCATCAGTCAGATAAACTATATTCATTGGTACTTGGGTTGATATACCCAACCTATTCAAAGCATAAATGCCGGTAGGTACAATACGCGCTTTATCTCTACGTGCTATTGTTTCGGCAATTTGTTCTATGGACGGCATCAATATGCCAAGTCCCAAGGCCGTATCAATCTCAGGATATAAATATATACCCCTTGCCAAACGTATGATGTCACCTTTTGCAGTTAGTCGTTCAAGGCTTTTACCAACAGCTTTTACTTCACCATATGATGTAAAATCAGAAGGAAAGAAGATGCTTCCCCTTCCCTTATCTTTTATTGCTGTCAAAATACTATCCTCTATGCTTGCCATTGAATT
>CALUJF010000019.1 GCA_944320855.1 uncultured Phocaeicola sp.
GGATGGCCCGTTCGTCTATCGGTTAGGACGCAAGATTTTCATTCTTGAAAGGGGGGTTCGATTCCCCCACGGGCTACGAAAAAGTCGGACAATATGCATTAGAAATAATGATTGTCCGACTTTTTTATTTCATATAAGATGCTCCTGGCTGAGCCATACCCAGAGCTGAAGCAACGTCAGTCCAAACAGCTGTAAGTACAGACAAAGTCTTCCGAAACTCTGAACTCCACATCAATTTTCATCGCTTTTGCAGTCCTGCTTTCAAAGGCTGACATACTCCCATCAAAGGAAGAATATGACACCGGACTGTCCGACAATGAAACCGAATTCACATGCAGATGACTGATAAAATCAACCTCGCTCGCATCCATCATCTTGAACATCGTTTCCTTGGCCGACCAGAACAACAGATACAGGTTAAGCGTAAGCCTGTCCCTTTCCTCCTCACAGCCAACAGAACGAAGTTTTTCTTCTATGAGCGACATCTCCTCTACACCAATAAAGCGCGAAACAACCATCTTCACCCTGTCTGAATGATATTCAATATCAATTCCCACTTCCTTATGCGGATGAATAATAACCGCCACATACCCTTTAGTGTGCGAAATAGAAATCTTCGCCTCATAGTCCTGCAAATACGGCTTTCCCGAATCATAATGCAAAATACGGCATTCCCTGCCCAACATATCAAGCAGAAGCACCCTTACAGCCAGATATTCAAGCTGACGGGATGCAGACTTATATTCCGAAAAATCATCCGATACAGACCTTTCTGTAAGCAAAGAACGGAACTCCCCGGCGGTTTCCGTGACTTTCCATATCCCGCAGGCAGCTCCGTTGTATTCCCATTTTTTAAATATAGGCATATCCGTAAATATCAATATACTCAATCGTTGTTTTCTTCATTCTCAGGTTCCGGCTCCACTATCACCTTAACCTTGAGAATCCTTCTGGCATCCATTTCCAGAATCTTGAATGTATATCTTCCAAACTTTATCTCTTCATTCAACGACGGGAACTCGCCCTTCACAGCCAAAATAAATCCGGCAAGTGTTTCCGCATCATCCGACACTTCTTCAAACTCCTCCGGATTGGCTTTCATTATCTTGTAGAAATCCGAAAGAAGAGTCTTGGCTTCGAACACATAAACTCCGTCAGACACCTTAATATAGGTTCTTTCCTCATCGTCATACTCGTCGTTTATCTCCCCTACTATCTCTTCTATGATATCCTCCATGGTGACAAGTCCGGATGTTCCGCCAAATTCATCGACCACTATGGCCATATGAACTTTGTTTGTCTGAAAATCTCTCAGCAAGTCGTCAATCATTTTTGTTTCAGGAACGAAGAAAGCAGGACGGATAAGTTTTCGCCAGTCAAACTCATCACCCTTGTCAAGATACGGCAGAAGGTCCTTTATATACAAGACTCCTTTCACGTTATCCCTGCTGCCCTCATAAACCGGTATACGGGAATATCCGTTCTCTACCACACACTTCAGAACTTCGGAGAAAGTGGAATCTATATCCAGGTCCACCATATCAAGACGAGAAGTCATAACTTCTTTCGCTGTTTCTTCGCCAAAGCGTATGATACCTTCAAGCATATTGCTTTCTTCGGATATCTCATTCTTGTCAGTCAGTTCGAGAGCCTGGGAAAGTTCGTCTACGGACAGTCCCTGCGGCTTTTTATAAGCTATCTTATTGATGAAGACAGTGGAACGCACCAAAACCGACGAAATAGGCCTGAACACATGACTCAATATATTCAACACCGGTGCTGCCTTTCTGCTGAAAGCGAGTGCATTCTGCGATGAATATATCTTCGGCATTATTTCCCCGAAAAGAAGTAACAGAAATGTAAGAATTACCGTGATTACAAGAAACTCAAGCAGCCTTGAGCCTCCGAAATCGATGACTGATGCAAAAAAGTAATTGCACAGCATAATTATCATCACATTGACAAAATTGTTTGAAATGAGAATTGTCGCCAACAATCTTTCGGAATCAGCCAGCAATGATTTTATACGTGCGTCTGAACTGTGCCTCTCTTCGTCTATATCACTCAGGTCCGAAGGCGTCAGAGAAAAGAAAGCTATCTCGGATGCTGATACAAAACCAGAAGCATAAAGTAATAATACTGCTAATATAAGAGCAATGATGGCCCCTGCATCAGGGGCTGTAACGGTAACACCGTTAAATAAATCCGCAAAGCGGCATAAATACGAATCCGGGTCCAAAGAATTTAAATTTAGTTAGACATAAGTTATTTTAGAAAGGCAAATCGTCTGATGCCTCATCTTGTACAGGAGCTTGCTGAACAGGTTGTACCGGAGAAGCTGTAGGCTGCGACTGGGCAACCGGCTGCTGAGCTCCAGGCTGAGCGGAACGCGGTGTAAGCATCTCCATGTTGTCACCGAAAATTTCAACTACATATCTCTTCACTCCATTCTGGTCGTCATACGAACGAGTGCGGATTTTTCCTTCGATATAAAGTTTGTCTCCCTTGCGGACATACTTTTCAGCTGTTTCGGCCAGGCCTCTCCACAAAACGATGTTGTGCCATTCCGTACGTTCAGGCACCTGAGTACCATTTGCCAACGTATAAGCACGGTCAGTTGTCGCCAACGGGAAAGTAGCTACAGCCACCCCACTGTCAAGATATCTCACTTCAGGGTCTTTCCCTACATTACCTATTAATTGTACCTTATTCAAAGACATAATCGAAAGTTTTTTTAATTCGCATCAAAAATATAGAAAAAAAATGAAAAATCAATCATTTTGAAGCATTTAATTATTTTAACGTTGAAACTTAATAATAAATATGGCCTGAACTTTATTTATGACTGCACTTTTACATCTGCCCACATATGTCGATAATTTAACTTACATATGTAAGTAATTTTACAGACATATGTAAGCAAGCCTACCGACATTTGTCAGTAGCATAAAATCTGCATATTTTTTGAGGATGAAGCCCAATAGCCCCAAACCATCCCCACAATCACCTATATATAAATTATGTATAAACATTCAGTCGGCCGGATAGTTATCCCCACATCTGCCATAACTGAAAAATGCCATATATCAGCAACAATATAACCACATGACCGAGCTTACAGACTGGGGAAAGACCGTTTTTCTCATTTTTTTTGTAAAAATGTCGCCAATAAATTTCTTAAAGAACGAGAAAAGCTATATATTTGCAGACCAAAAATTTAGATAAAGTATAACACAATAATTATTTATTAGCGAAATGACTAAAGCAGATATTGTAAACGAAATTGCAAAAAAGACAGGTATTGACAAAAATACTGTACTGGTTACTTTGGAAGCGTTCATGGGTTCAGTAAAAGAATCGTTGTCTAACGAAGAAAATGTCTACCTGAGAGGTTTCGGCAGTTTCGTAGTTAAGAAGAGAGCACAGAAAACCGCTCGTAATATATCAAAGAACACTACAATAATCATCCCGGAACACAATATTCCGGTATTCAAACCAGCAAAAACTTTTACACTTTCAGTGAAGGAATAATTAATTTTAGTATTAACCCA
The DNA here is from genome assembly GCA_944320855.1 of uncultured Phocaeicola sp. Classification (GTDB taxonomy): domain Bacteria; phylum Bacteroidota; class Bacteroidia; order Bacteroidales; family Bacteroidaceae; genus Phocaeicola. Next base: position 3,552 of record CALUJF010000019.1, read on the forward strand.
ATAAAAATTTTAAAGCTATGCCAAGCGGAAAGAAAAGAAAAAGACATAAAATGTCTACTCACAAACGTAAAAAAAGACTAAGAAAGAACAGACATAAAAGCAAAAAATAATTGTTAGTCTGTCCCGACTTCAATAAAGAACAAACTTGCAAAGTACTGTCACAGTCTTTCGGGTTTGTTCTTTGTCTTAATTAAGAATTTAAACAATTTCCATTAAACCAAGAAAAAGTGACAAGCGAATTAGTTGTTGACGTACAGCCCAAAGAGATTTCAATAGCTCTGCTGGAGGACAAAAACTTAGTAGAGTTTCAGAAAGAAGAGAGAAACCTTTCTTTCTCCGTTGGGAACATGTATGTGGGCAAAGTAAAGAAACTTATGCCCGGACTCAATGCATGCTTCGTGGATGTCGGCTTCGAAAAAGACGCATTCCTTCACTATCTTGATTTGGGACCACAGTTTCATTCTTATCAGAAGTATCTAAAGCAGGTTATCAGTGACCGAAAGAAACTTTACCCTATATCAAAGGCTAATTCTCTGCCGGATATAGATAAAGACGGCTCTATATCAAACGTATTGCAGCAAGGACAGGAAGTGATAGTTCAGATTGTGAAAGAACCTATCTCAACCAAAGGTCCGCGCCTGACATGCGAACTTTCATTCGCAGGAAGATATTTGGTACTTATACCGTTCAACGACAAAGTTTCTGTTTCGCAGAAAATAAAATCGAGCGAAGAAAGGACACGATTGAAGCAACTGCTTCAGAGCATCAAGCCAAAGAACTTCGGTATCATAGTAAGAACAGTAGCCGAAGGAAAGAGAGTGGCAGAACTTGATGCAGAACTGAAGGTATTGCTCAAACACTGGGAAGAAACAATAACTAAGGTGCAGTCGGCCACAAAACTGCCCACACTGGTATATGAGGAAACAAGCCGTACGGTAGCCATGCTCCGCGACCTGTTCAATCCGTCATACGAAAATATTTATGTAAACGACGAAGAAGTTTACAACGAAGTAAAGGACTATGTAGCTCTGATAGCTCCCGAACGCGGGAACATTGTAAAACACTACACCGGTCAGCTTCCCATTTTCGACAACTTTGCCATCACAAAGCAAATCAAATCATCATTCGGTAAGACTGTTTCATACAAGAGCGGTGCTTACCTCATTATCGAACATACCGAGGCCCTGCATGTGGTAGATGTGAACAGCGGAAACCGCTCTAAATCTGCCAACGGACAGGAAGCCAATGCCCTCGACGTAAACTTGGGTGCTGCCGACGAACTGGCACGCCAGCTCCGACTGAGGGATATGGGTGGTATAATAGTTGTCGATTTCATTGATATGAACCTTGCCGAGAACCGTCAGAAACTATACGAACGCATGTGTCAGAACATGCAGAAGGACAGGGCAAAGCATAACATCCTGCCGTTGAGCAAATTCGGCCTTATGCAAATTACACGCCAGAGAGTTCGTCCTGCAATGGATGTAACCACAGACGAAGAATGTCCGGTATGTTTCGGTAAAGGTAAAATCAAACCTTCGATACTTTTCACAGACTCACTTGAGAGTAAGTTGGACTATCTGGTCAACAAATTGAAAGTGAAGAAATTCACGTTGCATATTCACCCGTATGTAGCTGCCTATGTAAATCAGGGAATGATTTCAATCAAACGCAAATGGCAGATGAAATACGGATTTGGTATCAAAGTCATCCCAAACCAGAATCTCGCAATGCTTCAATACAAGTTCTATGATGCAAAAGGCGAAGAAATCGACATGAAGGAAGAGTTTGAAATCAAATAAAAGAGCAATAAGAAAGAAATCAAAGCTGCATGGCAGTCCTGAAACAAGCGAAGGATGCCATGCAGCTTCTTTTTTGTATGGCAATATGATATGGATATTTGCATCATCCAACTAAAAATGCCATCTTTGCAACAGAAATACAAAACAAATAACCATAAACACATGAAAAAAACATTATTCACAGCAGCCCTCGGGGCAATGGCTATCAGTGCAGGAGCTCAGCAAGTCACAGAGTCTGATTTGAAAGACATACAGTCATCATTCGTGATGGATGCTTCTACAAAGGCACTTCAAAACATAATCACAAACGAATCCAACCTGAGAAAATTATCGCTCAACAGAGAAATTCAGGGAGAAACCGACCATTATTTCAAATATAAAGTAGACGTTAAGGGTATCACAGACCAGCAGCAGTCAGGAAGATGCTGGATGTTTACTTCCATGAACGTGCTCCGTCCGTCGATTATGAAGCAGTTCGACATCAAGGAATTCGATTTCTCACACAACTACAACTATTTCTGGGACATGTTCGAAAAGAGTAATCTTTTCCTTGAAAATGCCATAGCTACAGCAGACCACGACATGCTGGAACGCGACGTAGAGTTTTATTTCAGAACTCCCGTAGGCGACGGTGGGGTATGGAACCTGTTCTACAATATCGCTGAAAAATACGGTGTAGTTCCTCAGACTGTAATGCCGGAAACCGCACACTCGAACAACACCACACAGATGCGTTCAGTGCTCAACGAACGTCTTCGCACAGGCGGTTACGAACTTCGTAATTTAGTAAACGGCAAGAAGAGCAAGAAAGAGATAGCAGAAGCCAAGAAAGCTATATTGAAAGATGTTTACAGAATCCTTTCACTCTGCCTCGGCAATCCTCCAAGCCGGTTCGAATGGAGATATGAAACAGCCGCAGGAGAAATCAAGACCCTGAAAACTACTCCTAAGGAATTCTATAATATGATTAAACCGGAAAACTACAATCCGGAATCATACGTTATGATAATGAACGATCCTATACGCGAATACTATAAGGTTTACGAAATAGCAAACTACCGCAACACTTACGAGGGTGTGAACTGGGTTTACCTGAACTTGCCTAACGATGTGATTAAGAAAGCAGCCATCGCTTCAATCAAGGGCAATGAAGCCATGTATGCATCGGTAGATGTGGCTATGTATAATTCAGCCGACGGAGTTTGCCATCCGGAAATGTTCGATTATTCTTCTCTTTTCGGAATCAAACTCGATATGGACAAAAAAGCAAGAATTCTTACAAGAGAGAGCGGTTCGGCTCACGCCATGTCTTTGAGAGCTGTCGATACTGACGAAAACGACAAGCCACTGAAATGGCAGTTTGAAAACAGCTGGGGTTCGTCTGCAGGTCATAACGGATTCATGACTTTCACTGATAAATGGTTCGATGAGTATCTGTTCCGTATCGTGATAAACAAGAAATATCTTGACGAAAAATCTCTGAAGGCCGCAAAACAGAAACCGGTGGCACTTCCTGCTTGGGATTATATGTTCTAAGTTATAGCTGACAAGGCTTCAGTTGACAAGGAAACAAGGCTCCCATTCGGACGGAACCAAAGGTCGGCAATGCCCAACCTTGTAAACTTGTAACTGGAACCTTGTCAACTCGTAACTATTACATTCCCTGCAGTCTGTTCATCAATGAATCACGAAGAACAGTATAAGCCGCCATATTCTGCTGGCTTACAGGTTTCTTAGGTTGCGACTTGATTGTAAGCGGATTTATAGGTTTACCGTTCTCGAATACACGGAAATCAAGATGCGGTCCGGTAGAAAGCCCGGTGGAACCTACATAACCTATCACTTCTTTCTGCTTCACAGTGGAACCGACTTTCAAGCCTTTTGCAAAACGCGACAGGTGCATATATGTAGTGACATATACACTGTTATGCTTGATTTTCACATAGTTTCCTCCACCATTCGCCTGATAGCCTTTGGCGATAACCTTTCCACTACCTATGGCATAAACCGGAGTTCCGGTAGGAGCCGCATAGTCCACTCCATGATGCGCACGATATCGTTTCAGCACCGGATGGTAACGGCTGTTGGTAAAGCGTGACGAAATACGGTAGAAATCAAGCGGAGCCTTCAGAAAAGCTCCTTCAAGACTGTTCCCTTTCTCATTATAATAGAGCTCCTCGCCATCCTGAGTGAACGGAATAGCATAATATGTACTGTCCGAAGCACGGAACGAAGCCGCAAGTACATGGAAGTTCTGCAATGCATTTCCATCTACATATTCCTGCTCGTATATCACACGGAATTCATCTTCTTTCTGAAGTCCGAAGAAGTCGATAGTCCAACCGAATATATGCGAGAGAACTATCGCAAGCTGCGGCGAAGTATTACAGTCCTGCATGGCCACCCACAATGAAGAATTGATTTTCCCTTTTGCTTCCTTTGTTCTCCACTCCACAGGATTCTGTCCACGTGTAACCTTATATTCTCCTCTCAGGTCGAAAACGACATACGATTTAGGGTCTTCCTCATATACAAAAAACTTAGGAGTGGCAAGACTATCCTTCGATGTAAACATGGCATAGGCTCTACCGCTTCGTATCTTCCTGACATCGAATATACCTTCTGTCTTAAGATTGAGGTCGTGAATATTCTGTGCACTCAGCCCGTGGTCTGACAATATGAAAGACAGATTCTGGTTAGGTTTCACTATACCGTATTTCACATTATATTTATCTACGGGAATACCATATTTGTAAGTTATTTCCTCCACTTCGGCAGAGTCCGTCACTTCCACTTCATCGAGCGACTGTTCTTCGCTCTCCATCGAACGGTAGTTGTTCACTGTCAGCACAGCTACAAGCACTACCGCTACAGCCACTAAGGCCAATACTATCTTCTTCTGCTTATTCATACTTATTCCAGCTGCTCATAGTGTTAATGTCTTTCCTGATTTTGTTTCTCGTCTCACCAGCAGGATAACCCAATGTAATCAGAAGCGGAACTCTCTTGCTTCCTATACCAAGCAACTTCTTCACTTTCTTTTCGTCGAACCATCCGAGGATACACGTACCCAGCCCAAGTTCCGCTGCCTGAAGACAGAAATGCTCCACAGCTATACCTACATCAAGAAGAGAATATTCCTTATCCTTTATCACACTGCCTATGCGTGCCGTAAAGTTCATCTTTTCCAACACTACAGCTACTATCACAGGACACTGCGATGCAAACTTGTTCATGCCCATACCGGCTGCAGCCGAAGCCATCTCTGAAAGAAGTTCAGGCTTGTCCACTACAACGAATTTCCATGGCTGACTGTTGCATGCCGACGGAGCAAGTCTTGCAGCTTCAAGACATTTGATAATCTTTTCTCTGTCTATAGGAGTGCTTTTATACTTTCTGTCACTCTGACGTTTCTTTACCAATTCAATAAATTCCATAATCAAATTTTTTATTTTAAAGTTTATTCCACGTTCACCAACCGTTCAGCAAACGTTCACTAAACGCCTGATGAACGGCGAGTAAACAAGATTCGAACGACATTCTAATAACGTTTCAACAGCATTTAAATACCGTTCGAACAGCGTTAAACAATTAATAATTTTCTAAAAAGGACACGGAGAAACTATCTCTACCTCCTTGTCCGATACCGGATGCCTGAATACGAGTCTTGACGCATGAAGACACAAGCGTGGTGCCGAATCAGGATTACCATAAAGTTCATCGCCCGATATAGGACAGCCCAGCCCTAAGACATGGGCCGAATGTATGCGCAACTGATGTGTACGCCCGGTATGAGGCTTAAAGATTACTTTTGTACGCCCATCTGAAACACCAACTATCTTATATTCAGTTATTGCCGGCTTTCCATTCTCAAAATCAACCATCTGTCGCGGTCTGTCAAGTGGATTCAAGCATATAGGCAAATCTATTATTCCACTTTCCTTCTGAAGTACCCCATCCAATATGGCTGTATATTCCTTCAGGATACTTCTTGTTTCAAACTGAGATTGCAACTTGGCATGCACGTCCTTATCTTTGGCAGCAAGAAGTATCCCGGATGTAGCCATATCCAGACGATGAACCACCAAAGGTCCTGTAGCTTCAGGATACATCAGTCTTAACCTCTGCTGTACAGAGTCCAAATCATTTTTTCCCGGAACAGAAAGCATTCCGGACGGCTTCTCTACCGCCACTATCCATTCATCCTCATACAGAATCTTAAGCGGAGTATCCTTAAACAAGTCTTCTGCCAATGGATTTGGCTCCACATCAAGTCCCACGAGCATATGTTTCAGAATTGGTTCGCATTTACCTTTGCATGAAGGATAGAAATAGCCGTCGTGACGAATCTCATCCTTGGGCGACATTCCGCACCAGAACTCTCCCATAGCCAAAGGCTGCAGGCCATGCAGATAGGCATACTGCAGGAGTTTAGGCAAAGCACACTCCCCAGCTCCTGCCGGCGGCAATCCCTGTGGGGTATCTTTGAATATCTCGCACAAATCTTTGCGTTCACCTTTCGCATTCAGCATATCAAACTGTCTGAAAAGCCATAGTTGCAATGCAGCCGAACGAGTCTTTCTCTCCTGTTTCAACTGCAATATCTCTGCATCAAAACTCTTTACTATCTGCTCTGCCTCGTTCAGTTTCTCCTTCCACGAGTTCTCCAGTCTTTTATATTCAGCCTTTTGGAACTGACTCTCACGAATCATGGCATCAAGTTCTTCCGGCGAAAGATTTCCGTCAGAACGTCTTTCATCCCTCTTCTTTTTACTTCTCTTGAGTTCTTCCTTCGCAGATACCAAAGAAGAGGATGCTTGAAGCCTTCTTTCGTCCAGTTCCTTCTTTGCCATGAGATAAGAATCACTCCCGGATATATCGCTGATACGTCTGTTCAAAACCGAAATCTCAGACTCTTCCTTCCGGAAATATCCGTCAGGATTAAGAAGGTCATACACCGGAGGAACAAAGAAATCATGCATATTGCTGCCTGCAAGGTTTCCCGAAAAGGCAGCCAGATAACCGATACTGTCATCAGCCGTCCTTACTATCATAACACCAAACATCTTGCCTTTGCCTATTTCATCCTGCCAGTCGGTGCGAACAGACAAATAAGACCGAACCTCATCCGCTGCAATTCGTGTCAGCGGATGAGGTGTATAATGGAATGGGAAAGTAAATCTCTCCGGCAGAGAAACTCCCTCAATATTCTGTTTGAAAAAATGAATCACCTGTATCTTCTGTTTAAAACATTTCTCTCTGACGGCAAAAACATCCGGCAAATTTTTCGTCCACATTCTCTATTGGCTGACGGAACAGTCCATAAACAGAAGAACCGGAACCGGACATCGAAGCATACACAGCGCCAAGGTCGTACATCTTATCCTTGATAGCTGCAATCTCAGGATACAAGGCAAAGACGCTGTCCTCAAAATCATTAACCATCACGTCTTTCCACTTCTCCACCGGCATCTTGATTATTTCCTTGAGGGACAGTTCCGGTCTGTGAGGCTTGATTTTCGAGAAAGCGTCACGTGTAGATACGAAAATATCCGGCTTGACCAATACTATATAATAATCAGCCAACGACAATCTTACAGGTTCAAATATATTACCTATCCCTGTCGCAAACACAGGCTCGTTGCGTACAAAGAAAGCACAGTCGGCCCCAAGCTTTGCCGCGTATTTTTCCATTTTCTCCAAGCTCAATCCCAAAGCAAATTTCTCGTTGAGCATCTTAATCATAAAGGCACAGTCGGACGAACCGCCGCCAAGGCCAGCCCCACTCGGTATATGCTTGAAAAGATGAATATCTACAGGAAGAAGATTGAAATCCTGTTTCAGGAGTTTATAAGCCTTGACCACAAGATTATCATCCGGATTGCAGTCAAGAGCGTTACCCTTCATACTGATTTTATAGTCCTTTCCCTCTTCTTCCAAAGGTTTTACCTCCAGTGCGTCCTGAAGATTGATAGGGAAAAACACTGTCTCAAGATTGTGATATCCGTCCGGGCGTTTTTCGACGATGTTCAAGCCCAGATTTATTTTGGCATTTGGAAATGTTATCATTGTCGTAGAATTTATAATTTCTTCAAATATAACACTTATGTTTTAATTATTTGTTTCTGATGGCAAAAATATAATAGACCATTATTGAAAACGACATCTAATCTTTTTCATCGTCTGTCACCCTTTCTTTCCGTGTTTTCTTCAGTCGGCCACTTTTTCGCAAAGCCTCGTTGATTATCCACTGAAGCTGACCGTTGGTACTGCGGAATTCATCTGCAGCCCATTGCTCAATGGCTTCCATAGTTTCAGAATCCACACGAAGCACAAAACTCTTTATCGAACTTTCTTTTTTGGCCATTGTAAAAATATATTACTGTTTGCTTTTAAAATATGAATAATAATCATTAAATGACACTGTGGTAAATGTCAATCCCAAAATACAAGATTCTATTATCCAGTCTAAAACTATTTCAACAAAAGACGAAAGGAAGTTTACTGTTCCATAATCTATCCAGTCAACAATAAGACCCAACAGCAAAAATAACCCCACATGAGCAATAAATGTCAATAAGACAAACAGCAACTTACTTTTTATATATATCCTACATAAAAATTTATTCAGGATAATAACCTTATGCTTATCAACAGGTTTTTTATAACGATAAGCATTGTACACCGCAAACGATAAAACAAGGACTATCGTACACAGTAAAATGCAGTAAAAGAGCGTTTTTTCCGCAGGCTCTATATCATCCATACTATACTTTACCAAACCAAATACAACCAATAGCACTGTCGCCACTGCATTCAAGACCATAGGAATGAAAGACGATACTTTGGTTGAACACGTATATCTGACAATTTTCTCTAATCCCATAGTTCCGCATTATTAATTAATGATGTAATGTTCCCGTATTAACAACCGGCTGTGCAGCCTCATCTGCACAAAGAACCACAAGCAGATTGCTCACCATTGCAGCTTTACGCTCTTCGTCAAGTTCAACTATCTCTTCATCCGAAAGTTTGTCAAGAGCCATCTTAACCATCGACACCGCACCTTCAACAATCTTTTCTCTTGCACTGATAATGGCAGTAGCCTGCTGGCGACGTAACATCACAGCTGCGATTTCAGGAGCATATGCCAGATAGTTTATCCTTGCCTCAAGTATTTCAATACCTGCCATAGCCAGACGCTCATTCAGTTTCTGTTCCAACTGGTCGTTTATCTCCTCTCCACCGGAACGCAGAGTAAGTTCGTCGGCTTCCGACTCATTATTATCATACGCATACTGTCCTGCCACCTGACGCAAAGCGGCATCACTCTGTATGCGGACAAAATTCTCAAAAGCGTTCATACGACTGCCTACCGTACTACCTACAGTAACTTCCTTACTATTGGCAGTCGATGTGTCAGCCATAGTCTGCGAGTCTATCTCAAACATAGCTTTGTAAGTATCCTTTACCTTCCAAACAAGAACAAGACCTATCAAAACCGGATTACCTATCTTGTCGTTCACCTTGATAGGCTCAACATCAAGATTTCTTGCACGCAAAGACAGTTTCTTCTTATTCATAAAAGGATTAACCCAGAAGAATCCTGTTTCCTTGAACGTACCTTTATACTTTCCAAAGAAAACCATCACTCTGGCCTCATTAGGCTCGAGCTGCATATATCCTCCAAAGAATATCAGCCATTTCAGGATACATAATACACCGATTATATAGCCAAGAACATGACCCGTTAAAAAGCATCCCACAGCAACTCCCGTAAGCACAACCAGATGTAAAAACAAGGCTAAAAAGCCATTCATCTTGAAACCCTTGAAAACAAATTCTTTTGTGTCCATAATTATAAGATTAAGTGATATTATTTTGATATCACAAATATATGATTTTAATTTGAACTTTCAAAAGAAATAAGGAGTATTTTTCATATTAACAGGCATCCAAAAACTGTTCCTGAATTAAGGCTAAAATATGCTCAAAAAAAAACGTGGGGTCATTTTATCTCAAACGACCGCACGTTTGGACTAAAATGACTCCACGTTTTATTTTAAGTATCAAAACCCTCTGAAACCAGGATAAATAGAGCTAATTAACTTAGTATAGATATAAGTTCGCCGAAACTGCTGCAACTGTAGTTCTTTTCATCAATATATAATTGCATTTCAGATGATGAAAGAACTTTCAGTTCCGGCAGTTTTTTGTCTTCCGGTGCAGCCTGTTCTTCCAGACACAGAAAACCGTGACGGTTCAGCGCGTTTTGTGTCCAGTGCTTAAGTACCGGGCTATCAGTATATAGAATGATGGAACGGTCGGCTTTCACAGTTGGGGAGTAACCTCCGTGCATAAGGTCGAACCTTATTTCTGCTTCCGGAAAAAGTCTGTCCATCAGTCCGGATAGAATTATGTCTTCAGTAACTCCTGAATGAAGTCCGTTTTTCGGAGTAAGCAGCCAGAGATAGTCGGCTGTTACCAAAGCCTGCTCTATGTCATGGGTGGAGAGCAATATGGCTTTGTTCTCTTCGTGGGCCAGGCGGTGAAGCAATGTGAGTATTTCTATTCTGCTTACCGCGTCAAGGAAGGCTGTCGGTTCGTCAAGAAGTATTATCGGGCATTCCTGGACTATAGCTTTGGCAATCATGGCCTTTTGACGTTCACCGTCAGAGAGATTGGCTGTATAATTTTCGGCTTTGTGGCTTATTCCCGTAAGATGCAGGGCATAGTCTATGATTTCTTTATCGTAGGCAGACAATCGGCCGAAGAAGCCGGTGTGTGGCTGCCTTCCAAGGGCTACAAGCTGTCGCACTGTCAATGCTCCTGCAAAGATTCGTTCCGTCAATACAAGTCCGATGGTGCGCGACAGTTCCTTTTCCGTGTATCTCACGATAGGTTTGTCCATAAGGGTAAGACTGCCGTCAAGTATACTCTGCGAAGCGGATATGCTACGGAGAAGGGTTGATTTTCCGGCTCCGTTCGGACCGAGCAGACATGTCAGGTTACCACCTTTCAGACTGAAGTCGAGGTTGGACTGTACGGTTGCTTTCTTGCCTTTAATATTGTAACCGATACTCAGATTTGAAGCTGTAATCACGTCTTTGATTTCCATCAGTTAAAGTATTGTATTTTCTTCTGGTTAATAATTACATATATAATTACCGGAGCTCCGAGTACCGGTGTTACTGCATTTATCGGTATGATACCGTTCTCGCCGGGAAGGATGCTTACTATTGAGCATAACAGAGCCATCGCAGCTCCGCAGAGTGCGGTAGCCAGGAGAAGTGAATTATGATTCGATGTGCCTAACAGAAGCCGTGCGATATGAGGTACGGCCAGGCCGATAAACGAAACAGGCCCGCAGAAAGCTGTTGTAACGGCTGTCAGTATTCCGGTAGACAGCAGGAGTAAGTTTCTTGTACGTCGGATATTGACACCAAGATTTTCCGCATATCTTGTTCCCAGAAGAAGTGCGTTCATAGGCTTGATGAGCATAACGGATATTGCAAGTCCGATTATTATAATCGAGGCAAAGGCGGGCAGCTGTGTAAGCGATACACCTCCGAAGTTTCCCATCCCCCAAGTGATGTACGAGTGTACTCCTTCGGCTGTAGAAAAGAAGTTGAGGAGAGATATAGCCGAGGAAGTGACGTACCCTGTCATGATTCCTGCTATGAGTAGCATTACATTATTCTTTATCAGTGTGGATAGAAACAGGATGAATGCCATTATGGCAAACGCTCCGGTCATGGCACCTGCAATTACGGACAGAAATCCGCCAAAGTTTACTGTCGATACCGCAATGCTCCCTCCCACACCAAGTATCACCAGTGCAGCTCCAAGGCTTGAACCGGCGCTTATTCCCAGTATGGAGGAATCTGCCAGAGGATTGTTGAACACGGTCTGCAACATCAGTCCGGACACTGCAAGTGCGGCTCCGGTGAGTATTGCAGTAGTGGTTTGTGGTACGCGCGACTGCAGGACGATGTACGCCCAGCTGGTTTTTTCTGCCTCTCCGCCACAAAGTATGTCAGTAACTGCGGATGCCGGAATACTGACCGAACCGTAATACAGGCTTATGGCGGCAAGCATTACAGTCAGAATGGCAAGCAATGTGATGTATAGAGTATTCCTGTTTCTCAAAATCTTCTTTTTTTATAAATCAACAACCAATATTCCGGCTGAAAAATATTATCATCAGCTAAAACTTCAACCCCTTAAAATAGCGTGTCTTCTCATCTTTCATAATTTCCGGATGGAAGATTATAATCAAATCTCTGAGCAGTGCTTCCGGATGAAAGGGTGTCTCTTCGTAGAAATTCACGTACGAGGTATTGCACCCAAAGATACGCTTATTTTTCCATGCGTCAAAATTGGCGTATGGAGAGTAGTCTTTTTTAAGTTCAGAATAGGTCTTGTCCTGTTTCTGATTATACTTGATGAGCCAGAAGTCCGCTTTCTGGCCTTTGTCCAGAACTGTTTCAAACGACATTGGCACCGAGCCGCTTTCCTTTGTATAGCTGAATATATAGTCGGCTCCGGCATCGTCTATCATTCTGGCCATGGTGCTTCTTCCTCCGGGAACATACCATGCCGACGAGTATTTAAGCTCGGTAATCACAGTAGGGCGGTGGGGAACATCTTTTGTCATCTGTTTCAGTGTGAGATATTCCCGTTCTATCTTTCTGAAGAGAGAGTCAGCTTCCTCCTCTTTTCCTGTCAGGAGTCCGTAGAACTTCATCCATTCGGCTCTTCCCAGGGGAGATGTCTCCATATAATCAGCACATTCTATGATTGGGATTCCTATGCTTTCTATTCTTCCGTACCCGCCACTGTTCTCAAAAGGCGAGAGCAGGACCGCATCGGCATTGAGGTCGATAATCTTTTCTATGTCGGGGCTCATGGAGGATCCGCAGTCGGCTATAGAACCTTTTTCGTGCATAGCCTTTATCTGTGGGTGCTTGATATACTGAATGTCGCACACTCCGGCTATGGAACTTATGGCTCCTGTTTCGGCCAGGAGAGAGTTGTGGACCGAAGAGTAGACAATGGCATTCCTCAGAGGGGTACGTACTATAGTTCCCTCAGGCATATTGCCGGTGTTGGTATTGTCTCTGTCTCTGTCTCTGTTTCTGTCTCTGTCTCTGTTTCTGTTTCTGTTTTTGTCTCTGTTTCTGTCTGTCAGTATGTAGGTATGCAGCATTTTCAGTGTATCCCACGGATTGCGCAGTTCCACTTTGGTATAATCCTTGAATTTCAGAATCCTGATGTTTTCGGCATAACTGAATTTCACTGTATCCACCGGTGTTTCAGAATGCGAGGAAGTCCTGCTCCCTCCGCTGCATGCAGAGAGAAGCAGGACTAATGTTACTATATTGGCAGATAGTATTCTTTTTATCATGTCTGTATTTATTCTGTCAGGAATTTTATGTTTGTAGTATAGGCTCCGGTTTCAAATTTGCTTTTGAAGTTACCGTTCTCATCATATACATAAACTTCGCTCAACTGTCCAGAAGGATTATTTATTATATATATGTCGTTTGAATTAGGGTCTGCTTTAATTCCGCCAGGTGTACTGATTTCGTTGATATCTATGAATATCTTTTCTTCTTTTGTCTTTAAGTCATATACAAAACATTTTGCTCTGTCTGGCAAATAGTATTCTGAATATAAGATATATATCTTATCTCCCCTTTTTGTTGCATATGTGGCGTTACATATTTCCTCTACCTCGTATGTCTCAGAGTTTATTCGTTGGAGTGTTCCATATATCCAGCTGCTTTCATCCGGTAGCCACTCGGCTCCTGCATAATTTCCGTTTGACACGATATATATGTTTCCGTCATCACCAACGAAGTTCTGAGTATATGGATTTACAACTACTGTTATATCTTCAATCTTTTCCATCTTCTCTGCATTTATAACATATACGATGTTACCTGTACCATCCATGTTATAATCTGATTTATTAACAAACAGTTTGCCTTTTGTGTAAGATAAATTTTCCAGATAACCATCCAGTTTTACAGTTGAAACGATATCCATGCTTACAGTGTCAAGTTTTGAAACTGTTCCATCATATGCTGTAATGAAGACATATCCATCGCCTGCAGTTGCATAACGTGGTTTCTTAGGCTGGTTGGCATCGTTCAACATAGGTATGGTTTTGATAATCTTGCCGTTCTTTTCCAGGATTTCTATTTTTGATGATGTAGTAGAAATGGCATAGAGTTTTGAACCATAAACGCAAAGGTCTTGAAGGTCTCCTATTCCTTTTTGATTTTGTTGTTTATAAATATCTCCTGATACTATTTTGGTAGTAAGATCATACCATTGGATAGATGCATCGTTTTGATTCCAGTTTCCTGTATTAACAATATATGTTCCGTAGGTTGTTGTTACAGTGCCATCATTGTCGTTGGGGTTTGGGTCGTCGTTGTTTTCGCAAGCTGTTAGACTTACCATAAAAGGTAGTAAAGCAAAATAATAGAATAATTTTTTCATTGTCATTCTGTTTTTATGTTATAAATAATAGTTTATTGATATTTTATAGTTACGTCCCGGCATAGGGTAAAAGCGGATGATCTCATAATTCTTTCCGCCGAGGTTTAGTGCGTCAAGCTGTATCTTTATTCCGTGTTTGCCGAAGTTGAATTTCCGGTATATTGATATGCCATGGTCGGTATATGGGGCTATTCTATACGATGGCAGGTTTTGTGCGAAAGTGTATCTTTCGGATGACGCAATCATGTTATAAATGATATTTATCCACGGCGTTTCCAGCGTGAGACTTGCACTGCCATAATGTTTCGGAGTATATACGATTTGGTTTCTCCATGTTTTTGATGTCTCGTCAGTGATATCTTCTGCCTGAGTGAAATTGTAACTGCCTGTGATATATAAATTGACATTGTCTGTTATATTACATTCTGCAGAAACATTTATGTCTGTGCCGATAGTCTCCACCTTTCCGACATTCATCATCTTCCAAACGAACATGGTTGGAACTGCCACGATTTTGTCGTTTACTATATTATAGTAAGCGTCAGTTGAAAGGCTTATAAATTTCAGGTGGCTTTCCGGCATTGATTTACTCCATGTTATTCCCAAATTTGCCTGGCGTGTGGTTTCAGGTTTAAGATTTGTATTTCCTATAAGTGTATAATACAGGTCGTTGAATGTTGGTGTACGGAATATATCTTTATAAGAAGCCCTGAATCTCAGACTGTGATTATCGAATGGTTTCCACGACAGACTGAATGCAGGCGAAAGGCGTTTGCGGTCATCCGACGCCTTGCCTGTCTTTACTTTTTCCGTAATGTAGGTATTTAACAGTGATGCAGAAGCTGTGAACCGTTTGAGCTCATATTTGGCAGCTATTACACTGAGTGAAGTGTATCTGTGCGGAAATTTTGAGTTTCTTAGATTTGTATATAAATAATTGTATGCAAAATCTTGTGCGAACGAAACGGACAGATCTTTTATCGGATTGGCAAGAATTGTGGCTGACAGGTATGTTTCTGTTTGTTTGTATCTGTCGTCTGTTATTCCTGATGCCTCATTGTTATAGTCACGAGTCCATGTATAGTTGAATTTTCCCAGCACTTGGATTTTCAGCTTTTCACTCCATAACTTTTCATATCTGCTTTGAACGAAATAGTTCTTGTCGTATAATCTTTCTACAGCGTATGGGTTGTCATATACCACACTCCCTGGAAGTCCTCTTCTTGAATCGAACATATAGGCTTTGAACTGCATTTCCTGATTTTTGCGTAATGATGCATATATGTTTGCTTCTGCACGCCATGTACGAATGTCGCTGTTATTCCTTCTAGAATCAATCAGATGATTGCCGTTCCACATCTTGAACGGATAGTCTCCGTCGGCTTGCAGATAATCGCCGTATAATGAGATTCCTATTTTCTTTGTAAAATTCTGCATATAAAGAATAGACGGGTTTATCATGCCGAAAGATCCGGCTTTGATATTTGAGCAGATATTTGCAGATAAGTTCTCGGAATCCGGACGTGAGGTCTGTATGTTCAATACGCCTGCTGAAGCGAATGCTTTTGCAGACTGATAGATGTTGTCAGTCTGCCCGATAGTCATTGACAGCTCTGATACATTGCTTAGTGAATATCTTGATATATCTATTTGTCCTGACTGGCAGTCACTGACACTTACTCCATCGTATGTTACTCCTGTATGCTGTGCCCCCATGCTTCTTACGGAAACAGTTTTCAGACCACCTATTCCCCCGTAATCTTTTACACTTACACCGGAGAAATGTTTTACAGCTTCCGCTACATCATATGTTCCCATACGTTCCAGTTCACTTTTGTTCATGACCTGAAACGGTGATGTTGCCGTCAAAGAAGGTGGAGTTTTTCTCGCACTGACGGTAACATCAGGGATTTGATGTACTTTTCCTGTTATGCTGTCCTGACTTGTATTTTGTGAATATAAAGAAACTGCCGGTATAAATGTAATTATACCCGATATGGCAAAAATACACGTCAGGACAAAGTCATTCAGTTTGCCCATTTTTTACTCAATAAGTGTCTTACAAAAATTACATGTATCCGTCAGCATCCTTTCCTCGAGAATGCGCGGCATGATTATCGTTTTGCAGGTCTTCTGACTTACTCCGGATGGCTTTACCTTCCCGTCATGGCATTAACCGCAGACAGTGGTAAGAAGAGATAATCAAGCAATCCTCTTTATGGAGATTACAGCAGCGGGACTGTCCGGGATTTTCACCCGATTCCCTTTTCATCCTCAGCCTGTGAATAGGCCTATCGGAACAAAACGTTACAAATGTATGGAAAAAAATGAAAAACCGGAAAATATTTAATGTATTTTCAGTTTTAAACAGGCTCTAAGCAGAGATAACGAGTTTTATACTACAGACACAAATATAACCAAAGAGAAGAAATTCAAGTATTTTTCGCTTATGATTATCTTAAAGGAAGATATCCGCACGACATATATACTGCAGCCACCATAATTATTATCATAAGCAGT
Organism: uncultured Phocaeicola sp.; assembly: GCA_944320855.1. Lineage (GTDB taxonomy): Bacteria > Bacteroidota > Bacteroidia > Bacteroidales > Bacteroidaceae > Phocaeicola. Next base: position 20,384 of record CALUJF010000019.1, read on the forward strand.
TCGGCATATCGGTTTATACGGATAGCCACGTCTGCATCCCTACGCTCGAAAGTACGCTCGTTGCTACCGATGAAAGGTTTATAGACAAGCTCTCCGAAATAATTGTGAGGCCCTCCGAAACGGCAATTCAGAATACCTGCAAGTGCAGCCTCAGGATATCCTGAGTTAGGGCTGGCATGTTCTCTGCCGTAACGAAGTACAAACTTCAGCAACGACGGATGTCCTGATACCGCCAGCATCAACAATGCAGTAAGACGTGCCGGTATATAATTCGCAGCATCATCAAGCCTTGCAGCACAGAAGCCGAACAGTCTGTAACGCTCATTCTTATAGCCTATCATTGAATCCAGTGTATTAATCATCTTGTATGTCAGCATCCCCGGTACTCCCAAAAGCAGATACCAGAACAGTGGAGCTATCACCCCGTCACTCAGATTCTCAGCCAGAGTTTCCAAAGCCGCTGCACGTACTTCCTGACCGTCAAGTTCCTTTGTATCCCTGCCTACAATACGCGAAACCTGCAAACGGCCTTTCTCCAACGACACTTCCATAGCATCAAACACCATCCGTACCTCATCTATCAGTGTCTTTCCTGCCAGGCAGAAGAATACAGCTATGGCTGATATGATACATCCTAACCAACTGCTATATGCAAAGGCATATTTCATTACGAAATATGATACAAGGAAAACTCCGGCAACCAACAGCAATACAGCCACCGCCCCCTTGAAACGACGGTTGCCGCCACGGTTCCAACTATGTTCAAAGAAACGTATCATCTTGCCGAAACCAACCACCGGATGAGGCAGCCACATAGGGTCGCCCAACAGTTTGTCCAAAACCACCCCTGCCAGTAAAGGCAATATGACACACAACGATTGTAATTCCATTACTTACACTATTAATCAGTTCATCATTCAACCCACTCAATCATTTCCGCCAAGGATTTCATACAGCAAAGGCATATTCAAATGAGAACGCACATGAGCAGCCAACCTGTCATACTGTTCTTCCTTGAAAGTACGATAATCGGAAATATTTCCCTTGCCAACCTTCACATAAGAAGCCAGCAATAAATCCACAACAGCCTCATTATCCAGAATGCCATGCATATAAGTGCCAAAACACTTGTCGCCTACTCTCCATCCCTCTGTAGTTCCATCCTGCAGATAATTCAAAGGAACAGCATCACTATCACCTGTGATATCGCTTTGCCCCATATGAATCTCATATCCCTTGCAGATACCTCCGTCAGGATTCAAGAATCTGAATTCAGTCTGACGTGTAACCTTATCGGACTGCATTACAGTTGATACAGGCAGCAAACCAAGTCCCGGCAATCGGTTTATACCTCCTTCCACTCCCTCTGGGTCTTCTACCGACAAGCCCATCATCTGATAACCTCCGCATATTCCAATGACGGTAGCACCGTTCCGTGCAGCCCTGACAACAGCCTCGGCTACTCCATTACGGCGAAGCTCCAGCAAATCATCAAGAGTGCTTTTCGTTCCCGGCATGATTACTATATCAGCCTTGCTTATCTCTTCGGTATTGTTTGTATAATAGAGATTCACTCGCTCGTCACGTTCCAGACGGTTGAAGTCAGTGAAATTCGATAAATGACGCAACAGCACAACCGCGATATTGACCTTTCCGCTTACCGCCGAACGCTGTTTCTGTTGTAGTTCAAGAGAATCCTCCTCTTCTATATAGATATCCTTATAATATGGAATCACACCCAGCACAGGCACACCACATGTTTCCTCCATCAGTTTCACACCTGATTCAAACAGACGCAAATCACCGCGAAACTTATTTACTATTATCCCCTTAATGCGCTTGCGGTCCTCCGGCAATTGCAGCGCAATAGAGCCGTACGCACTGGCGAACACACCCCCACGGTCGATATCCGCCACAAGAATGACATCCGCATCGGCATATCTCGCCATCGGCATATTTACAAGGTCCGTATCCCTGAGATTTATTTCGGAGATACTTCCTGCACCCTCCATAACTATAGGATTATATCGTGCTGCCAGTCTGTCGAAAGCTGCGCATACCTCACGGCGAAACTCTTCCCTTCCCTCTTTGCGGAAATATTCATATGCACTACGGTTACCTATAGGCTTACCGTTAAGAACCACCTGCGATGTATGGTCCGAACTCGGTTTCAGCAAAAGAGGATTCATATCCGTATGACACGGCACGCATGCAGCCTCAGCCTGTACTGCCTGAGCCCTTCCTATCTCCAAACCTTCAGGAGTGGCATACGAGTTGAGAGCCATGTTCTGCGCCTTGAAAGGAGCCGGATGATAACCGTCCTGCAGGAAGATTCTGCACAGAGCCGTAGCCAATATACTTTTGCCCACATCACTGCCCGTACCGGCAAGCATCAAAGGGTGTAATAGTTTAATATTCTTAGTCATTGATGTAATGTTTTTTACTGCTGATTATCGTTTCTCTCACCCCTGCGCGCCACTGCCCTTACATTCTGCAACTGTGCAGCGAAAGGTATTCCTCTCTATTCCTCCCCTTTTCAGCACGCGCAGCAGCTCCAATCAAAAACTGAGGTTTTACTACAGACATAAATCTCCTATTTATCATTTTCGGTCGCAAAAATACAAATCTCCTCCAGAAATATCAAAGAAGCGTTCAAAGAAAGCCTTCAGTTTTTCCAGCACAGTCTTCTTCTTCACTTCCCTTGTCTTGTCGAAGATAGACATAGGAGGAAGTATTTTCGCTATACCCGTACCTGATTCCTGTATTCCCCCATCCTTGAAAGACTGGTTCACGAAATGATACGTTTCCTCCGGTTTCAGTTTCTCCTCCGAGATAATCTCATCCAGCTGTCTACGCTGCTGTTCCTTCACATACTTCTGCCAGTCATCGCATACATTCTTGTCCGGCGTAAGCTGGTCTATGAAGTTCTCTATAAGCTCCCTTTTGTTTCTCAGGTCAGGACTTGCCCCGATAGCTTTCTGTATAGTGATGCGTATCTCCTTATCGCCCGTGTTGCCGTCATGCATCTGCTCTATCAGATACAGAATATAGTCGATGTTTATCTCCACCTGCTTGATAAGCTCCATCTCGAAGATAATATCATCATTCACATTCACATTCACCACATCACCCTGCCTGTCCCTTCTGTACTTCTCATACAGGTCGATATAAAGACTGTGATAATCCTGCACATCCCTTTCTGAAAGAATTTCCATGCCGGCAAACTGGTCGAACGTGGACAATATGTTTGTAGCCTTCAGTATAGCTCCATACAGACGGATGAATTTCTTTTCCGAGTCCTCACCCATAATGCGTGTTTCCAGCGGATAGTCTTCCAGCAATGCATTCACCAGTTCTCTGTAGCCCGTCTGATGCTTGCCATTCTCATCCTCATAACCGTTGTAATACTCATCGAAAGTCTTCAGCAGCACCAGTCCTCCCGCCTCCTTGTCACCGAACAGGGCGATACTCTCGTTTGTGGCATGTTCCAGATTCCGGAAACAAACTATATTACCGAACGTCTTTATGGAATTAAGAATTCTGTTCGTTCTGGAATACGCCTGCAGCAAGCCGTGCATTCTCAGGTTCTTGTCTACCCATAGAGTGTTAAGCGTAGTAGCGTCAAATCCTGTCAGGAACATGTTCACCACTATTAGCAGGTCTATCTCCCTGTTCTTCATACGGAGCGACACATCCTTATAATAGTTCTGGAATTTCTCGGAGCTTGTATCATAGTTGGTTGTGAACATTTCGTTATAGTCCACAATCGCACTTTCAAGAAAATCGCGCGAACTCTTATCCAGTCCGTCCGTATTTTCAGAGTTCTCATCATCAGGTATTCCGCTGAAATCCTCTTCAGCCTCATTTGCACCATAGCTGTATATGATGGCAACATTCAGTTTTCTGTCAGGCGACAGTTCCTCCATCTGACGCTTGAACTCCAGATAATACAATTTGGCAGCCTCGATGGACGAAACGGCAAATATAGAGTTGAAACCCTGCATACGCACCTTCTGTTTCTGCTCTTTAACCTCATTCTTGCCTTTCTTTCCCCCTTCAGCCACTTCCGATATATTGGTCAGCTTATTGAAAGTAAACGACTTTCCGTTTCTTTTGGTCTTCTGTGCGAAATGCTCCAATATATAAGCTACAATATGACTTATGCGTTCGGGAGCCATAAGTGCCTTTTCGCAGTCGATGTTCCTCACCTGCTCGTCGCGTATATCCTCCTGCTCACGCATCGTACTGATATAGTCAACACGGAAAGGCAGCACATTGCCGTCGGCTATGGCATCCACAATAGTATATATGTGTAGTCTTTTGCCGAAAGCCTGGTCGGTAGTCTTCAAATCAAACTTACCTCCCGTAAATGAGTTGTTCGGGAATATCGGAGTACCCGTAAATCCGAACAGATGATACTTCTTGAACTTCTTCACTATGGCCGTATGCATCTCGCCGAACTGGCTGCGGTGACACTCATCGAATATCATCACTATATGCTTACCATAAACCTCGTGCGAACGGTTTTGGGATATGAATATTGACAACTTCTGTATCGTAGTGATTATGATATGCGCATCGTCATTCTCCAGCTGTTTTTTCAGTACAGCCGTATTCGTATTGCTGTTTGCCGCCCCTTTCTCAAAGCGGTCATACTCCTTCATAGTCTGGTAGTCCAGGTCCTTTCGGTCCACCACAAACAGTACCTTATCGATACCTTCCATCTTGCTGGCGAGTCGTGCCGTCTTGAATGAAGTAAGCGTCTTTCCGCTTCCCGTGGTATGCCATACATAGCCGCCACCATCCACCGTTCCATATTTCTTGTAGTTGGTAGACACACGCACCTGCTGCAGAATACTTTCCGTAGCCGCAATCTGGTAAGGCCGCATCACTAAGAGCAGTTTCTCGGAAGTAAACACACAATATTTGGTCAGGATATTCAGCAGTGTATGTTTGGCAAAGAACGTAGCCGTGAAGTCCACCAAATCCGGAATAATCTGATTATCCCTCCTTGCCCAGTAGCTTGTAAACTCAAAACTGTTGCTTGTCTGATTCTTCCCTTTCTGCTTAGCTTTTTTAGTCAGTTCCTGAATGTGCGACGAGCGCGTGGTATTACTGTAATACTTGGTCTGCGTACCGTTGCTTATAACGAATATCTGCACAAACTCAAACAATCCGCTTCCGGCCCAGAAACTGTCGCGGCTATATCTTCTTATCTGGTTGAATGCCTCCTTTATATCCACTCCCCTGCGTTTCAGCTCCACATGCACCAACGGCAGTCCATTCACCAATATAGTCACGTCGTAGCGGTTCTCATGGTTTCCCCCTTCAGGCACATACTGATTTATAACCTGAAGACTGTTGTTATGAATATTATCCTTGTCTATCAGATAAATGTTCTTCACCGTACCATCCTCGCGGGTGAGCAGCTGTATATGGTCCTCCTGAACAATGGCTGTTTTCTCCACTATGCCGTTGTTCTGGTTTGCTATCTTTTCCTTGAAGAAAGCCGTCCACTCCCTGTCAGTAAAACGGTAGTCATTCAGTCTTTCCAGCTGCACACGAAGATTCGCCACCAGTTCCTTCTCAGAAGTGATTGGAAGATAATCATACGCCTGTGTCCGGAGCTGCTCTATAAACTCCTTTTCCATTTCCGCCTCACTCTGATACTGCTTAGCCGAGCGATATCGCGGTTCATAATCTGCTACTACTGTGCTCAGCGGATTTTCCGCTACCATTTTATATTGGTCTGACATATTCTTTTATTCCTATAACTCCATAATCTCACTTTCAGACAGTCCTGTAATCCGACTTATCTGTTCTGTTGGCATACCTATATTCTTCATGTTGAGAGCTATGCTTTTTTGAGTTTTCACAGTTCCTTCTTCCAATCCTTCAGCACGACCTTCAGCACGACCTTCCTCACGTCCCTGTTCTATACCCTTAGCTCGTCCCTCTTCCAGACCTTTTTCCCAACTTTCATTCCTTACATCCTCTTCCACTATACGGTTTACCCAATATCTGTCCATCGCCTTATCATATGCCAAACGGTCCTCCTCCGAGAGATTTGCCACAGCTGCGAGTTCGCCCAACCGATAGAACACCTGTTCCTTCAACGCATCAGGCATCCTGCTCCAGTAGCGCATGTTCTTCAGTGCATAGATGAGTTTGTCATACAGAGTTTCGCACTCTTCGAGTTCTTTATTGAAATACGGGAATTGCAAATAAATCTGTCTGAAATGGGGGTTTATCACCTCTCCTGTTTCCCTATCGGCTATCACTGTATCCGTTCTGAATCTTTCCTTCAGAATCGGTTCCTTGAAGTTCATCAGGAAAACCCCGTACACAGTGGAAAGCTTGTATTTAGAACCATACTTATCTATTTTCTGTTCTCTGAGCATAAATACATCATCACCATTCTGAAGTTCGTCGGCTTTTTGTCCCAATCTCAGTTCAATTTCCTTTTTCCTCTTTTCCGATATATTATTCACTTGTCTGCCTATCGCCCTGCACATATAGTATAAAGTACGGTCAATGAAATTATTGTGCGAGCGGTTCTGCATCTCCACAATGATATATTCGCCTTTCGATGTCAGGCAGTATAAATCGTAGATGATACCGGCATCGGAAACATTATCTGCATGATCTTCCTTATCGAGCAATGTCAGGTCCTCTATACGATGCTCGCCTACCAACAACTCATTAAGCAAAGTTATAAGCAAATCCTTGCTTGCGGGCTGTCCGAAGATAATCTTAAATCCTAAATCGGTGAACGGATTCACAAAGTGTCCTGCTCCAAAAACCTTATCTCTCATATTTTAAAGACGTATTAATATCAAATATGCAAATATAGCCTTTTTCCTTAAATCACAGAACATTACACGGGATGATTTTTCGTATTGCCGCATCAGGCTCAACACATCTCACTTAGCGAACGGCCAATGAACGCCCGGTGAACATAATATGAACGATTTTCGAATGGGATTTAAATGCCATTTAAATGCTATTTAAACAGTATTTAAACGTTGCTTAAAGACGACTGTTACAATAAATGTACATACACTTTTTGTTACATCAGTTTGTGTAGTTACATTTTATGTACTATATTTGTGTAGAAAATCAATAATCGAGCATTATGGAAACTCCGTTTATATTTGGAAAGATTGCCACCGAGAAGAATTTTACAGACCGTGAGAAGGAAACAGCCGACCTGGTTCAGAACTTTATATCATTAATCAACACGATTATCATATCTCCTCGTCGCTGGGGTAAAAGTTCGCTTGTAAATAAGGCTGCAAGGTTAGCCATGGAGCAGGACAGTAATCTCCGAATCTGTCATATCGACCTTTTCAATGTTCGCAGCGAGGAACATTTTTATTCATTGCTCGCTCAGAAAGTTATTGCCGCTACTTCCACAAAATGGGAAGAGGCAATCGAGAGTGCAAAGAGTTTCTTTTCGCATCTTGTTCCCAAGATTTCAATCGGTACCGACCCTACTACTGAGGTTTCAATTGATTTTGACTGGGAAGAAGTAAAGCGTAACCCGGACGAAGTACTCGACCTTGCCGAAAAGATTGCCGGAAAGAAGGGCCTGAAAATTGTTATTTGCATTGACGAGTTCCAGAACATCTCTGAATTTACCGACCCTGACTATTTTCAGAAAAAGCTGCGTTCACATTGGCAGCTGCATCAGAACGTTGCTTATTGCCTCTATGGCAGCAAGCGCCACATGATGATGGAAGTGTTCACCGACTCATCCAAACCATTCTACAAGTTCGGCAATCTGATGTTTCTCAATAAGATTGAGACACCTTGCCTCGTGGAATTTTTCAAGAGTCGTTTCGCCGATACCGGCAAGAGCATCAGCGATGAGGCAAGCCACTTGATTGTAAAGCTCGTAGATAATCATCCGTACTACGCGCAACAGTTAGCACAACTGTCCTGGCTCAGAACGAAGGAGATTTGTGACGTTGAAATAGTGCGCGAAGCACATACTTCATTGATGGAACAGTTAAGTCTGTTGTTTGTAACAATCACCGAAACACTGACCACACAGCAACTGAACTACCTCAATGCTCTTATTGCCGGCGAAAAAGCCATCAGTTCGACCGAAGTCATGCATCGCTATCAGATATCCTCAACGACCTCAATATCCCGTTCAAAGGCAGCCCTTATCAAGAATGACATATTGGATAATAAGGCCGGCGAAATCTCGTTTCAAGACCCGATTTATGCCTATTGGCTGAAGACGGAATACTTTGCGAAATAATCCCAAACCTGCATCAATAGTCTCGCAATAGATAGTATAATATCACTTAAGAGATTAACCATTTAGTTCAAAAAGCGTGGTTAGTAAAAACTAAAATGGTGTTCATTAGCCATTCACTGACCGTTCAGTGAATAGCTAAAGGACAAATCAAGATATTCTTTTGAATGTCAACAGTTTGTTACGGTAATACTCGTATTGTTCCTGAACGGCTGCTATCTCTGCAGGAAGTCCTGCGGTGAGGTCGTTTACCAGGGACTCGAATTTGTCGAGAATGGAGACGATGCGTTGCTGTTCGGAGAGAGGGGGAACTGGGATTGTTATTTTTTCTAAATCAGACATTTTAATATCTATAACCTTTGCTCCTCTCGCATACTTTTTCTTTTGTTGGAAAAAATATTCTGTTTGAAAAATGTATGCTATATATTTAGGGATTTCATTATGTGCAAATACACACGCATGACCACCTGTTACTATATCTTCTTCACCTAACCAAACAACAGCTTTACATACATCTTCTATATTTTCGCTTGTACACGCTATTACAAGATTTCCACTTTTCACTTTTGTCAATTTTTGCGCCAAATCATAAGGCACAAAAGATTTTGTAGTGTCTGTCGAAGTACCATAATATGTATATATTTGGCCATAGTGAATACACCCAACTCCTGCTTCTGTAAAATCCTTTTTCTGTAGTCCATTCCCCCTTACAAAGGTACCTATTTCTCCTAACTTCATCCACTTCACCCCCTCATCATTCTCATCAAAAGTGAATAACTTATTTCGATAATACTCATATTGTTCCTTTCGCGCTTGCAGCTCCGCTTGCAAATTAGCTTGTAACTCAGCTGCATGCGATGTGAAGATATCGAGAATACGGACTATTTCGTTTTGGACTTCAATGGGAGGAATAGGTATTTCCAATTTCCTAAATTTACTCATATCAACAGATGCAAATCCAGAAATATTGGTATTATTCTTACACCATTCTCCAACAATGAATAAATAGTAGAACAAATACTTGTCAAGTATTTGTTCTACCAGCGATTTACGAATTGTTAAATTCGTAAATTGCTGATTCGCAAGCGAATCAGCAATTATGAGCGCATGCTCGCCTATGGTAGCGGTAGTGGCAATTATAAAAGAATTTGCAGGAAATAATCTGCCACCTTTAACTGCTTCTTTTGTTATATGTTGTATAGAATCAGACAAAATTCGTCCATTTTGCCTAATATCTTCCATTCTAAACCACGGAATTGTACCATTATTCCAATATCTATCATTTGCTTTAGAAGGAGTATAACCATTTCTCATTTCAAAGACTTCATCCATTCTCATAAACTCCACCCCATCAGGACAAAGTTCCTTTATCAAATCCTGCAACTTACTCATAGTCCGTCCTCCTCCAATTCTGCCACTATCCTGTCTATCTCCGTGCGCAACTCGTTTTCACGTGCCACGATACGGCGTATGCGCTCGTTCAGTTCCTTGATATCCGTCTGCGGACGGGTATCTTCCGCCTCTACATAGCTGCTGACCGACAGATTATAGTCGTTTTCGGCTATGGCGGCATTGTCCACCAAGGCAGAAAAATGTTTCACTTCCTTGCGGTCGATATACTCATTGAGGATGTTATTTATATTTTCAGGCGAGAGCTTGTTCTTGTTGCCCTCGTGGATAAACTCGGCACCGGCATCGATGAACAGAGTCTTGTTCTCCTTCTTGCTTTTCTTCAGGACTATGATGCAGGTGGCTATCGACACTCCGAAGAAAAGATTGGAAGGCAGCTGGATGACAGTATCCACATAGTTGTTGTCTATCAGATATTTGCGAATCTTCTGCTCCGCTCCGCCACGATAGAGCACACCGGGAAACTCGACTATTGCCGCTGTTCCGTCGGTGGAAAGCCACGACAGCATGTGCATAGTAAAGGCAAGGTCAGCCTTGGTTTTCGGCGCCAATACTCCGGCAGGTGCGAAACGCGGGTCGTTGATAAGCACCGGATTGGAATCGCCCGCCCACTTGGTGGAATAAGGCGGATTGGAAACTATGGCATCGAAAGGCTCGTCATCCCAGTGATACGGCTCGGTCAGCGTGTCGCCACAATGGATGTCGAACTTCTCATAATTGATGTCATGAAGGAACATATTGATGCGGCAGAGGTTGTAAGTGGTGATATTGATTTCCTGTCCGAAGAAACCTGTGCGCACATTCTCCTTGCCCAATACCTTGGCAAACTGCAACAGCAATGAGCCGGAACCGCAAGCAGGGTCATAGACCTTGTTCACCTCTTTTTTGCCCACCACAGTGATGCGTGCCAAGAGTTCGCTCACCTCCTGTGGGGTGAAGAACTCGCCGCCCGACTTTCCGGCATTTCCGGCATACATCGTCATAAGAAACTCGTACGCATCGCCGAACACGTCTATCTGATTGTCGGCATAATCGCCTTTCAAGTCGAGATTTCCTATAGTGTTCAGAATCTTGCAGAGTGTTTCGTTGCGTTTGGTCACAGTATTGCCTAACTTGTTGCTGTTCACGTCTATATCGTCGAAAAGCCCCTTCAGGTCGTCCTCGCTGTCTGTTCCCTTGGCAGACGATTCTATATTGTCGAACACCGACTGCAGTGTTTCGTTCAGGTTAGGGTCGTTCTTCGCATTAGAGCGTACATTGCAGAACAGTTCGGAAGGAAGGATGAAGAAACCTTTTTCCTGCACTATCATCTCGCGTGCGCTTTCGGCCTCCTCGTCGGAGAAAGAAGCATAGTCGAAGTCCTCCATTCCTGCTTCCTGCTGGAGCCTGTTGATGTAGTTGGTGATATTCTCCGAAATGAAGCGGTAGAAAAGCATTCCGAGAACGTACTGTTTGAAGTCCCAACCATCTACACTGTTTCTCAAATCTTCGGCCGTAGCCCATATGGTCTTGAACAATTCCTGTTTCTGCTGTGTACTTGTTGCCATTATTGTTTTATATAGATAAAATATGTAATGATTTATTTTAATAAATAAGCCCGATTATCTCACGGAATATCAATCAGCTTATGTGTCTGAAGACTCAGCCTCCACTGTGGATGCTCCTTGATGTAGGCTATCACTTCGTTGGTATTTTGTCCTGAACATGGTTGCAGGAAATGATACTTTGCCGGCAGTCCGAGATATGGAGATACATCCTGGCCTGTATAGACCACCTTCACTTCGTCCATATGACGTATTTTCAGCATAGCCCCCTCTTTGGGCGAACATGTTACCCAGTCGATGTCCTCCGGCAAGACACATGTGCCGTTGGTTTCTATTGCTATATACCTGCCTGCCGCATGCAGTGCCGCTATCAGCTCACTGTCAATCCACAGCCCCGGCTCTCCTCCCGTAAGAATAACCATCCGGCACGGATAGGCAGACACCTCAGACACTATCTCATCGTCCGTCATCATACGGCCTTCTTCATGGCGTGTATCGCAGAAGCTGCATTTCAGGTTACAACCCGAGAAGCGTACAAAGACAGCGGGAGTGCCGGTGTGAAACCCTTCGCCCTGCAGACTGTAGAAAATTTCGTTAATCTTTCTCATAGATAGCTGTATTACCTTCCGACTCTTTTACTTCTACCTTGAAACAATGAGGAACCTGGCTGCATACCCAGAAAGCTATATTTTCTGCCGTAGGATTGAAAGGAAGCACATCATTCAGGTTGTTATGGTCGAGCTGTTTTTCCACCGCCTGCTTGATGTGGGTGAAATCTACCACCATACCGTTCTCGTCAAGCTCTTCGGAGCGGCAATAAACGGTTATAATCCAGTTGTGACCATGAAGCTTCTCGCATTTGCTCGGATAAGACAGTCTGAGCGAGTGTGAGGCTGAAATTTCCATCCTTTTGATTACTGTGTACATAGTTGATACGTTAGTTAGATTAATACATGTTTGCTCCTGCTTAATGTCACCTCGGCAGATTAAATCACTGCAAAGATAGTGCAAACAGAGTGAAGTACAAAGTGAAAGCACGGTTTTCAACTTTTAATCCCGGGGTGCATAGTATCTTATATACAGACAGGCCAACACCGTATAGACATCTATGAATCGGGCTGACAAAAACTGTATTCTGACTCGTCATTTTCTGTAAATACAATCTTTGTTTTTATATATACAACTTATATATACAAAAACATAAGTTATATATACATAAATATAAGTTGTATTTAGAGAATATGTACCGTTGTTTTGATGAATATACAAATACATATACATTTTTTCATCTGCAGCAATAACTTGTAAAAAAAACCACACAATCAGCAGCAAAATATCAAGAAAAATCATATTTTTGCATAACAGGAATAAAATCCGAATCATCATAATTGTATAACTTATTAATTTTTTATGTTATGAAAAACATCTATTTATCTGTAGCGCTGCTACTTACGGTAGTATCATTCCTTGCATCATGTTCCAAATCAGACGATTATCTGAACGTAATTCCTAAGGACACTCCTATGGTGGCATCGATAAACCTGAAAGCGTTGGGCGAAAAGGCCGGCATAAACGACAAGGAGAACAAAGAAGCTTTAGGCAAACTGACAGACATGCTGAAGAAGGAAATGAACGCGGCAAGCTTCGAAAAACTGGAAAGCATCATTAAGAACCCGGATGAATGCGGAATAGACTTGGGCAAACCGGTTTATGCTTTCTACTCCGACAAAAACGACATGATACTCGCTGCAAAAGTTACAGACAAGGAATCGCTTGCAAACAGCATAAAGCTCTTGGGGAATGACACTGAGATAAGCGAACTGACAGAAAAAGAGGGCTACAGTTTTTCACAGATGGACGGCTACAGCTACATCGCTTTCAACGAGAACACATTCATAGCCGTGAAAAGCAAGACTGCAGGCGATAGCGACAAACTGAAACTGAATGCCATCGAAGTACTGAACGGCAAAAGCGAAGAGAGTATCGCATCCGACAAAGGTTTCATCAGAATGCAGGACAAGAAAGCGGACATCGCCATTTACAACAACTTTGAGGAACTGGACAACGACTACAAAGAGATACTGGAAAAGAGTATAGGAATAGACGGAGCCGCTGAAGAGTGTAAACTCATTTCCGGCATATTCTTCGAAAACGGAAAACTTGTAATCAAATCGGAATTCTATACTGACGACGAAAAGATAAAGGAACTGTACGAGAAACATAATGACTACTTCTCTCCTATCAAGAATTCGATGCTTGAGTATCTCCCTAAATCAACGCTATGTCTGATGAGTGTCAGCATAGAGAACGACAAGATATTCGAGATGCTGAAAGAGAACAAGGATTTCCAGAAAAACATTTCCTTAGAAGATGCAGAAACAATAGAAAAGGTGCTCAAATCTGTAGGCAAGGAAATCACATTCGGGGTAACTGACTTCAATATGACTGAAACACCGGCCATAGTAGTTTATGCGGAAGCGAAGAACGGCGATATTCTCAAGGAACTGTACAACAATAAAGACAGTAACTCACTTACAAGATACTCAAAATTTACAGAGCTTGAAGAGAATGCATATCTGATACAGACAGGCAGAGACAATATATTCTTGGGCTATAAGGACGATATGATTTATGCTACGAACAATGAGAATACATATAAGAATATAGGCAAGAAGCCTGAAGCATCGGCCGAGGACAACTCATATGCAAAAGACATCAAGGGTAAGAAAGTGGCTTACATTATCGACTTCAACGCATTGAGTCAGCTCCCGATAATGCAGATGTTATTAAAATCGGGCAATGCCAAAATGACTGCTATGGGCAGCGTTCTGAAGAATGCCGACAATATGAGTGTAACTTACGACGATGAATTTACTATTACCGTACAGCTGAAAGATACCAAAACCAACTTCCTGAAACAGATGACTCAGCTTGCTAAAGAATTTGCAGGAATCTGACAAACAGCATACTGAATATACAGGCCTCATAAAAAGTTTATCACGAATAGACTGTTTATGAGGCTTTATTCTTTTATTTAAAATGAACATTCATTGAGATTTAAAGTTTTTTTATTAAGTTTGTTCTCATTATGGGACAACAGCAAACAAACATAAAGGAAAAAGGACGTGTCAGCCTGAAAGAGCCGAGACGTTATAAGGTGGTCATCTATAACGATGACTTCACAACCATGGACTTCGTGGTAAAAGTTCTGACTACAGTATTCTTCAAATCGGAAACAGAGGCCGAGACTCTGATGATGAGCGTTCACAAGAGCGGTTCGGCTGTGGTAGGCATCTACAGCTATGACATCGCACTGTCGAAGGTGAGAAAAGCCACGGACATGGCGCGCGAGGAAGGATTCCCACTAAAACTTACAGTATTGCCTGAGGACAAGCAGGCTTAACTTTCACAACAGGAAATATGGACTTGAAATATACTAAACACGTAAATAAAGCATTGGAAGTTGCACATACGGAAGCCAAGTTCAGGAGACATGAGTTTGTCACTCCCGAACATCTTCTGTATGCTCTCATCCAGCAGGATGAGTTCGTATACGCCCTGGAGGACATGGCGTGCAACATAGGCAAACTTGAAAAGAAGATAAAGGAGATTCTGAACACCAAGTTCGAGGTTCTGCCGGAAGATACCCAGTACGAGCCGGAGAACTCATCGCAGATGGCGGAGGTATTTCTGAAAGCGCATCTGATAGTTTCCTTCTCGGGAGCAAACGAGATAGACGTTCCGCACCTTGTGCAGGGAATGCTGGAACTGACAGACTCATGGGCGGCCTATATCCTGAAGAGTACTCTGAAGGACGATGTAGCCGAGTTTACAAGTATGCTGATTGATGAATACAGCTACGACTACGATGACGAAGAGCATGAACACGGCTACGAGAAGAACGAGACCTGGAAGAACTTCGTTACCTGCATAAACGATAATCTGGACAGCCACAATCCGCTTATCGGGAGGGAGGAGGAACTGGAAAAGACTATCCGTGTTCTGTGCCGAAAGGAGAAGAACAATCCTCTGCATATAGGCGAATCGGGTGTGGGAAAGACTTCCCTCATCTATGGTCTGGCGGAAAGAATAGAGAAAGGCTATGTGCCGGAGAAACTGAAAGGATATCGCATATACGAGCTTGATCTTGGTGGTATCATAGCCGGAACCCAGTACCGCGGCGAGTTTGAAAAGAGGCTGAAAGGTATCATGCTTGGAGCGGAGAAAGAGGGCAAGGCCATTATCTACATCGACGAGATACACAACCTTATCGGTGCCGGAAGAACAAGCGACGGCTCGCTTGACGCATCGAACATGCTTAAGCCATACCTTGAAGGAGGAAAGATAAAGTTCATAGGTTCAACCACTTATGAGGAATACAACAAGTACTTTGCCGGCAGCAAGGGTATGGTAAGACGTTTCCAGCAAATAGATATTCTTGAACCAAGCATCGACGATACCGTCAAGATTATAAAGGGACTGATAAAGGGATACGAGACTTTCCACAATGTGAAGTACCGAAAGGGAGTGATTGAGTATGCAGTCAGCATGAGTGATAAATATATCAAAGACAAGTTTCTGCCGGACAAGGCTATCGACCTGATAGACGAAGCAGGTGCGTACAGGGAGATTCACAACGACGGAAAAGATAAAAATATCGTTACAAAAGAGCTTATCTCGGACATACTTGCAAGGATGTGCAAGATAGAATCCATCACTGCCAAGGAAGACAATACGGAACTTGAACATCTGCCGGCAAAGATGAAATCGCTTATCTACGGTCAAGACCAGGCCATAACTCAGGTGACGGAAGCTGTGATGATGTCGAAAGCCGGACTGAACGACGACAACAAGCCTATAGCGAGCCTTCTGTTTGTCGGTCCTACGGGTGTGGGTAAGACAGAGATTGCAAAAGTACTTGCCGCCGAGCTTGGTATCGGTCTGGTACGATTCGATATGAGTGAATATTCGGAGAAACATACTGTGGCGAAACTTATCGGCTCGCCTGCCGGATATGTGGGCTATGAAGAAGGCGGACTTCTGACAGACGCCATACGCAAGACTCCGAACTGCGTTCTCCTGCTCGACGAGATAGAGAAGGCGCATCCGGACATATTCAACATACTGCTGCAGGTGATGGACTATGCCGTGCTTACCGACAACAAGGGGCGCAAATCGGACTGCCGTCATCTGATTCTGATTATGACATCGAATGCGGGAGCGCAATATGCCCACCAGGCTTCTATAGGATTCAGAGGACAGGCCACTGCCGGCGATTCGATGCTGAAGCAGGTTAAGAAGACATTCAAACCTGAGTTCCTGAACAGACTGTCGGCCACAGTGGTGTTCAACGATATGGACAGCAACATGGCCAAGCTAATCCTCGAAAAGAAACTGAGGGAATTCAGCGCAAAGCTTGAGGCTAACAAGGTGACAATGGAAATGGAGGCAGATGCCAAGGAATGGCTGCTCAGGAAGAGTATAACCAAGGAATACGGCGCACGCGAGATGGACAGAGTGATAGGCCATCACCTGAAACCGCTGTTCGTGAAGGAGATGCTGTTCGGCAAACTGAAAAACGGTGGTCATGCCGTTGTCAGCATCAAGAATGATATTCCGGCCATAACCCTAAAGAAGTGATAAGGTATGGTATTCAAGCTGAGTAAAAGGATAGCTTTTCCGGACCCTCATCTTGGGGAGCCGGACGGGCTGCTTGCCATAGGAGGTGATTTGTCCATCGACAGGCTGCTTTTGGCATACTCTTACGGGATTTTCCCGTGGTATGCCTTCAAAAGGGATGTCATAGAATGGTGGTGCCCCATGCAGAGGTTCGTTATCTTCCCTTCGGAAATACATGTGTCGCACTCCATGCGCACGCTTATGAATAAGGAGAAATACAGAATAACCATCAACCGGGCTTTTGAGGATGTGATACACCAATGCGGAAAGCTGCGCGAGGATGAGGAAGGTGCATGGCTCGGTCCGGAAATGACGGAAGCGTATATCAGACTGCACGAACAGCAGTTTGCTGCCAGCGTAGAGGTATGGGAAGACGACAGGCTTGTGGGCGGACTTTACGGTGTGACTCTTGGAAGATGTTTCTTCGGCGAGAGTATGTTCTCGCTCGTGCCGAGTGCATCAAAACTTGCTCTTATACATCTGGCACGTTTCCTCGAGGAAAGAGGCGGACTGATGATAGACTGCCAGTTCGAGACTCCGCATCTGAAGTCGATGGGCGGCAGGTATATATCGTATGAGGAGTATATGGATATTCTTTCGCAGGAATAAAACTATAAAATGAAAATCCGTCAGTATTTTCACAAACACTGACGGACTTTTAATCAATGAGGAATTAAAAACATAACTCCAACATAAAACCAAACAAGAATATTAAGCTTTTGTATAACTTTCAAAATATATAACAGAGGAACGATGTCTTTTGTTCGGTCATAAAACAAAAAAAATTATGAAAACAGGAAAAAGAATTCTCATAGCGATACCGGTTGCAATAATCATCGCGTATCTGTGCCTTCCTTTCTATGCCAAAAAGGCGCTGATTCACTGGTTTCCCACTATCGATGACCTCGGCATTTTCGAACATGCCACTGTTCATGCTCCGGACTCTTGCTGGGAATGGGCTGTTTCGGACAAGTACAATTCTTTCAGACTGTCAAAAGAGGATTCGGCATACATAGACGATATGAAAACGGTATCCTTCCTGTTAATAAGGAATGACAGTATTCTGTATGAAACTTATCGCGGAGGATGGAACGATACTCTGACTTCAAACCTGTTTTCTGCCACAAAGAGCATTGTGGGGCTGCTTGTGGGTATTGCCATTGACGAGGGCAAGATAGGCAGTGTGGACGACAAAGTAGTGAAATACATACCTGAATATAACCGTGGGAAGCAGAAGGACATCACTATCAGAAACCTGCTTACTATGAGTGCCGGAATGGACTGGGACGAGGCTTATGCCTCGCTTTTCTCTGTAACCACGCACGGATATTACGGCAATGACCTCTACAATCTCATAATGAGTCTTGATATAGTCGATACTCCGGGAGTGCAGTATTCCTACAGAAGCGGTGAAACTCAGTTGCTGTCATTTCTAGTCGAAGCAGCAACAGGCGAAACCATCAGCAGATATGCGGAAAAGAGACTGTGGCAACCGATGATGGCCGGACAGGATGCTTTCTGGCTTCTCGACAAAAAAGATGGCGACGAGAAATCGTTCTGCTGTTTCCACACCACGGCAAGGGATGCCGCAAGGTTCGGACGGCTGATGCTGAACAAAGGCTACTGGAACGGAAAGCAACTGGTCAGCAAGGAATACATTGAAGAGGCCATGACACCGGCATCGTATCTGAAAGACCAATGGGGCAAGGACCCGCTTTCGTATTACGGCTTCCAGACATGGATTATGGACTACAAGGGAGAGAAATGTCCGTACTTCAGAGGTATGTTAGGACAGTATATCATAGCCATACCTTCGAAGAACGCCATAGTGGTGCGCCTTGGGCATAAACGCTCGAAGGAGTATGTCAGGGAACTCACTACGGACATAACAAGATATATGGAAATAGCTGAAAAAATTTTACAACAATAACCACTCTATATGGAACAGGACCCAAGATTATTAGTATATAAGGCTTCGGCAGGCTCGGGAAAGACTTTCACCCTGGCGGTGCAATATATCAGGCAACTGATAGAAGACCCATACTCGTACAGACGCATCTTAGCCGTTACTTTCACCAACAAGGCCACTACGGAGATGAAGGAGAGAATCCTGAGTCAGCTGTACGGTATCGCAACATCTCTGAAATCGTCGGACGGCTATCTGAAAGAGATAATGAAGACTTCCGATAAAAGCGTCGATGAGATAAGAATGGCTGCTGACACTGCACTGAAGAATATCATCCACGACTACAGCCGTTTCAGAATAGAGACTATCGACTCGTTCTTCCAGTCGGTTATGAGAAATCTTGCCCGCGAGCTTGAACTTGGTGCAAATATGACAATCGAGCTGAACAACGGCGATGTGCTGAGTGATGCAGTGGACAGTATGATTGAGAAGTTGGACCGTATGTCGCCTACCCTTTACTGGTTGCTTGAATATATAGAGGAAAGAATAGCCGACGACAAGAGATGGAACGTATCTTCCGAAATAAAAGGTTTCGGACGCAATATCTTCGACGAGGCTTATATAGAAAAAGGTGTGACTCTGCGAGAAAAGCTGAAGGACTCCAAGTTTATCCCGCAATACAGAAAGAAGCTCCAGGAGAAACGTGAATCCATACTTGACACTATGAAAGGATTCAACGAACACTTTCAGGAGATTCTGAATGCCAATGGGCTTACACCTACTGACCTGAAAAACGGTGCTCGCGGCATAGGAAGCTATTTCAACAAGATAGCATCGGGAAAACTGAGCAACGATGTACGAAATGCCACAGTAGAGAAATGTCTGGAAGGTGCGGAAAACTGGACGACAAAGACCTCTCCATATAAAAGTACTATTATATCACTTGCAGACCAGGTGCTGATCCAAGTGCTTAATGATGCGGAGAGCACGAGAATGGCAAGCAACAAGGTTCTAAACTCGTGCGACATGTCGCTCAGGTATCTCAACAATCTGCAATTGCTTATGCGCATAGACAGCGAGGTAAGGGAGCAAAACCTGAACCATAACCGTTTCCTGCTTTCGGATACCAACGGTCTGCTGCACAGCATCATCAGAGAAGGCGACGCTTCCTTCGTATATGAGAAGATTGGTACTACCATCGATACAGTGATGATAGATGAGTTTCAGGACACGTCGCGTATGCAATGGGAAAACTTCCATCTTCTGCTTGAGGAAAGCCTTGCGCAAAAGGAAGGCAGTATGATAGTGGGCGACATAAAGCAAAGTATCTACCGCTGGAGAAACGGGGACTGGAAGATTCTCGCCGGACTGGATAAAGACAGAAGTTTCCGTCTGAACTCGAAAACGCTGGATACAAACTGGCGAAGTGAAGCTAATATCATAGCATTCAACAATGATATATTTACATCGGCATGCAGGGTCCTTAACGAAAGATACAAGGCTGATGAGGACGAAGACTGTACTCAGCTGCTTGATGCATACAGTGATGTATGTCAGAAAACTTCAAAGAACACGAAGGAAGGATATATCAAACTATCATTCCTGAAAAACAGCGAGGAACATCCATACACCGATACCACTATGGAACTGTTGGCTGAAGAAGTAGACGCACTGGTCAAGAAAGGTGTCAGAGTGAATGACATTGCGATATTGGTGAGAAAGAACAAAAGCATACCTGCCATTGCTGATTACTTCGACAAGAATACTCCGTACCGCGTTGTTTCGGACGAGGCTTTCCGGCTTGATGCTTCGCTTGCAGTATGTATGCTTATAGACGGACTGAGGTATATATCCGAGCCTACGGACAGAATAGCCTGTGCAAGACTGGCTGTGGCTTATCAGAAAGAAATCCTCAAAAAAGATGTCGATTATAACACCGTGCTGCTGAACAGCGTTGAGGATTATCTTCCTGCAGAATTCCGTCTTATGCTGCCGGAGATGAGTCTTATGCCGTTGTACGAGCTTCTTGAAAAACTGTTCGTGATTTTCCGCATGGATATGATTGAAGAGCAGGATGCGTATCTCTGTGCCTTCTATGATGCTGTGACTGAATATATGCAGAACAACTCTTCGGAGCTGACTTCATTCCTGACATACTGGAGCGAAACTCTTTATGCCAGGACTATCCCGTCGGGCGAGATATCCGGTATCAGAATCCTGTCTATCCACAAATCGAAAGGTCTGGAATATCACACCGTGCTGCTACCGTTCTGCGACTGGAAGATGGAGAATGAAACTTTCAACCATATGCTATGGTGCAAGATAAACGAAGCGGATGCCGACAAGGAACCATTCTGCGAACTTGACCTTACTCCTGTGAACTATTCGTCTGCCATGGCAGAATCATATTTCAGCGACAGCTATAGGGAAGAACGCCTGCAACTGTGGGTAGATAATCTGAACCTGCTGTATGTGGCATTCACACGCGCATGCAAAAACCTGATAGTGTGGTGCAGGGACGAAAAGAAAGATACCGTATCACGTCTGCTGAGAGAATCGATAGACTGCATGAAGGATATCAAGATGACATGCAACATGGCTGAACCTGATGAAGAAGACGAAGAGGATAAGGAAGAAAACGACGAACCTATAGTATATGAATACGGGGAAATCTGCATTAGTGGCGAGAAGAAGAAATCGGATTCAACCAACAGACTTGTAGCCGTTCCGGAAGCAGTCAATGTAAAGATTGAATCACTTGAAACGGAGATTGACTTCAAGCAGTCCAACCGTTCTGCCGACTTCATCAGAGGTGACGAGGATGAGGAAGAGAACCTTCGCTCGCAATATATCAGACAGGGACAGCTGCTCCACACACTCTTTGCATCTATCGACACAAGAAAGGATTTACCGTCAGCTATTGAAAGACTCCTGTTCGAAGGTGTGATTGAATCTGCAGAAAAGGCAGAAGAGATAAGGAAAGTAGCAGAAAGAGCCTTGAGCCTTGAGGAAGTGAAAGACTGGTACAGCGGAGAGTGGACATTGTATAACGAATGTTCCATAATCTATAATGACGAACAGGGAAAGATGCAGACCAGACGACCGGACCGAGTGATGATGAAAGATGATGAGGTGGTAGTGGTAGATTTCAAATTCGGAAAGAAAAAGCCGGAATACTCCACTCAGGTGAGGGAATATATGTTCCTGCTATCGGAAATGGGATATACTGACATTAAAGGCTATATATGGTATGTTTACTCCGGCGAACTGGAGAATGTGTAACGATTTATTTAAAAGGAAATGGAAACTTTTCTAAAGCTTGTAGCTCACGATTTATATACGAAGACAAACGGTGACTTTGCCCGTACGGCCATTGTCTTCCCTAACAAGAGAGCCGGTCTGTTCTTCAACGAATATCTGGCATCGGAAACAGACAGACCGATATGGTCGCCGGCATATATAAGTATAGGCGAACTGTTCCGCAAGGTTTCAAATCTGCAGATTGGTGACCCTGTGAAACTTGTGTGCGAACTCTACAAGGTGTTTGTCAATATAACAGGCAGCAAGGAATCACTTGATGATTTCTACTTCTGGGGTGAACTTCTTATAAGCGACTTTGACGATGCGGACAAGAATATGGTGGACACAGAAGCCATGTTCCGCAATATCAAGGACCTGAACGAACTTAACGACAACGGATACGAGTTCCTGGAAGAAGGACAGAAAGAAGCATTAAGCCAGTTCTTCAAGAATTTCTCCATCGACAAGGTTACCGAGCTGAAACAGCGATTCATCAATATCTGGGACGTACTTGGAGAAATATATACCGAATTCAGGGCCGTACTCCGCGAACAGGGTATAGCATACGAGGGTATGATGTACAGGGAAGTAACTGAGTCTATGGATATTGACAAACTCCCTTACGACAGATATGTCTTCGTGGGATTCAACGTGCTGAATAAGGTGGAACATACTCTGTTCAGCAAACTGAATAAGGCAGGAAATGCTATGTTCTATTGGGATTACGACAATTTCTATCTCAACAAGCATCCTCATGAGGCCGGTGAATTCATCAAACGAAACTTAAGGGATTTCCCATCGGAACTTCCACCGTCTGTATTCAACAATCTGAACTCCCCGAAAGATATCACATATATTGAATCGCCAACCGAAAACGGACAGGCAAGGTATCTTCCGCAATGGATAAGAACAAACCTTACGGAGGAAGAAAAGGAGACAGCCGTAGTATTATGTAATGAATCTTTACTACAACCTGTACTTCACTCACTGCCTGAGAATATACATCATATCAATATAACAATGGGATTTCCATTGTCGCAGACTCCTGCTTGCAGCTTTATCAACTCGCTTGTTGAGCTTCACACTTCGGGATACAATCCGTCAAACGGCAGATTCCTTTTTGCCGAAGTATTGAGTGTGCTTAAACATCCATACACGCAACTTCTGAGCGAGGAGGCTGAGAAGTTGGAGAAATCCCTTATCCACGACAACCGTTTCTACCCTCTCCCTTCGGAACTGAAAAAGGACGAAACTACGGAAAGCATATTCACCCCATGCAACAGCAACCAGGCTATCTGCCGGATGATTACCAACGTACTGAAACAGGTAGCTGCCGTATATCAGAAGAAGTCGGCCACTATGGATACTGCTTTGGACCAGCTGTACCGCGAAGCGTTGTTCAAAGCATACACCATGGTAAACCGATTCAGTTCTCTGATAGATGAAGGCGACCTTGATGTGAACCAAAGTACATTCAAGCGTCTGCTCTCGCGCGTCATCCAGTCGGCCAATATTCCTTTCCACGGCGAGCCGGCAATCGGTATGCAAGTAATGGGAGTACTTGAAACTCGAAATCTGGACTTCAGAAACATAGTAATGCTTTCCGTTAACGAAGGACAGTTGCCTAAAAGCGGAAGCGATGCCTCATTCATCCCTTATAATATCAGAAAGGCATTCGGTATGACTACAATCGACCATAAGATAGCCGTTTTTGCTTATTACTTCTACAGACTGCTGCAAAGAGCAGAAAAGGTAACCCTTCTTTTCAACACTTCAAGCGACGGAATAAACCGGGGAGAGATGTCACGCTTCATGCTCCAGTTCCTCATCGAATGGGGATTCGACATCAAACGTGAAAGGCTGGAAGCCGCCCAATCGCCACAGGGTACCGAAAAGATTGAAATCAAGAAAACCCCGGAGATAATGAAGCGAATGCAGAGCAATTTTGATATTAGAGTAAATAAAAAGGCCCTTCTGTCACCTTCTGCACTCAATACATATATAGACTGCAATCTGAAATTTTATTACAAATATGTAGCTTTGTTGACAGCGCCCGATGAAGTTAGTGCAGAGATAGATTCAGCCAAATTCGGAAGTATATTCCATTACGCCGCCGAACATATATACAAAGACCTCACGGCACACGGAAAAGTGATAGATTGCAACTCTCTTGAAAAGCTTTTGCAAAACGATGTAAAACTCCAGGAATATGTGGACAACGGTTTCAAGGAACTGTTCTTCAATATACCTCTGACCGAACGCCCGGAATACAACGGATTGCAACTCATAAACTCAGCCGTAATACTGAGATACATAAAACAGCTCTTGCGGAATGACCTGCGATACGCTCCGTTCACATTCACTGCTTCGGAGAAGTTCGTTGAGGAAGATATTGATATCAAAACTCCGAAAGGCATAATCAAATCACGCATAGGCGGTATAATAGACCGTATGGACACGAAAGACAATACCCTGCGAATAGTGGACTACAAGACCGGAGGCGATGCGCAATGTCCGCCGGATGTAGAATCCTTGTTCATTCAGGATAAGAAAAGGTCGAACTATATCTTCCAAACTTTCATGTACGCATCAATAGTCTGCAAGAAACTGAGGGAGAAAAACAATCAGTTGAAGGTTGCTCCTTCCCTACTGTACATACATAAGGCAGCATCGGAAAACTACTCGCCTGTAGTGCAGATGGGAGAAGCCCGAAACAGAGATAATGTAGATGATTTCAGTATCTACGAAGAAGATTTCCGCGAAAGACTGAATGCTCTTTTAGAGGAAATTTTCAACCCCGAGACAAGTTTCTCTCAAACTGAGGTAGAAGACAAATGCCAGTACTGCGATTATAAAGATTTGTGTAAAAAGTAGCATTTTGATATAATTACTGTTAATTACCAGCAGTTTTTCACCGTTTGTTTTGACAATATCACGGAATATGGTTACATTCGCATGTTTTTCATAGTAATAGATTTATATATCCTGACTTCAAGCTTGTGAAAGTGAGCAAGTCAGAGAGACAAAAGAGTTTGTCCCTAAAGAACAAGAGACTGCAAATTTCCCCGGCAGTCTCTTTTTTTGTTCATATATATTACTTAATTTTGTATCACGATAACAGTTAAAATACAAATCTTATGAAAACAAGAACATTAATTGAATCAATCAAAAGCAGAGCTTTTTATCTAATGTTGTGCGTAACTATGGCTGTAGCTTTCAGCGCATGTTCTGAGGAAGTGCTTGAAGAAGATATTGTAGGGAAGTATTATAATAATAATGATGATGGATTAACTGATATCATTATTTCCAAAAGCGGTTCTTTATTTAATTTTACTTGTGAATATATAGACAACAGCAATGTCGATAGTTCAGAAGATACGCCTGAATACTATAAATGGTCTGGCACTTTCTCAAATTACCAAGGCGACAATATTTTAAATAATAATGGAGATATAATTGGAGATATAAGTTTCAGAAAAGCAGGGAGTGAAATTACTGTAAAATTCACAGCAAAAACCCAACGGAAAGGCACATACACAGCAAGCAAAGGTGGTGACTATGCAGAATATATTCCAAGCCGCAGCATTGATTTACAAGATTCGTTATCAATAAAATCTGATACAATAAAGAGTGACACAATAAAGACAGGTAAATTAGAATAAAAACAATAAAGCCATGGCTGATATCAATTACTGATTCTGCCATGGCTTTTTATGTCGGAACAACCCTCATAATATTGAGAATTGTCCACCTAATATGCATTTAATCACATCGTCTCTTTACAAAGTTCAGAAACCGCGTCAGGGCATCCTCCAATACAGCACGCGGACAGGCTATATTCCAGCGCATGAATCCTTCGCCGTCCTCTCCATACATTGTACCGCTGTTGAGCCACAATCCAGTCTCTTCGAGCAGTAATGTCTGCAACTCGTCTGATGGCAGATGTAATATACTGCAGTCTGTCCATACCAGATATGTTCCCTCCAATTCAGTTACAGGGAATTGAGGCAGGTTTTTGGTAAAAAAGTCGCACAAAAAATCGTAGTTTGCTTTCAGATAGTCCAGAAGTTGTATCAGCCACTCCTCTCCTTGGTTATATGCGGCTATGGTAGCTTCAATACCGAATGGATTTACATCACACACCTCATTTATGTTTATGGCCTTGTCAATTCGCTTTCGTACATTATCATCAGCAGCAATGATATTGGCTATCTGCAATCCTGCAATGTTGAATGACTTGCTAGGCGAAATACATGTTACAGAGTTCTGCAAATGTTTTTCGCTGATTGAGGCAAACGGAGTGTAAACATGTCCCGGGAAAACCAGCTCACAATGAATTTCATCTGCAATGACTGTCACATGATTTTTTATACATATCTCCCCTATCCGACACAATTCTTCGCGTGTCCACACCCGACCGGCAGGGTTATGCGGATTGCACAGCAACATGAGTTTCACGTCAGGAGATGCAGCCTTGCGCTCCAAATCCTCATAATCTATGTGATATGTCCTGTTCTCGTATCTAAGCGGATTTGCGATAATACGGCATCCATTATTCCTTATAGATGAAAAGAAACAGTTATAGACAGGTGTTTGCACTATCACTCCGTCTCCGGGTTTGGCCAGAGCCTTTATAACGGCAGATATGGCGGGAACCACTCCCGAAGTATAGATAAACCATTCTCTATCAATCCGCCAATTGTGTCTCCTGTCAAACCAATCTATTACAGAGCTGTAATATTTATCCGGAACGTGTACATATCCATATATTCCATGTTCCACCCTTCTGGCAAGGGCATCTATTATCGCAGGAGCAGTACGGAAATCCATATCTGCGACCCAGAGTGGAAGCACATCCCTATCTTCAGGCATACTGTCCCATTTGTAGGAATTTGTTCCCCTGCGAGGGATTATTTTATCAAAATCGTACATCATGTTCGTGTATTTAGTCTGTAAAGCAGGTACGTTCATCTCTAAGTCTGATTTCACAGTCAGCCGGAGCCTTGATATTCTCATCTATGGTAATGGAACCATATTCATCGGCAACTATACATCCGGACATCGGGTTCTTGATATTTGTTATTGCACCACGTATATCAGCATGCAGAGTACTATACTCAAACGCGCGGTCGCAGTCCGGTCCGAAAGTACAGTTCTCAAGCACAAGGTCATGGGCGTAACAAAGAGGTTGCTCACCTGTAATATGACAGTTCACAAGGCGCAGGTTTCTTGAATGCCATCCTAAATATTCGCCATTGAGTTCCGAATCATAAATCGTTACATTCTCCACTTCCCAGAATGCATCCTTAGTGGTGATTCTGGCATTATGGATTTCTACGTTCTTCACATATTGGAAAACATACTTACTGACGCTTTCCAGCCCATCGACATATATATTGTTGCTGAACATGAACGGATAAGTACCTCCATGCAGAACAAGATTTTTGACACGTATTCCATTGCAACGCCAGAACACCTCGTCAGCATCGTTCATCGTTACGTTCTCGATGTCTATTTCATTCATTTCACGGAACATCTTAGGAGCGTCTATCACGGTGTCTGTCATCTTCAAGTGGTCAGAATACCATAGAGCGGAACGTCCGCCAACATCAAAATAGCACTTGTCTATTTTGAAACCATGTACATGCCAGAACGGATAGTTGCCTTCGAAACGGCATTTGAAAGCCTCGATATTGCTACATTCTTTAATGGCAGATTCACCGGCCCTTATAATCACATTTTCAAGACGGAGGTCATGAGATTCGAACAATGGTCGTTCACCTCCAAATTCAGCATCCTTAATCAGTTTCATTCGTGTAATATTTTAGCGGTCATTTATTAATAATCTCATAATTCATTTCATCAGTTATTGCTTACCTTATTTCATATTGCAAAATTAAGGCTTCCGTGTTTACTCTCCGGTAGATGAATTACGGAGGAAATTACCCGAATTACTGACATCATTTCATAGTTTTCATCCAGCGCTCCCGTTTCAGACGGATAAGGAAGATAAAACCACGAAAACAAAGTTCCACACACATGGCTATCCATACTCCTTTCAATCCTAATGACGGAGCGAGAATGGCAGCCAATGTCAGGCGAACCGCCCAGATACTGAAGAAATTCATCAGACAAGGAACGAGTGTATCGGCTGCACCCACAAAAACACCGTAAGCAACTATTGAAGCCGCAAACATAGGTTCCGCAAAAGCCTCAATCCGTAGAGCCATCACACCAAGTTCCCTGATTTCCTGAACCGGTGTCATCAATCCTATAATCTGAGGTGCGAACACATACATAAGTATTCCCATCAACCCCATTACTACCATTCCCATCAGTACGGTGATACGCGCAAAACTACGTGTGAGCGTTTTACGACCGGCACCTATACTCTGACCTACCAGCGTAGTGGCGGCATCGGCTATCCCATAACCGGGCATATAACAAAGACTCTCCGCAGTGATGGCGAACGAATTGGCAGCTATGGCAAAGACACCAAGCGGAGCTACTATGACCGTTGTCATAATCTGCGCTCCGCAAATGACAATATGCTCCAGCCCCATAGGGAAACCGATGCGAAGCGCCTTTCTTACAGTTGATGCCTTCAGCCGGAAGTCATATCTTTCTCCGGTGAGTTTCAGCTCATTCGAACGAGTCCAAAGATACCACAACATAACGATGGCAACCACAGCCTCAGCTGCTGCAGTACCCAAAGCAGCACCTTTAACCCCCAATCCGGCACCTGGTACAGTAAAGGATACATCAGCCAATTCACATTGGCGTGAAGGAAAAATCAGCAAGAAATTAAAGACTACATCCAGCACACACATAGCCACACCGGCAATGCTCGGCACTAACATATTACCACTACACCGCAACATACCTCCGGCAAGGAAATTCATCTGCAGTGCAGGCAGGAAAAGAGAAAATATGAGAAAATAAAGTGATGCGTCATGACGGATAGAACTGTCCCCTCCCAACCAAACAGGCAGAATACCACTGACAGCAGAACCTGCCACAGCCAGAATCACACTGAAAATAAGTGTAGAAACCAATGATTGACGCAACACGGCACGCGCTCCCTGAATATCACCAGCACCTATCTTATGCGCAACCTGTACCGAAAAACCGGTAGCGGCAGCCACGCAAAGCCCCCAGAACAGCCATGTAGTAGTCGAGACAAGACCTATTGAAGCGGAAGCCTCAGCACCAAGATGCCCAACCATAGACGCATCTATATACTGCATTATTATTGAAGAGAGTTGTGCTATGACAGCCGGAATACTGAGTTGCACAGTCAGATATAACTGTTGCGACAGAGTCATCTGCTTGCCATCACGTATCAGTGTAAGCATCTCACCTATTTTATTGTTTCTGAGCTTCATCCGTTTCCTTCCTTGAATTAAGAGCATAATGTTATGTAGGTCGGCGGCATTGCTGCCGCTTTCCCCATTAAGAACTGTACGTGCGACTTTCACCGCATACAGCTCCGATAATTCTAAATTTAATTCTCATAAAATTAAATCGGCTCATAATCATCTTTTGATGACTTGTTTCCGATAAAGTTTTCTTCACGCACGTTGACGGGCACTTTTGAGTTTCCGTCTTTCGAAGTATTCGTCCCATGATGGGTCGAACGGATTGGCTTCACATTTTATCTTTATGTGTCGTTTGATTGGAATCTCCGTCAGTTGTTGTACTGTGAACTTCTCCTCTGTTCCTCCACATACATTTTCAAATCCGAAAATCCAGTTCCTTCCACCCTTGCGGATAAAATACTTCTTCCTTATCCATTCCCTTGACTTGTTGGTATGTCTGCGATATGACCATCTCTTAAGTTGGTTTACCAGGATATGGTCACATCTACAGAACACCTCCTTTGATACCACATGGCTGTAGTAGTTACCCCATCCCCTTATTATTGGATTGAGTTTCTCTATCAGCTCCTGCTGGGATAGTGCCTTGCCTTTGGTCAGCACAATCTCATGCAGTTTGTCAGTGAAACGTTTCTGACTTTTCTTTGAGGGCTTTATTAACAATGTCCCGTTGTACTTCCGTACATTGAACCCTAAAAAGTCAAATCCCTCACTGATATGTGTTATCAGTGTCTTCTCCTCGGATAGTGTAAGTCCCCTTTCCTTTAAAAAGGCTGTCAACATTTCCTTTATTTCAAGTAATGTTTCCCTTTTATCGGCTGTGACAATGAAGTC
>CALUJF010000020.1 GCA_944320855.1 uncultured Phocaeicola sp.
AAATCCTGCCTGAGAAGTTTGAAGTGAGTGTGGATGGGAAACTGATTGACTTAAACCGTAAGGAATACGATATACTGGTGTATTTCATGCTTCGTCCTAACAGATTAGTGAACAAAAGTACATTGGCCGAATCCGTATGGGGCGACCATATAGACCAGGTAGACAACTTCGACTTTATATACGCACAGATAAAAAATCTGAGGAAGCGGCTGAAGGATGCAGGTTCCACTCCGGAACTTAAGGCTGTTTATGGTATAGGATATAAATTCGTATTGGAATGAAACTGTTTCACAATGTGATGCTGCATGTATCTGCTGCATCGGTAGTAGTAATGACTGCCTGGGCGGTGCTTTTCTACTGGGCAATAATAGCTGAAGTGAATGACGAGGTAGACGATTCGCTTGAGGATTATTCAGAGAATCTGATTATCAGGTATCTCAATGGTGAGGATATGCCTTCGCTCAACAATGGTTCAAACAATCAGTTCTATATGTACGATGTGAGTGAGGAATATGCCGAAACATATCCGCAAATATCGTATCGCGACGAGATGGTCTATATCGACGAGAAATTAGAATATGAACCGGCAAGAATCCTGATGTCAATTTTCAAGACTGACAGCGGGTATAAGGAGTTAGTGGTTTATACTCCAACTATAGATAAAATAGATTTGCAACAGTCTATCTTAGGATGGATAATTGCACTCTATGTCGGTATCATCCTTATATTGTTACTGCTCAATGTGTGGATATTCAGGCGCAATATGAAACCGCTCTATGCTCTTCTGTCATGGTTCAACAATTACAAGATTGGCAGCGGATATACTCCTCTTTCCACGAAGCAGAACATAACGGAATTCAAGAACCTCTATCAGGCAGTAACTATGTCCGTTGACCGTAATGAGAAACTATACGAGCAGCAGAAACTCTTTATAGGTAATGCGTCGCATGAGATGCAGACTCCGCTTGCTATATGCCTGAACCGTCTGGAGATGCTTATGGAGGACGAAAATCTGACAGAAAAGCAGATGGAGGAAATAGCCAAGACACATCAGACGCTTGAAAACATTACGCGCATGAACAAGTCTTTGTTACTCCTGTGCAAGATTGAGAACGGGCAGTATGCCGATGTAAAAGACGTTTCTGTAAATTCCATGATACATCAATATATAGATGTGTTCAATGAAGTATATGCCTATAAGAATATAACGGTCAGCCTGTCAGAAACCTCATCCTTACAAATGCGGATAAATGAATCGTTGGCTGTAATGCTTGTTTCCAACCTTCTGAAGAATGCCTATCTGCATAACTCGGATAATGGTAGAATTGAAGTCGTTGTAAAGGATAAAGGCTTTATAGTGGCCAATACAGGCGAAAATGCTTTGGATTCCTCGAAGATATTCACCCGATTCTACCAGGGAAGTAAGAAAGAAGGTTCCACAGGCTTGGGGTTGGCCTTGGTATATACTATATGTAAGGCAAACAATATAAATATTGTGTATGAATTTAAGGACGGAATGCACGCATTTGAGGTTAAGGTGTAGAGAAAATTGATTTTTTGCGAAAAAAAATAGGAAAAATCCGATTTTTCCAGAATCTTTTCAGTATTGAGTATAATCTTTGCAATATAAAATTAAACACAGTACTAACAATTAAATTTTTATAGTTATGAAAAAGGTTATATTTTTATTCGTTTGCTTGTTCACAATGTCAGTAATCGCTGTAGCAGATACAGACAAACCTATCCAGATTGGTCAGTTGCCGTTGAAGGCCCAGACATTCATTTCCACTTATTTCAAGAATGCAAAGGTTGCAATGGCAAAGCAGGAAACAGACCTGTTCTACAAGAGTTTTGATGTTATCTTCACTTCAGGCGACAAGATTGAATTCGACAAATCTGGCGAATGGACAGAAGTAAAATGTATCAAGGATGGTGTACCGACACAGATTGTCCCTCAGCAGATAAAGGATTATGTAAACACCAACTATCCTGGTGACAAGATTCTGAAGATTGAAAGAAACTCAAGAGAACACGAAATCAAACTTTCAAGCAAATGGGAAATCAAGTTTGACAAACAGTTCAGAGTGATTGATATTGATGATTGATATAAAAGATAAAAACAAAGGCGGTTATATGCTATCGATACGGGGCAGTTGCATATAACTGCCTTTTTTGTTGATGATACAAAAACAGTGCTATTAAAGAAAAAATTGTAATTCTCTTGAATATACCTAAAAACCTTTTTAAATGCAAACAATGGAATCAACTGAAATTTGAAGTAATATCTATAGTTGATTATCCTCTCTTTTAGCTAAAAAAGTCTGCTACTCAGCACTATTTATCCCAATTACCGTATAATATTATTGATTTGGTATTGAAATCTTTTTGCCCTGATATATCTTCTATAAACTTATTATAATTACCGAATAAGTTACGTCGTGTACCGATGGCTTCCTTTATATACAAGGCAAATTCTAACTGTTTATCAGACTTGAATTCAGGGTCGTAAGAATAGTTCAGAATATACCGCTTGGTTGCTGGGGTGTCTTGTTCGCTATATATTCTATATTCGCCACTCTTTAATACAGGCATATCTGTGTTTCTAAAGTCCTCCGAAAAAGCAATTATTTTATATTTACCTACTGCCCAACCGTCTTCTTTTATCCCAATAGGGGTATCTTCAGATAATACTGCTTTCCCATGTGGGGGTATTACGATTATCCTTTGGTCAGTGTAAACTGTAGATACGGACGATTCTTTCCCTTTCCCTACATTAACGCCACTCGCCAAGGTATTCGCTACTCCGCTAATGCCCAACGCTCCTGTCACAGCACCTAAGTTAAGCCCGGCACCGGTACCGCTACCTTGGTTAACGGTGGTCTGCTGCGAATTATAATATACATAATAACTTCCGTCTGGTTCAATTCTGAATGTATTCGCCTTGTCAATATAGATGTTTTTGGAAGTCTTGTTCAGAATCTCAATGTAAAACTTTTTTTGGAAATATATGTTTTCATCACTGTACCAGCCTGTAACTACTCTGCCATCATAGTCATATGGGTGATCGATCAGACTTTTTTTATCTGTAACAAACGTTACCTGTATGTCTTCAGAAGACAAAATTGAGGACATGGTGACTCCTAACGTACCATACCAACTATACGCTTTCTTTTCTTTGCCTTTTCGTTTGGTTTTCATGGCTTCAAACAGCCCGTTTTCTATCTCGTTATACCTCTCAATAAGGGAGGCATTATCCGCTGTTGGTGCGGCTTTTATAGGTTCATTGATAACTTCTGTGGATGATGACTCGGCAGAAAGTTGTGACGGAGTGTCATTGAATATGTCTTTGTTTCCGTTCTTATATTTTATCATGAAAACTTCTCCTTTTGACACTATATACGAAGGTCCGTCTGGATTTGACCACTTCTTGTACTCAATCTCTTCACTTGAAATTTTCAGTACCTTCACTTCCAGCTCGTCACCGGTTTTCTTGATGAGAATATCCTGTGAAAAAGCATTCAAAACCGGAATGAACGCCATTGCTAACAAGCATGTGCTTTTTACAAACTTAATCCTTTTATACATACTTACAAATATATGTCCAGCCAGTTCCTGCTTGACTTTATATTATATAATAAGAAGCGTGGAACTGCATGCCACGTCTTTACGAGAAGGTGGTAGGAATACCTTGTGAACAGATGTGAAATAACAGCCCCACGCTATATGCATGGAGACCATTACGCCTTATCTTGTTCACTTGAGATTAGTTTCCTACGCTTTTCTCGTTCAAGAAGAAGACATAACGCCTCTATAATTTAAAATATCGTGAATGAAATACCTTTCATCTAATCGCAAAGATACGAAGAATATTCGTGATTTGTTATATATTGTGTCCTTTTTTCAGGTTTTTCTTCCACTAAATTACAGGATTATTTCCATCAGGAAAAATTTCAATATTAAGGACTGGTGTCAAAAACTAGTATCGTTTTGAGTACATTAACATAAACATTAAAATATATGCCTGACGGCTTGTGGCGTACTTTTCAACTGTATATCAACAAAATAGCCCCAACTTTTTTTCAAGTTGAGGCTACTCCAAATACCTTTAGAAAGGCTATAAATAGGGTTTAAATTACTCCCATTCAATTGTTGCAGGTGGTTTTGAAGAGATATCGTAGCAAACGCGGTTTACGCCTTTTACTTTGTTGATGATATCGTTTGAAACCTTTGCCATGAACTCGTATGGAAGATGAGCCCAGTCGGCAGTCATGGCATCTGTACTTGTTACGGCACGCAATGCAACGGCACGTTCGTAAGTACGTTCGTCACCCATTACACCTACGCTCTGTACAGGCAACAGGATAACACCTGCCTGCCATACTTGGTGGTAGAGTGCTGTCTCGTTACCGTTAGCATCCTTAGTCTTCCAGTCACGCAATCCCTGAATGAAGATGTCGTCTGCATCTTGAAGGATACGTACTTTCTCACGAGTTATATCTCCAAGAATACGTACAGCCAAACCAGGACCAGGGAAAGGATGACGAGTGATAAGATGTTCAGGCATTCCAAGTTCTCTACCTACACGGCGAACTTCGTCCTTGAACAACAGACGCAATGGTTCACAAAGTTTCAAGTTCATCTTTTCAGGCAGACCACCTACGTTGTGGTGACTCTTGATTACTGTACCTGTGATAGAAAGAGACTCGATGCAGTCAGGATAGATAGTACCCTGAGCCAACCATTTAACGTCCTGTATCTTGTGAGCTTCTTCGTCGAATACGTCGATGAAGCCTTTACCTATAATCTTACGTTTGCGTTCAGGTTCTGTAACACCGGCCAGTTCGCTGAAGAACTTCTCGCTTGCATCAACACCGATAACGTTAAGACCGAGGCATTCATAGTCGTGAAGCACGTTTTTGAATTCGTTCTTACGCAACATACCGTGGTCTACGAAGATACATGTAAGGTTCTTGCCGATAGCCTTGTTAAGAAGAACTGCTGCTACTGATGAATCAACACCACCGCTCAAACCAAGAACTACCTTATCATCGCCAAGCTGAGCCTTGAGTTCGGCTACTGTAGTTTCGATGAATGATGCTGCGCTCCAGTCCTGCTTACCGCCGCAGATATCAACTACGAAGTTTTTCAGAAGCAGAGTACCGTCTTCAGAGTGGAATACTTCCGGATGGAACTGAACTCCCCAAAGCTTTTCGTTCTTTGCCTGATAAGCAGCTACTGCTACCTTGTCGGTAGAAGCTATGATTTCGAAGTTTTCAGGTATTGCTGTGATTGTGTCACCATGACTCATCCATACCTGTGAATTCTCGCGGATTCCTTTGAGAAGAGGATTCTGATGGTCGAACTTAGCCAGGTGTGCACGTCCGTATTCGCGTGTGTTGGCAGGTTCTACCTTACCTCCGTTGGTGTATGCCATGAACTGTGCGCCATAGCATATACCTAAGATAGGATATTTGCCACGGATGTCAGTAAGGTCAACCTTGAAGGCCTTTTCATCATAAACTGAGAATGGACTACCTGAAAGGATTACACCAATAACAGACGGATCATTGTGTGGGAACTTGTTGTAGGGAACAATCTCGCAATACATGTTCAGTTCGCGGACACGGCGACCGATGAGCTGTGTAGTCTGTGAACCGAAGTCGAGAATAATAATCTTTTCCTGCATATAAGTTTATTGGTTAAAATAATAACTGCGCAAAGTTAATAAAAAGTAGGGATATTGTTTTTATAAAAGCGCAATAAAATGTATCTAAGCGTCAATAATCCCTGTTTTCGTCACACTTTACCTTCCAGCCAGGCATCAATCATCTGCCTTGCTATGCTCAGTTTCTTCGGAATTTCCGGCATATTGTCGCGCGAATAGAACTCTCCGGCACTGAGCTCTTCATCCTGAAGCTTGATGGTTCCGCTTTCGTAATCGGCTATGAAACCTATCATTATACCGCTCGGATAAGGCCACGGCTGACTGCCGAAGTATCTCAGATTCTTGATTTTGAGTTCGGTCTCTTCCATTACTTCGCGGCGTATGCATTCTTCGAGTGTTTCGCCGGCCTCAAGGAATCCTGCTACAAGTCCTTTGTACTGTCCGCGGAAGTTCTTGGCATGCACTAACAGTACCTGGTCGTCTTTCTTTATGAGAACTATAACGGCAGGTGAAATGCGAGGATAAAACTCCTGACGGCATTCCGGGCATCGTTTGGCGATAGGAGATACCTGTACTGTAGGAACACCGCACATAGGGCAGTAGCGGCTGTTCTTGTCCCAGTTCAATATCTGCGATGCTTTTCCGGCTCTGTAGTATTCTTCGAACGGAAGGACATCGTACGAGGCTCTCAGGTCCTTCATCATCATTTCGCTGTCCTCATTTCCGGGAACGGGTGAATATATGGCATATGCCTTTGCCGTGTGGCCGTAAATATCTCCGATGGTATGTACGGTACTGCCAACGGGAACTGTCACCGGTGGCTTTTCTCCATAAGGAATGTGATATTTACCTTCGGAGTCTTTTACTATCAGAAGTTGTCCGGAGTTGAATACAAACCATCCGAATATTTCTTTTTCTTCCATTTTATATTATATTAATAGGTGTTTAAATGCTATTTAAATAGTGTTTAAACAGCTTTTAAAAGCCTTTGCAAAACTCTTTCAACAGTCACCGAGATTTACTTTCTCGAATTTATAACCCATTCTTTTCAGCTGTATGGCTGCTCCCGTTCTGTACATCACTCTGACGGCACGTGTGAATACATGAAATGCCACAGGACTTTGCGGCTCAATCTGTTCATGTCTGATAAGGTCTATCGCCTTTTGGGCACATCTTCTTATCATTTCTTCAAGATTCTTTGCTTCTTCGCTGTCGAGCGGAATACCTACAACATCTCTTATAAGATGCTCGTCCATATCGTCGAATCCCTGCTCGCCGTAAAAGTCCTTATATTTCGCTTTGGAGATGGTATTCCAGTCTATATCCCATCCGAAGGCTACGGCTATACCAAGATAAGCAGCCCATGCCACAGATACGGTAGGGTACTCCTGAACCTGTTCCACTGCATCGGCAATGTATTCCGGAGCAAGTACCTGCCAGTAGTCGTCTATGTCGTCTGTGGCAAGCAGCTTGCCGTCTAAGAATTTATAGTTAGTGCAAAGTCGCAATATCTCCTGCTGAAGCTTTTCTTCAAAATTGTCTAAATAGTCTTTTAATTCCATGATTTGAAAATTTTGTGCAATATTCGCAAAAACGGACAATATATGCAATTAAACAGTCATTTGTTTTATGAAATTTCTAATTTCAGAAGCTGTATACGATAATAAAATCCTATCTTTACATAAAATCAAAAAAGTACAATCTATATGTTAGGTGCAATAATAGGAGATATTGCAGGTTCTGTATATGAATTCAGCAATACGAAGGATTATAATTTCGAGATGTTCCCTCGCAGAAGTAATTTCACTGACGATACTGTGATGACCATGGCTGTGGCGGAGTGGGCTATGAAGAACGATATAAATGCTGAGGCAGATGTCCAGACCCGTCTGCTGGAGGAAACGATGGTTGATATGGCAATAAACGTTCCGTGTCCGATGGGAGGATATGGAGGCGGATTCCATACATGGCTTTTCCATCCGGAAAGGCTTATAGATTATCGTACCGGGAAACCTGCCTCCGGTCGCTGTCCCTATAACTCGTGGGGAAACGGTTCTGCCATGCGTACATCTGCCATCGGCTGGCTGTATGGTGATATGGAAACTACATTGCGTGTGGCCGAAACAGCTGCTGCCATAACGCACAATCATCTTGAAGGGATAAAGGGGGCACAGGCCGTTTCGGCAGCTATCTTTTTGGCAAGGAACGGTGCCTCTAAGGATGATATCAAAGAGTTTATTACTGCGAAATTTCATTACAATCTTGATACGCCGTGGAAATATTTGCACAAGGCTTACGGATGGGATTCAAGCTGTCAGGGAACAGTGCCGCAGGCTATCATCTCCTTCCTGTCGAGTAATGATTTTGAGAGTGCCATACGCAGGGCAATATCCATTGGCGGTGACAGTGATACACTTGCTTGCATCACAGGTAGCATATCGGAAGCATATTATAAGTTTATTCCTGAATATATGGTGGAAAAGGCAATGTCTTTGATTCCGGCGAGGTTCAAGAAGGTGTTGGAGATGATGGGTGAGAGGGGATATTGTTATTATAAAAACATACTTTAATGAAAGTGTTGTTGTTCAGAAACTTATTAATTATATTTGTAAAGTATAGAAGTATAAATTATTTAGGAAATGGGAGAAAAAACAATATTTGTAAATAGTCATGATGTTTTTTGTGATGCAGAGTATTCAACTTGGTTAGAAAGTTTGAAACAGTCATATCGTACGGCACAGATAAATGCAGCGTTAAAAACCAATTTTGAGAAATTGAAATGGTATTGGAATATGGGAGGTAATTTGGTAAACAAGAAGGCGGAAGAACGTTGGGGAAATGGAGTTGTTGAGCAAGTGAGTCTTGATTTACAGGCTGAATTCCCTAATAGTAAAGGACTGAGTGCGGACAATCTATGGGCAATGAAACGTTGGTACTCTTTTTATGTGGAAAAAATAAAAGATGAAAAACTTGTACGCAGCGTACAAGAATTGTATAACTCTGATTGTCAGGTGACTGTAGATGGAATTGTACAATTCCCGGAATTGTTAGGTTTAATACCTTGGGGACATAATCTGGATATAATAAGACTTACAGCTTCTTTACCTGAGGCTATATTTTACATTAAAAAGACGATACAAGAAGGATGGAAGCGTACTGTTTTGCAGCGTTATCTGGAGGCAAGACTTTATGAAAAGCAAAATGGCACAATCAATAATTTTAAGGAACAGCTTCCTGTAAAGCAGGCAGAACTGGTGCAGGAAATAACAAAAGAAAATTATGATTTTGGATTTGTTGAATTGCCTGCTGATTATTCGGAGCACAATCTTGAAATTGCATTGGAAAATCATATCTCTCGCTTCTTGATGGAACTCGGGAATGGCTTTGCATTTTTAGGTCGTCAAAAGGAAATTATTGTTGACGGAGTGAGTAGAAGAATAGATATGCTTTTCTATCATGTACGCTTGCATTGTTATATTGTGGTTGAATTGAAAGCTGTTAGATTTGAACCTGAGTTTGCCGGGAAACTTAATTTCTATGTTAATGCAGTAAACGATATTTTAAAAGGCAAGCAAGATAATCCTACAATTGGACTTCTTATTTGCAGCGATATGAAACAGACTGAGGTTCGTTATAGCTTTAAAGGGTTGTCTACTCCAATAGGAGTTGCTACTTATGACAATGTACGAATAGCTGAAATTGAGAAGGAATTGCCAAGTGTTGAAGAATTACAGCAGAGAATAAAGCAATTGGAATCACAGTTGGGAGAAAAGTGATTTATCAGAGCATAGAAGTATTAAAAGAATTGTTTTTAATGGTAAGAAAGCTGCTTCAGCTTATTTACCTAAGATAGAATGCTCGGTACTTTGTTCCACAAGTAATAGTAACACTCGTTTGTCATTTGCTGCAAAAGTAGAAGAATGGAGAAAATGTTTAAACTCTCAAAATAAGTAGCTGTTCTGTATCCGTTAAGAATAATTGTACAAAAAACAATTATAGAATATATTTATGTTTTAAAACATAAGATATAACTTTGTAACCGATTTTAAAAACACAAAAACATTCATTGATTAACGGGTAGAGAGATAGAATTATGAAAAAGAGTCTTATTGCATTGGCTTTCGGAACTTTGGCATTAGGGATGGCCGAGTTTGCCATGATGGGTATATTGCCATACGTGGCTTCCGATTTTGGAATAAGCATATCCGAAGCAGGGCATCTTATTTCCGCATATGCTCTTGGTGTGTGCTTTGGTGCACCGGTATTGGTGCTTGCACGAAAGAAGTCGCTCAAGCATCTGCTTATGGCGCTTGTGTCGCTTATCGTAGTGGGAAATCTTTGTGCATCACTGGCACCAAATTATTGGATTATGATGATTGGCCGCTTCATTTCCGGATTACCTCACGGAGCATATTTCGGTGTGGCATCTATCGTGGCATCGAAACTGGCCGATAAAGGTAAAAGCTCAGAGGCTGTTTCCATCATGATAGCCGGAATGACTGTAGCCAATCTGTTTGGAGTTCCACTTGGCACATCGTTGAGCCATCTCATTTCGTGGCGTTCCACATTCCTTTTTGTCGGTCTTTGGGGAATAGTTGTTTTCTATTATATATGGCGATGGGTGCCTGTGGTGGAAGGCCTGCAGGACACAGGTTTCAAGGGACAGTTCCGTTTTCTCCGTACTCCTGCTCCGTGGCTGATACTTGGTGCTACGGCTTTGGGTAACGGTGGAGTGTTCTGCTGGTACAGTTATATCAGTCCGTTGCTGACCAATGTTTCCGGCTTCTCAGAAACCAGCATGACTGCACTGATGGTCCTTGCCGGGTTTGGTATGGTAGTGGGAAATCTTGTCAGCGGACGAATGTCCGACCGTTATACTCCCGGCCGTGTTTTGATGATTGCCCAGGGTGGTATCTGTCTGTTATTGTTGGCAATCTTCTTTTTGT
The DNA here is from genome assembly GCA_944320855.1 of uncultured Phocaeicola sp. Taxonomy (GTDB): domain Bacteria; phylum Bacteroidota; class Bacteroidia; order Bacteroidales; family Bacteroidaceae; genus Phocaeicola. The sequence goes on from CALUJF010000020.1 coordinate 10,612, forward strand.
CACCAAATCCGTGGCTCTCTGTTTCGCTTATGTTTCTTTGTACAGCCGGACTGTTTGCTGTGTCCAGTCCCGAACAGTTGCTTATAATACGTGTGGCACCGGGAGGAGAGATGCTTGGAGGTGCATGTATCCAGATAGCATTCAATTTCGGTAATGCAGTTGGAGCCTACGCCGGAGGTCTTGCGGTGGGTAACGGTTTTCAGTATGCCGCTCTCGCAGGAGTGCCTTTTGCTATGATAGGTTTTATCCTTGCTGTGATTTTCTACAGGCGGTATCAGGTCAGGTACGAGGTGAAGTAAAATTAATTCAGATGACGAAAAAGAAATCCTGAAACGCGCAAGAAAAGAAACCGTTACACGTACGTGTTACGCCCGCGTCACGTTCGTGTTCCGCGCGTTACACGAACGTGTTCCGCCCGTTACACGTACGTGTCACGCTTTCTATGTCGAAGAATTTTGCCGGATATTTCAAATCTTCGGACTAAATTTTTATAGTCATAAGTCCTTTTAATCTAATTAATCTAAAAAACATTCCACAGGCTACGGCCTAAGTCATATTTTTTCCGTATGTTTGTAACTGTTTTTCAAGATTAAAGACATGAGAAAATATCTGACGCTTATTTTAATATTTATTGCCGGACTTTCTGTTTCGGTATCCGCACAGAGGAGAAATCAGGCTTACGAGGACTATATAAAGAAGTATAGGGGGATAGCCGTAGAAGAAATGAGGAAATATCATATTCCGGCCAGTATCACGCTTGCTCAGGGACTCTTGGAGTCGGGGGCGGGAAGGAGTACTCTGGCAAGGAAATCTAACAACCATTTCGGAATTAAATGCGGCAGTTCGTGGGACGGGCGTACGGTGCGCCATGACGATGACCGTCGCAATGAGTGCTTCCGTGCTTACAGGCATGCCAAGGAATCGTATGAGGACCATTCCAAGTTCCTGCGTACAGGTGCAAGATATGCTTTCCTTTTCCGGTTGAAAATTACTGACTATAAAGGTTGGGCACGCGGACTGAAGAAGGCCGGATATGCCACCGACCCTAAGTATGCCGACAGACTGATAAGCATTATAGAACTTTATGACCTCGACCAGTACGACCGCAAAGGCGGGCTGGAATGGGCAGAGAAGGTGACTAATCCGCATCAGCCTTACTTGGCTAATGAGATGCTTTATGTCATTGCACGCAGGGGAGATACCTTCAAGTCGTTGGGCTATGAATTTGATATCAGTAGCCGAAAGCTCCGCAAGTATAATGAGTTGCCGAAAGACTATGTTTTCCGTGGCGGCGAAGTTATTTATCTGGAAGAGAAACGCAAGAAGGCTACCAAGGACCATATAGTATATGTGGTGAAGGCCGGCGATTCGATGTATTCCATATCGCAGATGTTCGGTATAAAACTGAAATATCTTTACAAGATGAACAAGATGGATGAAGATGCTCCTGCTCCTAAGGTGGGTGATATTCTCCGATTGAGATAAAACTATGCTGTTCTGTGAACGTCTGATGAACGGCAGATGAACAGAAAATGAACGGCAAACGAACAATAGAGTCAACCTGTGTCTTTGGGAAGAAACTGAAGTTCATTTGCCGTTCATTTTGCATTCATTCAGTGTTCACTGAGCGTTCACTGATAACTGAATTTAGATTATGATTAATTGCCATTTAGACTAACAACTAAAAACTAACAACTCTTACCCCCGAACATTATTCGTGATGATAAGGTCCGTTGTTCAGTATCGTCATGGCTCTGTACAACTGTTCCACGAAGATGAGGCGTATCATCTGATGCGAGAATGTCATCTTCGACAGAGAAATCTTCTCCTGAGCTGCCGCATATACCGATGGGGAAAATCCGTAAGGGCCACCGATGATGAATACCAGACGCTTGTTTACGGTATGCATCTTCTTCTCAACCCAATCGGCAAACTCAATGGAACGGAACTCCTTGCCGTGCTCGTCAAGCAATACCACAACGTCGCCCGGCTGTATGGCTTTCAGAATCAGTTCGCCTTCTTTCTCCTTCTGCTGCTCCATGCTCAGGCTCTTGGTGTTCTTCAGTTCCGGGATGATCTCCATGTCGAACGAAGTATAGTGTTTGGTTCTCTCCACATAGTCGTTTATGGCAGTGATGTAGTGTTTTTCCACTGTCTTGCCTACTACAAGTAATATAAATTTCATATTCGTTTTCTGTTTTTATAAATTACGGCTTTGCAAAGATACGAATAATCTATACCTTTGCATTATAATTCAATAAATCTGTAACATTATGGACGAAAAAGTAGTAAAAGATTTGATAGACCGCCTTATAGACCTGTCTTTCGCTGAAGATATAGGTGACGGCGACCATACAACACTCTCGTGTATCCCTGCTGATGCAATGGGTAAGTCAAAACTTCTTATCAAGGAAGAAGGTATCCTGGCCGGTATCGAGATTGCCAAGGAAGTGTTCAACCGTTTTGACCCTACCATGAAGGTTGAGGTTTTCATTAACGATGGTGCGCACGTAAAGCCGGGTGACGTAGCTATGGTAGTGGAAGGAAAGATTCAGTCTTTGCTTCAGACTGAGCGTCTGATGCTGAACATCATGCAGCGTATGAGCGGTATTGCCACTATGACAAACAAGTATGTGAAACGTCTGGAAGGTACTAAGACCCGCGTGCTTGACACAAGAAAGACTACTCCGGGTATGCGTATCCTTGAAAAGATGGCTGTCAAGATTGGTGGTGGTGTGAACCATCGTATCGGTCTGTTCGATATGATTCTCTTGAAGGACAACCATGTGGACTTTGCCGGAGGTATCGACAAGGCTATCAACCGCGCTAAGGAATATTGCAAGGCTAAGGGCAAGGACTTGAAGATTGAAATCGAGGTTCGCAACTTCGATGAGCTTCAGCAGGTGCTCGACCTTGGTGGTGTAGACCGCATCATGCTCGACAACTTTACTCCTGAGAACACACGCAAGGCTGTAGAGATGGTTGCCGGCAGATATGAGACAGAGTCATCTGGAGGTATTACTTTCGATACTCTTCGCGATTATGCTGAATGCGGAGTTGATTTTATTTCTGTAGGTGCCCTTACACACTCTGTAAAGGGACTTGACATGAGTTTTAAAGCTTGTTGATTATGACCGGGAAATTTTTTCTGATAGGTTTGATGCTTACTGTAAGTACAGCAGTATCTGCACAGGACTGGAAGTCTGTGCTTGGTGGGGTAGTGAACAAGGTGGAAGAAACCGTGTCTAAGGTGAACGAAAGTGTTTCTATAGTAGGAACATGGAAATACGCTGCTCCTGACTGTAAGTTTGAAAGCGATGACCTGTTGTCGAAAGCCGGTGGCGAAGTGGCAGCAAAGAAGGTTGAGGAACAGATGAGCAATTATCTGTCTAAGCTTGGTTTCAATGAGAATACAGTGTATGTGTTCAATGCGGACAGTACATATACTTCGACTGTAGCCGGACGTACCGTGAACGGTACTTACAGCTATAATAAGGAAACCAAGGAAATCACACTGAAAACCAAAATCGGTCTGAAGCTGACAGCTCAGGTTTCTACTTCACTCCTGAACGGTGGCTCTATGAGTCTGCTTTTCAAGGCTGACAAACTGATGTCGCTTGCTCAGACAGTGACAGGTGCGTTAGCCGGAAAGTCATCGAACGCTACTGTCAGCACGCTGAACACAGTATTATCACAGTATGACGGTCTGATGCTCGGGTTCGAGATGAAGAAGCAGTAATCTGTATTGCATAGAATAACATGAAAGGGGCGAAATCGATTTGTTTCGGTTTCGCCCCTTTCGGTATGTAAATAGTACCGTTCGGAAGGAATTTTACGGGAAGGACTATCTCTGACAGATGGTCGGATTATGCGAAATCGTAGAACAGGCAGTGTCCTAAACGTGCTCCGATGAATATGCCGAGGAAAGAATATACGAACAGTTTGTTGTAGTCGTCCTCAGACATCTTTCTCTTTTGGAAAATCTTGTGCACCACGATGCTGGCCGATGCTATGGCAATGACCCCAAAACACACTGTACCATCTTAGGCTGAATCCTCCCAATGAAAAGATTATCGGATCCGGGTTCCAGTTAATATACATCAGATTCATACTAACGGTCTGTTATTTGGAGTATTTCTTTATCAGGTCCTCGGCTACTGTATCGCCTAATTCTTTTGCCTTGTTCAGGTTCTCAAGTCCCTTTTTCTTGTCCTTACCCTTCACCTGACAGTAACCGAGCATACGGTATGCATCGGCACTCTTAGGGTCGAGTGAGATTGCTTTTTCCAATGCTGCTATGGCTTCGTCTGTCTGATTCAGGCGGATATGCACGCCACCTTTTTCTGTCCAGTATGCCGCATTCTTCGGTTCGAGTTCAACAGCCTTGTTTATGTCGTTGATGGCCTGCTGATACATGCGGCATTGCATTTCTGCCTGCTGGCGTATTACATAAAACTCTGCCGAAACCTGTCCCAACATTGCATCGTAGAAAGCATTATAGTCCAAAACTGCCTCGCGGTACATCTTGGCATCCGATTTGATGCGCGCTCTTTCAAACAGATATGGAGCTGCATCTTTTCCATACGGTGTGTTGTAGCGTGCCACTGCGCTGTCCATCAGGGCTATAACCTCTTTCTTGTCTGTACCTTCCACTAATTCCTTAGCCTTGGCTGCCGAATAGAATGCTGGTGCCGAAGCTAGGGGAGTCTTGCATACATTTTCGTAGGCTGTAGCGGCATTGCTATAATCTTTCATTGCGAAATAGATATCTCCCTGTATCTGGTAGTACAGCCCTTCGCCTGCTTCGGATAAAGCCTGATTGATTTCGTCCAAAGCTCTGTTCGGAGTCCAATCGGCTTTCTCTAACTTCTTCGCATTGCTTATACTGTAGTTGTATATCAGTTTTGCAATTCCGTAATGTGCTTCGGCTTTGTTTTCCGCTACTTCCACAGTCTTTTTCAGGTCATCTTCTACAGCGTTTATATGTTCTTCGGAGTTCTTTCCCATATAATATGTGGCACGGCGAAGATAACCCTCCATGTTCTTGGGGTACATATTTATAAAGTCGTTCAGTGTAGAAAGATATTCTTCGTCTTCAAGCTGTGACGACATCATATAGAGGAAAACCAATGCCTGCGACTCGTCTTCGGGAAGTCCTTTCTTTATCTTGATGGATTTCAGTGTAGTGTCGCTGCCTGAAAGAGCATTGATAGACAGGCTTTTGGCGTAGTTGATGCCAAGAGCGTAACTCTTCTCGTCCTCAGAATCGGAGTTTCTCTGAATAAGACCTATCACTTCGCCGTTTTCGTTCATCAGCGGACAGCTTACGTCTTTCACTCCCGTCTTCATGGAGAGGGTATAGTAGAACGAATTCTTTCCTATGGAATCAATCTTCTGTATTGTTCCTGCTGTTCCCTTAACGGAGTTCTGTGTGGAATATGGCATTACATATACCTTGTCGTTTTCTTTTCCGGGAGTAGCTGCTGTAGCAAGTGATTCCTGCTTCTTTGCGGTTTCTGTCTTGAAACGCACCACATCGTACATGTCGTTTGCTCCCAAGATAAGAGTTACAGGCAGTTCCTTTCCGTCGGCTGTGACAACTACCGCTCTGTGAGCACCTTTGAACAGACTGTAGTCGGAAACTCCGGTACCTTCCGAGTCAATGTAAAATCCGTTTCCTGTGTTCATTATCTTGTTGTCTGCATTGTATGTGATGACCGAGAAAACAGCCTTTTTAGCTTTCTTGGCCCATTTAGGCAATTCCTGCGCCCACAAGCTGTTGATGCTTAAGGCGCAGAGTGTTATGAATATTGTTTTCCTCATGATAATTAAGTTTTTAGGTTTATAAGTTTTTGAGTTTATTCTTAGTTAATTATCAGGTAAATAACAACTAATGGTCAGCGAAGTTAAACTTATAAACTCAAAAACTAAAGAACTGAATACTTATTATTCTTCAGTAGAGAAACCACGCTGTTTGATGGCTTCGTATATCAGGATTCCTGCTGCTACAGATACGTTGAGTGATTCTATTGTACCGAACAGAGGTATCTTAATCCATTCGTCGCAGAGTGCAAGATGTTCGTAAGGCACACCTGTATCTTCTGCCCCCATTATTATACATGTAGGTTTTGTGTAGTCGCCTTTAGTATAGTCGTAGTCACCTTTTTCTGTAGCCGCTACGATACTGAAACCGCTGTCCTTCAGGAATTTGATAGTGTTTGTGATATTGCTCTCGCGACAAACAGGTATAGTGTGGAGTGCTCCGGCAGAAGTCTTGATGGCGTCAGCATTTACGCTGACACTGTTCTTTGAAGGTATGATGATGGCATCTACACCTGCACATTCGCAAGTACGTGCTATCGCACCGAAGTTACGGACATCAGTCAGTCCGTCAAGGAGTATTATCAGCGGGTTCTTGCCCTGCTCGAACAGGAACGGCACGATGTCCTCAGTTCTCTGATATGTGATAGGAGAGATGAAAGCCACTACTCCCTGATGGTTCTTGCGGGTAATCTTGTTGATTCTCTCTACAGGAACACGCTGTACAGGTATCTGAGTATCTTTCAATGCAGCGAAAAGTTCTTTCGACAGGTCGCTCTGGATATCTTTCTTCACCAGGACTTTGTCAATTTCTTTTCCTGCCTGTATTGCTTCAATCACGGCTCTTACACCGAATATCATTTCATTTTTTTCTATCATAATATCTGTTTTCTATATTTTTATTTGTAATGAATTAAAGTCCGAGCAAGGACCTTGCATTGTTTCTTGCAGCCTCAGTCATGGTAGAACCGCTCAGCATATTAGCTATTTCGTCTATGCGCTCCTCGTCTGTGAGGCGTATGATGTGGCTGTTTGTTCCGGTTTCGGTGTCTTCCTTATACACCTTGTAGTGGGCATTACCCCTTGCTGCTATTTGTGGCAGGTGTGTGATGCTCAGAACCTGTCTGTTCTGTCGTCCCATATCCTGCATTATCAGAGCCATCTTTTCGGCAATCGAGCCGGAAACACCTGTATCTATTTCGTCGAAGATTATTGTAGGCAGTTTCACTGCTCCGGCTATCATGGCTTTCAGCGAAAGCATTACTCTGGCTATTTCACCACCCGAAGCTATGGAAGCCACGTTTTGTAATGTTCCGTTTTTGTTGGCAGAGAACAGAAAGTTTACGGCATCCAGACCGTTTATGTCAGGTTCCTTCTTTCTGCAAATCTCTACGGCAAACTTCACGTTCGGCATTCCAAGCGGTATGAGCAGAGATTCCATTTGCGACTGGATTTTACCTGCACTCTCCGTACGCAAGGCGGTAAGGATTTCCGCTTTACGGAGTACGCTGTCATACAGTTTCTGCTTTTGGGTTTCCAATTCTGAAATACGTTCGTCCGACGATGTTATCATGTCGAGCTGCTGTCTGTAGTTCTCCGCTATCTCGATAAGTTCCGCATCAGTCTTTACGTGGTGCTTCTGCATCATCGAGTATATCATGTTAAGACGGGAATTGACGAAATCAAGTCTTGAAGGATTGAACTCTACGGCTTCCTGTGCGTCATCCATATCATGAGAGATATCTTTAATCTCGATATAGCAGCTTTCAAGCCTTTCTTTCCACTCATTGGCTTTTGCAAAAACCTTGCAAACCGTTTGCAAAGTGTTTATGCTGTCTTTAATCAGCGTAAGACATCCGCCTTCGTCACCGCCTATGTTCTGTGCCGAACGGTAAAGTCCGGCCTTGATATCCTCGGCATGAGAAAGCGTTTCTGCCTCCTGCTCGAGTTCAGCCACTTCGCCTTCTTTCAGTTCAGCCTCATCAAGCTGCTGGAGTTGGAAGCGGATATAATCCTCTTCCTTTCGTGTCTCTTCGGCTTGTCTGATACATTCATCCAGTTCACGGCTCACCTTTCTGTATTCATTGTATTCATTCTGATAATCAATCAGTTCCTTTATGTCCTGTGCAAGGATGTCAAGAATGTTTAGCTGGAAGCCTTCCTTGTTTATCAGCAGATTCTGGTGCTGGCTGTGAACGTCAATCAGCTTTTCTCCAAGCACTTTCATCTGCGACAGTGAGGCAGGAGTGTCATTGATGAAAGCCCTGCTCTTACCGTTGATGTTTACTTCGCGGCGGATAATGCATTCCTCGCTGTCGTACTCAATATCGTTAGCCTTGAAGAATTCCTCCATGCCATATGATGCTATGCTGAACTTGGCTTCCACGATACATTTGGTAGCTCCGTTTCGTATAGCTTTCACGTCCGCCCTCTGTCCGAGCAGCAGGCCGATAGCACCGAGGATGATTGATTTTCCGGCTCCCGTTTCTCCGGTGATTACGGAGAAACCCGGTTCGAATGCAATGTCCAGTTTATCTATAAGTGCGTAGTTCTGGATGAATATAGACTGTAGCATATTTATAATATTTCTGCCAAATGGTTAATTATGTCTGTAGCCACTTCTTTCTTGTTCTTAAGCGGGAACTCAATGACATTCTCTTTGTCGATGATGGTTATCTTGTTGGTGTCATGTCTGAAACCGGCTCCCTTGTCGTTCAGCGAGTTGAGAACGATAAAGTCGAGATTCTTTCTTTCCAGCTTGCCTTTGGCATGTTCCACCTCGTCGTTGGTTTCAAGAGCAAATCCCACCATCACCTGATTGTCTTTCTTGAGTTTACCCAATGCGGCAGCTATGTCCTGAGTAGGTTTCAGCTTGATAATCAGGTCGTCTTTTTCGCGCTTGATTTTTTGTTCGGCTTTTGTTTCAGGAGTGAAGTCAGCTACTGCTGCACACAGGATGGCCGCATCGCTTGAACCGAACTCGCTTGTAGCTGCCTTATACATTTCATCTGCACTTTCCACGCTGATTGTTCTGATGTTAGGATGCTTTGCGGTAATGCTTACAGGTCCGCTGATAAGAGCAACTTCGGCACCTCTCTCTGCACAGCATTCAGCCAGTGCGTAACCCATTTTGCCTGAAGAATAGTTACCGATAAATCTCACAGGGTCAATCTTCTCATAAGTAGGACCGGCGGTAATCATCACCTTCTTTCCTGCGAGGTCGGACTTCTTTGCGAAGAAATCCTCCAGAACGGCAACGATGTTTTCCGGTTCTTCCATTCTTCCTTTACCTACAAGATGGCTTGCCAGTTCGCCTTCGCCCGGCTCGATGATAATGTTTCCGTATGACCTGAGTGTGTCAAGATTTTTTTGTGTGGAAGGATGGGCAAACATATCGAGGTCCATTGCCGGAGCTACGAAAACAGGTGCTTTCATCGACAGGTATGTAGTGATAAGCATATTGTCGGCAATGCCGTTTGCCATTTTCCCTATAGTAGCTGCAGTGGCCGGGGCTATCAGCATTGCGTCTGCCCACAGACCGAGGTCTACGTGGCTGTGCCATGTCCCGTCCCTGCGTGCGAAGAATTCGCTGATGACAGGCTTGCTGGTTATTGTGGATAGTGTAAGCGGAGTGATAAACTCTTTCCCTGCAGGAGTTATAACGATTTGCACTTCGGCACCCTTCTTTATCAAGGCTCTGGCAAGTACTGCGGCCTTGTAGGCAGCAATACTTCCCGTGATGCCAAGTACTATTTTTTTACCTTTCATCATAGATGTCTCATTTTAACATTCCGGTTTCTCTCAGTCTGATTTTTGTAAGCACGTTCTTTGTGTTCAGCGCGAAATCACCGTTCATAATCCATCCGTAATATCCGATGTCTTTTTTCAGTACCTCAGCTACCGGCATGCCTTTGTATTTACCGAAGTTGAATACCTCCACTCCGTTGTCATCGTAAACTATTCTTCCGGCAAAATCCACGTTCTTGGAATAGCTTGAATATTCCGACAGGAAATTGATGTCGTTCTGAAGAGTGTCCTGATACATATCCAACTGGGCTTTAAGAACCTCGTAGGTAGCTCTTGTGTCAGCCTCAGCGGTATGTGCATCTTCCAGATTCTTTCCGCAATAGAACTTGTATGCAGCCGACAGAGTGCGCTGTTCCATCTTGTGGAAGATTACCTGTACATCGACAAACTTTCTCTTAGTAAGGTCGAGGTCGATACCCGCTCTGAGAAATTCCTCAACGAGGACAGGAACATCAAATCTGTTGGAATTGAATCCTGCTATATCCGCACCTTCAAAGTCCTTGGCTATGTTGGTAGCCACTTCCTTGAAAGTAGGGCAGTCCGCCACATCCTCGTCTGTTATGCCATGGACGGCTGTTGATGCTTCCGGAATATGCATTTCCGGATTTATTCTCATTGTTTTGCTCTCTTCGTTTCCGTTAGGATAGACTTTCAGATAGCAGATTTCCACTATCCTGTCGCTTGTTATGTTTGTACCTGTAGTTTCGAGGTCGAAGAAAACTATAGGGTTTTTAAGATTCAGTTTCATTATAAAAAGATTAATCGTTAAGCATCATAGGCATGAGCAGCATCAGCAGGTCTTCGTTTTCTTCCTGTTCTTCAGGAACGATAAGTCCGGCTCTTGATGGGTCAGCCAATTCGATAATTACATTCTGCGATGAGATATTGTTCAGAATGTCGATAAGGAAAGACGACTTGAAACCGATGCTCATGTCTTTTCCGTCGTACTGGCAGATAAGAGTCTCTTCGGCAGAAGTAGAGAAGTCGATGTCCTGGGCTGAGATAGTCATGCTGTTTTCTTTCAGGCTGAGTTTAATCAAGCTGCTTGCCTGAGAAGAGAATACAGATACACGCTTCAGTGCGCTGATGAAGATAGCGCGGTCCACTACAGCCTTGTGAGGATTGTTCTGTGGGATAACTGAGTTGTAGTTAGGATAGCGTCCTTCGATAAGGCGGCAAGTCATCTGATAGTTTTCCATTGTGAACATAGCGTTCTTGTCGTCGAAACAAATCTGTACGTCGCCCTGTTCCTTAGGAAGCAAGTTCTTAAGCAAGTTTGACGGCTTCTTAGGAAGGATGAATGCAGCCTTTTCGTTGCCTGTAGAAGCGAAAGACTTGTTGCGTACAAGCTTGTGACCGTCTGACGAAACAAGTGTCACATCCTGCTGGCTGATATCGAAGTAGATACCGTTCATTACAGGGCGAAGTTCGTCGTCGGCAGTAGCAAAGATACATCTGTTGATTCCTGTAAGCATAACGTCGGCAGCCATTGTCAGGTTTACGACTTCGCTTCCCATCTGTTTTGGCAGAGGATATTCGTCGCCGTTCTGTGCCATCATGCTGTATTTACCGTTAGGGTATTTCACAGTAATCTCCATTGTCTCAGTGTTGATATTGAAGTTCAACGGCTGTTCCGGATTTTCTTTCAGAGCCTCGAGGATAGTCTTTGATGAAATGGCAAAACGTCCTTCACCTTCGTATTCGCTGACTTCGATGCTTGTAGACAGAGTAGTTTCACTATCCGAAGCTGTCATTGTAATAGTTCCGTCGTTAAGTTCTATCAGGATGCAGTCCAGGATAGGAAGAGAGTTTTTTGAATTGATAACACGGCTGATAGCCTGCAAGTGGCTGAATAATGTTGTGCTTGAAACTAAAAATCTCATGATTGATGTTATATTAAATTGTTTTTTAATTATTATTTCCGTTCAAAAGTATTTATTATTATTCATCGAATAATCGAATGCCAAAGTTACAAAAAAAGATTGTTCGGCTAAAGCAAATGATTGACAAAAATGACTTTCTTCGGATAAAAAATATTGTAAAAAATTAGTTCACTTCTAAGGAAAAGAGTAATTTCGTGACCTCAAATCAAATAGAAAATTAATATGGAAATAACAGGAAGAATTATTGCTGTTCTTGAACCTCGTGGTGGAGTGTCAAAATCGGGCAACAACTGGAAGGTTCAGGAGTATGTTTTGGAAACTAACGAGCAGTATCCTCGTAAGATGTGTTTTGATGTGTTTGGTGAAGATAAAATCCAGCAGTTCAATATACAGGCAGGTGAAGAACTTACAGTTTCGTTTGATATAGACGCTCGCGAATGGCAGGGCAGATGGTTTAACAGTATCAGAGCATGGAAAGTGGAAAGACCTTCCCAGAATGCAGGTGTGCAGCCTCAGCCGGCTGACTATTCTTTCCCTCCGGTGTCATCGGCTCCTGTGCCTCCTGCTGACTTCTCGGCTACTGACGACAAGGATGATTTGCCTTTCTGATAATTTGTGAAAGTCAAACAAAAACAGCCATATCGCATTTCGTTTTGGAACATTGCAATATGGCTGTTTTGTTTGTATCTGTATTCGGGCAATTATGAATTCATGCTCAGCAGGAACTCTTCGTTGTCCTTGGTCTTTTCAAGTCTGTCTTTAACGAAGTCCATAGCTTCTACAGGGTTCATGTCTGACAGATACTTGCGCAGAATCCACATTCTGTCGAGAGTAGTCTTGTCAAGCAGCAGGTCGTCGCGGCGAGTGCTTGATGCCACGATGTTTACTGCAGGGAATATACGCTTGTTGCTCAAGTTTCTGTCAAGCTGCAATTCCATGTTACCTGTACCCTTGAATTCCTCGAAAATAACTTCGTCCATCTTGGAGCCTGTGTCGATAAGGGCAGTTGCGATGATAGTGAGCGAACCGCCACCCTCGATGTTACGTGCGGCACCGAAGAAACGTTTCGGCTTGTGGAGGGCGTTTGCGTCGACACCACCCGACAATACCTTACCAGATGCAGGAGATACGGTGTTGTATGCACGCGCAAGGCGTGTTATAGAGTCGAGGAATATCACTACATCATGTCCGCTTTCAACCATACGTTTAGCCTTCTCGAGCACTATGCCTGCAATCTTCACGTGGCGTTCTGCCGGCTCGTCGAATGTAGAAGCAATCACTTCGGCTTTTACGCTGCGTGCCATGTCTGTCACTTCTTCCGGACGTTCGTCGATGAGAAGCATTATCATATACACTTCAGGATGGTTTTCTGCAATGGCATTTGCTATATCCTTCATGAGGATAGTCTTACCTGTCTTAGGCTGTGCTACGATAAGTGCACGCTGACCTTTACCGATAGGAGAGAACATATCGACTACGCGGGCTGACAAATTGTCATTATACCCCTTGCAGAGTTTGAATTTCTCGTCAGGGAACAATGGAGTCAGATGGTCGAATGGAATACGGTCGCGTACCAGTGCTGGGTCTGCACCGTTAATCTTGTTTACCTTTACGAGTGGGAAATATTTTTCTCCTTCTTTTGCAGGGCGGATTGTACCTTCCACTACGTCGCCTGTCTTGAGGCTGTATGCCTTGATTTGCGACTGAGATACATATATATCGTCCGGTGAAGAAAGATAGTTGTAGTCTGATGAGCGAAGGAAACCATATCCGTCAGGCATGATTTCAAGTACGCCTGAGCCGGAGATTATGTCTTCGAAATCGTATATCTTTTCAGCAGGTTTGGCCGGTTGCTGTGGCTCTTGTGCAGGTTGTGCTGCAGCTGCTTCGGCTGTCTGTTGCTGTTCGTCAGGGGCAGGCAGTTTAATCTGCTGTACGGCCGGAAGCTGAGTGCTTGGCTGTTGTGCGGCTTCGGCTTGCTGATTGTTGTTCTGCTGCTGGTTTGCAGGCTGTTGCTTGCCGTTATTCTGTTGCTGCTTGCCGTTGTTCTGCTGTTTGTTGTTCTGAGCCTTGTTCTGTTGCTGCTTCTTGTTGTTTTTCTTCTGTTTCTGCTGGAATTTGTTTTCCTGCGGTTGCATTACAGGAGGTTCAACCTTGGTAGCTTCAAACTTTCCAAGCAGTTCTGTCGGAATCTCGAATTTTTCTGAAGGGAGGTCTTCGATAGGAATAAAATCGTCACCGCTTTTAAGGTCGAGTGGAGGAAGCTCCATATCGTCGTCGAATACCGGTACAGGAATCTCTTTCTTTGGTGCGGCGTTTTTGGTTTTGCCCTTAGTCTTGTTGCCTGATTCTTCTTTTGCAGTTTCTGCAGTGTCCTGAGTCTTGGCTTCTTTTTCTAAAGTAGACTTGTTCTTAGAACCCGGTTTCCTGCCTCTTTTGGCTTTTGGCTTTTCCTCGTTGGCTGCCGGTGCCGCTGTGTTTTCCACAGTTTCTACCGGAGTGCTTGGAATTTCTGCAAATTCTTTGGAAACTGTTCTTGTCTGCAGTACCGGAGTGTTGGCTTCAAGTTTTAGAGCCTTGTCTTTAGTGGCTGTATAAACTTTATCCCCCTCTTTCTTTACGCTGATTCTTGCTCTTTTTTTAGTTTGTCCTTCGTTTGCTTTCTGCGATGCGCTTTTGATAGCTTGTTCGTCGAGAATCTTGTAAACAAGTTCTTCTTTTTTCAGCGCACTTGTTTTTTTCAGACCCAACTCTTTGGCTATTTCTTGCAGTTCGGACAGGTCTTTTTCATTTAATTGTATGATATTATACATATAAGTGTGTGTATAAATTTGTTATATTATAGAGTGTGGCGTATCCTGTATAAGTTTTTATCCCTCTTGCCTTGTCTGTGAGAATGAGATTTTGAAATAATAGGAAGATGGAGTAAAATACTTTTCGGGATATCTTACACTAAAATGATTTGCTGATTTTTATTGTTGGAGTTTTTGTGGCAAATGCCGTAACTGATTACAGACTTTTGCTTTACAGAGTACAAAAATACATATTTTTTGTCATCCTCGCAATTATTTTGCCTGTTTTTTACCTTTGGATTGCATAAAATCGGGATTTTGTACTAATTTAGCACTCCCAAATTGAATATTAATATACGGAAATTTATGAAAAAGGTAATTTTTACAGAAAAGGCACCGGCTGCTATCGGTCCTTATAGCCAGGCTATCGAAGCCAACGGCATGGTTTTTATGTCAGGACAGATTCCTGTAAATCCTGCAACAGGTGAGTTTGTGGAAGGTGGAATCGTGGAACAGACTACACAGGTTTTTGAGAATATAAAGAATGTATTGGCTGAGGCCGGTCTGACAACTGCAAATGTGGTGAAGACTACTGTGTTCCTTGCGGATATGTCATTGTTTGCAGATATGAACGCTGTGTATGCCAAGTATTTTGACGGTGCTTTCCCTGCACGCTCTGCTGTGGCTGTGAAGGCTTTGCCAAAGGGTGCTTTGGTGGAAATCGAGTGCATCGCCGTAAGATAAAATCAGTAGGCCGGATTTAAGTAAATAAAAACGCTTCGTCGTTTCAAATCGAACGACGAAGCGTTTTTGTTTAAATGACGAAGCGTTTTCGCCATATGTGATATAAGCCTTTTCAGATGGAACTGATTATTGTTTCGTTTCCGCTCTGGTCTGTATCGATTATAATCGAACTTCCTTCTTTCAGTTCGTTCTCTACCAGGAAGTCGGCCAGTTTGTCTTCAATATGGTTCTGGATGGCACGTTTGATTGGGCGTGCGCCATATTGTACATCCTCACCCTTGCGGGCTATGAATTCTTTAGCCTTGTCGGTTATTGAAACTGAGAAGCCTAATTTCTCTATTCTTCTGAACAGTTCTTTCAGTTCTATTTCTGTTATTCTGACAAGGTCGTCAGTCGTAAGCTGTCTGAAAGGTATGATGTCGTCCAGCCTGTTGATGAATTCAGGTGCGAATGTCTTTTCAAGAGCCTTTCTGATGATACCGTTAGAGTATTCATCATCGTCTTTTCTTGTTATGGCATTGAATCCTATACCCTTGCCGAAATCCTTCAGCTGGCGGCTGCCGACGTTGGAAGTCATTATTATAACAGTATTCTTGAAATCGACTGTTTTTCCGGTGTTGTCGGTCAGACGTCCTTCGTCCATGATTTGGAGCAGGAAGTTGAATACATCGTGGTGCGCCTTCTCTATCTCGTCGAGCAGGACGATGGAGTAGGGCTTGCGTCTTACCTTTTCAGTGAGCTGTCCGCCTTCATCATATCCCACGTATCCCGGAGGCGCACCCACCATTCTTGAAACGGCGTATTTCTCCATATATTCGCTCATGTCTATGCGGATGAGTGAATCCTTGGTGCCGAAAAGCTCTTCTGCCAATGTCTTGGCGAGATGGGTTTTTCCCACACCTGTAGGACCGGTAAACAGGAATGTTCCTATTGGTTTGTTAGGGTCCTTCAGCCCTACGCGGTTACGCTTTATGGCTTTTACGAGCTTTTCCACGGCTTCATCCTGGCCGATTACCTTCGATGAAAGGTTCTCGCGCATGGATTTCAGCTTGTTGGCTTCCGAACTTCCCACTTTCTTCAATGGTACTCCGGACATTAATGAAACCACCTCTTCGATGTTTTCCCTGTCGACAGTTTCACGGTTCTGCTTAGCCTTGTCGGTCCATTCCTGCTTCATCCTTTCCAGTTCGGCCTGAAGGGCTTTTTCCTTATCTCTCAGCCCGGCTGCCATCTCGAAATTCTGAAGTTTGATAGCTTCGTTCTTATGCTCTTTCGTTTCCTCGATAAGTCTTTCCTGTTCCTCTATCTCTTTCGGAACGGCTACATTCATAAGGTGTATTCTTGAGCCGGCCTCGTCTATTGCGTCAATGGCCTTGTCAGGGAAGAATCTGTCTGTGATATATCTGTCGGTCAGTTCGACACATGATTTTATGGCCTCGTCGGTGTATCTCACGTTGTGGAAGTCTTCGTACTGCTCCTTGATGTTCATAAGGATTTGCAGAGTTTCTTCCTTTGTGGTCGGCTCTACAGTAACCTTCTGGAATCTTCTTTCCAGGGCACCGTCTTTTTCGATGGATTTTCTGTATTCGTCGAGTGTAGTAGCACCTATACACTGCATTTCTCCTCTTGCCAATGATGGCTTAAGGATGTTTGCGGCATCCATTGAACCGGCAGCAGAGCCTGCTCCGATAATGGTGTGTATCTCGTCGATGAAGAGAATGACGTTAGGATTGTTCTTTGCCTCTTTTATTACGCCTACGATTCTTTCCTCAAACTCTCCGCGGAATTTTGTTCCTGCCACGAGCGAGGTGAGGTCAAGCATAATTATAATCTTGTCGAACAGAGTTCTCGGTACTTTCTTTTCGGCAATTCTTGTGGCCAATCCCTCTACTATGGCCGATTTGCCCACTCCGGGTTCGCCTATCAGCACAGGGTTGTTTTTCTTTCTTCTTGACAGAATCTGTGCCACGCGTTCTATTTCCTTTTCGCGTCCGATAACCTTGTCCAGTTTGCCTTCCATGGCGGCTTTCGTAAGGTCTGTACCGTATTTGTTCAGTAGGGTGAGATTGTTGTCGCCCGGTTCGTTCTTGCTCTTTGATGTCTGCGATGTGTATTCCGAACCGCCTTTCGGCGACATTCCCGATGGACCCGGACGTTGCATTCCGCGACGCTCTATTCCGTCATCCTCTTCTTCGTCAAAGTTCAGTCCTGAAGAAGGGACCGGAGCATCATGTCCGGCTATCTTGTTTTTTACTTTGTCGTATGTGATATTGTTCTGTATCAATATTTGTGCAGCTTGGTTTCTTTCTTCTTTCATAATTGCCAATAAAATGTGTTCAGAGCCGATTGAATCTTTGTTGTAGAGTTTGGATTCCAGAAAACAGAGTCTTAGTATCCTTGTGGAGTTCTCTCCGAAGTATAAATCTCTGATGTCTGTTTTAGGGAGGTTAAGGTTGTCTGTTTCCTTTTCCAATACATCTTCTATCTCCTTTCTGATTTTTTTCAAGTCGGCATATAAGTCTTTTAGGATTTGTGCGGCATTGCTTTCATCATTTCTGATTATGCCGAGCAGGATGTGCTCCGGCCAAATGCTTGTCGCATTCGTTCTGTAAGCTTCCTCCTTGCTGTATTTGATAACGTCTGTAGCTTCTTTTGAGTATGATATTCCGTTCATTTCGTTATTCCTAAATAAATATTTTGTGCTAACTTTTGATGCCCAAATGCTTATTCGGGGCAAATATATCTATATTTTATGTTTACAACAAATTCTGTGCCATTAATTATGTTCTGAAATATTGTCTTGTTTTGTCCGCATTTGAGTAAAAAACTTTAATCTTGAACACATTTTTGCGTAAAAAGTTTCGTATATCGTCTAAAAGTAGTACTTTAGCGTGGTTTTTCGTAAACCGAAAGAGATGTATAATTAATATTTGTTTAAATGCAAGAACAAGACAGAATTATAAAAATCAACATCGAAGAAGGAATGAAGACTGCCTATATCGATTACTCTATGTCTGTAATCGTGGCTCGTGCCCTTCCCGATGTTAGAGATGGCTTCAAGCCTGTTCATCGCCGTATTCTCTACGGAATGATGGAATTAGGAAATACTTCGGACAAGCCTTATAAGAAATCTGCCAGAATCGTGGGTGAGGTGCTTGGTAAGTACCATCCTCATGGCGACTCTTCAGTGTATGGAGCATTGGTGCGTATGGCGCAGGATTGGGCTATGCGTTATCCGTTGGTTGACGGACAGGGTAACTTCGGTTCAATAGACGGCGACAGCCCTGCAGCAATGCGTTATACTGAGGCAAGACTGAAGAAGATAGGTGAGGAGATGATGCAGGACCTCTACAAGGAAACTGTTGATTTCCAGAACAACTTTGATGATACTCTTCAGGAACCTACCGTAATGCCTACACGTGTTCCGAACCTTCTTGTGAACGGTGCGTCCGGTATCGCCGTTGGTATGGCTACGAATATGCCTACCCACAATTTGAGTGAGGTTATTGACGGATGTGTGGCATACATAGATAATAATGATATAGATATTGATGGCTTGATGCAATACATCAAGGCTCCTGATTTCCCTACCGGTGGATATATTTACGGTGTAAGTGGTGTCAGAGATTCATACGAAACAGGTCGCGGACGTGTAGTGATGCGTGCTAAGACAGAAATCGAAACTCACACCAATCATGACAAGATTATCGTAAACGAGATTCCTTATAACGTAAATAAGAAGGAACTTATCGAACATATCGCTTCTCTTGTTAACGAAAAGAAGATAGAGGGTATCTCATACGTGAACGATGAATCCGACCGCGACGGTATGCGTATCGTGATAGACGTTAAGCGTGATGCCAATGCAAGTGTCGTTCTGAACAAACTGTTCAAGATGACTGCTCTACAGTCTTCATTCGGTGTGAACAACATCGCTTTGGTTAATGGTCGTCCTCGTCTGCTTAATCTTAAGGACCTTATAAGATTGTTCGTTGAACACAGACATGAGGTCGTTATCCGCCGTACTAAGTACGATTTGCGTAAGGCTCAGGAACGTGCACACATTCTCGAAGGTCTTATCATCGCTTCTGACAATATAGATGAGGTAATCAGAATCATCCGTGCGGCTAAAACTCCTAACGAGGCTGTCACTAACCTGATGAACCGCTTTGAACTCAGCGAAATCCAGGCTCGTGCCATCGTTGAAATGCGTCTTCGCCAGTTGACAGGACTTTTGCAGGAACAGCTTCATGCGGAATACGAAGAGATTATGAATCAGATAGCTTACTACCAGGAAATCCTTTCTAACGATGAGCTCTGTAAGAAGGTTATCAAGGACGAACTGATAGAAGTGAAGGAAAAATATGGTGACAAGCGTCGTTCTGAAATAGTTTATGCTTCTGAGGAATTCAATCCTGAAGACTTCTACGCTGACGAACAGATGGTTATCACTATATCTCATTTAGGATATATCAAGCGTACCCCGTTGGCTGACTTCCATGCTCAGAACAGAGGTGGAGTAGGTTCTAAGGGTAGCGAAACACGCGATGAGGACTTTATAGAGCATATCTATCCGGCAACTATGCACAACACTATGCTGTTCTTCACACAGAAAGGTAAGTGCTACTGGTTGAAGGTATACGAAATTCCTGAAGGCAACAAGACATCCAAGGGGCGTGCAATACAGAATCTGTTGAACATCGACAGCGATGATGCCGTAACAGCTTACTTGCGTGTCAAGAACCTGAACGACAAGGAATTCATCAACAGCCATTATGTGTTGTTCTGCACTAAGCAGGGTGTAATAAAGAAAACTCTCCTCGAACAGTATTCACGTCCACGTCAGAACGGTGTGAATGCAATTACTATCCGCGAAGACGACAGAGTGATAGAAGTCCGTATGACTAACGGCAACAACGAAATAGTTATAGCAAACCGCAACGGACGTGCTATACGTTTCCATGAAAGTGCTGTCCGCGAAATGGGACGTACCGCTACCGGTGTACGTGGTATTACTCTCGACGAAGACGGAAAAGATGAAGTAATAGGAATGATTTGCATCAAGGACCCTGAAAAGGAAACTATCATGGTGGTTTCCGAAAACGGTTATGGTAAGCGTTCCGACATCGAGGATTACCGTAAGACAAACCGTGGCGGTAAGGGTGTCAAGACATTGAACATTACCGAGAAGACAGGCTCACTCGTTGCCATCAAGTCTGTAACAGACGAGAACGACCTTATGATTATAAACAAGTCTGGTATTACAATCCGTGTGAAAGTGGCTGACTTCCGTATCATGGGACGTGCTACTCAGGGTGTGAAACTCATCGACCTGGAGAAACGAAACGACAGTATCGGTTCTGTATGTAAAGTCGATTCTCAACCTGAAGAGGAAACTGCAAAATCTGAAGAACAAGAACAGATTGAAGCCTCGTCTGATAACGGGATAGAGAATAACGCAAATGAAACCCAAGAAGAGAATAATCAAAACAATTGACTTACTAAAATTTAAAACATTATGAAAAAAGTATTACTAATTGCAGCAGTGATGTTTGCCACATGTGCAGTATCGGCACAGACAAGTGTTGTTAAACAGGCAAAGTCGGCAAAAAGTGACCCTGTAAAGGCAGCTCAGATCCTTGAACCTGCTTTGACTGATCCTACAACAGCTAACGACCCTGAAACTTGGAAACTTGCCGGTGATTTCCAGAAAGCCATCTATGATGATGAGAATATGAAACTTTATCTTCCTAATGGACAGGCAGATACAGCTAAGTTGTACAACAGTCTGGCTAAAATGTTCGAATATTACATGAAATGTGATGAAGTAGAACAGGCTAAGGTTGCAAGCGGCGAACTTAAGAAACCAAAATTGAGAAAGAAACTTGCAAAGACTCTTGCTACTGTACGTCCTAACTTGACTAACGCAGGTTCGGATGCATACAACTCAGGAAACTACAGCGACGCATTGAAATTCTTCGGTATATACTGTGACGCTGCTACTGCTCCTGTCTTTGCCGACATGGATGAAGTGAAGAACGATACTCTTGTTCCACTTATCGCAAACTATGCTACTTTGGCTGCAAACTCTCTGAAGGACAACGCAGCAGTTATCAAGTATGCTACTATCGGTAAGAACCACAAGGAAGAAGGTTACAGGGCTTTGATGTGTATGGCTGAAGTTTATAAGTCAGACGAAGCTAAAGATTCTGTAAAATGGCTTGCTACAATCAAGGAAGGTGTAGAAAAATTCCCTGCACAGGAATATTTCGTAGGTAACCTTATGGACAACTACATACAGAATGGTCAAATAAAAGAAGCTTTGACTGAAATAGACGGTATCATCGCTAACAATCCTTCTGCATATTTCTTGTATGTAAAAGGTGTTCTTCAGTATGAAAACAAGGATTACGAAGGAGCATTGGCTACATTGCAGCAGATTGTAGACAAGGATGACGGTTTCGTAGCAGAAGCATATTCTAAAATGGGTGACTGCTACTTCTTCCCTGGTCAGGACATAGAAGAAGCTAACTCTAAGTTGGCAATGGACGATCCTAAGTATGCTGAAGGTGAAGCTAAGATTAAAGAGCTTTATGCAAAGGCATTGCCATATTATGAAAAGGCTAAGGAATTTGCTCCTGACAACAAGGCTTTGTGGGGTCAGTATATGTTGAGAATCTACTGGAAACTTAACAGAGCTGAATACGAAGCTCTTGAAAAAGAACTTGGATATTAATTTCAAACTTGACAATAAGAAAATCCCGGTCTGCTCAGGCCGGGATTTTTTTATTGGGTGAACGCCAAATGAACAGCCGGTGAACAATCACTGAACGTATTATGAACTTGTCTTTTCCTGATTCTGTTTGACTTCTGTAACTGTTGTTCATTGGCCGTTCATAGACCGTTCATTGGGCATTCATTTTAACCATATAAACCGCATTGTTGCAGAAATTATATAGTAGTGCTTTCTCAGAATTTAAAGCTCAGACTTCCATAGGGCAGGCAATTCTTTGACAGATGGACCGAATAGAAATCCACGATATCTTCTTCCGGCGGATTTCCAAGCAAGTTGTACAGGCCGCATCTGAAAAGCAACAGCTTATCTCCAAAATCTTTCCTGAATGTATATCCCACATCTATTCTGTAGTTGAATTCTCCGCGTGTTTTTCTGAAACCTAAATCCTTGTCGCTCTCGAACCAATGGTCGGAAACCTTTATTCTTCCGGACTTTGCTACACATCCCAATGACAGGCTTGACGATTTGCTTATCTTGTATGATAATGCTCCGGCAGCGTAGTGAGGCATGTCGTATAACGAAGGCAGTTTGCCGAGGTCTTTATATTCATCAAACCATTCACGGCTTCTTGCGTAGGTGTACGACAGTTGCATGGTCCATCTTCTGTACATATAATAGAGGAACATCTTTATACCGTAGCTGTCACCTTTGCCGGCCATTATATAATTGTTCCAGTTGTCGTTTTCTACTATGACATCCGGTTTCAATGCCACTACGTTCCGTCTTGTCTTATAATATGCTGACGTTTCCAATTTCCCTCGGTCACTGTCGAAATTTCTTTTCCAACCTATTTCATAATGTTCTGAAGAGCGTGGCTTGAATCCTTCTATGCTCGGCATCCTGAAGTCGGTAGGAAGTGCAAACCCGTTGAAGCTGATATAATGGTAGAATTGTTCCATTTTGGAGAAGTTCAGATATATCATATTGTTCTTTCCAGGGGTGAAATTCAATGCGAAACGTGGCTGAATACTGTAGTAATTACGGAAATTCACTGGGTCGTAGGCCACGAAGTGCACTCCTACACGGGTAGAAACCTTGTCCGTTATGCGTATATAGTTGTCGTAATAGAGAGAATATTGGTTTATTGCTTCATTCTGTTTCTTCATATTATCTCCAAAGGCAGTCATCTCGTACAATTCATGCGAGTATTTGAATCCCCAGCGAGTGGAATATATATTCTCCGGACTATAAGTAAACTCAGTATTGAAATTGAAAGTCTTTATCCCGCTGCTTATCTCGTTATTATAGGAAATCTGTTCGTCATTTTTATACATTTCGTTTTGGAAATTCTCATCATTCCAATTATCGTCCCAATTATTGTCCCGGCCATCTTCCCAACCGCTGTCCTGGTCGGTATCATCTCCAAATCCGCTGTCTGTATCGGAACTGAAACCAAGTGCATCTGCATTCGCACGGCTCATGTGTGACGAATAATATGCAGATGTGGTATTACCTAATTTCCCCCACATCCCACTATATGTGGCCTTGTAAATCTGGTTGTTCCATCTCACTATGGGGATAGCTTCCTCTGTATAGAGAGGCAGTTTGTATTCATCTATCGTGTTGTATGCCAACAGTTTCACAGAACTTGTTTCCGACAGAAAGTATGACAGCTTTGCCGTATAGTCGAACGAATAATGGTTCAGCCTGTTTTCAGCCGAGAGAAGTTCGTCGAAGAAATCCATCCAGCTTCTTCTGACACTTACCAGATACGACAGCTTGTTTTTTATGATAGGTCCTTCGAGGGTAAGCGATGCGGCAGGCATGTCGATGGAGAAAGTGCGTGTATGTTTGTTCTTGTTTCCATCCTTAAGATTGAATTCCGTTACAGACGAGAGTCCGCCTTCCAGACGGGTAGGGAAGAAGCCCTTGTGGAAGACAATGTTCTTTATCACGTCGCCATTAAACTGTGGCAGCAGCGCATTTACATGTCCCGGATGAAAGACAGGCACACCGTCCAGCAGAATTATGTTTTCGTCATAACTTCCGCCGTCCACCATAAAGTTGTTGCCCGTAGGAGTGCCGGTCACTCCGGGCAGAATCCATATTTGCGAAAACAGGTCGTTGCCGCTGAAAGACAGCATCCCCGATGGAGTAATCTCAGCCAGTTCAGCATCGTTTCTGATGGACCTGACTGTAACCTCGTCTACCTCGAACAGGGCAGGTTTGAGATTCATGTCAAGTCTTTTCCTGCTATATAGATGCAGCGGTGTCGAGAATTTCTCATATCCCATGTAGGTTATCTCGATGGTGTAGTCGCCTTCCGTGAGGTTCAGGCGGTAGTTGCCGTTCTCGTCGCTGGTGGAGTAGAGCCTCTTGCCGTCCGGACCGGATGCCATTATTATTGCCCCGTAAAGCTTCTCGGATGTCGATTCGTCTGCTATCGTTCCGCTTACGGAGAATTCCCTTTTTGCATCTATGCGTATGGCAATCTTCCTGCCGGGCATTTCAGTGATGCTGTATCTGTAGTCTTTGAGAATGATATCCAACAGTTGTGCGATTGACATCGTGGCCGACTGCTTTACGGTGCAGTTCCTTTCCATATCGAAAGACTGATTGAAAGAAATAGAAATCCCCTTTTGCTTCTCTATATAGCTGAACCACTGAAGCACAGAAGCCGATGAGGCTCTAACGAAGAGAACCTCATCGGTCAGTTTATTTCGGTCTGATGGAATACTGATTTCCCTGGTACTTCCTGCCGTTATGTCAGTAGGGGATGTTTCCGAATTTGGGAAACTCTCTCCGGCATGAGCCATTGCTGACAATAGCAGCAGGACTTTCATTGATTGATGTATCATCCGGCTGTAAATGTTTGCTTAGTATAATCGGTAATGCTTTCCGGCTTCTATTGTTTCATATTTGCAGTTGCACAGGAAAGCCAGTTCCACTATGATTGCTTCCGTATCAGCAGTTTCAATCCTGCTTGTTATCTTGTTCTTCCTGAGTTCCTTGCTCACCTCAATTTTAACTCCCGTGGCCTGTTCTATCTTTTCCACCACTTCCATGATTTCCGCATTCGCGAACGACAGGACTTTCGGCTTTTCTTCAAACACTTCGTAAGGGTTTTCTATTTTTCCGGTCTTGAGAGTATTGTTGTCAAGTTCCGCCTTCTGGTTAGCCTTTATTATAACCTTGCTGTTTTCCGATTCCACGCTTACTATACCGGTCTTGACATATACACTCGAACTTTCGGCTTTGGTCGCATCAATTAGGAATGATGTTCCCAGCACTTCCACCATCAGATTGTCGGACTCTACCTTGAAAGCCCTTCCGTGCATCTTCCTCACGCTGAAGAAAGCTTTTCCGCTGAGGGTAACTTCTCTGGCCGAGTTCATACCTCCCGTTCTGTAGCTCACGTTTGCGTCAGGATATAGAATCACCGACGAGCTGTCCGGCAGATAAATCATCATCTTTTCGGCAGTGTTGTTGGCGAACAGCTGCTCCTTGTTGTTCTCCCTGTTGCTCATAAAGAACGAGATTGATATCACCAGTATCACAAGAACCGAAGCGGCCGCATAGAAGACTGACATGCCCACTGACCTTTTCATGTTCTTGTTCTTAGAGATACTCATAGTCGGTTTCTTTGTTACCGACCTGTCGATATGTTCTTCTATTTTAGCCCATGCCTTTGCTGTCCCGAATTCGGGAGCCTTCTTGGGTGATATCAGTTTTACCAGTCTGTTGTATTCGTCGGCATGCGTAGCTATCCATTCCTGGATGTCTTTCTTTTCTGATTCAGACATCACTTCGCCTGTAATATATTTGGCTAATAGTTCGTTGATATATTCTTCTGTATGTTTCATCTCTATAAATTGTTTGAAATGATTGATATGATTAATGTGATAATAACCGCGATGGTGAACGAACATGTGGCTGCAAACTCCTTCAGGAGTTTGATGGCTTTACCCATCTGATTCTCCACAGTCTTTTCCGATAACGAGAGCTGTTCCGCTATTTCCCTGTACTTCATACCTTTAAGTTTTGACAATAGGAAAATTTCCTTACATTTAGGCGGAAGTACGGCTAAAGCCTCCGACAACAGTTCTTCGGGCGATTTCCTGTCTGTGTCAAGAGTATCCTCGTCCGGCAGGTGCGCTCCGGCCGATGGGGCATCTTCTATAGATACCGTGTAAGAGCATTTTTTTTCTGAGAAACGAGATGCATGCATTCTTTACAGCTGTAGTGATATAGGCTGCAAATTCCTTGTCCGGGAGGGCATCCTTGCCCTTATCCCATATGTTTATGAACAGTTCCTGAACTATGTCTTCCGAATCGTCAGCGTCGGAAACATACTCGTATGCGATGCTGCATAGCCTTGGATAGTGTTCATTAAATCTGGACTTGAAGATTTCTTTTCTGTCGGTTTTCATCACTGTTGTATTTAGTTTTTGTGGTTATTAAGGCATGTATATCTGATGGCATTTTTACAAATATACTCTTTCCGTGCCTAAATAACAATTATTGGTATAAGTTTTATGTAACATTCCCTGTTTTTAATATATAAAAGACGGTTCTGACTTACCGTTACACGTACGTGTTACGCGCGTGACACGAACGTGTTCCGCCCGTTACACGTAGGTGTTCCACGCGTTACACGAACGTGTTCCGCTAAGTATGAACGGTCATTTCCCGAAATTTGTTTCATAATCCTATAAATCTTTTAAGTTATTTATCCGTTTTCTTTTTCTTTTGCTTTCACTCTTTTAACGCATGGTTATGTAAAAACCCCTATGCCTTTCAGAAAAAATAATGATTTAAATTATTAAATGAAAAGTGTGATGTTTCAATTTTTAATTTGTACCTTTACAAAAAATTAAATTTCAAAATTTAGGTTTATAATAATTGTTATGTTATTAAAATTTTCTATTTTGGGTCTGTTTGTTAAAAGCCTGAGTATGCAGAGTTTATTTCTCGTTATAATGGGCTTTTATCTCTATTGGTGGAGGGATTTATTTTTTCTATTTCTTCCCATGTTTGCAATCTCGTGTATAAGTTTTATTAAAAAGTTTACCAAAGGGTTAAATAATATTAATCGGGGGGGGTGAAAATATAGTTTATGATGCCGTTTCCTTAAAAGAAGAAAGGAGCGGCATAATATGAATATTTTATTCTTGATGGGGACATATCCGAGTTATGGAGGTGTAGAAAAGGTTTCTACAGTATTGGCAAATGAGTTTGTTAAACGGGGTTATGGAGTCTCAATCATTTCGTTTGAACAACCTGTTCCTGAGTTAGCTTCTGAAGAATTATATTCAAGCATAAAGTTGTTTAAATTGGAAAAGCCAGTATATACTAAAAATAACATTAAAAGGTTATCGGCAATAATACAAGATAATAGAATAGATATTCTGATTAATCAGTGGGCTGTTCCATTTTATGTGTCAAGGCTTTGTTATAAAGCAATCAAAGGTACAAGTTGTAAGTTAATTTCAGTTCATCATAATACGCCAGACACTAATGCACGTATTAAAGATATTGAAATAAAAATAGAGAAGCATATAGGTAATTCATTGGTGAATAGAATTAAACTTTATTGCGTGAAATTAGTGTCAAGATGTAGCTTGAGATATACTTATAACCGTAGTGAGCGTTTTGTAGTATTATCACAAAGTTTTGTTAATATAACCCGTGACTTTTTATTTCATCCCTCAAAACAGAAAATTGCGGTAATTCCTAATCCATTAACAATACCTTATCCTGAAAATAAAGATTTTAACAAAAAGAAACAGGTTATTTATGTAGGGAGAATAGAGTATAACCAGAAACGAACATTCAGGGTATTGGAAATCTGGAAAGAGATAGAATCGCTTTTTGATGATTGGTCACTAAAGATTGTGGGGGATGGCCCTGATAAAGATAATTTGTCAGAACTGATACGGAAATATAAATTAAAACATGTGGAAATAACAGGTTTTGTTAATCCTGTAGAATATTATCGCAATTCTTCTATTTTACTCCTTACATCAGAGTATGAAGGATTTGGTCTTGTTATTGTAGAAGGTATGGCATACCAGGTAGTTCCTTTAATTTACGGAAGTTACAGTTCCGTTTATGATATAATAGATTCTGGAGAAAACGGATTTATATCTCCTCCTCCTTTTTCATCTTCTTTGATGGCGGATAAATTGAAGGAACTAATTATCAATGAAAACAAGAGAAATGAGATGGCTATACAAGCTCAGCATAAAGCACAGAAATTTACTTTAACTGCTATAGTTGATCAATGGGAAAATTTATTTAAAGAATTATCATAAGATGGATTTATCAGAATATAAAGAGGAGAAACCTCATTTTGTAAAAAGAATAATATGGACTTTTATTAATGCCACATTATTCCGATGCATACCAGGAAGTCAACTTAGGATTCTCAGAAATCTTATACTTAGGGCTTTCGGCGCAAAAATACCATTAGGTTCATTGGTGTATTCGTCTTGTAAAATCTGGGGACCATGGAATCTGGAAATAGGAAAGTCGAGTTGCATAGGTCCAAATACGGAAATATATAATCGCGCTTTAGTAAAGCTTGGAGATAATGTGGTAATATCTCAAGGCTCATATATATGTACAGCTTCACATGATATTATGGATGAAAATCATTCCGTTATATTGAAACCTGTTTACATAGAAAATAGAGCATGGGTGGCTGCGCAGGCATATGTTGCCCCGGGCGTACACATAGGTGAAGGTGCAGTAATAGGGGCAAGGGCTGCTGTATTTAAAGATGTGGAATCATGGACTGTTGTTGGTGGCAATCCTGCTAAGTTTCTAAAGCAGAGGATATTAAAGGAAACTAATAAGAAACGTATGTAAAAAAGTATAGGGTAGTCTTGGTGATTCAAAGCTACCCTTTAATATAAAAGTGAATAATTATATATATTGCTAATTTACTGCCCAGTCGCTAATCGTGCCGGTTTCAGAAGAGAATGATGCTCCAATCTTATAAACCTTGCGGTTATCGGCTGCATATTCACGCGCATATCCTTTTTCCTCTATTTGCAGGAGTGCTTCTTCTGCCGTACCGTCAAGTTTGAACTCAAAGATATATACATAGTCCGATGTTTCCACTATGCAGTCCACACGTCCCTGGCTCTGAACCTTCTCGGCATAGACGGTATAAACACTTACCAGACGCATAATGAGATAGAAGGTATATTGGAAATATCGTTCTCGCTCCACTTCGTTTTCCTTGCGGCGCATTGTGTAAGGGATGCCGGACAGGAAAGAAGTGAACAGCTCGCGTACCAGCTCCACCTCTCCTTTGCGCAGTGCTATAACAAGGCTTCTTATCCAACTGCCTGTTTCTTCTGATGGTTGCAGATATGACGAAGCTACCATTGTAAGGAATCCGCCCTTTACCTCATTGTTCGGGAAATCAAGAAGGAATGTATTGAAATCTCTGTCGTATGCCTTTATTGTAAGATATCCGCTTTGATATATCATTGGCAATGGACGTTCTACGTCTGCCTTGTAGTCAATAAATTCTGCTGGAGTGTAATACTTTCCCGTAAATTCGTTCATCCTCTCATGTGAATGGTTGAGCAGACGAATCAGATATGTGGGAGTTCCTGTGCTGAACCAGTAATCGTCAATACTCATTTTATCGAGAGCATTCAACAGGCTGAAAGGATTATATATATCGGTCATACGTTTGCTGAAATGGTAACCATCATACTGTCTCTTAAGCAGTTTATACATCTCCTCAGGTGTACACTGATACTCAACGGCCATTTGCGATACAGGTTCAGTAAAATATTTTTCAATTTCCTCCTGAGTTATACCGCACAGAGCCTCATAACGGACATCCATACTTATATCTTTAGGCTGGTTGAATCCGCTGAACACACTTACCTGCGAGAACTTGGTTACACCTGTCAGCAGTACGAACTGCAAATGCTTGTCCGCCCCTTTAAATACAGAATAAAAAGCTTTCAGAACATTGCGATGCCTATCTTCCAGATTGGTATCCACATCCAGTACATCAAGAATAGGTTTGTCGTATTCATCTACAAGCACCACAGCACGGCGGCCTGTCTGAAGATGACCAGCTTCAAGAATCTTTATAAAGCGGTCGCCAAGGCCTAATTCATTTTCACGTACAGGCAAATTATACTTCTCTTCCCATTCCGCAAGATAAAAGTTAAGTTTCTTCTCCAATTCTCCGGAATTGGTAAAATTAGTCGCATTGAAATCCACATGGAAAACGGGATACTCGTTCCACTCTGTCTCCATCTTTTCTATGGCAAGACCACGAAACAGCTCCTTACGTCCTGAATAATAGTTTTCCAGAGTAGAAACAAGAAGACTCTTTCCGAAACGTCGCGGACGGCTGAGAAAATAAATACTTCCATTATGTGTAAGGTCATAAATAATATCAGTTTTATCAATATAAATATAACCTTCTTGAATAATACGTTCAAAACTCTGAATACCAATAGGAAATTTCATATGCTGATTATTTTTGTTCTTTACGCAAATGTAACTAAAAAAACTGACTTTTGCATTTGATTAATACGATATTCCGGATTTTAATACTCAATATAATCAAGTATCCCCTGAATATAAGCTATAGTCACTCCATAATTGGTCATAGGAATGTTCTGTTCCTTGGCTTTTGCCACGCGGTTCATCATGAATTTCCTGTTGAACATGCAGGCCCCGCAGTGGATAACAAGGTCGTAGCCTTCAAGATTTTCAGGGAAGTCGTGTCCTGAAACCATATCTATCTGTATGTCATTGCCAAATCTTTTTCGGAGCATGGCAGGGATTTTCTCTCGGCCAATATCCTCAGTGAGTGGGGCATGGGTGCATGCTTCTGCTATTAGGACTTTTGAATTGTTGTTCAGTTTGCCTATCGTGCGTGCACCTTCTACAAAATAGTCTATATCACCCTTGTGCTTGGCAAAGAGTACAGAGAACGATGTCAGTATGCTTTCCTTTGGCTTCAGTTCAAATACGGTCTTGAATACCTGTGAGTCTGTGATGATAAGTTTCGGAGGGTTTGCCATCGCTTTGAGCATTGCTTCAAGCTTGTCTGTGGTGCAGCTCATTATAAGGCATTTCTTGTCAAGAAGTTCGCGTAGGGTTTGAACCTGAGGCAGGATTAGTCTGCCTTTCGGAGCCTGAATGTCCTGTGGCATGACTAACAGTACGGTATCGTTCTCTCCGGCAAGATTGCCTACTATTGTATTTTCGGAAGAGTTGTCAGGCTGGTTTTCTATCAGCGCTTTTCTTATCTCGTCGATGCCTTCCTTTGTTACTGTACTGGCAATGACAGGCTTGGAACCGCATCTCTTTTCTATGGCAAGGGCTGTTTCTGTCTTGTTGTCCAGAAGGTCAGCCTTGTTGAGTACCCATATCACCGGAGTATTCTTTGCAGTGAGAACTTTCTGCCATCTTAGTTCTTCTTCTATATTGCAGTCTGTACAGACCATAATAGCTATGTCAGTACGCTCAGTAGCTTTTAGTGTCTGTTTGACTCTCAGATTTCCAAGCTCTCCTTTATCATCAAATCCGGCTGTGTCTATAAATACACACGGACCTATGCCGTGTATTTCCATCGATTTATATACAGGATCGGTTGTAGTTCCGGCTACGTCCGAAACTACTGAAACTTCCTGTCCTGTGATGGCATTTATCAATGACGATTTTCCACTGTTTCTTTTTCCGAACAGTGCTATATGTGTGCGGTTTGATTTTGGAGTATCTTGCAATGACATATTATTATGGCTATTTAAAATGTAGTGATATAATCAGAATCTGAAATCGCGTTTTCCTTCGGCAATGTATTTCAGGTTCTCTATTGCGCGTTTTTTTATTGCTGGATTTGGAATTCTTTCCATCTGCTCACGTATCATCTTGGTTCCGAGTGCCTTGGTTTCTGGTGAGGCATAGTCTTCCAGATATTCCTGCAAAGTCATAAGCGCGTTTGGCGAGCAGCAGTTGGCTATCTGTCCTGTTTTTACCAATGACATGAAGCGGTCGCCTGTACGTCCTTCGCGATAGCATGCAGTGCAGAAGCTTGGGATATAGCCGAGTTTCAGCAGCCATGACACTATCTCGTCCAATGTGCGGTTGTCGCTGATATCGAACTGTGAGGAGTTTTCTTCAGGTGTTTCCTCTACGGCATATCCGCCTACGCTTGTACGCGAGCCTCCGCTTATCTGTGAGATACCGAGTTCAAGAACCTTCTCGCGCGATTTCTGCGATTCGCGTGTGGAGATAATCATTCCCGTGTATGGCACAGCTATACGGATGATGGCTACAATCTTCTGGAATATCTCGTCGGAGATAGCATTTTCGAAGTCTGCGGCATTTATGTCGTCGGCAGAACATATTCGCGGTACGCTGATAGTGTGAGGACCAACTCCGTAAGTGGCTTCCAGATGTTCTGCGTGCATCAGCAGTCCGGTGAAATCATACTTATATGTATTCAGACCGAACAGAACGCCGAGTCCTACATCGTCTATTCCGCCTTCCATAGCCCTGTCCATTGCCTCTGTGTGATAAGCATAATTGCTCTTAGGACCACGCGGATGAAGTTTCTCGTAGTTTTCCTTATGATATGTCTCCTGGAAAAGTATGTATGTACCTATACCTGCCTCGTGAAGCTTTCTGTAGTTCTCCACTGTTGTGGCAGCGATATTCACGTTCACGCGGCGTATGGCTCCGTTCTTGTGCTTTATTCCGTATATGGTCTTGATGGACTCAAGGATATACTCTATAGGATTGTGCAGCGGGTCTTCGCCGGCTTCAAGCGCCAGACGCTTGTGTCCCATGTCCTGAAGTGCTATGACTTCACGCTTTATATCTTCCTGACTGAGTTTCTTACGGGCTATAGTCTTGTTCTTTATATGGTAAGGGCAATAAACACAGCTGTTTACACAATAGTTTGAGAGATACAGCGGTGCGAACATCACTATTCTGTTGCCGTAGAATTTCTGCTTGATATCCTTTGCCAGGCTGAAAATCTCTTCCAGCAGTTCCGGGTCGTTACATTCAAGCAGCAATGCGGCTTCGCGGTGACTGATACCTTTGCATGCTCTTGCTTTTTCTATGATGGATGATATGAGTTCCCTGTTTCCGGCATTCTCTTCCGCATATTTCAATGTGTCAAGAATTTCATCATGGCTGATAAATTCTTCAGCCTTTTTAGAATCGGCTCTGTACATATTTGTGGGTTTATATATTATTTATTCGACATAATCTCCTCGACCGTAGTCAATAGTATAACCAATGGCACTGAGCTTTTGTTCAAGAAAAGCCAGGCCTTCTGCTGCTTCGGCACCCATTGATGCCTTGTTGTTGTACAGCGAGTATTTGCTTCTTTCCTGAGGAGGAGAGAGATTTGGCATCACTACATTTGCACCTGCCAGTATTCCTCTTTCGCGTCCGTCGGGAGCAAGTGAAGCCAATGCCGTGGTAGACGGTATGAGTGCGTGAGGGTGCATAAGTCTGAATATTGACAACAGCAATAGGGTAGTGCGTATGCTGCCTGCGCTTTTATCTGCAAACGGAGTGTCACGATGCGGTATGAAAGGACCTATTCCTATCATCTGTGGCTTGAACTCACCGATGAACAGAATATCTTCGATGATGTTGTCTGTAGTCTGTTCCGGACTGCCAACCATTATGCCTGTACCTGTCTGATAGCCTATCTCCTTTAGATTCTTAAGGCATTGCAGCCTGTTTTGCAGCGACATCGTTTCGGGATGCAGCAAGGAGTAATGATATGGATTGTGGGTTTCGTGACGGAGCAGATATCTGTTGGCTCCGGCTTCATAGAACATCTTGTATGCTTCGTATGATTTTTCTCCCAATGACAATGTTATGGCTGCATCCGGATATTCCCGGCGTATGGACGATACTATCTCGGCTATTCTTTCGTCGGTCATATAGTTGTCTTCGCCCCCCTGGAGGACAAAAGTACGGAACCCCAGTCTGTAACCTTCATCGCAGCATTGCAGGATAGTTTCCTTGTCAAGACGATATCTCTCCACGTTTCTGTTGCTACGGCGTATTCCGCAGTACAGGCAGTCGTTATGGCAGCAGTTTCCTACCTCTATAAGTCCGCGCACGAAAATCCTGTTGCCGAACACTTTCTGTGTTTCGGAGCGTGCAATGCTGTTTATCAGTTCAAGACTGTCGTCATCGCAGTCATCCAATAATATACGAAATTCATCGGAAGAAAGTGTTTTCTCCCGATGAAGTCGCTCTATAAGTTTTCTCATATATATGTGATATGAAAAATCTCTGTTTATTCTTCTTCCTTGTAGTTTTCGTATTTCAGAGGACGTTTAATCAAATCCTGATTAAGCTGTCTCTTGCCTGAAAGAGGGTCGTTGAAAGAACTTGGACCTGTGATACAGCCTTCTGGGCAAGCCATCATTTCGATGAACTGTGCGTCTACCTTGCCTGTCTTGGCGTATGCTCTGAGGACACCGATATTCTTCTTGTTGAAGTCCGAAACCTGCATAATCTTAATGCCGTTCGCCTTTTCACCCAGGTAAGCCTTGACAGCTCCTGCCACACCGCCTGCCTGAGCGAATCCGTGAGCTTCGCATACAGATTCTTTAGCTACCTTGTATGGAGAAACTTCCTTCAGGTTGATTCCCATACCCTTGATAACTGAGCTGATTTCCTCGAAAGTAAGAACAAAGTCCACACATTCATCGCGCTGAGCTTCTTTTCTCTTTGCGATACATGGGCCTATGAATACCACTTTAGCATCTGGATATTTTTTCTTAGCAATACGTGATGCATAGTACATTGGCGAACCTGTAGTAGAAACGTATGGTTTCATAGCAGGTATATGCTTGTTCACGAGTTCTATGTATGACGGACAGCAAGAAGTAGTCATAAACTTCTGTCCTTCAGCTATTTTCTCAAGAAGCTCGTGCGCCTCGTTGCTTGTAGTCTGCATAGCTCCTTCGGCAACTTCTATAACATCGGCAAAGCCAATCTGCTTCAAAGCTCCGTAAACTTCTTCTATGCTTGCATCGAACTGTCCGAGTATAGATGGGGCAGGGATGGCGATAACCTGTTTTCCTGCACGTATATCTTCAAGTACGTCGAATACCTGGGATATTTCGAATATGGCACCGAAAGGACATGCGTTAAGACACTTTCCGCAGTAGATACATTTGCTTTCGTCGATGTGTTCTATGTTATGTTCGTCCTTGCTGATAGCTTTTACCGGACATGCTTCCTCGCATGGAACAGGAATATATACGATAGCATGGTAAGGACAGCTCTTGTGGCAGATGCCGCAGCTGATACAAGTATCGTGGTCGATATGAGCCTGACCTGTTTTCTTGTCGAAGTGTACGGCACCTTTAGGGCAGTTCATGTAACAGCTTCTTGCCACACAACCCCTACAAAGGTTACTTACCTCATAGTTTACCTGTACGCATGAAGAACATGCTTCGTCTATCACGCAAAGAATGTTTTCCTTGATTTTTCCGTGTCTTTCAAGAGCCTTGCGGGCATATTCTGAAAGCGGAGTAAGCTCGTCTGTTTCGTCAGACATGTCCCATCCCAGAAGAGGGAGTGATTTATATTTTGTAACCGCGCGTTCTTTGTGAATACAGCAGCGTCCTACCGGCTGGGAACGTCGTGGGCTGAATTCCAATGGAATACGGTCAATCTTTTCAATTAGCTGTTTCTCCTTCCACAAAGCTACAAGATTTTCAAGCAGTTTGTGTCTCACAATCATTACGTTGTTAGTAAATGCCATAAGTAAAAAAGTAGTGTGACTGTTAGTTGATAAATATAATTACGTTATTCTTTGTTTTCTTCCGCACCGCGCAGAATAAGAGTAGTAGCACCTAAAGTGAAAATACTTCCTTCTTCTATTACAACTCTTTCTTTGGGACCTAAGATTTCATTCATATGGAATGTCCCTGTTATACTGTCGTTATCCCTTAATGTATATACTATTTTTCCTTGCTTGTTCTTCTTTACATTGATGATACAATGTCTGCGGTCCATACTCGGGTCGTTTGTCTCAATGGCTATATCCACGTCAGTTCCCTTGCATCTGCGTCCTATTACGTTGTCGCCCTCATGCAGAGGTATAACCTGCTTGTATGCAAATGTGTTTTCTATAACCACTACATTGCCATAGTCTTTTGTACCCTCTTTTTCGTCTATGATTTCTTCCCGACGTGTAGCCGCATTAAGTTTGGTACGTCCCAAACGTATGCTGAACTGTTTTTTACACTCTGGACAGATGAAAACCAGTGACTGTCCTTCTTCATACTTGGTTTCATCAAACTGGATGTAATTGTCGCATTTAGGACATCTTACTCTCTTCATTCCTTAATAAAAATTGATTATTTGGATTTGTTAAGTAACCACGCAGTCTTGAACTGTTCTTCTTTTCTCAGTTCATTTATCTTATTGTATGCCTGCGATTTGTCTGTATAGCTGTACAGGGCAATACGGAAACGGTTGTCTGACGTAAGAATCTTAGCATCATTATATCCCTGTTTCTTGAACTTGGCAAGTTCCTTTTCGGCATCCTGCATGGTCTGGAGGCTTGCTACTATGACGAACAGACCTTTGTCGCCGGCTGTATTGCTTTTCTGTACTTCTTTAGCTGCTTTGGCTTCTTTTTTAACTGTAGCCTTAGGTTTTTCTTTTACGGCTTCAGCAGTCATTTCTTTCTTCGCAGCTACCGGCTCTGCCTTTTCGGTTTTGGCCGGTTTCTCAACCTTTACAGTCTTAACCGCAACAGGACGCAAGGTATTTACGTTATTGCGTCTGCCGGCTGTAGCAGTCTGTTGTATATCTTCTGCATTATCAGCTTTGTCAGGAGAACTTGTTGCAAGCGATTTGCTTCTGATAGCATCCAGCATTGTTTCAGCCCCTAATGAAGCATAGCTTGAATTGTCAAGATAAGTATTCTCTACCGGAACAGATAGTACAAAGAATAGAATTATGGCTGCTGCAATTCCGATGGCATGTTCCGCCATACGCTTGATGATATGCTGCTGTTTGTTCTTTTCTTTCGGACTTTCCACAGAAGATGGCACAGTTTCGATTACGATGCGCTGTTCGGCGGCAGACTCTTTTGCAGATGCCAGTTCCGAGAGTGGAGATATTGAGAAACTGCCCAATCCGTACAGGCTTGGACTGAAGAAAGCATTTCCATATGGCTCAAAACCATATGTTCCGGCCATGGTGTAATACAGGGTTCCTATGTTATCTAACTCTGCCTGTCCGTTCTTGTATAAAGAATCTTTGATTTGCGATACGACACTTTCAATCTTTCTGCTTGCATCAGGAAAGTCTGTATCATATGATTGCATGTATGATTGTGCCAGTAAACCGTCGTTTATAGTAAGCTGAGGATTGAAACCGATAGTTCTCAGCGGTGGGCAGAAAATGTTTGCAGAATCCTTGAACTCTGCTGCTTTATTGTGTGCTATGAAACCTCCCAGACCGGGAACAATTACACAGTCATTTTCCAATAAAAGTACTTCTATATGTCTTGATAGCTCTTTCATACTGCAAAATTATAATTTTTTTTAGAAGGTTGTGCATGTTTTGGGGATAAATTTGTGGCTGAAAGTATTCTATTTGCAAAATATTCAGATGTTAATTCTGATAAGTTATCCTTTAAGTAAAATTTATTCTTATTTCCGTGAATTATAGTGTACATTTATGTTAATACGTATTGTTTGGAAGATATACATGTTAGATAATTTTTTATTATAAATCCATATAAACGACAAGTTTTGTCGCTCTTTCAGCATATCTTTGCAAAAAACGAATAAAAAGACATGAAAAAATTCAGTGTAATAACAAGGCTTTTGCTTATAATAAGAAAACTCAAAAGAAGTGGAACTATTACTTCCGATGAATTATTGGACTATGTTAACGGAGAAATGAGAATTCGTGGTGAATACGATGATATATCACAAAGAACTTTACAACGTGATTTTATATTAATAAAAGAAACTTTTGGTATAGAAATAGCATATAAAAAAGGAGTCGGACATTATATTAATGAAGAATATACTGATCCATACAGTTATTATGATACCCTTCTTAACGACTTTGATATGCTTTGCGCACTTAATGCTGATACAGGAAACAACAAATATATCCTTGCTGAACACCATAGGCCTCTTGATAATAATTTCTTGCCAGAACTTATTTATGCAATAAAAGAATCTATACATATAGAATTTGATTATATATTGGTAAGGCATAACAATAAAGTTATTCATAAATGTATTAGACCGTATTTCTTGAAAGAATCAAACCAAAGATGGTACGTCATCGGGTATGATGGAGATGTCCTTAAATCATTTGGAGTAGAAAGGATGCAAAATCTAACCTTAAAAAAGAACAGTAAGTTTAAAAGAGAAGAAATCAAAGTCGATGAATTGTTTAAGGACTGTTATGGGATATGGAGCCAGACGGATATGCCTGTAGAAGATATAGAGTTGGAATACAGTACATTGGATGGAGCTTTTCTCAAGACATTGCCGATTCATCATTCACAAACAATTATTCACGAAAATGAAAATACAATAAGAATCGGACTCAGACTGAAGGTAACAAATGATTTCGTAATGGAACTTCTCTCTCGGAGTAATTCACTCAAGGTAATAAAACCGGAATCATTAAGACAGAGAATAAAAGATATATATACAGAAGCATTAAAACGAAATTTATAATATGGAAAGCATTCAATCATTACTCGGAACATTATTAATGATTATAATTATCATTATAATAGGAAGTATAGCTCCATGGCTGTTATTGATACTTATTCCTTACTTGATTTATCTTGCTTTAGGAAGAAAAAAAAGACTGAAAGAAGTAGACAAATTACTGGAAAACGAATTTAAAGGAAAAACGCCGCAAGAGATTGAAAGCATACGCATAACACTGATAAATACTTTAAACAATCCGTATGCTACACAGGTAGAGAGAGACAATGCCAAATATGCCATAAAATATATAGAAGAACATTTTTATAATAAAAGATAACTATGAATACGAAAAAAGATTTAGAAAACCTCGGTTTCAAAGGATTTATTCCTGTAAAAGAACTATTATTGGACATTTCTGCAATACCAAATGTCAATGGAGTTTACGCTGTTGTAAGAAATAATACGGATAAACCTGTTTTTATTGAAAAAGGAACAGGAGGGCATTTTAAAGGACGAAATCCTAATGTAGATTTAAATACACTTAAAATTAAATGGGTTGAAAATACAGAAATACTTTATATTGGTAAAGCCGGTGGAGGAAGTTCAAAAAACAGACTAAACAAAAGAATAAAACAATATCTTGACTTTGGCAATGGTAAGGACGTAGGACATTGGGGAGGCAGATATATCTGGCAACTGAAAGATTCTTCCGACCTCTGTTTCTGTTGGAAAGAAACAGAGGTTGATACTCTTCCGAGAGATGAAGAATTACGTCTTATTTTAGAATTTAAAGAATCACATGAAGGGAAATTACCTTTTGCAAATTTAAGAGAGTAATTTACATTTTTTCTTTCATCATGAACTGTCGGTGGATACTTGGTAAATATTATCTGTTCATTCCAAGTTCACCGACATTTCATTCATTAGTAAATATAGTACTCACTTTGTAAAAAGTTTTAAATATGTTTCCAAAACATATTCATTTATACTCATATATGGACTTCCACTATTGATTATCCATTATTACGTTCAGCATATGAGTGCACTTATCCACTTCAATTTTATGTTTAGAATAACTCAAGTTTCGGATTTAGAATATTTCGATGAGAAGTAAATAAAAAAGGCTTTGAGAATTTCTGTATATAACAGA
>CALUJF010000021.1 GCA_944320855.1 uncultured Phocaeicola sp.
AATCCGACATTGGATGAGGAGGCTTTACGCATAGTAGGTATTATGCCTAAATGGAAACCTGGTAGGCAGAGAGGTAAGAATAAGAATGTGAAGTTTACTATTCCAATAGCTTTTAATCCTTAGTTTATTGTCAATATATAAAATGTGTAAAAAGCCAGGTTATATTTCTCTTCATAATGAATCTGTATCAAAATATAATGTATATTTGATTTGTCTATAAAAACATTGATTATGAAACGATTTATTTGGTTGTTGCCTTTAGCTCTTTTTGTTTGCACATCGTGCAATTACAGTAATAAGGGAAACAAGACTGCAAGTAAGAATGATACATCTGTATCGCTGTCTCAAAGACAACCCTACGAAGGATTTGAATGGAAAGAAATTTCCGGAGCCGGTTTGAAACTGATGGCTCAAAGTAATGACGATATAAGGCTGTTGGTCGATCCGTTGCTTCCAGGTGTGGTAATGGTGAGAAACGGTGATGTCGCTCCTCACGCTTTAATCAGGATATTCCGGTTGAAGAATAAACGTATAGACGATGTTATAGATATACTCTCAAGTTCCGCAGACTGGGATAAAAGTCAGACATGCAGGTTTGAAGAAACAGATTCCGGCCGCAGTGGAGTACACAGGTATGTAATGCTCCCTGACGGTGATTATGCTGAGATGATAGACAGTATGAAGAAGCAGGAACCTGTTCCGAGTACGTGCAATGGTTGGGGAACGGGTAATAGCGGAATGAGATATTTTGAGATATACGATAATGCTCCGGACAAGGCTGTCTTTATGGAAATAGGTCAGGATGCACCGCTGTTTGATGAAAACAGTATCGAACTGTGTGAAACTGAAACGGATTCAACCTCTATGGACATGCTTTATACCATGGAAGGCGAATTGAGAATAGGGCATGAAGTGAGAGCGTTTACTCCTACAGGTAGCGACAGAGAGTTCTGGATTGTAGACAAGACCGGTCAGTTGCTTGAAAAGTATGACAAGATAACGAAAGGTCAGAAAAACGGCAAGCCGGTAAAAGCTATATTAAGACTTGAATATAACGGAAAGTGGGACGATGGCTTTGCCGCTGAATATGATGGAACATACCTTGTACGTGAAGTGGTGGAGTTGAAGGCTGAATAATAAAATACGAGTGAAACAAACTGATTCGTAGATATAGCGTTTGTTTCACTCGTTTCTTTTTTATCTCTTCTTGTAAAGTTTGTCTATAAGGTCATTCCTTCCGATGCGTCTCAGTTCGTTCATGATGTTCTTTCTTTCCTCAGGCTTGTACCAGAAGAAGAACATGCGTTGCGCAAGTTTCTCTTTCTGAGTTTTTGCAGAGAAAATAGGCTCAAGGGTATAAGGATGGTAACCTGTGTACCAGGCTTCTGTAGCGACTGTCATAGGGGTAGGGGTGAAGTCCTGTACCTGTTCCAGATGGAAGTCAAGCCTTTTGGTTATAACAGCTAATTCTGCCATATCCTCAGACGTGCATCCCGGGTGACTGCTTATGAAGTATGGTATAATCTGTTGGCGCAGGTTATGTTCCGTATTTATGC
This sequence comes from uncultured Phocaeicola sp., assembly GCA_944320855.1. Taxonomy (GTDB): domain Bacteria; phylum Bacteroidota; class Bacteroidia; order Bacteroidales; family Bacteroidaceae; genus Phocaeicola. The sequence continues at coordinate 1,557 of CALUJF010000021.1, forward strand.
GGTCGAATATCTTCTTGAACCTTTCAAACTGTTCGAACGGAGGTTTGCGCATGACGTAAAGCACTTTGTCGCTTGTGTGTTCAGGTGCTACCTTCAGTCGTCCGCTCACGTGTTTCATTATCAACTCGCGGGTGTATTCCTGAGTGCTTTTGTTTACAGCCGGGTCTTTACTTTCGTGCAGAAGCAAGTCGTATCGTACACCGCTGCCAATAAAGCTCTTTTTGATTCCTGGAAGTGCATCTACGGCATGATAGATGTCCAGCAGTGGCCTGTGGTCTGTATTTAGATTAGGGCATACCTTGGGATGAATGCACGAAGGGCGTTTGCACCGGCGGCACATACTTTCGTCTTTTCCCCTCATGGCATACATGTTGGCAGACGGACCTCCAAGGTCGCTCAGATAACCCTTGAAATCAGGCATTTCAGTTATAGCTTTCACCTCCTTCAAGATACTTTCCTTGCTTCGACTTACGATGAATTTACCCTGGTGGGCTGATATGGTGCAGAATGCGCATCCTCCGAAACATCCTCTGTGGAGGTTGACGGAGAATTTTATCATATCGTATGCCGGAATACGTTTGTTCTTGTATTTCGGATGCGGAAGGCGTGTATATGGGAGGTCGAACGACATATCCAGTTCGCCCTGAGTCATTGGCGGATAAGGCGGATTTACCACTACCACTTTCTTTCCCGATTCCTGGATAATCCTCTGTGCGGCATATTTGTTCGACTCTTCTTCTATATGTCTGAAGTTCTCAGCCTGTTTTTTCTTGTCTTTCAGGCATTCCTCATGAGAATAAAGCCTTAAATCATTTTCTCCAGACTTGAATTCTTCCTTTTTGCATACATACGCAGTCTGAAGAATGTCTGTCGGTATGACAGGGTTTGCAGACATTCGTCTGCATAAGTCAGTTATTGGCTTTTCTCCCATTCCGTATATCAGCAGGTCGGCTCCGGAATCAATCAGGATGGACTGTCTGACCTTGTCCTGCCAGTAATCGTAGTGGGTAAGACGGCGCAGTGAGGCCTCTATTCCGCCTATGATAACTGGAACATCGGGATAGAGTTTCTTCAATATCTGTGAATATACTATAGTAGGATATTCCGGGCGCATATCATGTCGTCCGTCGGGGGTGTACGCATCTTCGCTTCGCAAACGCTTGTTGGCAGTATATTTGTTCACCATACTGTCCATACATCCGGCTGATATTCCGAAAAAGAGTCTTGGCTTACCTAATTTCTTGAAGTCACGAAGGTCGTCGCGCCAGTTTGGCTGTGGCACGATGGCAACTTTAAGTCCTTGAGCCTCAAGTATTCTTCCTATTACGGCAGCTCCGAACGATGGATGGTCAACGTATGCGTCGCCACTGAACAGAATGACATCGAGTTCATCCCATCCTCTTAGCTCTACTTCTTTCTTGGTTGTTGGCAACCAGTCCGTTAGATTATGTTCTTTCAAGATTTATTCTTCTGTTTCTTCGATATTACCTTTTTCTCTCTCCCAGTTGATGTACAGCATGATGAGCTGATGCAGACCGAAAGCCTTCATATTGTCGTGATAAATTACGTTCAGGCAGAGGTCGAGCAAGTCCTTGCAGTCTTCCTCAGACGAACCTATCAGCGAACGAATGTTGAGTTTCAGTTTCTCCAGTACGCTTTCGTCAACTATACCGTTGCTGTCAATAAGTTGCTGGAACAGAGAATATTTTTCTATTGTCTTAAGATTTTCTTCCGATATGTTCAGACTTCTTGTGCCTGAAGGATTAGCTTGAATTGTAAACATAGTTTTATGGGTTTATGTTGTTAATAGGACAAATATAATGCAAACTGAATGAAATACAAAGTTTTCGGACTTTAAATTCCTTTTAATTCGGAATCTGTTTGAAAATGCCTTTACAAAGAAACCGTAACACGTTCGTGTTCCACCCGTTACACGTACGTGTTACGCTCGCTTCACGTTCGTGTTACGCGCGTTACACGTTCGTGTTACGGTTTTTGAAACGGTTCGTTTCGGAAAATCTTTACAAACGTTTCAGAAAATGTTTGCTGAAGAATACATAAAAATCCCTCTCTCGGCAGAATCATATGAGAAGTGTTCTCTGTCGAAAGAGGGAGGTTATGATAGTATATTTCTTAGAACCGTATTATCCAAACATCGGAACAAGGTATTTAGTCAGCAGATATCCGCCGCCTACAAGCCAGATGTAGAGCAATCCTGCGAGGACGAATGGTTTCGCACCTGCCTGTTTGAACTTGTCCAAGCTTGTGTCAGTACCAAGTGCTGTCATTGCCATGGTTAGCATGAAGGTATCGATATATTCTATAGCTCCGTTCAGGGGGATTTCCTTTACACTGTCCACTCCCAGGAGATATTGCAGAAGCGAGTTGAGGCAGATTATTCCGATGAATCCGAATGCGAACCAAGGAATGGTGATTTTGCTTTTCTGAGCCTTTCCGCTTGCATCCTTGCTCTTGCGTCCTGAAAGTGCTATACCCATTATCACGAGCACCGGAGCAAGCATCATCACGCGAATCATTTTAGTGATAGTGGCTGTACCTGCTATGCCGAGTGCGTCTGTAGGGTCCATGGCGTTTCCGGCTCCTGCCACGTGTGCCACTTCGTGAAGCGTACTTCCTGTGTAGATTGCCACGCCTGTATCTCCCAGTGCATCAAGCATTCCCGAACGGTACATGATAGGGTAGAGGAACATTGATATTGTTCCGAAGATAACCACTGTAGATACTGCAATAGCTGTTTTGTGACCTTCGCATTTCACCACCGGTTCGGCTCCAAGTACTGCTGCCGCACCGCAGATGGCACTACCTGTAGCTGTCATCAGAGATGTGTCTGCATCCATTTTCAGCAGTTTGCCAAACCATATGCCGAGGAAGATTGTTCCTGCCACTATTATAGTGTCTATCACCACTGCCGGTATTCCCACGGCAGCCACTTGCGTAAGAGTGAGGCGGAAACCGTAGAGCACGATACCTGCACGCAGAATCTGCTTTGTACAGAACTTGATTCCCGGTACCCATGTTTCAGGCAGTTTGTTTCTCAGACTGTTGGCATAAAGCATACCAAGGATGATACCTACAATCAGCGGACTGAATGACAGACTTTTTACGAACGGGATTTCTGCAATGTAGAAAGCAGCGAATGAGAACAGTGCGATAAGCAAAATACCGTGGATGGTATTGGCGCGATTTTCTTTTGTAAACATATCGTTTTTCGTTTTTGTTTATAGTTTCTTGTTTCCGGCTGCAAAGATAGTGCTTTTGGCAATATGTTGTTTTTCATCTTATTTTATAGCTTATAACTTTTAGTAATAACCGAAAAAGGTGAATAAATACTGTTGCCTGCTTTTCCTATGTCGGGCATTATTGTTAATTTTGCACGCGAAAATATAAATATGACAGAATGAAGAATTTATTTGGGGCTTTTTGTGCATTGGCCATCGTTGTAGCGGCTCTTTCATCGTGCGGTGACAAGAGTATGAAGATGAATAATCCACGTAATATAAAAGGTGTGGTAAGTTACAAACGTTCGTTCGGCGACCTTAATGCCGTTCAGCTGAAATCGGCAAAGGCGATAGGTATTTCTCCTGTGGCATCGCGCGAGGAGGCTGAACATCTGAAGAAAAAACTTGTGAAAATCGAACCGTGCGAATATTATGACATGGACTCGCTTACACATTCCATTCCTTTCCTTGTTCCTACGGCAAGCGCATTGCTTGAATCTATAGGCGAGAATTTCCTGGATTCGCTTGAAAGCAAGGGACTTAACCCTAACAAGGTGATAGTAACTTCGGTTACCCGCACCAAAGAAGACGTGAAACGCCTCAGACGCACAAACGGAAATGCATCTATGAATTCATGTCACTTCTACGGAACGACTTTCGACATCAGCTGGAAGAGATTTACCAAAGTTGAAGACCCCGACGGACGACCGATGCAGGACGTACGTGCTGATACTCTGAAACTTGTTTTAGCAGAGGTGCTTCGAGACCTGAAGAAGGAGGAAAGATGCTACGTCAAGTATGAACTGAAACAGGGATGTTTCCATATAACAGCAAGAAAATAACAGATGAACAGATATTTCATATACCTTGCCTACGATGGTACGAACTATCACGGATGGCAGATTCAGCCCAACGGCGACAGTGTGCAGGAAACCCTGAACAAGGCTTTGGCTACATTCCTCAGAGATGAAAGCATAGAAGTGGTTGGGGCCGGACGCACTGATGCAGGTGTGCATGCTAAGCTTATGGTTGCACATTTCGATATCGACCGCGAACTCGACTGTGAGTTGGTGGCCGACAAGTTGAACCGTCTGCTTCCGCAGGACATATCTGTATATAGCGTGAAGCGGGTGCGTGAAGATGCTCATGCACGTTTCGATGCCACATACCGCACTTACAAATACTATATCACTACTCGCAAGGACCCGTTTGCACGTCATTATTCCTGGAGATTGTTCCAGAAACTCGACATTGATAAGATGAACAAGGCGGCTGCCGTCCTGTTCGACTATATCGATTTCACAAGCTTCAGTAAGCTGCATACAGATGTGAAAACCAATAACTGCAAGATAATGCATGCCGAGTGGACACAGTGCGGAGAAGACGAATGGGTGTTTACTATCCAGGCCGACAGATTCCTGCGCAATATGGTGCGTGCGGTGGTAGGTACTCTGGTAGAAGTGGGACGCGGAAAGCTCTCGGTGGACGGATTCCGAAAAGTTATCGAGGACAAGAACCGTTGCAGTGCGGGAACTTCCGTTCCGGCTCATGCTCTGTTTCTCGTAGATATAGGCTATCCTGAGGATTTGTTCCTGTAGAAATCAGTTGCCTGTCTTACGTTCAGAACTCGTTCACTGAATGTTCACCGACCGTTTACTGAACGGCTAATGAACGGCCACTGAACAAATGAAAACCAATAACTTACAAACTCAAAAACTTATAAACTTACAAACTCAAATATGTGGTTACTGTTAGCGTTCTGCTCGGCAGCGTTGCTGGGCTTTTATGATGTATTCAAGAAGAAATCGTTGGCGAACAACGCCGTTCTTCCCGTGCTCGGACTGAATACTCTGTTTTCAAGTCTTATCTTTATTCCGTTTATACTGATTTCGCATTTCAGTCCTGAGGTGCTCGACGGTTCTTTGTTCTATGTTCCGGAAGCAGACTGGGAGGTGCATAAATTCATCATTCTGAAGTCGTTCATCGTTCTCGGTTCGTGGGTGTTCGGCTATTTCGGTATGAAGCATCTGCCGCTTACTATAGTAGGACCTATCAATGCCACCCGTCCGGTGATGACGCTCGTAGGTGCGCTCCTTATCTTCGGCGAACGTCTGAATCTGTATCAGTGGATTGGTGTGCTCCTTGCCATCCTTTCGTTCTTTCTCCTCAGCCGTTCCGGCAAGAAGGAAGGCATAGACTTCAAGCACGACCGTTGGGTGTGGTTCGTAGTGCTTGCTGCTGTTCTTGGAGCCATAAGCGGCCTGTATGACAAATATCTTATGGGGCAGTTCAACAACATGGTGGTGCAGGCATGGTATAACATCTATCAGCTTTTCCTTATGGGAGGTGTAATCCTCTTCCTGTGGTGGCCAAGACGCAAACACGGAACTCCTTTCCGCTGGGACTGGTGCATTATACTGATTTCAATATTCCTTTCGGCTGCCGATTTTGTGTATTTTTACGCCCTGTCTATGGAAGATTCCATGATTTCCATTGTGTCGATGGTAAGACGAAGCAGTGTTGTGGTTTCATTCCTTTTCGGAGCAATGGTGTTCCGCGAGAAGAACCTGAAGAGCAAGGCGGTAGATTTGCTTTTGGTACTGATAAGTATGCTGTTCCTGTATTTGGGAAATGTGTTGGGATAAATTCAGGCCTATAAATTCTTAAAATAATCTGCAAAGAACATGTTGAACCATTTGATGCCATGATTGGTTACTTCATGCCTTGCGGATTTTTTTATGTAGATGTAGTAGGGGATAATCTACTATAGTATAATTTTCTGTTTTATCCTAATAAATTCTTTCTATCCCAAATCCTTATATATGATATAAACAAAATAACAACAGTCTTTTCCTGATTTGAGGTGGCTTTTGAATCTTCTAATACTGTTAGAACGCCATTAGAATACTTTTTAAACACTGTTTAAATACCATTTAAATGGTACTTAATAAAGCAAATACATTTTATCATTCCCGGTGTGAAAGATGTGAAAGTGAAATGTAGTATGTTTTACTGAGAATATTCTTATGGATTGCAAAAATCACAGATTTCAGTTTATCATAGTCTTGGTCTATTTTTGTTCATCACCTGTCAGATTCAAATTCTTTCTCAATTTCTTCAATCGTAGGAAGGCTTCCCCGGAAGTCTTTAGGCAAGGCTTGTCCTAATTCATAATCGGAAATTCCGATTGGTTTCTGAATATCACGCAAGGCATATTCTGCTTTGATACGGTCTTTACCCTTGCAAAGCAACAGTCCGATAGTCCGATTGTCTCCCTCCCGGCAAAGAATATCATCAACGGCAGAGCAGTAGAAATTCAGTTTGCCGATATACTCCGGAATGAACTCCGTATCTTTCAATTCGATTACTAAGTAGCGGTGCAGAAAGGCGTTATACATCAATATGTCAATATAATAATCATCACCTGACACCTCTATGTGATACTGCCGTCCCATGAAAGCAAATCCTGCTCCCATTTCTACAAGAAATTTCTCCACATGATTTACCAAACCAATTTCGACGTCACGCTCATTGTATTGTTCTGTGAAAGTAAGCATATCGAATATATATGGGTCTTTGAGCATGGATTTCACATCATTTGCTTCCGGAACAGGCAGGGTTTCAGTGAAATTGTTAGCCAACGCTCCATGCCTGCCATAATCATCGAGTTTGATGGCTTCTTGCAGATAACGTGTATTCCAATGCGATGTAATGCTTTGAATCATGTACCAATAACGTGCCCGAATGTCCTTGACCTGTTGCATAAGAATAAGATTATGAGTCCATCCCAAATGCTTTATGGGGAGGGTGAAATTATATTCTTCTAATTGCGCAATCACTGATTGCGTAATTGGAGAACATATACTTTTTACCATCGTAAGTTCCTGATTATATTCGTTGAAGAACTGTATCATGCACTGCATATTACGTACAGAAAAGCCCTTTATCTCGGAATAATCATTCTTCAAATCCACAGCCAGCCGTTGCAAGGTTTTCTTGCCCCAGCCGTCTGCATCCTGACTTTGCTGCAACATGCCGCCAATATCCCAATACATCCTGAGCATTTCTTCATTGGCAGCATAAATCGCCCTTTGCTGGGCTATCAGTACGCGTTGTTTGATTTTGCGAAGCAGTGCCGCATAACCACGAAAGTTATCCGACATGTTTTCAATTGCTTGTTTATCTGTATTTTTAACCATAATCTCCTTTGATATATTTACAAAGTTACGTTTTTTATTCGATTGTACATCAAACTCATACAATATTATTAGTTATTCTCTTATGAGCTATCTTCTCATTGAAGATATTATATAAAAAATGGACAACTACCTTTAATAGCTGCCCCACTTTCAAAATCAATATTATGTTGTTCATTTTTTGGAATAATGGTATCTCATAGAGAATATATAAACCTCTATTATATCATCATGTACAGAGTAAACGATTCTATGCTCTGCATTGATTCTTCTTGACCATTTTCCTGCAAGTTCATATTTAAGCGGTTCCGGCTTTCCTATTCCCGTATAAGGATGCGGAGCAATATCTTCCAATAAGTTTTTTATTTTATTCAATATTGCTTTGTTTTCGCTTTGGGTAAAGTATAGATATTCTTTTATAGCCTGTTCCGATAATACTATTTTGTATATGCTACACGTTTTAAGAAATCATCTATACTTTCACCTTCATTTTGGGAAATGGAATTTCCGTTCTTAATATTTTCTTCGCCTTTATGTATTGCTTCCATTGTGTCGGGTGACGACATGATGTATTCTGTTTCTTTTAGAGAATTGTATTCATCCAAAGATATCATTACTACTCCTTTTCCTTTTCCACGCTTGATGATTACAGTATCATAATCATTAATGACAGAGTCAATGTAGCTTTTCAAGTTGGCTCTTAAATCTGTGTAACTGACAGTTTTCATAAATCCTCTTTTGTTATATTACTAAAATGTGTATTTTTTGCAAACTAACGTAATATACATTTAGACTATGAATATAAAATAGCGAGATGTTAGATAACATCTCGCTAAAATATGTATAAAAAAACTTCTTAAATATTGAGCCTTAATAATTTTGAATATACCGGCTAGATTTTTTTCTCAAAATTGTCTCCTTTTTTTTCACCCTCCCATAAAGTGAAAGGATATGACCATTTAGCAATACTCCATTTCCAAACAGAAAGTTGAGCTTGCAAACTACCACTTACGCATGGTTGCAAATAATATTCACCTCTTAGGTATCTTTCAACATTTCCATTACTTGTTTCTTCTTCAATTGAAAGGTTAGCACCTAAGTTAATTTGTGGACCAAGTCCTAACTCAGGACCTAAACATCCATATAGTTTTACATTGGCGTAAACTAACGCTGCTATTTGACATTCACATCCCAATGATGCGTTAGCAGTAGCATTAAATGTGTTATCACATCCTGCAGAACCATTATTTATAGTTCTCCAACTTCCATTATAAACTAATCCTGATTCATAATTTGCATGGAAAGAGAAATCTGTTGATATATCACATGATGCAGTAATACTTGCACTCTCAACTGCTTTAAGTCCCATTTCTGCTGTTACTGCTACAGGTACAATTCCAATCCAGAAGACACCTGAACATGCTCCTAAAGTTGCCAGTTTTTGTTCTTGTTCAACTAAATCAAAAGATTTAGAAACATTAATACCAAGTGTTGCAGAGCCGGCAAAGTTACCATATGCAATACATTCAAAATATTTTAATTTAAACCATTTAGTATTTACATTTACCCTTAACCCAGCCAAAGCTTTAAGATGCATATTTTTAGCATAAAGATATGCGCTGGTATTACTTCCTTTATCTTGTAATCCCACTTTAATGTTTCCAAAATTGTGGTCTATGTTTAGAATATTCCAACTGGCATTATCAGCATATAGTTCTTCAGCAGTGAAACAAACACTTTCCTGGGAGCCGGCTCTGGTAGCAATATTTCCATTTTCATCTACTTGAGAAATACCTTCATGTACAATATATACAGCAGGATGGAAAACTCCTTCGTCGTCAACATATCTTTCCGAATTAATCATCTCAGCTCCTGAACGGCTGCGTATTGTTCTTGACTGAGCTGGATTTATATATAAGTCTGTCTGTAAATTAAATTCAGAGTCTGGGAATACATCCCCCATATCTCCATAGATAGTTGTAAATTCTATTTTATCACCTTTGTCAACAGTCTTAATAACATTTCTCACAAAAGGAACAGTATTCATTGTTCTCCAAACGACCAATGGAACAGTATCGTTTACAATATTAATGTCTTCAATATTGTATTCTTTTAATAAGTTTTTATCAACGGTTAGTGTCGTTGTATCACTTGATGTAATAGTAACGTCATCTTCTTTGGTAAATTTGTCATAAGAGAATACAATAACATCTGGTGCAATGTTTACAGATGAGTCATCATTGTTTTCATTCTTCACATCTTCCTTTGCACACGAACTGATTAAAGTACTTGCTGAAAGCAATAGTAAATAAAGTAAATTTTTCTTTCTCATAAAATGTTTATTTAAGTTAATATAAAAAGAATTCAGCTATTGAATTTTGATATATGTTTCCAAAGTTTTCTGTATTATAAACCATAACATGTGAACCTACAGTGTTGATAAAGATTTTATAATACATTTCTCTTATTGATACATACATATCTTCATTTAATTGTTCTCGTATTCCGTAAGTAAATTTATTGCTCATCCATACCCCTAAAGTGCTATTATAGTTATCGGCTTTTGAAGTTTCATTTTCATTGGCTGCTGTTATGAATAATGCTCCAGGTATATCATTTTCATTCATAATACTTCCTGAATAACAGGCTTCGGTAAGAAATAGCATTTTTCTGTAGTTATGTTTGACTCCCATATTGTATAAAGAGTTTTTTATCATATCTTTTCTAACTCCCATAAATAAATCTCCCCATACCAACTCATTTTGTGTTCCATGTCCACTCCAGAATACAAGAATATTATCGTTAGATGTAGATTTTATTACTTTGTTAAGTTTATCATTTTCGTTACCTTCCAGAATATCCATTACATCTGAGGGAGTTAACTCTGACACATTATAGTCTATTTCAGGATTTGTGTACAGATTCTCACCATGAGGATCTGTTTTAACGACTCCTTGTTCTGTATTTTTATTATTATAAGCTATGTCATCTTCCATTATGAGGATAATTCTGTCATCTGGAAATCCATTTTTCTTTAACATTGAATATATTGATAATACATCTGCTTGATGACGATAATTATCCCATCCTTTTGAAGATGCAATCAGTAATGCCCATTTATCTTTAAGTAATGGATATTCTATGTCTTTTTGGTTTTCATCAAAATCTTGAATTTGAGTTTTTCTCCAATTCCACCCTGCTAATGTTGATTCTGTACGATTACTTCCATTACTTGTGATATAGCCTAACCTTAAATATTTATTATTATATACGGTGAAATTAGTGTATGTTGTACTTAATACATTTGTATATACTTCTTTGTCGAAATCTAAACTACCTGATGCACCATTAATGTTGGGATGTTCTCCTTGGTTGAATGCTTCAAAAACTTTTTCCATATCTTCACCCATCCAACCATACTGATTCTCATCTCTTCCATTGACTACAGTTCTTATGGCACTTTTTAAATCGAGATTATTTTCTTTATACAGACTTATATAGTATAAACTATAATATAAAAGCATGCACGAATCGTATATTTGTGCTTCACCTTTTGATAAATAGTCATTAAAATAAGTATAGTATGAAACCTCAAATCCTGTTTCAGGATTTGCTGTATAGGATATACCTTCCAGTCCTTCAATTTCACTTTTAAATTTGTTTATTACATTCTCGCCATATGCAACATCTGAGAATAAAGATTTTGGAGTATATTCATTTTCAGTAGAGTGTTGATTGATAAAATTATATATATAACCAACATCTGTAGAGTTAGCAGGAACACAAATGAGATAGTCAGAATTACTATTACATGCGTTAAATGTTGTTTCTTTAATATTATTGTCGTTATAAATGAATTGTCCTTTAACCTCTAAACCAAGTTCTTTTGCCTGAAAAGAAAACCAGTCGATAAATGTTTTACAGTATGAACTGTTTTCTTTTGAAATTAAAGCTACAGATTTTGCACCATAACTTTCAGCCTTTGTTAATAAAGCTTCGCATTGTGTGATATCAGTTTCTGTAATAGCCCATAAGTATCCATCCTTTGCATTTGCTCTTACAAGTTCAGATGATGTACTTATTGTAAATAATGTTTTTTGATATTTAGTTAAAATATTTGACACTATAGAAGCATCATCAGAATACATACAACCAATGACTGCTGTTATGTCTTCTCTTTCACCTAATTTGTAAGCTAATGCTTTTATATCAGTTTTATTCTCATCATATATCTCATAGTAAATTTGTACCTTTTGTGTCAAATTTCTTTGAGCAATTTCCATGTTTTTGTTTATAAATCCCAGAATGCGTTCCCAATGTGTATTCAGCCCATTCTCCATAGGTAATATGACAGCAACAGTATATTCTTTTGTAATTATATCATTGCCTGTATAGTCTATTTTTTCATTCTTACAACTGACTATAGTAAGTATAATTATTATAATGAACTTATATATATATTTACTTATTATCATAGTATTTTTGTTCTTTATTTATTGCTGTTGTTATATATTTATTAATAATATCATGAAGTTGGGATTTATAATTATCAGATATTCTCCATTCAACATAACCGCTTTCAAGGCCGAAAAGGGTTTTCTTTGGAATTTCTATTTCATTAGCCCACATATTGATGTAAAATGATATAATTTCATCTAATTTTTTTATCACTGATCCTACTATTTCGTTACAGAGATAAGATTGATCAACGTCCATACCGGCAGTTAATGTCGAATTGGGAAATTCCCTAAGAAATTTATATATACCTAAATTAGAACCACCAGCAACAGGGAATATAAATGAGTATTTCTTTCCCCATTCATACATGTTTTTATAAGTTTCTTCAGACATTGAATAACCACTGAAATCATCAGAGAGATATTCTAAATTTACTTTTTTATTATTATAATCGTACACTCCGTCTGAGAAACCATTTAATGATGGTAATAATACTGACATGTCTTGTCTTGTTGCACCTATAGCCAAATATTCTCCCGAAGCAACGCTACACGCAGATATACCAGCTAAATATGAGGCACCATACATACTTACTCTAAATGTAATAATAGGTAAGTTATATTGATTATCACTCTCAAAAAGCAGAATGTCTTTGTTGGTTAGATTCAAAGTATAGTTGTCAAAACAGTCTTTTAATATGGATTCATAATTTGATGCAGCTAACACACATATGCTTTTTACTTCTTTTGGAGTTTCTGACCATTCCAGAAAAATCTCTTTAGCTTCCTCATTTGTTTTAGGTGCATATAAATACATATTGTAGTTTGTTAGATTTTTGTATAATTTCTGAAACCCTGATAAAATCAGATCATTATACCCCATATCTCCTAATCTGTTTGGACTGAAAAGAACAATAATTTCACCTTTTATAGAAGAAGGTGAATCTATATTTAATGATTCTTCTTTACTGCATGATATGAAGAATACAAAAAACGCAATAAATATGTGATAGATAGCAATTCTCATAAAATGTTCTGCTCAGGTTAAGTTTATCAAATATTACTATATAGTCAGAATTCTTAATATAAGAATCTTACAACTATAATTGATAGTAAAAATATACTTATTTTTTGCAAAAGTAACTATTCTATTTCCTTTTAGAATTGCTTTAAGGTTATTCGTTATCTACAGAAATGTTGAAAATAAATCACATTATTTTAATTCTTTTGTGTAATATATAAAGAAATTATGTTTAAGTATGTTGGAGATTCGTAGTAATAGGGCAGTGTCGATACTTTCACGCTTGAAAATACTATACACATTTGTCCTGTCGCAATAAAGCTTATTTGCGAACCATGTTACAGAACGTTCCTGTTTGCGGAGTTCTTCTTCTATCAAATGTCCAATGTGTACCATGAAATACAACAAAAAAAGGGGCGGAACCATTCGTATCTTATTTCATTCTGAGGAACCGCCAAGCACCTTGTACACAAATAAGTACGAACAGTTCACGCCCAATAAGGACATGAACTATCACTTACTTATTCTCGTGTACTTCAAATTGGCGGTTTTCAGAATAGAGAATAAGAGCAAAAGCTCTAATATCTTTTGTAAGTTATGAATGGAAACGCTTTCCCATTAAATATGTCTAAATTTAAAAATAGGAGAATGTATCTTTAATTGATACATTCTCCATATGATTTGATTAAGTATAAATTACTTGCTCAAAGCAGTAGCAACGTCAACTGCACATGCAACTGTACATCCTACCATAGGGTTGTTACCGATACCCAGGAATCCCATCATTTCTACGTGAGCAGGAACTGATGAAGAACCAGCGAACTGAGCGTCTGAGTGCATACGACCCATAGTATCTGTCATACCGTAAGAAGCAGGACCAGCAGCCATGTTATCTGGGTGAAGTGTACGACCTGTACCACCACCTGAAGCTACTGAGAAGTATGGCTTACCAGCAAGAACGCGTTCTTTCTTGTAAGTACCTGCAACCGGGTGCTGGAAACGAGTAGGGTTAGTAGAGTTACCAGTGATTGATACATCTACGCCTTCTTTCCACATGATAGCTACACCTTCGCGAACATCGTCAGCTCCGTAGCATTTTACTTTTGCACGAGGACCGTTTGAGTAAGCGATTTCACGAACTACTTTCAATTCGCCAGTGTAGTAGTCGAATTCAGTCTGAACGTAAGTAAATCCGTTGATACGAGAGATGATCTGAGCAGCGTCTTTTCCAAGACCGTTCAAGATACAACGGAGAGGTTCTTTACGTACTTTGTCTGCTTTTGCAGCGATTTTGATAGCACCTTCAGCAGCAGCGAATGATTCGTGACCTGCCAAGAATGCGAAACATTTAGTTTCTTCGCGAAGCAACATAGCAGCCAAGTTACCGTGGCCAAGACCTACTTTACGGTCGTCAGCTACTGAACCCGGGATACAGAATGACTGCAAACCGATACCGATAGCTTCAGCAGCTTCAGCAGCGTTTTTGCAACCTTTCTTCAAAGCGATTGCACAACCTACAACGTATGCCCATTTAGCATTTTCGAAGCAGATAGGCTGAGTTTCTTCACAAGTCTTATAAGGATCAAGACCATACTGTTCGCAGATAGCGTTAGCTTCTTCGATGTCTTTGATACCGTTAGCGTTCAAAGCAGCAAGAATCTGTTTGATACGACGGTCCTGGCTTTCAAATTTTACTTCTCTAATCATAATGTTCTTTCCTCCTTATATTATTCGTGACGTGGATCAATGTGTTTAACTGCACCCTGTTCTGCTGTGAAGCGTCCGTAAGTACCTGTTACTTTCTTCAATGCTTCGTTAGCGTCTGTACCTTTCTTGATTTCATCCATGAACTTGCCAAGGTGAACGAATTCGTATCCGCAGATTTCATCGTTTTCATCCAAAGCGATAGTCTTGATATATCCTTCAGCCATTTCAAGGTAACGAGGACCTTTAGCCAATGTTCCGTACAATGTACCTACCTGGCTACGGAGACCTTTACCCAAGTCTTCAAGACCTGCACCGATCATCAAACCGCCTTCAGAGAAAGCTGACTGAGTACGACCGTAAACAATCTGCAAGAACAATTCACGCATTGCAGTGTTGATAGCGTCGCAAACCAAGTCTGTGTTCAATGCTTCGAGAACTGTCTTGCCTGGAAGGATTTCTGAAGCCATAGCTGCAGAGTGAGTCATACCAGAGCAACCGATTGTTTCAACCAATGCTTCCTGGATGATACCTTCTTTCACGTTAAGAGTCAGTTTACAAGCACCCTGCTGAGGAGCACACCAACCGATACCGTGAGTCAAACCTGAAATGTCTTTGATTTCTTTTGATTTAACCCATTTTCCTTCTTCAGGAATTGGAGCCGGACCGTGATTAGGTCCTTTTTTTACAACACACATGTGTTCAACTTCGTGTGAATAAGTCATATTCTTTACGTTTTTATTGGTAATAAAAAAATAAGTTATTTCGTAAACTTTTGGATAGGCACACTTGCTTTTTCCGAACGCAAATTTACTTCTTTTATTCTTTTTTGCAACCTTAGGATGCAAACTTTTTCTTACATTTTAGGATAATTTTTATGTGCATTATTGCTTTTGTAAACTCAACTTTGCAATTTTATTTATACTCGCAAAAAAAATGCTTCGTCGTTTGGGCCAAAGCGACGAAGCGTTTTGACTTGAATGACGAAGCATTTTTTTTAAGCATATTTACTTTTGAAGTGTGAATACAAATTCCAGTCCTCCGTTTGGAGCATTCTTTGCAAATATCGTTCCTCCGTGGAACAGTACCGCGTTCTTCACAATGGCAAGTCCGAGTCCGGTTCCGCCGAGTTTTCTGGAGCGTCCTTTGTCTACTCTGTAGAACCGTTCGAACAGGCGCGTCAGATGTTCTTCTTCTACACCTACTCCTGAGTCTGAGAAACTGAAGTAGTAGAATGTATCGTCTTCGCGGAAACAGTTTATGGTGATTTGAATGTTTGTTCCGGCGTATGCTATTGCATTGTCCATTAGGTTTCTGAAAATGGAATAGAGCAGAGAGTGGTTTCCGTTTACCATAAGTGCCTGCGGCATGAGGTTTATTACCCTTATGCACTTTTCTTCCAGTCCGAGTGCTACTTCGTTTATGATATTGTCTACCACCAGACTGAGGTTCACGGCTTCCCTTTCCATCATTTCCGGTGCCTCGTCCATTCTTGTCAGAACAGATATGTCGCGTAGCAGGGTAGTGAGTCGGTTACTCTGGGCATAGCTTCTTTCCAAAAATGTTCTCACCGTGTCTTTAGGAATGTTAGGGTTGCTGAGTATTGTTTCCAGATATCCCTGAATGCTGCTTACCGGTGTTTTCAGCTCGTGGGCTATGTTCTGGGTGAGCTGTCTTTTCAGCCTTGCCTGTTCTTCTTCCTGGGTAATGTCGTTAATGGATATTTCGAACGACAGGTCCTGGAAGATGATACACTCTATGGTGAATGTTCTGGCATTCTTGTTGAGATGGTGAGTAACCCTTTTTTCTTCTTTACTGTAATTCCCTTCGTTTTTATTCAGAAACTCGATGATGGGTTTCAGCTCGGGGATTGTAAAGATTTCGTCTGTAGAGCTTAGGTTGCGGTCTGAAATGTTATTGATGTATTGTGTAAACAGGCTGTTTACTAAAATTTCCTTTCTCTCTTTCGTGAATACACCAAGTCCTTCGTGCGAGGTCTGAAGGTGTGAAATCAGTTTTTCTCTTTCTATATACAGTGCTTCCTTTGCTCTGTGCAGTCTTTTGTAGATAGTAATAATGTGCTGCGATATTTCTCCCAATTCGTTTTTAGGGAATGTACGCAGAATGTCCATGTCTATAGGTTCGTTCTTGTCGGCTTTGAGGGCGAACTGCTGCAGGTTGGTGATTGATTTTCCGAGCTTGTAGGTGAACCTGTAGAATATCACCATGAGGACTATGCAGATAAGGAAAGTGAACCATACATATCCCATGTCTGCTTCAAGATGTTCAGTCAGGCTGACATTGTATGGCAGTGCCGAACGCAGAATGATGCGGTGCTTCGGGAAATACTTGGCAGAGTAAAAATACTCTTCTCCATCAATACTTTCTGAAAATCTGCTTATGGCATATCCACTGCCGTACATCAGTGCGTCCTGTACTTCCTTTCTGGAAGAGTGATTTGAAAATTCACTCAGATTTTTGTCTGTCGAATCGAATATCACTTTTCCTTCAGGCGTGATAATAGTGACCCTGAGATTTGGAATCATATGGGTCATTATGTAATGTTTCAGAGAGTCCAACGAACCGGCATCAGCCATGTATCCATACAGCTGTTCGTTATAGTTCTGTAATTGGGTGTTCAGCAGTTCTGTCTTGTATGATTTTTCGCGTTGGTACTGAAACAGCATGAAGCATGCCGCAAATGCAACAAACAGTGTTATGACAGAAAGGAACAGTTTACGGCTGAATGTAAGCAGACGTATATTAAACTTTGTCATTTTTACGTTTTCAATTAATTATTCACATTCGAAACAATATCCATATCCCAGACGTGTTACAATGTATTTGCCGTATTCTCCAATTTTCTTTCTTAATCTTGTGATATTAACGTCGATGGTGCGATCCAGTACATATACTTCGTTATGCCATACTTTGGCCAAAATGTCCTCGCGGGAAAATACTCTTCCCTGATTCTGCAAGAGGAGCAGCAGAATTTCAAATTCTTTCTTTGTGAGTGAGATTTCTTCGCCACGTATCACTACTTTTTTCTTATTTGAATCCACTACCATTTCTTTGAAAATAAGCTGGTCGTTGCTCTTGTTTTGCACGCTTGCAGTGCGTCGGATGACAGCTTTGACTCTGGCCAATACTTCCCTGAGGGAGAATGGCTTCGAAATGTAATCGTCCGCCCCCAAATTAAAGCCTGTAAGGGTATCATTCTCGGTATCTTTGGCTGTGATGAAGATGATAGGGATATTGGCTGTATCCTTGTTCTTTTTCATCATGCTTGCCATTCTGAAGCCTGATATTTCGCCCATCATGACATCCAACAGCAGGACATTGTACTGGGTAAGGTCAAGTTTCAGTGCTTCTTCAGCCGAGTTGGCTGTGTCTACCAGGTAACCTTCGGTTTCCAGATTGAATTTCAAGATTTCACACAAATCTTCTTCATCATCTACGACTAAAATTCTGTAATCGTTCATAATGCCTTTATTTATTGTTTTACAAATGTATGCAATATTATTTTCTGCTGCAAAGATGATGCGATTTTATTACTGAGGCGTGAAATAAATGTTACAATTCTGTTACAAACCGGGTTTCGTAAATTCTCCGGCTATAGAGCGGCTCATTTCGTTTCTTATCTCGCGAGGGCTTAGTCCGTGTCCAAGCAGGAACATAAGTTTTGTCAGGACACTTTCTACGGTGGAATCATATCCGCTAATCACACCGGCATCAAGCAGATGTAGTCCTGTTTCGTAACGTCCCATTTCCACCATACCGGTTTGGCATTGCGAGATGTTCACAATTACGATTCCCCTGCTTGTAGCCTCTGCAAGAAGTTTTATGAACCATTCCTTTTGAGGTGCATTTCCGGAACCGTATGTCTTTAGAGCTACGGCTTTAAGTCCCGGAGTGTTGAGTACGGTTCTGACAAGATTCTCCTGTATTCCCGGGAAG
This sequence comes from uncultured Phocaeicola sp., assembly GCA_944320855.1. Taxonomy (GTDB): domain Bacteria; phylum Bacteroidota; class Bacteroidia; order Bacteroidales; family Bacteroidaceae; genus Phocaeicola. The sequence goes on from CALUJF010000021.1 coordinate 20,131, forward strand.
ATAGTCAGTACCAATACATTTGTGTCGAAAACGTAATGCGGGTGCATCGGTACTCCCGGTTTTACTTTTCTTATTTTGTCGTATTCATATTTGATATGAATTCCTGCTGTAGCGAGGGCAGGATAATTATATGAACGGAAGGCATTGAAGTTCTCTGCATTGATTTTAGTCGTACGGTTTCCCCTTAGCAGATGATTTTCAAAGAAGATACATACCTCCGGCACTACAGCAGTTCCGTCTGGATGTTTTGCTGCAGCTATTTCTATAGATGTGATTAGGTTTTCTTTTCCGTCGGTACGCAATACACCGATAGGTAACTGGCTACCTGTCAGAATCACCGGTTTGCTCAGGTTTTCAAGCATGAAGCTCAGTGCCGATGCTGTATATGCCATGGTGTCTGTGCCGTGAAGTATCACGAAACCGTCGAAGTTGTCATAGTTGTAGTCGATTATTTTCACCAGTTTAGCCCAAAGCGAAGGCTCCATGTCTGATGAATCGATAGGAGGGTTGAATTGATATGATGAAATGCGATAATTGAATCTTTTGAGTTCAGGAACGTTTTCCTGCAACTGGTCAAAATTGAATGCTTCCAAAGCCCCTGTCTCAGGGTTCTCTATCATTCCTATGGTACCTCCTGTATATATAAGCAGGACTGAGGGATAATCCGGTTTAATCATAATGCAGTATCTGTATCTATCTTGTTTCTGTTTCTGCAAAGATATGGAGTTTATATCTTATTTAAAAATGTTAATCAATTTAATTTTGGTGGTTGTTGTGACTATTGTCAATTAAAGGTGTTGTTGGGTGATGCTTTATATTCTTGTACACTAACTATTTGTAAAGTGTAGGCTTCTTATTGTACCTGTTTTGATAGTCAAAATTAATATCTGTTTTACGGGTGATAATGTTGTAAAAAAAACTAAAATGTGTATGTGAAACTATATTTATTAATTCAGAGCTTTATGAAAAATGATGATGCTTAAGGTGGAAAATTCTTAGAATTTTTTATTTATATTATAAAGATGTATATTTGCATAAATAATCGAAGTATTAATATTAAAACCGTAATAAAGTATGAAATATATTTCTCCCGGTTCATGGTTCTCGCTGGAATATCCGGCAGGATGGCATGAGTTTGAAGATACAGAGGACAGCTTCCTGTTTTACAATCCTGAAAAGTGGAACGGTAATTTCAGAATATCGGCTTTCAAAGGGCAGGACAAGAATTATGCTGACGAGTGTATGGATTATGAGTTGAAGAACAACAGGACTTCCAGACTGGTAAAGGTGGGCGAATGGCCATGCGTTTATTCTACCGAGAATTTTCAGGAAAACGGCAACTGGTATACTTCGCATCTGTGGATTACCGGAAGGGAAGATATATCTGTAGAATGTTCGTTTACAGTGGCAAAGGGAGAGAGCATGAAACCGGCGGAGAATATAATAACTTCGTTGAAAGTGAGATGCGAGGGCGAGAAGCCTTGGAAAGAGATAATCCCGGTACGTGTGCTTGAGATTAATGCTATCAACGAAAGTTTCGATTGGGCAGTAATGACTATCAAAAAACAGCTCACAAAAGATTTTACTTCATCCGAGGCTGATATTGCCAACATTCAGAAAGTGATGGATAGCGGCAAGTTCAACAACAGCCAGCGTCAGGCATGGGAATCATTCGGAATGGCTTTCGGGGCTATACTTGTCAATGAAATGGACGGTATGGAATGGGTTACTGTGATTGACGGACAGAAAGAAATGCCGGCACTGAAATTTGCCGATACTGATGTTATGGTATATCCGCAGCAGTTGGTATGGAGTAGAGTGAGAAACGGTAAGTCCTGCAGTCTGAAAGCCGAATTTGAAAAGATTAAGGAAGAAGTAGAAAAGATAATTAATAATTAAAAATTAAGAATTAATAATTGTGAGTTTACAAGATTGCAGTTGCAAGTTTACAAGGCTTTAATACTGCTTAATGGAAAGTTGTTTTTAAGACATAAGAACATATAATAAATTTGTCCTTTTGTTCTTATGTCTTAAAAAAAGTAACCTTGTCAGCTTGTAACTTAAAAAAACTCACAAACTTAAAAACTAACATTCTTACATGACTCCATATTTACAGGTAGAAAATCTTACCAAATCATTCGGTGATTTGGTTCTATTCGATTCCATATCTTTCGGAGTAGCTGAGGGACAGCGTATCGGTCTGATAGCTAAAAACGGCTCCGGAAAAACTACTTTGCTTAACATCCTGGCAGGAAAGGAAGGTTATGACGATGGAAAGATTACCTTCCGTCGCGACCTCCGTGTGGGCTATCTTGAACAGAGTCCGCAGTATCCTGACGATATAACTGTGCTCGAGGCATGTTTCTATCATGGTACTCCTGTGGTACAACTCATAAAGGAATATGAGAAATGTATGGAAACTGAAGGCAATCCCGGACTGGAGGACTTGCTTGCACGTATGGAACACGAAAAGGCATGGGATTACGAGAGAAAGGCAAAGCAGATACTCTCGCAGTTGAAAATCAGGGATTTCAATCAGAAAATAAAACAACTCTCCGGAGGGCAGCTCAAGCGTGTGGCTCTTGCCAATGTGCTTATCACCGAGCCGGACTTGATTATACTTGATGAGCCTACCAACCATCTGGACCTCGATATGACAGAATGGCTGGAAGAGTATCTCAAACGTGGTACTCTGAGCCTGCTGATGGTGACTCACGACAGATACTTCCTCGACCGTGTATGTTCTGAGATTATCGAACTTGACAACAAGCAGGTTTATTCATATACAGGAAACTATAGTTACTATCTCCAGAAGCGCCAGGAGAGGATAGATGCAGCCAATGCGGAAATAGCGAGGGCAAATAACCTCTACCGTACCGAGCTGGAATGGATGCGCCGTATGCCGCAGGCCCGCGGACACAAGGCGAGATACAGGGAGGAGGCTTTCTATGAGCTGGAGAAGGTGGCTAAAAGAAGAATGAACGATTCGAACGTGAAGTTGGATGTTAAGGCTTCATATATCGGTTCGAAGATATTCGAAGCCGACCATCTGTATAAGAGTTTCGGCGACCTGAAGATTCTTGACGATTTCTCATACATCTTTGCGCGATATGAAAAGATGGGTATCGTGGGAAACAATGGTACAGGAAAATCAACCTTCATAAAAATCCTCATGGGATTGCAACAGCCTGACAGCGGCCGCTTGGATATAGGTGAGACAGTGCGTTTCGGTTACTATTCGCAGGAAGGACTTCAGTTTGACGAGCAAATGAAGGTTATAGACGTGATAACTGATATTGCCGAGGTAATAGAGCTTGGTAACGGCAAGCGACTTACGGCATCGCAGTTCCTGCAGCACTTCCTCTTTACCCCGGAAACCCAGCACAGCTATGTCTATAAGTTGAGTGGTGGCGAAAGACGACGCTTGTACCTCTGTACTGTACTGATGCGTAATCCTAACTTCCTCGTTCTGGACGAGCCTACAAATGACCTTGATATCGTAACACTACAGGTGCTTGAGGAATATCTTCAGAACTTTAAGGGGTGTGTTATTGTGGTGAGCCATGACCGCTATTTTATGGATAAGGTGGTAGACCATATCCTGGTGTTCAACGGGCAGGGTGATATCCGTGACTTCCCGGGCAATTATTCTGATTATCGCGACTGGAAACTTGCAAAGCAGGACCGCGAAAAGGAAGCAGCCAAACCAAAGGAAGAGAAAACTCAGAAGGTGCGCCTGAACGATAAACGTCGCATGACTTTCAAGGAAAAGAAGGAGTTTGAGCAGCTTGAAAAGGAAATAGCTGAGTTGGAAGCCGAGAAGAAGGTTATAGAAGACGCTCTTTGCAGCGGTACACTGAGTGTGGACGAACTCACTGAGAAATCGAAACGTCTGCCGATACTTACAGATGAGATTGACGAGAAGACCATGCGCTGGATGGAACTAAGCGAAATAGAAGGATAAGATATGGATTTCCGTAAAAGACTTCTTCAGCGTTTGAGTCAGGACGACATACACGAGATATGTTTTCTCACTCAAGGAACGGACAATGACAGTCTGAAAGAAGAACTATATACCCTGATATCTGATGAGGATGTCAGGATTTCATATAATGCTCTATGGGTGTTCACCTATTTTGACTTGTCGAACAATAAATGGCTGTATGCAAAGCATGACGAACTGATTGACAAGGCTATAACAGAAAAGCATGAGGGGAAGAAACGTTTGCTTCTCACTCTTCTGTTGAGACAGCCTTTTGAATGTGACACTTTGCGTACGGACTTTATCGATTTTTGTTTTGAGACAATACAGTCATCGCATGAGTCGTGTTCTAACCGTGCTTTGTGTATGAAGCTGGCATACGAGCAGTGCAGGTTCTTTCCGGAACTTCTGTCTGAATTAAGCAATTTTCTTGAAATAATATCTGCTGAGTCTTTATCTTCGGGGCTGAAAACGGCCAGGCGTAATGTGATGAAGAAGATATTAGGTAATGTAAAGTAGAGAAGCTTGATTTTATCAACTTATATCATTTAAATCGAAATATAGTAAACGTGTTGTAGAATCCTTATCTTCATCAGTAAGAGCTACAAATCCGTTTTTTATATAGAATGGAACTGCTGCTGCATAGGCATCAACTGTTATAAATCTGCAACCTGTTTTATTGTCATCGAGGAAATAGCTTTTTATAAAGTTTAATAAAAACGTACCAATAGAATGTCCTTTCATTGATAAATCTACAGCAAATCTACATATCTTGACAGCAGGATAACTTTTAAGGCGTTTTTCATTAACGAATTTATGTCGGCGAAAACGGTTAAATTCTGTTTTACTTTCAAAATCAGTTAATGATATTCTATCATTTGCTAAACTGAAATATGCTATAGTTTTCTTTGAAAATTTTTGCTCGAAGACATAGCTTACAGCCAATAATGACTCTCTGTATAAAACAGATTCATTTAAAATAAAATCGTTCAAATCGGAATCTCCACAATTGAACGATTTTATTTTTCAGCTTTATCTAATTTTCGTATCTCGTAATTATCTCTGATTTCGTCTAAATTCATGGTAATTTACTTTTTAAAGATACTTAAAGCCAATTGATAATCCTGCAAGCGTTTTTCACGTTGCTCCTGGCTTTCTTTATGATTTTTTTCAGTCATACGTTTCATAAAACGATATGCATCTTTACCATGAAGAATAGGTGTTTCTTTTATAGGTCTTGCCATATCTTTCATTTTTTATAATTCCTTCGGCAAAGATAGGAAAATCATTCTATTAAACCAATATACTCTGCAACTTTTTGAAAAACAGGTATATAGAAACCTTATTTCCCTTTCAGCTCCTTGTTTATACTATCTATATAGTCAAGTATCTCCTGACGACCGGTACCGTTTTCAGATGAAGAAACGAAATGAGGAGGGAGTTCTTCCCATTGTTCTTTCAGCTTGTTAAGGTAATTGTTTACGTTCTGTCGTGTCTTGCCTACAGTCTGTTTATCGGCTTTTGTAAAGATAATTGCAAACGGAACACCGTTTTCGCCAAGCCATTCTATGAATTCAAGGTCTATCTTTTGTGGCTCATGACGGCTGTCTATAAGTACAAAAAGGCAGGTAAGCTGTTCGCGTTCCAGAACGTAATATTCAATGAGGTTCTTGATTTTTTCCATCATCTTCTTACCTCGCAAGGCAAATCCATATCCCGGCAAGTCTACAAGAAACCATTCCTTGTTGATGAGGAAGTGGTTTATGAGCAGAGTCTTACCCGGAGTAGATGAAGTCATGGCAAGCTTTGGTTTCTTTGTCAGCATATTGATGAGGCTGGATTTGCCTACGTTGGAACGGCCTATGAAAGCATATTCCGGTATATCCGACTTTGGACACATATCAGCTCTGGAGCTGCTTATTGTGAATTCTGCACTTTTTATTTCCATATATGTATATGAGTTTTTGAGTTTTAAGTTTTTGAGTTTGTTGATAGTGTTTTGTAATGACACTAATGCGCTTTCTTGTTTATACTTAATGCTGCAAGTCCCATGAATGTGAGAAAGCCGTTGAACATCAGCATTTCATAACCGAACTTATATCCGGTTGCACTGAATGTAAGACTGTCTATAGTATAGCAAACTATGGGTGATGCCACTGCTATGTAAGGCACATATTTGTCGCGTGGCTTCATCTTCGTAAACAGTCCGAAGCAGAACAGTCCAAGGAGTGGTCCGTAAGTGTACGAAGCAAGTATGTAGATAGTGTCAATAACGCTCTGGCTGTCTATGGCCTCGAAAATCAATATACATGCCACAAATACAACGCTGATGCCCAAATGTGTGAATTTTCTTATCATGACAGCTTTCTTTTCGCTATACCTGTCTGTGTTCAGAATATCAATACAGAAACTGGTTGTAAGGGCTGCGAGGGCAGAATCGGCACTTGAAAATGCTGCAGCTATTATTCCAATGGTGAAGAATACCAATACCGCATAGCCGAGATGACCTCCAGCCGCAAACATAGGTAGCAGGTCGTCCCCTTTAGCCGGAATGCTTATATTCATTTGTGTGGCGGCAACCATTAGTAGTATTCCCAAACAGAGAAAAAGGAAATTGACCGGCACGAAAGATATTCCGTAGCAGTACATATTCTTTTGTGCCTCTTTGAGATTACGGCATGAGAGGTTTTTCTGCATCATGTCCTGGTCAAGCCCTGTCATTACTATGGTTATGAATATTCCGCTGAAGAACTGTTTGAAGAAGTTCTGTTTGGACTGCCAGTCGTCGAAAACGAATATACGGCTTTCGCTGCTGTTCTTTATTGTGTCTATCACTCCTCCAATGTTCAGATTCAGTTTGTCGGCCACATTATATAATATAAGCCCTAAGGCAAGCAACAGACACAATGTCTGCAAACTGTCAGTCCATACTATCGTACGGATTCCGCTTTTGTGAGTGTATAACCATATCAGAGCTACTGTTCCTATGGCTGTAACGGCAAACGGTATATTGTATGCATCGAACACATAGTGCTGCAGGATTATGCACACAAGATAGAGTCTGGCTGCTGCTCCAAGCATTTTTGATATGAGGAAAAATGAGGCTCCTGTCTTATATGAATATCTGCCTATCCTTTGTCCAAGGTATGTATATATGGATGTCAGGTTCAGTCTGTAATATAAAGGAAGAAGCACATGCGCTATTATCAGATATCCGAAAAAGAAGCCCATACATGTCTGCATATATGTCATATCAATGTTCTTTACCATACCTGGCACGGATACAAATGTTACTCCCGACAGTGATGCTCCTATCATTCCGAATGACACTATATACCATGGCGACTGTCTGTTGCCGCGGAAGAAAGCGTCATTGTCTGAATGGCTGTGGGCTGTGATGCGGGATATGCCGAGAAGTATCCCGAAATAGATTATTATTGTTATTAGGATAAATATTCCGTTCATGCGATTAGTAATATTAAAGCACAAAGATAATCAGATTTTTTGTATTTTTGCATCTTGTCGTAAACTAACAAACTTATAAAACTAAAAACCAACAAACTTAAAAAAAATAATGAACCAACAATATCCGTCTGTACTTTTGGAAAAGGCTGTCGATGAGTTTTCACGTTTGCCGGGAATAGGCAGGAAGACAGCCATGCGTCTGGTACTTCATCTTCTGCGCCAGGACAGAGAGACTGTAGAGTCTTTTGGCAATGCAATAGTTACTCTCAAGCGCGAGGTAAAGTACTGTAAGGTTTGTCATAATATTTCGGACACAGACGTTTGTCGTATCTGTTCCACACCTTCGCGCGATTCTTCGATAGTGTGTGTGGTAGAGAATATCCGCGATGTGATGGCAGTAGAGAATACCCAGCAGTTCAACGGGCTGTATCATGTGCTCGGGGGGGTAATCTCTCCAATGGATGGAGTAGGGCCGGGAGACCTTCAGATAGACAGTCTGATAGACCGCGTAAAAGCCGGAGGGGTGAAGGAGATTATACTTGCACTCAGTTCAACTATGGAGGGTGACAGTACAAATTTCTATATATTCCGCAAGTTGAGCGGGCTTGATGTAAAGATATCGGTAATTTCCAGAGGTATCTCCATCGGTGATGAACTTCAATATACTGACGAAGTAACCTTGGGACGTTCGATAGTGAACAGAATAGAGTTTACCGGAAATATGTAACATAAAAAACAAGAATAGGATGGAAAAAAAGATAAATGCGCTTCTAACGTTACTTAAAATAGAATTCTATGCCATGTGGGTGATTGTCATAGGATTGATAGCAGGATATGAATGTGGAATCCTGGAAGAAGGTGTGTTGATAGGTAATGATAACGCTATGTATGTGGCACAGCTTACCGGTGTTCTGCTGGCCATATGTCTGATACCTATGTCATTGCGTATCTTCAATTTGTCGCTTACCAGATATATCAAAACACTTGATATAGAAAATGCGCTCAAGAGTTACCGCCGATGGAGTGAGGTGAGGATTATTCTTTTGCTTGTTGTGGCAGTGTTTAATATCTCCTTGTATTATTGGACAATGGACAATACCGGACTGTTATGTGGCGGTATGGCCGTATTGGCTTCTATGTTTTGTATTCCTGGCAGAAAGCGCATTCTGTCCGAACTTGATTTGACTAAAGAAGAAGAGGAGGCTGTATGATTCATGATATTACTCTCCGTGCTCCCGAGCCTGAAGACCTGGAGGTTATGCTTGCTATAGAAAATGACCCGGATCTGTGGACTCATAACAGTGAAAACACCGGACCATACTCGCGCTACCAGATGAAACAGTATATAGTCAGCAATACCAACGATATATATACAGACAGGCAGCTAAGACTGATGATTTCATTACCCGACGGAAGAATAGCCGGCATAGTGGATGTGTTCGACTTTGATGTACGAAACAGTAGGGCCGAAGTAGGTATAGTTGTTCTGCGTGAATTTCGCGGAAACGGTATAGGGCGTAATGCTCTCCGTATGATGGAGAAGCATTGTTTTGATTTCTTGGGGATACATCAGATTTATGCCTATGTAAGATGTGATAATGAACCGGCACTCAAAGTCTTCCGTTTTTGTGGATTTACAGAAACAGCCGTACTTAAGTCTTGGATTCGCCGCGGACAGAAGTATTATGATGTATGTATGTTCCAGAAATTTGCAGAACCTCAATAAACTGTCGGTCAGTTCATTGAGGGAATGGTGGGATATTTTGCCCATGTACAGTATGGCTCTCCCATGTCATTGAGAGTGTTTTGCCATAATGTCCTGTAGTTCTCCTTAAACAGTCTGTCTTTTGAGAGTTCGCTCACAATCCATGTGTTCTCATTCATTTCGCTTTGCAGTTGTCCTTCTCCCCATCCGGCATATCCGAGAAAGAATCTGACCCTGTTCTCGTATTGTCTGCCCGACTTGATGAAGTCCAGCATCTGATTGAAGTCGCCGTTCATGAACAAACCGTTGCCGAGGGGGAGCGAATCATTTATTTCTTCTATATCGTGTATGAAGAACATGGTGTCACGTCCCACCGGTCCTCCTTTGTAAACAGGAATTGAAGGAATGTCTTCAAGGTCTTTTACAAGATCGTTCAATGAAACGTGATAGCGGAAATCCTTGTTAAGCACCACTCCCATATCTCCGCTTTCTTCATGGTTTACCATAAGAATCACTGTTCGCGAGAAATGATAGTCGTTAAGCAGGGGAGAAGCAATAATAATTCTGCCTTGGCTTGGAGTTATATTATTTGATTTTACTTGAAATATCTCTTCGTACATAATGCTTGGTTTTATGGTTATAGAATCAGTTCATAGTCTATCACATCGAGATATTTTCCGAACTTCATTCCTACTTTCTTGAAATGTGATACACGTTCAAAACCTAATCTTTCATGGAGTTTGAAACTGTTTTCGTTGCCTTCAGTGATACAGGCTATGAGTGTAAGGTAGTTTCTTTTTCTGCATATGCTGATAAGTTCTTCCATTAATGCCTTTCCAATTCCCTTTCCTGTATGTCCCGGCGAAATGTAGACCGTAGTTTCAAGTGTACGGCTGTAAGCATCTTTTTCTTTCCATGGATGAACATAGCAATATCCGGCTATGTTTCCTTCCTTTGTTCTGTATACCAGATACGGGTAAGAGGAAGAAAGTACTTTTATTCGTTCCGACATCTTTTCTACACTCCATTCCTCAGTATCGAATGTGGCTACACTTTCACGTACATAATAGTTGTATATTGCTGCTATTTGTATTGCATCTGATGTTGATACTTCTGTTATCATATTCTTAGTTATTCATTCTAATAACAAATATAGTGAAAGTTGAATGAAGAAAAACAAGCTTGCTTGATTTTTTTGCTAAAACGCATCCTATATTATTCAAATATACGATAAATCTTTTATACATATACCTAAAAGTAGGTTTTTTACTATTAATATACAGTGATAAGCTTGCTGTCAGTGGTATTTTGTATATCTTTGTGTCCGAAATCAGAAAATGGAAATATTATAAAGGATTATGACTATCAACACTCGTACATGGATTAGGACAACAGCGTCGCTGTTTCTCACAGTATTTGTGGTGTACTATGCCATAATCTCTGCCTATGCCCACGTACACGTGGTGAACGGTGCAATGTTGGTGCATTCCCATCCATTTTCGGACCAGCACACGCATACAGACGGACAGACTCTTGTTCTTCATTATATCACGGATTTCCATTCATTGGAAGCATCCGGTCCTCAGTTTGTATGTTCACCGTTTCAGCCGGTATTACTTATTGATTATACAGAACATGTTCCTACATGTCTGTTGCCTGAATTCGAGTCCGGCATAGGTCTTCGTGCCCCTCCTTATTCTTCATTTCATTTAGTTTAACAAGACATCATTAGTGATGTCCTGACTCTTCGTGTCCGTAATTCTTTATGGACATGAGTCAATACATCGTAACATTTTATCAATTTTAAATTCAATAAAGAAATGAAGAAACTTACAATATTCATTTCGGCTTTGGTGTGCGCTATAGTAAGTATGGCTGCCGGAGTCGATAACAGCCCAGTGAAAGAGGGTAACGTAATTACAGGACATGTAATAGAAAAAGGCACAGAAAACAGTCTTCCATATGCTACGGTTTTGATAGTTGAAACAGGTGCAGGTACAGTGACTGATGCAGACGGATACTTCATACTGAAGAAAGTTCCAGCCGGAAAATATACTCTGAAAGTAAATTCCGTAGGTTATGCTCAGCAGACTAAAGAGGTAAGCGTAAGCGATGAATATACAGTAGATGTACATTTTGTACTTTCCGAAGAAACCATAATGACAGATGAAGTGGTGGTTTCTGCCAATAGGAATGAAACAAGCAGAAAGCTTGCTCCGGTTGTAGTGAACGTAATGAACAATAAACTGTTCGAGATGGTGAACTCTACTGATTTGGCAAAATCGCTTAACTATCAGTCGGGATTGCGTGTGGAGAATAACTGTCAGAACTGCGGTTTCCCTCAGGTGCGTATCAATGGTCTTGAAGGTCCATACTCACAGATTCTTATCAATAGCCGTCCGGTGATGAGTGCATTGTCCGGTGTATATGGTCTTGAGCAGATTCCTGTAAATATGATTGAGAGGGTAGAGGTGGTTCGTGGCGGCGGCTCGGCTCTTTTCGGTGCAAATGCCGTTGGAGGTACTATCAATATCATTACAAAAGACCCGGTGAACAATTCTTTCCAGGTTTCTACCAATATGTCCAATCTCGGTGGAAAATCATGGGAACAGTATATGGGAGCAAATGCTTCTCTCGTATCTTCCGACAATACATACGGTATAGCATTGTATCAGTCGTATAGAAACAGAAATCCGTATGATGCTGATGGTGACGGCTTTTCTGAACTTGGAAAACTTAATATGAATACTTTCGGACTTAGAGCTTATTATCGTCCTACTCATTTCAGCCGTATCAGTCTGGAGTATCATACCACAAACGAATTCAGACGTGGTGGAAGTAATTTCAATCTGCAGCCTCACGAAGCAGATATCTGTGAGCAGACAAAGCACATTATTAATAGCGGTGGTCTGACATACGATGTATTCTTCAATGAATATCGTCACAAACTCTCTGTCTACGGTTCTGTTCAGCATACCGACCGCAACAGCTATTATGGTACGCAGGAACTTGACGACCCGGGAAAGGCATACGGTACTACAGACGATTTGACAGCTGTAGGTGGAGCAATGTATGTGGGCAATATGGACAAGTGCCTTTTCTCTCCGGCTACTTTTACCGGTGGTCTGGAGTATCAGTACAATGCCTTGCATGACATCATGGCTGGATATAACCGCGATTTGAAGCAGGATGTGAAAGTAGCCAGCGCATACGCCCAGAACGAATGGAAGATGGATAAGTTCACTTTATTGGCCGGATTCCGTCTTGACAAGCATAACCTTGTGGACAATGTGATATTCAGTCCGCGTGTGAATGCCCTGTGGAAACCGTCGGATAAGGTACAGGGACGTCTGACTTGGTCAACAGGTTTCCGTGCCCCACAGGCATACGATGAAGACCTTCATGTGGCAGCCGTAGGTGGTGAGGCTATGATTATCCGTCTGGCGGAAGGGCTGAAACCTGAACGCTCAAACAGCTTCAGCGGTTCGGTGGACTGGAGTGCTTCGTTCGGCCATTTCCAGTCAAACCTTTTGGTGGAAGGTTTCTATACGATGCTCAACGATGTGTTCTATCTTAAAAATATAGGTGAAGGCGACCAGCAGGGAACTACCATACAGGAGCGTTGCAACGGACGCGGAGCGAGAGTATATGGAGCGAATATCGACTATAAGATTGCTCACGGCAGGGATGCCCAGTTGCAGTTAGGTTTTACAGCTCAGCAGAGCAGATACACAGAGGCTGTTTACTGGAGCGAGGATGCCGATGTTGCGCCTACAAAGAAGATGACTCGTACTCCTGACCTTTACGGTTACTTTACGTTTACTTCGGCTCCTTTCAAGAACAAAAATTTTGATTTCTCATTGTCAGGCATATACACAGGACGAATGCTTGTTCCGCACTTTGCCGGTTATATCGAGAAAGATGTTCTTGAAAAGACTCCGAATTTCATGGAATTGAATCTGAAGTTGAATTATACATTCGTATTGAACGACCATCTGAAACTTCAGTTGAATGGTGGTGTGAACAATATGTTCAATGCTTTCCAAAAAGATTTGGATAAAGGTATAGGACGTGACTCAAAATATTTCTATGGCCCTACACAGCCGAGAACTATATTTATCGGAATAAAGTTCTTCAATTAAGTTCCGTTTAACAACCATTTAGAAGCCGTTCAGACGGTGTTCAGTGAACGTTTAGTGAATGTTCACTGAACACCGTCTGAACGGCTTCTAAACAGATTCTAAATTATCAGTTTTTCTTATTCTCATCTTGCGACCATCCGCCTCCAAGAGCTTTGTACAGGTTTACGAGAGTAATCTGTTTGTCGCGAATAGCATTGCTTAATCCTATCTGTGCATCAAGATATCCACGCTGAGCATCAAGCAGGTCAATATATCCTATCACTCCGTTTATATACTGTAGTTCGGCAAGGTCGAGCGCACTCTTCGATGCCTGCTCCAGTCTTAGCCTGGTTTCGTATATATCACGTGTCTTGTTGAATTCTACGATAGCATTTCTTGCTTCCTTGAATGCATTCAATACAGCTTTCTCGTATGTGTAAGTAGCCTGTTCATATGCAGCCTTCTTGGCTTTCAGTGCGGCACGGTTTTTACCGAAATTAAAAATAGGAGTTATAAGTGAACCGGTTATAAGGTGATGAGGTGATTTCAGTACATCTACCAGTTCTTCACTCTCTGTTCCGAAGCTGGCTGTCAGGGTAAGCCGCGGAAACATGTTTGTATATGCCACACCAACAGCTGCATTGGCCGCTATCAGCGACTGTTCTGCCTGTCGTACGTCAGGACGTCTTTCAAGAAGGCTTGACGGCAAACCTACAGGGAGCGTTGAAGGAAGAAGTACATCTTCCGGCAGTACGGAACGGCTTATGGAATGTGGATATTCACCTGTCAGGAAAGCTATTTCGTTTTCCTTAAGAGTTATCTTTTTCTCAAGGTCCGGAACAAGTGTTGCTGTTCTTGCCAACTCCACCTGAGCCTGACGGAAAGCTGTTTCGTTTGTCAAACCACCTTCATATCTTATTCTTGCCAGATACAGACTTTCACGTCTTGCATCGACGGTCTTGCGTACGATGGCAAGCTCATTGTCCAAAGCCACAAGTTCGAAATACGACTGTGCTATCTGTGCTATAAGACTCATTTTCAGAGCACGCTGGTTCTCAATAGAACCCATAAATTCAGCCATGCTCTTGTCGCGTGCCCAACGTAAATTCCCCCATAAATCCAGTTCCCAGGAAATTCCGAATTTAATATCGAACTGGTCATCAGGTTTAGGGTTATTACCACCATAATTTTCCATTTCCTCCTCGGCATAGATTCTGTTAGTTATTGAAGGAAACATGTTTGCCCAGTTGATATGTTTCATTGCTGCCAGCTCCTTTATGCGTGCACCGGCTATAAGCATATCCTTGTTGTATTCAAGTGTTTTTCTAATCAGTGCCTGCAGGGTAGTGTCTGTGTAGAGCTGTTCCCATGGGAAATCTCCTATAGACGTGCTGTCCATACTCATGCTGTCAAGCACTTCCGGCATTCTCATCTCTGGGCGGGTATAGTGCTTCCCCAGCTGACAACCACTTGATGTGATTGTCAGAATTGCTATGAATGTCAGTTTTAATATAGATGCTATATGTTTCATAGGTTATGCTTTCTTAATGTTGATACTTTTCTGTTTAGCCTTTCCTGTTATTTTGTATATCATAACGAAGAAGAACGGTACAAGTATTATTCCTATAGTAACGGCTACAATCATTCCGAAGAATACACCGGTACCAATAGCCTGGCGGCTGGCAGAACCAGGACCTGTGGCCAAAACCATAGGCAGCATACCGAGGATGAATGCCAGTGATGTCATCAGGATAGGTCGGAAACGGAGTCTTGCCGCATGTATTGCAGATTCTATTACATCTCTTCCTTTATCAACTTCATCTTTGGCAAATTCTACGATAAGGATGGCATTCTTCGCTGCCAGACCTATAAGCATTACAAGGCCAATCTGGAAGTAAGTATCATTTTCCAGTCCGCATAATGTTACTCCGGCATATGCACCGAGCACTGCTACAGGAAGTGAAATCAATACCGCGATAGGTACGGTCCAGCTTTCATAAAGTGCCGCCAAGAAGAGGAATACGAACAGGAATACCAGTGACAGTATGATTCCGGTCTGACCTCCGGCCTGTTTTTCCTGATATGACAGACCGCTCCATTCCACTCCGATGTTGTCAGGCAGTTTTTCGCGTGCTATCTGTTCAAGTATATTCATAACCTGTCCAGAGCTGGCACCGTTGGCAGTTGTTCCGCGTATAACTGAAGTGTTGAACATATTGAAACGTTTGATACTTCCCGGTCCTGTGGTGTAATCAGTTGTTCCGAGAGCTGTAAGCGGAATCATATCACCCGATGAACCTTTTACGAAGAACAGCCCGATGTTTTCACGTTGCTGGCGATAAGGAGCTTCTGCCTGGATATATACACGGTAAATACGGTTGAACATATTGAAGTCGTTCACATATACCGAACCGGTATAAGTCTTCATCGTAGAGAATACATCAGCCATTGGAACTCCTGCAAGCTTGACTTTGTCGCGGTCCACGTCGAAATAAAGCTGTGGAATCTCTGCTTGTAGTGATGATGACAAGCCGGCTATTTCCTTATGCATAGATGCGTAATGCATAAGTGTGTCTGTTGCACGGACTAAATCATCGTAAGTAGCTTCACCTCTGGCTTCAAGCTGCATTTCGAAACCTCCGGCTGTACCGAGTCCCGGAATTACCGGTGGAGTAGAAAGGAATACCTTGCTTTCTGGATATGTCTCAAGTTCCTTTTGCACACGTTCCATCACTTCGTCTATAGTAGTGTTGTCGCGTTCTTTCCACTCTTTAAGAATTACTGTAAGCTGGCTTCTTGCCTGGCTTGTACCTACACGTGGGCTGGTACCTGTTACATTCAGGATGTATTCTACTGCAGGATCTTTCATTATGAAATCAATAGCCCTGTCAGTGACTTCCCGTGTACGTTCAAGTGTGGCTGTTTCAGGCAGCTCAAGTTCCACGGTAAAGTATCCCTGGTCTTCTACAGGAAGGAAACTTGTAGGAACAAGTCTGTGGAAAACATATATGAATACCAGTGCCATGCCAAAACCTGCCATTACGCGACGAGGATTCTTTATAAACCGGTTTATGTATTTCACATAATGATTGTTACCTATACCCAGCCATTTGTTTATCCAATTGAAAACCTTGTTCTTAGGCTTGTCCGGATCTGTTGGTTTCAGAATCAGAGAACACATTACAGGACTTAATGTCAAGGCTACTACCGTCGACAAAAGTACAGAAACTACAATTGTTACTGTAAATTGGCGGTACAACTGACCTGTGATACCTGATAGAAAACTTACCGGAACAAACACCGCAGCAAGTACAAGTGATGTAGCTATAACCGCTCCAGCCAGTCCTTCCATGGCTTTTTTCGTTGCCTCGTAAGGGCTTAGTTTCTCTTCCTCCATTATGCGTTCTACATTCTCCACGACCACAATGGCATCGTCCACCACAATACCAATTGCAAGGACAAGTCCCAACAGTGTAAGTATATTCAGCGAGAATCCGAATATCAACATGAAACCGAATGTACCGATAAGCGATATGGGGACTGCAACTACAGGGATAAGGGTTGCTCTCCAGCTCTGAAGAGACAGGAACACCACCACAATTACGAGGAACAGTGCCTCGAACAGTGTTTTATACACCTCATGAATAGACTGCGAGATGTAATTTGTCATATCGAATGGGAAATTGTATTCCAGACCTTCAGGGAAAGTCTGGCTGATTTCCTCCATTGTATCTTTTACTCTTTGTGCAACTTCCATCGCGTTGGCTCCCGGAAGCATATATATACCAAGTACCGCTGCATTACCACCGTTGATACCACTTTCAGTACTGTATGATGAGGCTTCGAGTGAAACTCTTGCCACGTCTTTCATTCTGATGAGAGAACCGTCCGGATTAGCTCTAAGTACTATCTCTTCAAACTGAGATGCCGAAGAAAGACGTCCCTGGGCTGTGATAGGGATAGTTATGTCTATACCGCTTGACATAGGCTGCTGACCCAATACTCCGGCTGCCGATTCGCGGTTTTGGTCTTTTAATGCACTTTGCAAATCCTTCACTGTCAGTCCGTAGTTGGCAAGCTTTGCAGGGTCTACCCAAATCTGCATTGCGTAATAACGGCTACCAATATTTGATACTCTACCTACACCGGGAATACGCCTAAGAAGGTCGAGCACATAAAGAGTAGCAAAGTTACTAAGATAGATTTCGTCAAACTTAGGGTCGTCCGACATCAATGTAAGAGTCATGAGCTGGCTGGCTGCCTGTTTTTCAACTTCGATTCCGTTCTGAACTACTTCGGCAGGAAGTCTTGATTCTGCCAGTTTCACACGGTTCTGTATTTCCACCGATGCCATATCCGGATCTGCAGATATGTCGAAAGTTACTGTAGCAGAGAAACTTCCGGTATTTGAGCTGTTTGATTCCATATAAAGCATTCCGGGAGTACCGTTAAGCTCCTGCTCTATTGGGGTGGCGACAGCCTGTGAAACTGTTACTGCGCTCGCACCAGGATATGATGCGCTGATTTTCACAACCGGTGGCGTTATTTGTGGATATTGGTCTATAGGAAGCATCATCAGGCCTATGATGCCCACTATGACTATAAGTATTGAGATGACAGCCGAGAATACCGGTCTGTCTATGAAGAAACTTACTTTCATAAATATGTAGCTTGGTTAAAGTTTACCTATGTGTATATTCATTCGTTATTGCCATTGTCTTCATCGTCCTTTTTCTCGGACGGATTAGGGGCAACCTGTACTTTCACTCCAGGAGTAAGCTTGTGGAATCCTTCCGTAACGATTAATTCTCCGGGAGCTAATCCTCTTTCCACTATGACCTCATTTTTGAATTCAGGACCTATTTCGATGAAACGTCTTTCTGCAACAGAGTCACGACGCATTACGAATATATACGAACCGCCTTTTTCGATGATAAGTGCTTTCTTTGGAACAACAGTCGCGTTTTCTCTTACATCCAGAAGAACCTTAACACTTGTGAACTGTCCCGGAAGAAGGACATGTTCCGGATTTGGAAGTTCCGCTCTCACCTGGAATGTACCTGTCTTAGGGTTTACCTGAGGAGAAGCGAAGTCCACCAGACCTTTGTGCTCATATACACTGTTGTCAGGCAATGTTACAGTTACAGTCTGTTTCCATGTTCTTGTAGTATCTTTCTGTCCGAGTGTGACATTTCTTTCCTTGCTTTTCAGATAGTCGAGTGCAGTCATGCTGAAATCCACGTTCACTGTGTCACTTTTCACGATAGTGGCAAGCAGTGATTTTCCGCTTGTTCCGACGAGAGTACCCGGGTCTACTAATCTTTCACTGATATGTCCAGATATAGGCGAGCGTACGATGGTATATCCCAATTCCTGTTCGGCCTGTTCCAAATCAGCCTTACTCATACCTACGCTTGCCTCCGCTGTTTCGTATGCTGCGATTGCATTGTCCAGGTCCAACTGGCTGGCAGCATTCTGTTCGTACAGCGGACGGATACGGTCAAGGTCACGTTTTGCCTTAAGTGCCGTAGCTTCGTCTTTTTTCAGCTGTGCCCTTGCCTTGTCAGCCTTTGCTCTATATTGATCCTGATTAATGACAAACAGAACCTGATCCTTCTTTACATAGCTACCTTCTTCGAAATGCATTCTTTCGAGGAAACCTTCCACTCTGGCTCTCACTTCTACGAAAAGTTGAGCACGGATTCGACCAACATAGTCACCATATATCTCTACATCTTCCTGAATTACTGGCTCAACACATACTATTGGTCTTTCAATTACAGGTTTTTCCTTCCTGTTGAAAATAAAATAGATGCCAACAACTAAGATAATGCAGATACATGTGTAAACGGCTTGTTTTTTCTTGAATTTCAAGTCCTTTTTTGTCAAAAATCGTTTCATATACTTTGCTGTTAATGTTTTTAGATGCCATAAAACTTTCGGCAATACTTATGCCATCGTTCAATGGTGAAGCTTATGTGGTTGATAATTAGTTTTTTATGTGGCTATATCTGTTTATTGCATTTGTTTAAAGTGTGTAATTTTTCCACAAAACTGTGGAATCAGGTTGTGATTTTTCTACTTGTTTTCAAATTCGGGCGTTTTTTTGTACAAATATTGCTCTGCAAAGATACGCATAAAATAGGAATAATTAATACCTTTGCAGCCGGAAAACAAAACTTGACTATATGGAACATCTTCAAACGACAGAAAAAGTACACGATGAGCTGTTGCTACATCGACGAGTAGATTTACTTCTACGCACCGGAAAACTTTTGGTTGAAAGCCTTGCCGACACTAACCGTGTGGTAAGAAACATGAAGCGTACTGCCGCTTTCTTAGGTATTCCGGAAGAAAAACTTCACATCAATGTCAGCTTTACCATGCTTATGGTGAACGTCAGCGATGGCGATTATTCTTTCACCAAGTTTCAGAGAATAGAAGGACATGGAGTGAACATGACAGCAATTTCTGCTGTAAGTAAATTGTCGTGGCGTGCCATAGAGAATGATTATACACTCGACCAGTATGAGGCAGAATTAGAGGAAATACGCAAGAGCAAGCGTAATTACACACCATGGCAGGTAGCCATAGGAGCCGGATTTGCCTGTGGCGGATTCTGTATTCAGTTCGGATGCGACTGGATGGCATTCCTCTATGCTTCTATAGCAGCCATTATCGGTATGAGAGTCCGTGCGCACTGCAACGAGTCGGGATTAAATCATTATATGGGTATAGCCATTGCCGCATTCGTTTCCACTATGCTTGCATGGGCGTCTACATTATTGCCTGCTTCATGGACCACTACACCATGGCATCCGCTGTTGGCATGTGCGCTGTTCATCGTACCTGGTGTACCTTTGATAAACTTCGTGGATGACATGCTTGACAATTATATACAAGTTGGTATTGTCAGAGCTGTAAACACATTGCTTATGGTATCTGCAATGGCTTTCGGTATTGCATTTGCGGTTAAGATATGCCATATAGAAAACTTTTTCCCGACAATAAGCATGGTACCTCATCACTCATATATTGAATATGCCATTGCGGCAGCTATCTCGGCGATGGGATTCTCCATGATTTTCAATATCCCTCGCCGTCTGTTGTGGGTCGTAGCTATAGGAGGTATCATAGCTGTATGTACACGTAACTTTGTGAATCTCGGTCCAAGTACAGACAACATTGGTCTTGACATGGGACTTGTAATGGGCTCATTCGCCGGTTCTGTGTTGGTAAGCCTTATTGCTATTAAGGCCGTACACTGGTTCCACTGTCCTAACCATGTATTGACTATCCCTTCTGTCATTCCTATGATTCCGGGTGTGCTTATGTACCGTATGCTTTTCGGTATAATCAACATGAACGTAGAATCTCCGGAGCAGATTTCAGTGCTGATGAAAGCTATGCAAAGCGGTATCACTTCAGGTATGGTGATATTGTGTATCTCGCTTGGTGTAGCAATTCCAAATATCTTCGGACGTAAATACATTGCGAAAGAGAAGAACAAACGTCTGAAAGAGATTCTCGCTGACCGCAGGGCGCGCGGAAAATTCGTTGAATGGTAATCGGATAATCAGTTATACATTTATATATAATAAAACAAGCTCCTGCATATTGGAATTCCTTCCTGTTATGCCGGAGCTTTTTCTTTACTGTTTGTATATGAGTCTTTATTGGTCTGGATTATCAACCTTGCCTTTATATTCTTCAGGCAATGCACTTTCTATTACCTTGTACGATTCTTCCAGTGTTTCCTTAATGTTTTCCGTTCCTTTTGATTTAGGGAAGATAGGCTTGTGGATAGTCAGTTTCATAGGATGCCATGACAGCAATTTGCCTGTACGCGGCAGAATGTTGAACGAGCCGTCTATAGTCAGAGGTACTACCGGAAGCTGCAATTCGTCGGCCAACTGGAATGCTCCTTTTCTGAAAATTCCCATATGTCCGGTGAAAGTTCTTGCACCTTCAGGGAACACCACCAACGAAGTGCCGTCCTTCAGAACATGAAAGGCCTGTTCTATGGTTTCGTGTATCTTTCTTGGTCCTGATTTGTCTACGAAAATGAATCCGGCCGATTCGCAAGCCTTTCCCACGAACGGAATTTTTCTCAGACTCTTTTTCATCATCCATTTGAAGTTTCTTCCGAGAAATCCGTAAATAAGGAATATGTCGAACGAACCTTGATGGTTTGCCACGAACACATACGACTGGTTCTTGTCAATATTTTCTCGCCCTTCCACTTTTATAGGCAGGAGAAGTGTGTAGCATGTTATCTGCGACCAGATTTTTCCGGGATAATATCCCCAGAAATGTCCGTTACCCAAGTGGCATCCAATCATTGTAATCAATGCCGTGAGGATAGTTGTTATAAGGAATATAGGCAGCCCTATACAAACCTGATAAATAATGTAGAAGAATTTCATATTTATGAGTATTAAGTTTTTAAGTTCTTTAGTTTTTAAGTTTATGAGTTTATAATTTCTTTAGCTCTTAATTCTTAATTCTTAATTCTTAATTTTATAACCGTTATTTCCGGCCATGCCCCGAGTCGCATAGGAAACAGTACATGCCCCAGTCCGATGTTTACATAAAGTCCTCTATCTCCATCCATATACATACCGTTGTGCTCCGGATAGATGAATGACGAAACCGAGAACCCGAAGAAAGTAATCTGCATGTCGTGCGTATGTCCCGACAGTGTCAGTTCTATATCTGTTTTCGGTATGACCTCTCTTCGCCAATGTGTAGGGTCGTGACTCATGAGAACCTGAAACATTCCTTCCGTTCCGGCAGATGCGTCTTTCAGACGGGCATAATCCGGAAATGGAGGACGGCCGCTGTTTTCTACTCCTATCACAGCTATCGAGTCATTTCCTCTTTTAATGATGGTATGGCTGTTGTTCAGCATAGTCCAACCCATTCTGTTTTCGCGGGCAATGAGTGAATCCACGTTTGCTATTCTGTCTGCTTCAGAATCCCATTTTACATAAGTGCCATAATCATGGTTTCCCAATACAGAGTATACACCGTCTTTGGCTTTCAGTCCGGAGAATATATCGCTAAACTCTGTCAGTTCGTCAGCGCGGCTGTTTACGAGGTCGCCTGTGAAAAGAGCCAGGTCGGCATTCTGTCTGTTGCACAGTTCAATAGCTTTTTGGAGAGCTTCGGGATTGCCTTTCCAGCTTCCGGAGTGTATGTCCGACAGTTGCAGAATACGGTATCCGTCGAATTTCTCAGGTAGGTTGGGGGAATAGAATGTCACTTCCCTGACCTTGAAATTCTCTTTACCTTTAATAGCTCCGAAAAGTATGTATCCCAACATTGCCAATGCAGGCAAGGCAGATACAGCAGCGTGAGGGATGTTCATACCGGTAATTCTATTCAACCCTCTAAGCAGAAGACTGAAGATTACAAATGTCAGTTTAGGGATGCAGAAACAAAGAGTGACAATAAGATATATGCCGAAGTAGTCGTGCAGACTGTTGTGCATGGCTATGAAAACAGCTAACAGCACTAACAGCCCTATAGTCGGTCCCCATAGAAGCCTTTTATAAATCTTGCTGCCTTTGTTCTTCAGATATATACGGTGTATATACCAGTCGGGCAACAGCAGCATAAGCAGGAAGAATATTGCAACTCTAAGTAATATCATTTAGAATTAAAAATTAATAATTAAAAATTAAGAATTAGCAACCAGCAACTAACAACTAACAACTGAAAACTAACCAACATTCGCTCTCAGATACTTTCTCATCTCGTCGGCTGTCTTGCCACGCCTTCCGGCATAGTCGGCAAGTTGCGCTTCGTCTATCTTTCCCACACTGAAGTATCTTGACTGCGGATGCGCGAACATCAGTCCGCTTACCGAAGCATGAGGGTGCATCATACCGTTTTCTGTCAGGGTTATTCCTATGCGCTTCATATCCAACAATTCATCAAGCAAAAAGTTCACGGATATGTCCGGTAGTGAAGGATAACCTACGGCAGGACGTATTCCGCAATACTTTTCGTCAAGCAGTTCTTTAATACTCAGATTCTCGTCTGGAGCATATCCCCAGACAGACTTTCTGATAGTTTCATGAATCTTCTCTGCTGCAGCTTCGGCCAACCTCTCTGCCAATGTCTTGCAGAGCATGAGTTTATAGTCGTCGCCTTCAAACTCTTTTTCCATCTTAGGATCGATGGTAGTGGCAAAACAACCTACCGTATCTGTCACACCCGAAGCGGCAGGCCTTACAAAATCGCTCAGACACAGATACGGGTCAGAGTCTTTTACTCTTGACTGCTGCCTCAGAAGCGGAAAAGTCTTTCCTTCCATTATAAGGTTGTCGCCGTCCGAATTGGCATCCATCAGGCGGTACATGGCATAGACCTTGAATCGTCCGTCTAAGTTGTTCAGCATTCTCTGTGCCTCTTTGTGCAGTTGCATTGCCTCGGAAGCTTTCGGTCTTTCATCTTCCTTGAAAGATACAAGCCACATTGCACGACAACCGTCGCAACCGTGTATATCGGCTATCGACGAGTATTTAGGCTGAAATCCCCATGCATGGAAAAAGTAAATCCAGTTTATGTAATCAGCCAGTTCGTGTATGTCGTATTCCTTTACGGTAATGTCTGTGCGCATTATTATTATAATTTTGAGTTGACGAGTTGACAAGTTAACGAGTTGACAAGGTTGCATCCGGATGGAAAACCTTGTTAACTTGTCAACTGAAGCCTTGTCAACTATTAAATACTTATCATCTGTTAAACACTAATGCCTGACCTCTGTGTGCGGTATTGACAGTATCGTTTTCGTAGACTACAGTTCCGTTTACGAAAGTCTTCTCAACTTTAGAATGGAAGTTTCTTCCCTCCATAGGACTCCATCCACAGCGGCTCTTTATGCAGTCGGCTGTTACTGTCCATTCGTGGTTAGGATTGAGCAGCACAAGGTCAGCCTTATATCCTTCGCGGATAAATCCTCTGTCCTTAATCTGATAAAGCTCGGCCGGAGCATGACACATTTTCTGTACAAGCTGTTCCACTGATAAAATGTCTTCCTTGACAAGCTCATATATACTTACCAGTGAGAATTGCAGACTTGGCATACCCGATACAGCCTTCAGTGCACCGCCCTGTTTCTCTGAAAGCAGGTGAGGGGCGTGGTCTGTACCTATCACGTCTATCAGATTGCTGCTTAATGCCTTTCTCAGAGCATCGCGGTCGGCGCGAGTCTTGATACTTGGATTGCACTTTATGCGTCCGCCAAGTGTCTTGTAGTCCTCATCGCAGAACATAAGATGCGACACACAGGCCTCGGAAGTGATTTTTTTCTCTGAAAGAGGTTTGTCCTCGAAGAGTTCAAGTTCCTTTGCGGTACTTACATGCAGGATATGCAGACGTGCTCCCGTTTCCTTTGCCAATTTTACAGCAAGCGATGAAGAGTTATAACAAGCCTCCTCGCTGCGGATGACAGGATGAAGAGATATATCTGCATCTTCGCCATACTTTGCCTTTACTTCGGCAGTATTGCGGCTTATCACAGCCTGGTCCTCGCAGTGAGTGGCAATGAGCATTCCTGCTTCGGAGAATATCTTCTTCAATGCTTCCATTCGGTCCACAAGCATGTTGCCTGTACTTGCACCCATAAACAGTTTCACACCGCAAACGTGTGTCTTGTCAAGATTTTTCAACTGGTCAGCATTATTATTCGTCGCTCCGAAATAGAATGAATAGTTCACCACACATTTGGTAGCTGCATCGGCAAACTTGTTTTCCAGGGCCTCGATGGTAGTGGTCTGTGGATTGCAGTTAGGCATATCCATGAACGAAGTCACACCACCGGCAGCTGCGGCAGCAGTTTCTGTAGCCATATCAGCCTTGTGGGTCAGCCCCGGGTCGCGGAAATGAACATGGTCGTCTATCACTCCCGGCAACAGGAAGCAACCTCCGGCATCTATGGTTTCGTTTATATCGCATTCAGGCGCAGCATCGCCTTCTATTATTCTGTATATAGTTTCATCCTCAGTTACAACCGAGCCTTTAAACTGTCTGCCCTCGTTTACGATGACAGCATTCTTTATCCAAATTCTTTTCATCTTTGATACTAAATTATATTAGAGTAGACAAGTTGACGAGTAGACAAGTTGACAAGGTTTTAGCTTCGCCTATCGTTAATTCCGTACGAATAGAAACCTTGTTAACTTGTAACTGAAACCTTGTTTCCTTTATTCTATTTCCTCTTAGGATACTTCTTGAACCAACTGTCCCATTTCAGTTTCATCACTCCGAACACGGCCTCGCCGAAAATACTGCTGTTCATCTTCGATGTACCGAGTTCGCGGTTGATGAATATCACAGGCACTTCGATAATCTTGAATCCGCACTTGTAGGCAGTGAATTTCATTTCAATCTGGAATGCATATCCCTTGAATCGGATTTTATCGAGGTCGATGGTTTCAAGCACCTCGCGTCTGTAGCACTTGAATCCGGCTGTAGTATCGTGGACAGGTATTCCGGTGATAAACCTTACATATTTCGATGCAAAGTACGACATGAGCACCCTTCCCATAGGCCAGTTCACCACATTTACCCCGCTGACGTATCTTGAACCGATGGATACATCTCCTCCGTTGTCATGACAGGCTTTGTACAGACGTGGCAAATCGTTCGGATTATGGCTGAAGTCGGCATCCATTTCGAAAATGTAGTCGTATTTCTTCTCGATAGCCCATTTGAATCCTGTGATGTATGCAGTTCCCAATCCTAATTTCCCTTTTCTTTCAATCATGAAAAGTCTTTCCGGAAATTCCTCCTGCAGTTTTCTAACTATGTCTGCGGTTCCGTCCGGCGAGTTATCCTCGATAATAAGGATATGGAAAAACTTCTCCAAACCGAACACGGCACGTATTATATTCTCAATGTTTTCCTTCTCGTTGTAAGTAGGAATTATGATGATGCTGTCACTGTTTTGCATAAAGATAAATAGTGTAATTTATACCGGAAAACAAAGGTATGAAAAAAATCCTCTACACCTTGTTATTAATTGTTAATTATCCTCTGCCGATATCTATTTCTTTTGTGTTTCCTTTTTTATATCAGAATTTTTTGTCACATTTACCGTTACACGTACGTGTTCCGCCCGTTACACGAACGTGTTCCGCGCGTTGCACGTTCGTGTTCCACGCGTTACACGTACGTGTTCCGCTATCTGTGACGAAGCGTTTAGGAAAACAATAACATTAATCATATAAAAGATATAAGTATGGCAATAAAATTCGATTTGTATAATAACCCTGAGAAAGAAGGTGTTACGACTTCCAAACTTCATGCAAAAGTCATTACCAATGGTGTTGTGACTACGAGAAACCTGAGTGAGAGCATAAACCAGAAATGTACGCTTACGGTAGCCGATGTGAGAGCGGTACTCGCAGCCCTCAACACTGAGATGTATAATGCACTGAGTAATGGCTATTCTGTACATCTGGAAGGTATCGGACGCTTCAGCCTTAGCCTTAAATGTGCTCCTGACGTAAATCCGGAATATGTAAGTGCGGCAGATATCAAGGTGAAAGGCATCCGTTTTACTCCTGACAAGGAACTTTCGGAAATGTTCCGTACAGTGCAGTTTGAACATGAAACAGACGATTCTCGCCATTCCGGGAATATGGAGCTGGCAGAAATAATGGCCAAGATAGACCGGTACTTCTCTGATAATCAGTTCATGCGCCGTGTGGATTTTGAAAGGTTGACCGGTTTCAACAAGTCTAAGTCATTGCGTACACTGAGAGGACTTGTGGCCGATGGGATGCTGAAGAACGTCGGAACAAAGGAGATGCCTATGTATATTAAGAATTGAATAAAACTATGGTTATGAATAAATTAAATGTGTTTCTTGCAGCAATTGCTTTTTCGTTGGGTTTTTCATCGTGCGAAACCTCAAAGACACCTGTCGGTGAATTGTCTTCTTTGGTAGAAAAGGTGGAAGACAGATATGATGAATTTACTGACGAAGACTGGAAAAAGATAACATCCGAATATGAAAAGATAGAAAAAGAACTTTCTAAATATGATTACTCCGAAGAGGAACTTAAAGAGATTGGAAAACTGAAAGGCAGGATTTTTGCCAAAATGACCAAGAATGCATTGAAAGATTTCTCGAAACAGATTGAGGATTTGGGCAAGCAGATAGAAGGTGGGGTAGAAGGCTTTTTTGAAGAGTTGAATGAGGATTGATACTTGGTTTGTATTTGTATGTCGGACTTATATGTAAAAAATATATTAATTTTGCCGCATAATAACTCGGATGAATAATGATAAAGGATATAACGGAAAAGAATAACAATGTTACTCTCGGAGCTAAAGAAATGGAAGTACTGAGGGAAAACTTTCCCGCATGTTTCCATGCGGACGGCTCTTTCGATATAGAACGTTTTAAAGAATATCTGAAAGACAAGATAAATGTCACGGATGAGGGGTATGAACTTCGTTTCTTGGGTAAAAATTATGCCAGACTGTTAGCTTCGCTTGATACAACTACAGTTGTTGTGCCGGATGAGGAACATAACAGTCTGCCTGAGAACAAGGACAGCAAGAACGTATATATCAGCGGTGACAATATAGATGCGTTGAAGCATTTGCTGAAATCTTATGCCGGACGCATAAAGTGCAT